>CAZTXO010000011.1:0-74398 GCA_964617515.1 uncultured Saprospiraceae bacterium | reverse complement strand
ACCATGATCACAGATGAGATGCATCATCTGCTGCTGCAGGAATTCAGCAGCAACATGGCCATCAAAGAACAAGCGGACAACATGATCATCGGGGCTCGTCCGGCCAAAGCGGTTGAGACCGTCGCCCCCACTGTCCATGAACCTCCCAAAAAGGAAACCGTCACCACCAAACCGGCAGAAAAGACCGTGAAAAAGGCGGAGGTCGAAGAGAAGGAGAAACCCAAACTCAAGGTTCTCGGCAAAATCGATCTCACGCCCAAAACAAAGGAGCCAAAGCCGGAAGAACCAGCCAAAACGGAAGTTCCCCCGGTTGCTGGCGAAGAATCCGGTGTTGTCGCTCCTCCCGGGGAAAAGGAGGATGAAGTCGTCAAGGCGGAAGCACCTCAATTGCAGGGGCTGAAGATCCTGGGTAAGATCGACACGAATAAATTCGAGACGACTAAGCCCAAGAAAGTAGAAAAGGAGAAAGAAAAACCTGTCGCCAAGGCGAGGAAGGACCAGGAGTCAAAACCACTTGCTTCCTCGGACACCAGCACAGCCCAGAAACGAAAACGCAAAAGGAAAAACCTGTCTTCCGATTCCTTCCAGCAGGGGGGAGCCGGGCAACGCAGGGGCGGTACGGGTGAGGCCGGCCGCCGGCTTCCGGGAAGACCCGGACGCGACGAACTTCGGGAAGTATCTAAAAAAGAAATCGACGAGCAGATCCGCGCGACGATGGCCCGTCTATCCGGCGGTAAGAGCAAACGTCAGAAAATCCGCCGGGAATCCAGAAAGGACAAAGTCGACAAGCAGGAATTGTTGTCGGCAGAAGCAACAGACAATAAACTGCAACTGACCGAGTTCGTTTCGGTTTCGGAATTGGCCAGTCTCATGGACATTCCGGTCACCGACGTGATCACCACCTGCATGAACCTGGGGGTCATCGTGTCGATCAACCAGCGGCTGGACGCCGAAATCATCGAATTGGTGGCCGGTGAATTTGGATTTGAAGTCGAGTTTATCTCCGCTGAGGAGACCGTGATGTTTGAGGAGGAGGAAGAGGACGATCCGGAAGATCTCAAGCCGCGTCCCCCGATCGTGACGGTCATGGGACACGTCGACCACGGTAAAACCTCCCTGCTCGATTATATCCGCAATACGAATGTCGTCAGCGGGGAAGCAGGTGGTATCACCCAGCATATCGGAGCCTATGAAGTGGAGGTAAAACCGGGCAGATCCATCACCTTCCTGGACACCCCGGGCCACGAAGCATTTACTGCCATGCGTGCGCGCGGGGCCAAAGTCACGGACATCGCTGTCATCATCATTGCTGCGGATGACTCCGTCATGCCCCAGACACGGGAAGCGATCAGCCACGCGCAGGCAGCCGGGGTACCGATTGTCTTTGCGATCAATAAAGTGGATAAACCCGGCGCGGATCCAAATCGCATCAAGGAAGAGTTGTCCCGGATGAACCTGCTCGTGGAAGAGTGGGGTGGTAAAATCCAGTCCTCTGACATTTCCGCCAAGACAGGGCTCCATGTGGACGACTTGCTGGAAAAGATTTTGCTGGAAGCCGACCTGCTGGATCTGAAAGCGAATCCTGAAAAATTGGCCGTCGGTACGGTGATTGAAGCATCACTGGACAAAGGCCGTGGCTATGTCACCAAGCTGCTCGTACAGAACGGAACGCTTGGCATCGGTGACATCATTGTAGCCGGCGAATACAGCGGGAAAGTAAAAGCCATGTTTAACGAACGGGGGAAGAAAGAAAAGGAAGCAGGCCCTTCGGCCCCGGTACTGGTGCTGGGTCTGAATGGAGCTCCACAGGCCGGCGAAAAATTCCGCGAATTTGACAATGAGCAGGATGCCCGTTCGGTTGCCGCCTATCGTGCCCAGATCACCCGGGAACAATCCAATCGTGCCAGCAAACGGATCTCGCTCGATGAAATCGGGAGAAGGCTCGCGCTTGGCAACTTCAAGGAACTCAACCTTATCATCAAGGGTGACGTGGATGGTTCGATCGAGGCGATGGCAGATTCCCTGCAGAAATTGTCCATCGAAAGTATCCAGGTCAATATCATCCACCAGGCGGTCGGCCAGATCGTCGAATCGGATGTCCTGCTGGCCTCCGCGTCTGATGCGATTATCGTTGGCTTCCAGGTACGTCCATCGCTGGCTGCCCGGAAACTGGCGGAAAAGGAAGGGGTGGAAATCAAAATGTACTCCATCATCTATGAAGCGATCAACGAGATCAAGTCCGCCATCGAAGGGATGCTCGAACCCACCAAGGAGGAAAAAATACTCGGTCAGGTCGATGTGCGGGAAGTCTTCAAGATCAGTAAGGTCGGCACCGTGGCCGGATGTATGGTCCTGGAAGGAAAGGTCGGCCGGAGCAACAACATCCGGATCATTCGAGACGGTATTGTAATCTATCCCACCAAGGAAAACGTCCACGGCGAGATCGCCACCCTCAAGCGTTTTAAAGAAGATGTGAAAGAAGTCAAGGCCGGCCTCGAGTGCGGTATTACGATCAAAAACTTCAACGACATCAAAGTGGGCGATAATATCGAAGTGTACGAGATCAATGAGATCCGCCAGAAGCTGGAAGGGTAAGCGGGAGAATGATTAATTACGAACTTGTGGTGAGCGGAGTCGAACCTTTACGAACTTTATGATCCTCAACTCATAACTCACAACTCACAACTGACAATTCACGCCTCACGATTAACGATTCCCTGAAAGCCTGGCTCGAAGCGGGCGTCAGACGCTTCAATCATCCTTCCTTTATTCCGGCAGACCCCATCTCCGTGCCACATCGTTTTTCGATCAAGCAGGACATCGAGATTGCGGGCTTCCTGGTGGCCATCATGGCCTGGGGTCAACGTCCAACCATTATCCGCAAAGCCAATGACCTGTTGGACCTGATGGACAATGCGCCATTTGATTTTATGCTGCATCACCAGCCAACAGATCGGAAGCGATTCCTGTCTTTTTCGCACCGAACGTTGCAACCCGATGATGTCTTGTACCTGGTCGAAGTGCTGCAACTGTATTATCAGCGCCATGATTCCCTTGAACACGCATTCGCCCGGCATCTGGCACCGGGGGCGGAGGATACTTTCCAGGCCATAGCCGGATTTCACCGCATGGTATTTGATCAGCCGTATGTGCTGGAGCGAACCCGGAAACATATCCCGACCCCGGCTAACAAGTCGAGTTGCAAAAGGCTCAACATGTACCTGCGCTGGATGGTCCGCCGGGATAATGCGGGGGTGGATTTCGGTGTGTGGAATACCATCAGCCCGGCCCAATTGATCATGCCGCTGGATCTGCATGTCGGACGAATCGCCAGGCAGCTCGGATTACTGCAAAGACCGGCCAATGACTGGCAGGCGGCTGCAGAACTGACGAATCGATTGAGAGAATTTGATCCGTTGGATCCCGTGAAATATGATTTTGCTTTATTCGGGGCCGGAATCACCAGGGAGCTGATGTGATCCTGCGGGGATCACTCCGTGATATCGGAATACTTGGGACCGAAAGCGAGATCGCCCGCATCCCCCAGGCCGGGAACGATATAAGATTTCGCGGTCAATTCTTCGTCTTCGGCGCCAATCCAGATATGGGCTTCCGGATATTTCACATCCACATATTCCAGTCCCGCGCTCGAAGCCACCACGGCCACCACATGAATTTCCCGCGGCGTGCCGTATTCCATCAAAGCTTCCAGGGCTTTCACGATACTGGCACCGGTGGCCAGCATCGGGTCGCTCAGGATCAGCACTTTGCCGTCCAATTCAGGACTGCTGATATATTCCAGGCTGACTTCGAAGGTGCCATCCTTGTGATGCTTCCGGTACGCGGAGATAAAGGCATTTTCCGCTTTGTCGAACACATCCAGCAAACCTTCATGCATGGGCAGCCCGGCACGCATAATCGTCGCCAGGACGACGGTATCGTGCAGTGTGTGACAAGACGCCTCTCCAAGCGGGGTGGTTACCTGGACGGTTTGAAAATGCAGTTTCTTACTGATTTCGTATCCGACGATCCGCGCAAACCGGCTCAGGTTGCGGCGAAAAAGAACCGGATTGAGCTGCATCACTTCGTCCCGCATCTGCAGGAGATACTCATGAGCTATGGAAACGGAGGAAGAGAGGTTGGTGATCACAGCAGACAGATTTGAGACCCGGCCAAGATAGGGAATGCCCTTCAAGTCCCCAATGATTTTGACCCGGGCAGCGACAAACAGGGTAAAAATGAAGCCACACGGCTGAAAAAACCCTTATCTTCCGAGAGTGAATTCCTTACGCTACACGTGGGTGGTTTTCCTGTTTGCCTGGCAGCTTGCTTCCGGGCAAACGGTCGTCCAGCCCAAGCAGATGGATTACAGCTCCGTCGGCATCCTGTACAACAAGGAAAGATCGATTGATTTCCGCCCGCATACCAATGGAATGGCGCTCGGGGTCCACATCGGCGAGATCAAGACCTTTTATAAGACCCGCTATTATCAATTCGACCTGGGCTTTATCCGGCATCCCAAGGAATTCAGGCAGTCCATCACGTTCAATACGGGCAATCCCTTTTCCAGGGCTTCCAGCAGTTTTACCTACGGCAAACAAAACCAACTCCTGGTGATCCGGGGCGGAATCGGGGAAAAAATCTATTTCTCGGACAAAGCCAAACGGAAAGGGGTCGCCGTTGCCCTGGATTATGAATTCGGCGCCTCGGTCGGGATGCTCAAGCCTTATTATCTCATCCTCTCGAGGTTAAAGGAGAATGGCTTTGTGGATTATCCGTCAACCGAGCGATATTCCGAGGAAAACAAGGAACTCTTCCTGGATGATACCAAGATCATCGGACCCGCCTCGTTTTTCAAAGGGATCGAGGAGATCACCTTCATCCCTGGTTTGCATGCGCGTGTCGGGGCCCATTTCAGCCTGGGCGCCTTCGATCAGTTTGTCAAAGCGATTGAAGTCGGGGTGATGGTGGACGGGTATTTCCAGCGGGTGCCGATCATGATCATTGAAAACAACACGCCCGTGTTTATCAATGGTTTCGTTTCCTTCCAGATCGGCAAACGCGAGTAACCCCGGCATCACGCAGCTGCGCTGCGTTTGCTGAACCAATAATACATCGGCACGCCGGTCAGCATCAGGATTAAACCGAATAACGCTTCACGGGGTTGGGTGACGAGGGTATTGAGGATGAGGGCGATGCAGAAGAGGATGAAGAAAGCCGGGATCCAGGGATAGCCCCATACTTTGTAAGGCCGGGGCGCATCCGGCATCTTTTTCCGGAGGATAAAGACCCCGAGCGTCGTGAGTCCATAATAGAAAAAGATCGCAAACACGACCATGTCCGTCAACTGATCAAAGGTGCCGGAAAAAACCAGCAAACATCCCCAGAGGCATTGCACCCAAAGGACATTGGCCGGTACGTGGGATTTATTCAGCCTGTCCGTTTTCGGAAAAAACAATCCTTCCCGCGCCATGGCATAATAGGTGCGTGCATTGCCATAGATCGTGGCATGTGTGCAACCCAGTGTGGTCAGGAGGATCAGCACGCCGATAAACAATCCGCCCCCGTTTCCCCAAAAGGTCCTGACCGCTTCCACGGCCGCGATTTGGTTGCCGGCCGCATGGATGGCTTGCATGGCCGGCACCGGCAATAAAGCGAGATAGGTGATATTGACCATCACATAGATGACGATGATGATACTCACCCCAATGGCGATGCCTCTCGGAATATTGCGATGCGGGTCTTTGACCTCCCCGCCGATGCAACCGAGGGTGGACCAACCCTGGTAGGCCCAGAAGGAAGCAAGCATGGCAGTGAAGAGCGCGCTGATGGTAATGGTATGGCCGGGAGGTGTTGAAAAATCAAAACTCCTGGAGAGGTCTGCTTTGCCGCTTGTCAGCCCGAAGATGACAATGAGGCCTATTCCCAGGTAGACCATCCACAGGATGATGTCACTGAGCCGGGCGCCGGACTTGATACTTTTTGTATTGAATAAGGTGAGCAGAACGATCAGGAGGATGGCCACCAGTTTGATGGAGAGGTCTTTAAACGGGAAGAACACGCCGCCCAGGGAAACATCCTGCCATCCTTCCAGGACAGGCGGCAGCGGGCGAATGGCATGGAAGGATTGCGCGAATACATACGCCAGCGAGGAGATGGAAGCAGTCTGGACGACAATAAACATGGACCAGCCAAACATGAAAGCCATCCAGCGGCTGTAGATTTTTTTGTAATACGCATATTCTGCCCCGGTATCCGCCAGCAGCCCGGCCACTTCAGCGTTGCTCAGGGCGCCAAACATGGTGATGATGCCCCCGAGGATCCAGGCGATCAATACCCAACCGGGTGACTGAAGCACCTCGGCCATCGGGGCGACTTTTTTGTAAACGCCGGAACCGATGATATTGGCGACGACCACGGAAATGGCGAAGCCCAGGCCCAGCGAACGGATAAGGTGTTGATTGGAAGTGGTGGACATTTTTTACGGAGAGTGGGATATGGGATTCGATATCAAATGGAATGCAGGTAAATTGGTTTTATGGAAGCATGGCGATGATGAAGATAAAGCATGGGTCAAGGGTGCGGCGTTGAATTGAAAGATGACAATTTTCCGGTTAACTGTTTATGGCGCTCCATGCATTTTGTCTTTCTCTTCATCCGGGTGGGATCAATGCGCATGTCTCCTTTTTTTTGTCATCCCGCCGACGGTGTCTTTCACGCTGTGCATGACGATAAAGGCATTCGGATCGATCCGGTGCACTTCGGATTTGAGCCGGCTGATTTCAAGGCGTGTCAGTACCGTGTAGATGATCTTCATGTCATACGGCTGTTTTTCCCCTGTTTTCCCAAAACCTCGTTCTCCTTTGTAGACCGTGACGCCCTGGTTGAGCCGGTAAGAGATCATCTCCCGGATTTCATCCGCCTTGATCGAAATGATGGTCACGCCGGTATATTCTTCGATCCCTTCGAGGATGAAATCGACCGTCTTGGAAGCGGCCAGATAGGTCAGCATGGCATACAGGGCGACTTCGATGGAAACCATGTACGCCGCTGCGCCGAAGATGAGGACATTGATGATCAGGATGATGTCTCCGATCGAGAGGCCCGATGTCCTGCTGGCACTGATGGCGAGGATCTCCGTACCGTCAATCACCGCTCCGCCGCGTACACTGAGGCCAATGCCTGCCCCAAGGAAAAAACCGCCGAAAACAGCGATCAGCAGTTTATCATTGGTGACTTCCGGGTAATCCACGGCATGCACGACCAGGGCAAGGCCAAGGATGGCAAACAAGGCTTTGATGGCAAACACCCTGCCGATGATCCGGTAGCCCAGCACCAGGAAGGGGAGGTTGATCAGGATGAGTAAAAACTCGAGGGGAATATTGGCGAGGCGGGACACCAGCAACGAAATGCCGGTCGCCCCGCCATCAATAAATCCATTACTCAACAGGAAACCTTTCAGGCCGAAACCCGCCGACACGATACCGAGCATGATCAATCCTGTATCCAGGATGAATTGCCGGACAATCAGTTTGAGTTCAAGGAATCCTTTAGCGACATCATACGATGAATAGGGCAGCCCGGCGATTTCTTTTCGCCTTCGCCTGGGCTTGAGAATGGTATCGGTAATGAGTTTGGTCAGCAGCCGATGCATCGTAGGACAGGTATTACCGGTGGATGCCGGTAAGATAAGAAACTAAATGAAGGACGAAATCCAGGTATGAACCGTGTCTCGGAAACCGTGATGGCTACTACTCCATTCCAGGACCCAATGGGGACAAGGTCCCGGGCACGTATATAAAAGAATACGCTATTTGGCTGTCCGCTTACGCTCACGTCGCTCCTTCAGCCGGGCCTGCAACATTTTGTAGAGAATGGGAAGGACGGAAACAAAGATGATGCCTACCACGATGAGTTCCAGATCGTCGGTCAGGTCGTATTGAAATTCTTTCAGCAGGAGCTGATGCAGGTAGCGGCCCGCCAGCATCATGGAAAATACCCAGACAAAAGCACTGGAGATCGAGATGGCTGAAAATTTCTTTTTGTCCATGCGTACGATTCCGGCCACAATAGGCGCAAAGGTCCGCACAAACGGAACGAAGCGGGCCAGGAAAATGGCCCCCGCTCCATGCTGCTCATAAAACACGCGGGCCTGCTGCAGATATTTTTGTTTGAAATACCACCGGTCTTTCCAGGTATACATGGCGGGACCGATTTTCTGGCCAAACCAATAGCCAACGCCATTGCCGAGGATGGCGCACACGGAGATGATGATCATGATGAAAAAGAAGGGAATATTGAAAAATCCTTCTTCCAGGTCTTTCCACATGATCCCGGCCACAAAAAGAAGGGAATCACCGGGAAGGAAAAATCCCATGAACAGACCTGTTTCGGCAAAGACGATCAGCATCACAATCCATACGCCCCCGTGCGCCACATACCATTGCGGCTGGAGCAGGGAATGCCAATCGAATTCGGTCATGGAAGACATAGCGGCAGGAATACTGGATTATGGGGCAATATCTGTAATGTTATTCGGATTTTATACCTGTCAACCGGATTAAACAAAGAATCTGATTCCTGGTTTAAGGCTTGATAAAGCGGCCGAAGTACGTCGTATCCGGTGCCTGATCCATTCGAAGGATATATAATCCGCCGGGAAGCAAATGCGTTTCCAGCGTGGACCCCTCCAGCGTCCCGGACCGGACCGGAATACCGTCGGCGGAAAAAAGGGAATAGGGCGCTCCCGGAGGGAAGCCCATAAGGGTTAAGGATCCGGATACCGGGTTCGGACTGATTTCAATTTTTTTTTGAGCGGGAGTGGAAGCCTGCAGGGTAAGGTCACGAAAGAGCCATTGATATGCGTCCGGATATTCACGTGCCCAAAACCATTCCGCATGTTCCCCATCCGCTTCATTGACCAGCCGGAGGTTGTCCGGGAGGATCCCTTCCTGGAGCAGGAGATCATACATCTGTGTCATGTCCGGGATCATGTCCGGACTTTCCTGCTGACCGGCGACAAAGTATACCCGGATCTGCTCAGAAAATGTTTTGGAAGCTACGTGGAGATACGCTGAATCCGCCACCCAGAATGCCGGAGAAAAGATGCCCGCTTTGCTGAACACATCGGGATATTCCGCTATCGCATACATGGAGATGACCGCTCCCATCGAACTTCCCGCCACGGCTGTGTAGGCACGACCAGGCAAGGTGCGGAATAAACTGTCAATATGCGGTTTCAGGGTTTCAACCAGGAAAGCGGCATAGGCTTCCCCTTCTCCGCCGCCATAGGTTGGATGGATCCATGGGCAATACTCATCAAAGCGGGAAGCTTCGCCATGGTCGATCCCTACGACGATGGCCCCGTAATCCCCCTGATCAAACAGCGCATTCATGGATTCATCCATCTGCCATTCACCGGCAAAACTGGTAAAGGCATCAAAAAGATTCTGACCGTCCTGCAGGTAGAGAACCGGGTAGCGCTTAGTTGAGGTGGTGTAATCCGGCGGCAGGTAGATCCAGATACGACGCGTTCGGTTGAGTTGTGGAATAAAATAGTCTTCATCCAATACCTGCACATTATCAGTTGCGGTGTGGGGATTGCCATCGAGATCTTCCCAACCGGCAATGGTCAGATCGAGTGTGTCCGCGCCACCCGGATACGTGTATACACGATTTGGTAAAAATCCGCCAGTGGAAGTGCCTTCCACCGTCTCCCAGCTTCCGCGGGTAAATTTGAATTGAATCGTGCCAGGTGCCGGTGAAAATGTGATGGAGTAGTGATCATTTTCTTCCGGGGTCAATACGTAATCGGGGTCTCCCGGGTTCCAGCCGTTAAATGTGCCCGCGGCAAAAATGGCCGATCCGGGTGGCGTGGAGGCCGGTACTGAAGTAATCCGGATGGTGAGCTGGGCTAATATACCGGGTGACAGGATAGGCCACAGGGTCGTCACGATGACTGCAAACCGGAGCACATTCCTGCTGATTTTCAAGTTGGGTCTTTTTATACCAGCGTAAATGTAGTTGAAAAAGCAATGTGGTTAATGTTTGGAAGAGGGAAGACGAAAGACGGAAGAGGTGAGACGGAAGAGGGAAGATGAAAGACGGAAGAGGAAGGGCAGAAGGAGAGCGTAATCGACGATGCGCCCGTTCAGCCAAGTCATTCAAGCCGCTGGGTTCACGATGTAAAAATCTGTTGCAGATGATGTTCCATATGCCGGACATAATCCTCAAAGAGTCTGGCGATGGTCCAGGCGCTTCCGTCTGACATCGTGCATTCTTTTTCCAGGAGTTCTGCGGGAATTTCCCGGACCATATGAAGGAGATGAAGGTTGTAGGCTAGCCAGAAATCGATCAGTGCGTGCCCATCCATGTGCTGATGATAGCTGAATTGGTTCCAGGCGTCCTGGTCATAGGCAATACGGGGCCTGTCTTCAAACTGGCCGCGGACAAACCGGTGATGATTATTGGTCGCGCTGTCGATCAGGTGACCGATGATTTGCTTACGGCTCCATTTGCCGGGAGCAAGCGGGGAGCTTAATGTGCTTTCAGGAAAGGACGTCAATTGGGCCGGGACAGTTTGCAGGAGTTGCTCCAGCCGGGAGAGACACAATTCCACGCTGTCGGAAGGCAGCCGGTATTCACGAAGTGGCATGGCAAAAAAATTAGGACCATCGAAAGTAATGGTCCTAATTCATTTCACCAGGGGATAACGTCTACCGGGCGCGCTTCCTGTTAAAGCCCCGGGATCTGCCCCTGTTCATTTGTTGAAAAGGAGTCGGTTCCGTCAGGGGTGTAAAGGCCAGCGGAAAAGGATGATCCCGGACCACCGGGATAGTCCTGCCGATGAGTTTTTGAATGTCCTTCAGCCAAATGGTTTCTTCCGGATCACAGAAGGAGATGGCTTTGCCACTGGCTCCGGCTCTCCCGGTACGGCCGATCCGGTGCACATAGGTCTCCGGAATATTGGGCATATCATAGTTGACTACGTGCGACAGCTCGTCGATATCAATGCCGCGGGCGGCGATATCCGAAGCCACCAATACCCGGGTACGACGGTTTCTGAAATTGTTGAGTGCATTTTGTCGAGCCCCCTGCGATTTGTTTCCATGGATGGCTTCGGTATGAATGCCGGCTGCTTTGAGGTACTTTGTCAGTTTGTCCGCGCCGTGTTTTGTGCGCGTAAATACCAGGGCAGATTTGATGTCCGCGTCGGCCAGCAGATGTTTCAGCAGGGAAGACTTTTGTTGCTTCTCCGTGAAATATACCGCCTGATCGATCGTCTCTGCCGTAGAAGAAACCGGGGTCACTTCCACCTGTGCGGGATTTTTCAGCAGCATCCTGGCCAGGGCATTGATTTCAGGAGGCATCGTGGCGGAGAAAAACAATGTTTGCTTGTCGGCCGGAAGCATGGCGATGATCCGCTTGACATCATGCACAAAGCCCATATCCAGCATCCGGTCGGCTTCATCCAATACGAAGTACCGGATATCGCGGAGGGAAATGTGCCTTTGTTGAATCAGGTCCAGTAATCTTCCGGGAGTCGCTACCAGGATATCAACGCCTTGTCTTAGGGCATCGACCTGGTGGGATTGGGAGACACCTCCGAAGACAACCGAATGGCGCAACCGCAGAAACCTTCCATAAGCTTTAAAGCTGTCCTGGATCTGGATGGCCAGTTCGCGGGTGGGCGTCAGGATGAGCGCCTGGATCTTCCTGGGTTGCCGTTGGTCTTCGGGGCTGTCCTGTTGGATCAGCTGCAACAGGGGAAGTGCAAAAGCTGCGGTTTTACCGGTTCCGGTCTGTGCGCAGGCCTTGATATCGCGGCGGCTGAGAATAAACGGAATCGCTTGTTGCTGGATTGGCGTTGGGGTGGTATACCCTTCATGTGTTAAAGCTCTGAGCAACGGCTCAATGAGCTGTAATTGGTTGAATGACACGTAAAATGTGTTTTGATGAATAAATATGGTAAGGCTATCTACTTCGTCGTGATACTTTACCTGCCTTACGTTAAGCCATCATGGCATTTGAGCCGATCGGCCCAAGAACCTCTGAGAGAGATTAACATACAAGACCACAAAGATAAGGGAATATCCGGGATCCGGGCGGAAAAGCAAGAAAAGACGGAGTCTGTGGCAAAAGGGACTTTTGCGGATGTATGAAAGGATAAGGATAAGATGCTTATATATAGAAATAAATCACTTATGCCGGGCATGTAACCGGTGACGGCGCCAAGCTGCCACGTTGCTTCGCGATGGAATGCTTCTGCCGGATAGTATCTGAGGGAAGCCTGGTCGCGCAGACCAGGTGGTGTTGATTTTAATATGGAAGGAAGCCTGAAGGCTGATCAGTCAGATTGGTTGTGACCCGCAGGATCCAGGCTGAAAGAAACTAACGGTCCGTTGTTTTGGGCAAGCAGCCAGGCAACCCGGTTCCCCGTAAGCCGGATCTTCCCTATATCCCTTATGTCGATCACCTGCAGTTGACCGTTGCGGAAAATGGTTTTTGCCTCAAAATTTCCTTTGCCGTCCCCGAAGCATGCGCCCGGGTACAATCCATCATAGCGCGCTGTCTCCACTTCAGTCGGAAAATGATTTCCCGCATAGAGGAAATCCAAATGGCCATCCTGATTGATATCCTCCACATAAAATGCTTTGACCGGTCCTGCCTGGCAGGAAAAAGGAAGATCCCGTACCAACCATTTTCCCTGGCCATCATTTTGCAGATAGACGCTGGTCATGGTGGTGAGTTTTTTGTGCACACTGTGTGCGAGCTGATCCGGTGTATAAATGTCCTGCAGTTTGGCTTTTGCGTAGCTCTCATACGTTGGAAACTTCTCCAGGATGAAAGGCATCTCCTGGGAGGTACATTCGCGGCCACGCACCGGCAACAACCCTTCTTCTTTCTGGCTGGCTAAGACCACATCATAATCCCCGCTTTGATCAAAATCGCCCGCATAGACTTCGAGTTTGGTGCCGCGTGAACCGCCAAACTTGTTGTTCCAGCCCAGGTTGCCGAGAATAAAATCAGAATCGCCGTCACGATCAAAATCCCCTTTTTCCACGGTCCACCATAATCCCGTGCCTGCTGCATCCAAGGGCTGTACCGTGAAGTTCCCTGTTCCATCATTTACTAACCACGTGGGGGTCATCCATTCCCCAACGACAAGCAGGTCCTGGTCGCCATCCTTATCCATGTCATCGGCCACGGCATCGGTCACCATGCCGAATTTTTCAAGGAACGAGGCACGCTTCTTCGTCTCATCCGTAAAGTAGCCCGATTGGTTGATCCAGATATGGGATGAAGCGGAGACCGCATACGCACTTCCCACCAACCGACCGCCCAGGAAAGCATCGAGGTCTTTGTCACCGTCCACATCCACGAGTTCAATGCATTGCCCATTGATCCGTTGATCCGGCAGGGTGCCTGGTGATGCCTGGATCATTTGTCCATCTCCTTTATTGAGATAGAGGCGGGGCCGGAGGGTAGGGTGATCATCCTCAAACTCATTACTGCCGCTCACCACCAGGAGGTCCAGATCCTTGTCTCCATCGATATCCAACAGGGAGGATTCCATGTCCTCGGAAGCTTTATCCGCTTCGAGAGCCGGCTGATCCGAGGCGCTGAAGGTGCCGTTTTGATTCTGCAGGTAGATCCGCCCGGGACTCCTCGCCGCTCCGCCGATGAAGAAATCTTCCCGGTTATCTTCATTCAGATCCCCGACAGAAAAGAAAGGTCCGTTCTGCGAGAGTTTATACGGGATGAGGACCTGTTGTTTGTAATCATCAAAGGGTTTTTCCTGGTGTACGTAATCACTCAGCACCAATTCCTTTGCCATCAGCCCGGGCAGTGGATCCGGTCTGAACGGAATTTTTTTCTCTTTGGCATACCGGACCCGCAGCGACTGGTCAGCTTTGACATGGTGCAACACGGACATGGAGGTGTGATCCCAGTATATCCTGACCGAATCCGCAAAGGGGGCGTCGCCCAGGCCAAAATGGAGGAGCGGTTCGACCGAGGAGAAATAGCCCCTGGTCGTCTGCAGGGTATTGAATTGTTTTTTACCGCCGGCATAAACGATGACCGAACACCCCAGGCCATCGAGGTTCTTTCCCGGTCCTTCGAGCCGGATGGTCAGATAGTGTTTTTTCGGTTGGCTCCGGTTCTGATAAATGGAAGCCACCGAATTTTCGTTGTTGATCACGACATCGAGTAACCCATCGCCATCGAGGTCCGTGTAGGCCATCCCGTGCGAAAAGCCGGGCGTATCAAATCCGGCGCCGGGAGGCAGTTTGGAAAAGCGAAGTCCGCCATCGTTGCTGTAGATCAGATTGGGGATCGGCGTGGAGGGGAGGTGTTTGAGCACTTCAAGGTAATTGTCAGGACCCACCATGCTGTGATATTTTTCCTTCACCATCTGGTTGAAATCATTATTGCGCATGTCGCGCAATACGCCATTGGTGATCAGGAGGTCCTGGTCGGCATCCAGGTCCAGGTCCGCCAGCAGGGCCGCAAAACTCCAATCGGTCTTGGCAATGCCGGCGATCTGTGCCATGTCGGAAAAATAACCGGCCCCCATATTTACCTGCAGGGCGTTTTGCATGTATTGATAGTGGTACCCTTCCGCGACCAGGCTCCAAAACCAGTCCGGATCCATGGACCCCATGTTGGTCTTGGAGCGGTAATGCTCTTCGTAGGCCATGTCCAGCGTAATCAGATCCGGCAGCCCGTCTTCATTGATATCGCCTACATCGGAGCCCATGCTGTAAAAAGAGGTGTGCCCCGTGTGCGTCCGGAGGGCATCCGTAAATTTCCCCCCGCTGTTGAGGTAAAGATGATCGCCGTGATGATAATCATTACAGATATAGAGGTCCGTCCAGCCATTCAGGTCATAATCCCCGATCGTCACGTTGAGCCCGTACCGGTCATCGTTCATGCCGAGTTGTTCGATCCGGTCAACGAATTTTCCGTTTTCAAAAAAATAGAAACGGTCCGTCTTGGGATAGCCGGCGACGGTCTCCGGCTTGTTGACAAGGCGGGCGAATTCGTCGAAGGGCTGGTTGACCAGGTACATATCGAGATCGCCATCCTGGTCAGCGTCAAAAAAGGTGGCCTGGGTGCTGAAGCCGATATCATCGATGCCGTAGTCCCTGGCATGTTCTCTGAAGAGGTTGTGCCCCTGGTTGATGTAGAGTTTGTTACGGTTATTGTCCGGAATGCCGGTCGGGGAGTTTTTACAGACATAGATGTCGAGCAACCCGTCGGCGTTGACATCCGCCATCGTGACACCACTGGACCAGATTTGCTGCCCGATGCCGGCGGTGCTGGTGATGTCTTCAAACCGGAAATTTCCTTTATTCAGGTACAGGCGGTCCGGTACCTGGTTGCCGGCAAAATAGAGGTCCGGCAGTCCGTCCTGGTTGATATCGCCTGCGGCGACACCCGCGCCGTTGTAGATAAAGTGCCACGTGAAGATGTTGATGCGGCCTTCGTCTGTTATTTTATTTTCAAAGGTTATCCCTGTCGCGGAAGGGGGAAGCGATTCAAGACGGATGGTGGCCGTTGTTGCATGACCAGATCCGGGTATTGTGGAATCCGGTGTTGGCTTGCAGGCACAGCATGCCAGGATTAGTAAACAGGGTAAGGAGCCGTTGATCCGAATCAGGGTGCGCCATAACATTTGGATAAAGATACTTCATCCGGAAAATACGATCTCCCTGTTGGAAAGCGGGATGGAAAGAAAAATCCGGCTATGATGATGCAGGTTGTATCCTAACAAAGCCGGGGGCTCAATGCCTTGCTTTTTTCTTTAAAATCCCTCCGGTCGCTTCCTTGATGGAGGATGTGGTGATAAAGGCCTTGGGATCAATTTCGTGCAGGTTATTGCGCAGCCGGCGCACTTCCAGGCGGGTGACGACGGTATAGATGATATCGCAGGGATGGCTTTCGGAAATATTGCCCTTCATAAATCCGCGCTCTCCTTTATAGACGGTGATGCCGCGTCCAAGCTGTTCGACAAGGTATTCTTTGATCTCATCGCTTCTGCCTGCCGAAACAATCGTCATGCCGGTATATTCCTCGATACCCTCCACGACATAATCGATGGTGCGGCTCGCCACAAAATACGTGAGCATGGAATAGAAGGCCTTTTCGAGTCCGAAATGAAAGGCGGCGATCAGGAAGATGACGGAGTTCATGCCCAGGATGATTTCGCTCAGGGAGAACCCGAGTTTTTTCCAGGTGTAGGACGCGAGTATTTCAATGCCATCCAAGGCACATCCGCCATGCATGCCCAGCCCCACGCCCAGCCCGATGAAAAAACCGCCAAAGGCGGATACAATGAGTTTATCATGGGATATCATTTCGACCGGCAGGAAAAGGAGGCTTAGCCCAAGCACGAGCATCGCCAGGGAAGTCTTCACGGCGAACTTCGCACCGACCTGGGTGGCGCCAAAGAGAATAAACGGGATGTTGGCAATGATGATGATCAGCGCGATATTGCCACCATAGTATTCATGCAGCAGCAGGGATATACCGGTGACGCCACCATCAAAAAAATGGTTCGGTATCAGGAGCCCTTTCAGGCCGAAGGTAAAGGCCAGGATGCCGAGCAGGACCAGCCCGAATTCTTTAAAGTTTTCTTTTCGCCACAAGGTTTTGGAAAAAGCGTGCGCGGGCAGGGAAGCGTGGAGACCCGCCTTCGTTTTGATCTTCCACAGGTTGTTGGCCTTTCCTTCCTCCCGCCATTGTTTTGCTGAAGCTGTATGGAAGTGATGGTTTTCCATAAAGCGGATCTGGATGTCCACCCACTGCTGCTCACTCTTGACGATGCCGGCTATTTTCAATTCGTCATACAGATGATTGGAGATCCGGTCATAGTCCTCACCCCCGAGGTAGTCCAGGTCGGCGTCGCAAAGGATCTGTTCCAGGTGATTCTGCGGCTGCTGGGGGACCCGCGTGGCCCGGATCATCCCACAGATGCGCTCAATCTGCCCCGCGGAATAATCATATTCGGGAAGGATGGAAAGGGCGATTTCACAGGATTTCTCCTCATGATCGTTCATCTGGAAAAGGAAACCGGAATCGTGAAACAGGGCAGCGGTGAGGAGCAGGGTCAGATCTTCCCCGGTGATCTTTTCCGCCTGGGCGTAACGGATGGCGGTCTCGTAGACGCCCATCGTATGCTCAAAACTATGGTACAGCAGTTCGGGCGCCAGTTCTGTTTTCAACCGGTTCGTGATAAAGTCCTTGAGGGCTTCAAATTTCATCCCCTAAAAGTAGAAAAGGGAAGCATAACCGGGGCGCCGGCCTGGACGGGGGAGCCGGGACCCTTTCCGGCATAGGGCCCCCTTCAATTTAATTAAGGATAAAAATATCTTTAAATAAAATCCGCTCCTTATCTTTGATCCAAATTAAGGATAAAAATGACCTTAATACATGGAAATCCCGTTCCCCCGGTACACCGCCATGACCAGTCATGCTTTTCCGGGCTCGAAGCAGGCTTTCCGGATGTGGTTTAATCGATTGAATATCAAATAAATATGAAAAGTCTACGGGAAGATGGAATGCCGGGTGGACATCCCCTGCCTGCAAAATGGATTATCTTGTTGAAGGCCGGATACGCATGATGAATATCATGGCAGGTCCTGCACAAGATCATTCACCTCATTCTTTCACCCAGCTACTTTTGCTGCAAATCCAGACAAACATGAGAAGCGTTTTTGCCTTACTGTTTTTTATTATTCTTTTTTCTGCCTGTGGCGGCGGCGCCTCGTCAGGCGATTCCGGAAAGAACCCGTATAGCACCGAAAAAACCACCTCGGGTAATCCATCCTACGACCCCAACCGGGGAGAAGGTAAGTGGTCTTCCGACAACCTGAACATTACCGCCACCCTGGATGCTGCCCTGGCCGATGAAGGTCAAAAAATCCAGGCCGTCAAATGCGCTTCCTGCCACAAACTGACCGACGAAAAACTGGTAGGTCCCGGATGGAAGGGCGTCACCAGTCGGCACCGCCCGGAATGGATCATGAACTTCATTACCAATCCGGACCCGATGATCGACAAGGACCCCAAGATGCAGGCCCAGCTGGAGCTTTGCCTGGTGCGCATGCCGAATCAAAACCTGAATGATACGGAGGCCAGGAACGTCCTGGAGTTTATGCGCCAGAATGACGGAGTGAAATAATCAAATCCTTTTATATGAAAAATAAACTATCTCTTCTCCTGGCAGCCATCCTGGTGGTGGCTGTCGGTATGCTGGCATGCAAGCCTAAAAACCTGGCCTCCGCGGTCAGCGGTGATGCAGCTGTCAAAGCCTATGTTCCGCCGGGTCAATATGACCAGTTTTACAATTTTGTCAGTGGTGGTTTCAGCGGCCAGATGAGCGTCTACGGGCTGCCGAGCGGGCGTTTGCTTCGTGTCATTCCGGTATTCTCCGTGGATCCCGAAAAGGGATGGGGGTATAGCGAAGAGACCAAGCCCATGCTTACTACGTCGCATGGATTTGTCCCCTGGGATGACCTTCACCATCCCGAGCTCTCCCAGACCAACGGGGAAGTGGATGGTCGCTGGGTATTCGGTAATGCCAATAATACCCCGCGTGTCGCCCGGATCGACCTGAAAACATTCCGTACGGCTGAAATTATTGAGCTACCCAACAGCGCCGGGAATCACTCTTCCCCGTTCATCACGGAGAATACGGAGTATGTAGTAGCCGGAACGCGCTTCAGCGTGCCTGCGGACAATGGCAATGTCGATGTGCCGATCAATACCTATAAGGAGAATTTCAAAGGCCACCTCAGTTTTATCAGTGTCGACAAGGATGGTCATATGAGCCTCGCCTTCCAGATCCGCTGCCCGGGTGTCAACTTTGACCTGAGCCATGCCGGTAAGGGCCCGTCCCATGGATGGTTCTTTTTCTCCTGCTACAACACCGAACAGGCAAATACCCTGCTCGAAGTCAACGCTTCCCAGAAAGACAAGGACTTTATCATGGCAGTCAACTGGAAGAAAGCGGAGGAATACCTGAAAGCGGGCAAAGGGAAAAAAGAGCCGGCTAATTATGTGATCAACCGGTATGACGATATGGCCCACATGGCCACGTCCATCCCGCAGAAAGAAGTGATCATCCTGGACTCCAGGGAGCTCAATGACATCTGTTACATGATTCCATGCCCGAAATCCCCGCATGGATGTGATGTGGATCCCTCCGGTGAATATATCGTCGGCAGCGGAAAACTGGCGGCCCTGATCCCGGTATTCAGTTTTACTAAATTGCAGAACGCGATTGCGAACAAGGAATTTGACGGCGTATACGAAGGTATCAACGTGGTCAAATATGAAGCTGCCCTGCATGGGGAAGTGACCAAACCCGGTCTCGGTCCGCTGCATACGGAATTCGATGGGAATGGAAATGCCTATACATCCTTTTTCGTTTCTTCGGAAGTGGTCAAATGGAATATCAAGGATCTGAAAGTGCTGGACCGTGTACCTACCTACTATTCCGTAGGGCACCTGTGTGTTCCCGGTGGCGATAGCCGCAAGCCGTTTGGAAAATACATGATTGCCTACAACAAGATCACCAAGGACCGTTACCTGCCCACGGGACCTGAGATGGCGCAAAGCGCCCAGTTGTATGATATCAGCGGGGACAAGATGCAGATGATTCTTGACTTTCCGACCATCGGCGAACCGCACTATGCACAGGCCTGCCCGGCGGACCTGGTGAAAGGCAATTCCGTGAAATTCTTCAGGATTGACGAAAACAAGAACGCCTATGCTGCGAAAGGCGAGAAGGAGACCAAAGTCGTGCGCGACGGAAAGAAAGTACATGCCTACATCACGGCCATCCGTTCTCACTTTGCGCCCGACAACATCGAAGGCATCAAGCTTGGGGATGAAGTATACTTCCATATCACTAACCTGGAACAGGACT
The DNA here is from genome assembly GCA_964617515.1 of uncultured Saprospiraceae bacterium. Lineage (GTDB taxonomy): Bacteria > Bacteroidota > Bacteroidia > Chitinophagales > Saprospiraceae > Opimibacter. The sequence goes on along the minus strand of CAZTXO010000011.1, from coordinate 54,462 downwards.
GGGATGTGCCGCATGGATTTGCCATCAAGGGAGCTGTCAATGCTGAACTCCTGATCATGCCGGGGGAAACACAAACCCTGAAATGGATTCCGGACCGTGTCGGCATCTACCCGATGTATTGCACGGACTTCTGCAGCGCGCTGCACCAGGAAATGCAGGGATATGTGCGCGTCTCTCCGGCCAACAGCAACGTGCCGTTGAAATTCAGCGTCGGGGAGACCACCCCGCCTGCTGAGGATGAGAAAATGTAACCAACCTGAACCAACAGAAGGGGTACAAATGATCCTCGGTGCATTTGTACCCCTTTGTTTTTGCAACGTCGTATCATGAAACAGGAATCCAAACTTTCCGGATTTGGCAGGATCCTGATGGTCCTTGCCGGCATCGTCATGGCGGGAAGTATCTTTTTCCCCATCTGGGAGATCCAGCTTTTTGCTCCGCAATACCCGGAAGGCCTGGTCTTATATATCAACGCGGATGGCCTGACCGGGAACGTGGACATCATCAACGGGCTCAACCACTATATCGGGATGCAGACGCTCCACAATGAAAACTTCATCGAGTTTTCCATCCTGACCTATATCGTCTGGGGCATTGTCGCCCTGATTCTGTTGACCGCCCTGATCGGAAGAAGGCGGGGTCTTTACATCCTGACGATCGGGTTCATTCTGTTCAGCCTGGTGGCCATGCTGGATTTCTACCGTTGGAATTACAATTACGGACATAACCTGGATCCGAATGCCGCAATCAAAGTGCCCGGTATGTCCTATCAGCCACCCATCCTGGGCTACAAGCAGTTGCTCAATTTCGGGGCCTATTCCATACCGGCCCTGGGAGGATACCTGTATATCGCCTGTGGGGCCCTGCTTTTATTTGCTTCGTTACGGGAACGCGGCGTATTTTCGAGGTGGATGAAAAAGAAACCATTGGTCATGATCGTCTTGCTGGCATGTGGGGCATGGATCACCACTTCCTGCACACAGCCCGGCCCGAAGCCGATCCGGCTCAACCAGGATCTCTGTGCTTTCTGCAAAATGACGGTCACCAGCGCCCCGTTTGCAGCCCAATTGATCACCCCCAAAGGACGTCAGTATGTATTTGATGACCTGGAATGCATGGCCCGGTATCTGCACGATAATACTTCCGCGAAAGGAAGTGAAATGTATGTGGCGGATTTCTGCTCGCCGGCCCATTTTCTGAGCGTCCGGGATGCCATGCTCATCCATAGCGACAGTCTTCGCAGTCCCATGCGGGGGAATATGGCTGCTTTTGCCAACACGGACAGTGCACGCGTGTACCAGGCCAGGCTTAACGCCACGCCCGTCCAGTGGTCTTCGATGATTCAATAAGCACGCGGGTGAAGGGACTCCTGGTCATCCTTTGTTGTGTTTGCACCACGCCTTTCCTGACGGCCCGGCAACTGGCTGTTGGCCGTGGCATGGCCTTCAGCACGGTTAAATCCGCACTTGCGGTTGCGCAGGCCGGCGATACTGTCCTGATCCACGCGGGACTCTATAAGGAAGGCAATATCATCCTGGATAAACCGATTTTTCTGCTGGGGATCGGCTGGCCGCAACTGGATGGGGAGAAAAAATATGAAATCCTGTCTATTAAAGCGGATCATGTTACGGTGAGCGGGCTCAGGATCCAGCATTCCGGATACGCATCCCTGGATGATCCGGGCGGTATCAAGGTCTATGACAGCCGGTATGTGCAGATCGTCGGCAACGACATCTACGACACCTTTTTTGGGATTTACCTGCAGTATTCCAATCACTGCCTGATCCAAAACAACCGGATCCAGGCGCTTGGCATTGAGGAGCAGCAGATCGGAAACGGGATACACTGTTGGAGGAGCGACAGCCTGCAGATCATCGGCAATGACATCACAGGACACCGGGACGGGATCTACTTTGAGTTCGTCACCGGCTCCGTGATCTGGCGGAACATTTCGTATAAAAACATCCGTTACGGGCTGCATTTTATGTTCTCCAATGATGACGCGTATATCACCAACCTGTTTCGTGAAAACGGGGCCGGTGTAGCAGTCATGTTTACCAAGCGCGTGAAGATGTTCAATAATACCTTTGAAGACAATTGGGGTGACGCATCCTACGGGTTGCTCCTGAAAGAAATCACGGACAGTTACATATTCAATAACCGGTTCAGGCGGAATACGACCGGGATCTTTATGGAAGGGACCAGCCGGATCGACGTCGAGAAAAATGTCTTTGCCAATAACGGATGGGGCATGAAGATCCAGGCTAATTGCATGGACAACCGGATCCTGGAAAATAATTTTCTGTCCAACACCTTTGACGTCAGTACGAATGGTTCCCTGGTGCTCAACACGTTTAAGGGGAATTATTGGGACAAATATGAAGGCTACGACCTCAATCGCGACAAGACGGGTGACGTTCCATACAGGCCGCTGAGTCTTTTTTCCGTCATTGTGGAACAGAATCCGCCAGCCATGTTACTGTTTCGCAGTTTTATCGTGACCCTCCTAGACCGTTCTGAGAAGATCATTCCTACCCTCACCCCGGATAATTTTATAGACGAGGTTCCGGCCATGCATGCTTACCCGCTATGATTGAATTCAGAGACATATCGAAACGGTTTGGTAAGTTCCAGGTGCTGCGCCATGTGGACCTGGCCTGCGAAGCCGGGCAATGTGTTGCCCTGATCGGACCGAATGCCTGCGGGAAGACCACACTCATCAAATGCCTGCTGGGCATGGTCATCCCGACGTCCGGACACATCAGTTTTAAGGGAAAGGACATCGCCGGGCAATACGCGTACAGGCATGCATTGGGATACATGCCGCAAAAGGGCCGGTATCCTGACAACATGACGATCGGCCAGGTCATCGATATGATGCGCGATATCCGCGGGAGGCAGCAGTCGTTTGATGATGAGCTGATCTATGCTTTTAAACTGCAGGACATTCTCCATAAGAAAATGAGCACCTTGTCCGGCGGCACCACGCAAAAAGTAAGCGCCTCGCTGGCGTTTATGTTTAACCCGGATGTCCTGATCCTGGATGAACCGACCGCCGGCCTGGATCCCATCGCTGCGGAGATCCTCAAAGAAAAAATCATGGCCGAAAATAAAAAAGGCAGACTGGTGCTGATCACTTCCCACTTGCTGAGCGAGCTCGATGACCTCGTTACGCATGTGGTCCTGATGCAGGACGGCACGATCCGTTTTACCATGCCGGTGCCTGAACTCAAACAGCAAACAGGGACCCATAGCCTGGCCAAGGCCATTACCCATATTCTGAAGCATGACCTTGTTTACTAAGATCGATAAGTATATTCTTTTTGACATCCTGAAAAACAGGATCGTGATCGCATACACAGTCCTGCTGGCAATCCTGTCGTGGAGTGTATTCACCCTCGAAGCGGACAGCAATAAAGGCGTGCTGACCCTGCTCAATATCGTTTTGCTGACCACACCGCTGGTAAGTATCATTTTTACGACGATCTACCTGTATAACAGTTCCGAGTTTATCGAACTGCTGCTGAGCCAGCCGGCAGGCCGCAAGAAAATATGGAATGGTTTGTACCGGGGACTGTTTCTGTCCCTGGCGATTTCTTACGGAGTCGGGGCCGGGAGTCCAATCCTTTTGTTTGCGCCGGCCGGAATTTCGGTCATTCTTTTCGTCATGGGATGCCTGATCACGGCTGTATTCGTTTCGCTGGGCTTTTTGTGTGCCATTTTGGCCAGGGACAAAGCGAGGGGGATTGGCATTGCCATTCTGCTGTGGCTGTTTTTCAGTCTTCTTTTCGACGGGATGGTTTTATTCCTTATGTTCCAGTTTTCGGATTACCCGATAGAGAAAGCGATGATCGGCATTTCAGCGTTGAATCCCATTGACCTGGCCCGGATCTTCATCATCCTGCAACTGGACGTCTCGGCCATGCTGGGTTATACGGGAGCGATCTTCAAAGCGTTTTTTGGTACGCAATGGGGGATGGGCACCGGGTTCGGATTGCTTTGCCTGTGGGCGATACTTCCCTACCTCTGGTCCAGAAGGAGATTTGTCCGTAAAGATTTATGACCGGGCTCTAAATAGGATAGCCGGGTTGGTCAGAACCCGGCTATTGACTGTTTTTATTCTCGCTGCTTTCCGTTTCGAAAGCCGGCTGACCGGCCGGGAAGAATAAAAACGAAGAATCCAATTACGCCTAACCTCACTAAAAACTATTGGGGCGGCAGGAGGACCTCATCGATCACATGGATGATCCCGTTGGAGGCGGGAACCGATGCGATGATATTGGCCTTGCCGTTGACCATGTATTTTCCGTCCTTCACATTGAGGGTGATGTTTTTTCCGTTCACCTCGTTGAGGACCTGTCCATCCCGCATCGCATCCGTTTTGATCACACCGACATAGACATGATATTCCAGGATGTTGGACAGGGCATCTTTCTGGTCCGGCTTCAGGAGACCTTCTACGGTACCGGCCGGCAGTTTGGCAAACGCCTCATTGGTCGGGGCGAAAACCGTAAAGGGACCGGCATTGCTCAGCACATCCACGAGGGAGGCAGCTTTTACGGCCGTCACGAGGGTCGTATGGTCTTTACTGCCCACGGCGATCTGAACGACATTTGGATTGGAGAGATCATCTTTCACCCCGGATTGTCCAACGGCAGGCCCGGTTGAGGCTGTGGTCGTATCCGGAGCCTGTTCCTGCGCGGCCTGTTTGCAGGACAACGCCAGCATGGAAAACAAGGCCAACACCAAATAGAAGGTTATTTTTTGCATAATGTAGAGATTTGGCGCTAAATACAGACAAAAACCTCCCTAATCAAATGACACCGGTTTCCTGCCCGGATGATATTCATCAGCTACGGCCGGTGCGGAACTGGGATAGCACCATCATGAAAGCGCCGGCAAAAAGGATAAGGGCGACGCCAAAGAGAATCTCGTTAATCCGGGGTATGACCGTGTAGCTGAAGGAGGCAATTCCTTCCGTAGCCAGGACGCATTCGTTGAGAATGGCCCCGCAGAAAAAGACGAGCAGGGCAGCCGTGGTCAACCGGGTTACCTGCAGGACCCGTGTGGCGTAAAGGAATGTAAGCAGGAAGCCGCTCATGATCAGGAGGAGCACCAGGTGGAGGTAGGCCATGACAATCGGCCGGAATCCAAAGGCAAGCTTACTCACCAACGGTAGGGTAGAGCCAAGTTGAAGGAGGAGTTTTACGGAGAGTGCCAGGGCAATCGCCAGGAGGAGGTACCGGGTGATCCCCTGGAAGAGCGGCAGGACGGTGTCTGCCTGTTTACGGATCATCCGGATAAAAAGTCCCCACCCGGTGACCTGGGCGAAGGCTGCCAGGACGACGAGCAGGTAAAGCCATTGGGGAATATGTGCCCATAAGGTAGAAAGGAAGTAGGCGGGAATACCGGCGAGAAAAAAGAGCCAGAAAATCCGGCGGGATTCGCCCGCGGGCAGGAATTCTTTCACCCGGTCCAGGAAAATGGCAAAGCAGGCAAACATAAACCAGCCGTTGTATTGAAAGTGGAGATAGAAATAAATGGAGCCGAGGTATAGGGTCTGATCATAGTCATGGGTGATCATCATGTGGGACAGGATTATCGTCCCCAGGGAGGATAGGACGCCAAACAGGATGGCGGCCAGGATCCATGGCCTGGAGGGATGATTTTTATCCAGGCGGCGTGTATCACGGGTAGCCTGCCAGGAAAAAATGTAGCCGGTCAGGAGGGAACCCGAAGCAAAAAAGACAGAAACAGGGCCATAGCCCTGAACCGCAAAGGATACGAGCATGCCATACGCGCTCACCAGGTTGGCGATCATCAGCCGGGCGTATGTTTTTTCGGCAATCGTGTCAAGGTTGGAACGAAACAGGCGGATGATGAAGAAATAAATGCATTGGGTGATCCAGCCCGCAAAGGCAAAATGGGAGTGCGCTTCCTGGAGGAATTTTTGCTGAAAATGAGGAAAAGCAAAGGCGATTTTATAGCGCATGACCACCCCCAGGGTGGCAACAATCAAAAGGTTGACTAACAGCACACGGCTCCAGAAAGGGGCATTCCACTTCATTTCCGTTTATTTCAGTAATCCGGCAGATGCATTGCCTGGCGGCTCAATATCCTGCCCGATTCTCATGGATTTCCCGCAATATAACGATCCGTGGAAAAACGTAAAATAAAGCTTTTGCTTCCGTTAATACCCTGATTTGTGCCTTTTCCGGACAACCGTTATTGCCGGTCCGGCGTTGTCCCGGTATCAATCGTATTCATTCATCATCAAAACAACATAGCATGAAAACTAAGCGAATTCAGTTCCTTCTTTTCGTTGTGACGATCGGATGGACAACCCTGAGTGCCCAGGAACAGGACCGGATATCCCTCGGACCCAGGGGCGGGCTCAATTTTTCAGGGATCACCCATGTGGATGAATCACAAACCGTGACCGGTGTTGTCTTGGGATTAACCACCACCTATAGTCTCAGTCAGCATTCCGGGTTGACATTAGATGTGCTCTATTCGGTGGAAGGATACAAGGCACCCTTTGAAGAGTATCATCTACGCTACCTGCAAGTACCGCTTTATATTGATTATTTCGCCGGCAAATTGGGTGACCGCTTCCGGCCGAAGGTCTATATCGGGATGGCCCCTTCCTTTTTCCTCGGCGGAACGCTCAACAACCTGGATCTGAACAAGCGGTATTGGAACAAATTCCTGGTCTCTGCGTCGGGCGGAGTGGGGTTCAATTACCGGATCGCCAGCCGGATCTGGCTCAATACGGATGCAAGGGCGTTTATCGGGCTCAGTGACATTCGTCATAAGAATTACAACGTGGGCGCTTCCCTCCAACCCAGAACTGTGCAAGTCAGCCTGGGTCTTGCTTACGGTCTAGCCAGGTTGTAAAGCATTGAGGCCGTGTGCCTCAATGCTTGACCATAAAGGATTTGGTCAGGTATCCTTCCCGGGCGCGTTGCTCCCCAATTTTATTATAGAGTTCCATGTCGTCGGGCGTCGTCGCTCCCAGGCCATCCACATACCGGTTGAACATACAGAAAACAGCCGCGATCAGGACCGTATCATGGATATCAAGGTCGCTGGCTCCCTCAGATCGGGCGATGGCAATATCGGCTTCCAAAACTTCCCTGCCACCCATGCGCACTTTATCGGCAATGTTCAGCAGGGCTTTCATTTTCGCACTGAGCGGGGCGGATGTATAATCTTGCCAAACGGCTTCGACCGTCTCCCAGTTACAACCCGGCAGATGCGCCGCGATGGCACCATGCGTGGTCATGCAGAACTTGCATTGATTCCGGGAAGAGACAAACGAGGCAATGGTTTCACGTTCACTCCGGGTGAGCGAAGCCTCCTCCACGAGAAGCGTCTCGGCGAGCAGGTTCATGGCTTTGGCTGTTTCAGGCCTGAATTCAAACAAACCTCGGATGCCGGGTATGTCATTGTGGGTTTCGATGTAGGGCATGGTGAATCGGGTGATTTAGTAATGGAGTGATAATATCGACTGGCATTTTGTTTATGAGCAACCCGGATGATATCCTCTACAGAAAGAATAAAAAGTCCATCGTATCCGGTGAATTTACTTTTCATCTTTCACCTTCAATGCGTGATATCCGTCTTCCGGCATGGAATAGCCTCTCGACGTAATTCGTTTTGCCAGGGCCTCGTAGAAACCAGGATCTTCCGGCGTGCGGGCACCCAATCCATCCACATATCGGTTATACAGGCAAAAGAGGGCGGCAATGAGAACCGTGTCATGGATTTCCAGGTCTGATGCTCCGCAGGATCTGGCCGTGTCGGCATCCTCCTGCGTCACCGCGTAACCTGCCTGTTGCACTTTACCGGCGATCCGGAGCAAACTGCTCATTTTATCTGAAACATGCAATCGATCGATATCAGTGAGCATAGGCTGCATACCGGTGTCCGTCCCTCCAGGAAGATGGCAAGTAGCAGCCGTATGGGCGGAAGAGCAGAAACGGCAATCATTGAGGGCAGAAACGTAGGCAGCGATCAGTTCCCGCTCGCTCTCCAGCAAGGAAGAAGGACCCCGGAGCAGTTCCTGCGTCAGGTCGCACAAAGGTGCTGCGGTTTCCTTCCGGAAATCCAGCAGACTGGTAATGCCGTAAAGATCATCCCGCAGGGTTATGTAAGGCATGATTAATTCCGGGAGTTGACGGTTGCCGTCGCTTACCCCGGCACAAATCTAGGTCAAATCCGATGACGAACAGCGCCAGCCTGCAGTTTCGGGGCATTCGATCCCAGTGGTATCTGTATAGCATATGAATCCGGCGTTATAAAAACCTCCCGCCACAGGCGGGAGGTTTCCAAATAAACTCAACATGAAATGCTTGAGCTACTGTTTGGGCTTCTTACTGGCGGTTAAAGGCCATCATGACCTCGACGTTATTGGTGTTACTCTCCAGTGTCAGTTCTGACCCGCTGATCGCAAACTGGTAGGTTGTCCCGACGCCTCCTTTCGGCGTGATCGTGACCTCATCGCATTGTTCATTGAGCGTATAGTACCCGATAATGGTTACAGGTCCCCCGATCGTATAAGCGATCGACCATTCGACATCGCCTTGTCCTTCCTCCGGGTTGTACGCTTTAAAATCAAGCACGGCGGAGGAGATGAAGGCGGTGTCACCGAAGAATTGCTCGGCATCCTCCTGCCATGAAACACAATTCCAAATTCCCTCAAGATCCTGGCAGGGGGTTGTGCTTTCCTCTTTTTTGCATGCCATGAAGGCCAGCAGCAAGAAGGCTGCGGAAAACAGGATGGTTTTCATACGACTAAATCAGATTATGTGAAACAATGGAAAGAGGCTGAGCGAAAGGGGGCAGAGGCAAAACAAATGTAGGTGAAAGGGGGGTGACGGGTATCCGGGTAAACACGGAATATTTGGGCTTGTCATAGGTCGCTCCTGGCCAGTATTCGCCTTTGGCTTTTCCTTACCTTTGGCCCATGATCGATCTCCAGGTCACCGAAGGCCAGCCCAAAGCGCGTAAGCCTGACTGGCTTCGTGTCAAGTTGCCTATCGGCGAGGAGTATAAGAAGGTTAGACAGTTGGTCGATACCTATAACCTCCATACCATCTGCCAGAGCGGGAATTGCCCCAACATGGGTGAATGCTGGGGTGCGGGGACAGCCACCTTTATGATCCTCGGGAATGTCTGTACCCGGTCCTGTTCCTTTTGCGCCGTGAAAACGGGGCGGCCCACCGAATATGACGAAGATGAGCCTCGCCGGGTGGCCGAAGCAATATACCTGATGAAAGTCAGGCATGCCGTGATCACGTCCGTCAACCGGGATGAACTGAAAGACCGTGGCGCGGAGATCTGGTATCAGACGGTGAGACAGGTCAAAGCGCTTTCGCCTGAAACCACGATTGAAACCCTTATCCCCGATGTAAAATCGAACTGGGATGCCCTCCTCCGGATGATCGAAGGCGGCCAGGAAGTAGTATCTCATAATATGGAAACCGTACCCCGGCTCTATCGCCTGGTACGTCCCCAGGCAAAATATGAGCGAAGCCTGGAACAGATCCGGCGCATCAAAGCATACGGCAAGCGGACGAAATCGGGCATCATGGTGGGGCTCGGAGAGACGAAAGAAGAGATGCTGCAAGCAATGGATGATCTGCGCGAACATGACTGTGACGTGCTCACGATCGGTCAATACCTGCAACCCACCCCCATGCACCTGGCGGTGGCAGCATATGTGCATCCGGATCTCTTTGCGTACTACCGGGAGGAAGGGATGAAGCGGGGCTTTGCCTTTGTCGAGAGCGGACCGCTGGTGCGGTCATCGTATCATGCTGAGCGGCATTTGTAGAGGGGCATGACATGGCCCTGTCACCGGATTTTTTAAGATTTCGACGAAAACCCGACGATCCAAAAAAGGATGGAGAAGCCCGTTATTTTCCGAAATGATTCATAAAGTGTTGTAAATCATCCATGGCTTTCAAAAGTACGTTTTCATTCAACGCATAATAGGTGTAGGGAAACTTTTCTTCAAATTCAATCAGACCAGTTTGCTTCAAGATTTTCAGATGTTCCGAAATTGATTCGGGGCTGATCGGATGCCCTTCGGCAATGATCTGCACGCAATTGGGTCCATCATCTTTGAGTTTTTTCAGGATCGCTACTCTTGCGGGATGACTTAACGCTTTGGCGAAACCTGCCAGAAGCTGATCATCCGATGGATACAGTGGGGATTTGGAAACGGCCATAGAATGGATGTTGGTAAATGAATTTTCCGAGAAGGCAATACGATGCCTGATCGCCGGAATTTTAAGATTTCGACGAAAACCCCGGCAATCACTCTCTTCTAGTGTATTAACCTCTCCTGAATATGACCCCCATCCACACATTATTTTAAAATAATTTACCCCCGCCCCTTCAAGCCTTGCTTTTCCTTCCTCGCCGCCGTATTTTTAGTTAACGCTTCTTCATCCTGAAAACAATCCTCCCATGTTGACTGCCGAAACCCTTCACCAAACACTCAAGGAACGCTTTGGCTTTGACCACTTCCGGCCCCATCAGGCAGAAATCATTCAACATATCACCTCCGGCAACGACGCCCTCGTCATCATGCCCACCGGCGGAGGTAAATCCATTTGCTACCAGTTGCCTGCCTTGCTCAAGGAAGGGCTTGCCTTAGTCATTTCGCCCCTCATCTCCCTCATGAATGACCAGGTCCGTTCCCTGCAGGTCAATGGTATTGTCGCAGCAGCATGGCACAGCGGCACCACGGCGGAAGAGAACAGGAACATTCTCCAGGCCCTGCACACCAGGCAACTTAAAATCCTATATGTTTCCCCGGAACGCGCCGTCACGGTACAATTCCTCGAGTTCATCTCGCGCCAAACGGTTTCCCTCATAGCGATTGATGAAGCCCACTGCGTATCCATCTGGGGAAATGATTTCAGGCCGGAATACGCCCAATTGCCCTTGCTCTCCTCGCGGTTTCCGGCAGTACCGGTGATCGCCCTGACTGCTACTGCTGATAAAGCAACCCAGGAGGATATTAAAAAGCAACTTCAATTACGGGATGCAACCACTTTTTTATCCAGCTTCGAACGTCCCAATATTTACCTGATGGCCGAACCGGGAACAGAACGGCTCGATCGCATCCGCCAGTTCTTAAAGAAACATGAAGGTGAGCCCGGAATCATCTACTGCCTCGCCCGGCGGACCACGGAATCCGTCGCCGAATCCTTGTCCCGGTATGGTTTTGCCGCGGCGCCGTATCATGCCGAGATGAGCAACAGCGTGCGTAAACAGGTGCAGGACGATTTCCAGTTTGACCGGATCCAGATAGTCTGCGCCACTATCGCGTTTGGCATGGGCATCGACAAGCCCAATATCCGGTGGATCGTACACTACAATCTCCCGAAGAATATTGAAAATTATTACCAGGAGATCGGCCGGTCCGGGCGGGACGGGATGCCGGCAGAGGCTCTTCTTTTTTATTCTTTCCGGGATGTCAATGTATACCGGGAGTTTATCGTGCAGAGTGATGCGAAGGAAGATTTTAAAACCGTGCAGCGGGAAAAGCTGGACAGGATCTGGGAATACAGCCAGGCAACCCATTGCCGGACCAATGTCATCCTCAATTATTTCGGTGAATACCGTGCCGCACCCTGCGGCCATTGTGACCACTGCCTCCACCCATTGGAGGGTTTTGACGGGACACAGTTGACCCAGATGGCCCTTTCCGCCTGCCTCCGGAGTGAACAATCCGTCGGTATTGGATTGTTGACGGATGTACTTCGCGGTTCAGGGAAGAAAGAAATTTTTGATCGTGGCCTGCATCGCATCAAAACGTATGGAGCAGGCAGGGACTATTCCGCCCGCGAATGGAATGATTATATCACCCAGATGATCAACCTGGGTTACCTGGAGATTGATTACACCCGCCACAGTGTTTTGAAATGCACACCCCTGAGCGAGGCGGTTTTGTATGATGGTAAAAAAGTCATCCTGCACAAACCCGCTGCCCAGGCAGAAATCCCCGCTTCGAGGAAGAAGTCCAAAAAAGAACGGTTCACGGAAGCATTGATGGACCAGCTGGAATCGCTCACCCGCCAGATAGGCACCCGGGAGGGAATCCCTGCCTATGCCGTTTTCCCCAAACCGACGCTGATGGAAATCGCCCGGAATATCCCCTTTACCCTGGATGAATTCACCGGTCTGCCGGGAATCGGAATCTATAAGAGTCAGAAATACGGCCCGGCCTATATCCGGGCGATACGACACTTTATGACTGAACAAAAGGAGATCAGGAAACCCAAAGGTGTCACCTACGTGGAAACGCTCAACCTTTTCCGCCAGGGATTGACCCTCGAGGAAATCGCCAGGGTCCGGGGAATCACCACGCCCACCGTCAGCGCGCACCTGGCTCGTCTTTTTGAAAAGGGGGAGGAAATCGACCTGCACCAATTCCTGTCGCCTGCAGACCTTATCCTGGCCAGGCAGGCTTGGCGCGCAAGCGGTTTCAGTGATCAGTTGTCCAAGGTGAAGGAACAGGTTGGGGATAGCCTGGATTACGGCAAACTCACCATGGCCCTGGCTATCCTCAGGCGGGAGAGGGCCTGAAACGGCAGGCAGGAGAATTGCCCCCGTGTATGCATCAACCCCCTTCCTCCATGGATTTTTCCCCTAATTTTGGCCAACAATCACTATGCCTGTGAGACACTTACTTTTTCTGCTGTTCGGATTGACTGCCTGGCAAGCCGTCCCTGCCCAGGGGATTGAATTTTTCCATGGTTCCTGGGACGAAGCCATGATGAAGGCGAAAACGGAGGACAAGCTCATCTTCGTGGATGCCTTTGCCGTTTGGTGCGGACCCTGTAAGAATATGGCCGCTAACACCTTTACCCGGGAGGAAGTGGGCTCCTACTTCAATGCGAACTTTATCCCCATGAAGATTGACATGGAAAAGGAGATGGGACTGGAGTTTCGAAAAAAATATCCCGTTTCCGCTTACCCGACCTTGTTTTTCATCGATCCGGACGGTGAGGTCGTGCAGAAATCCGTCGGAGCGAAAAGTCCCGCCGACCTCCTCGCCCTGGCGGAAATGGTTATCTCGAAATATGACAAGAGTGTCAAATATGCCGCAGTCTATGATGCCGGGGACAGGAGTTATGAACTGGTCTATAATTATATCGCCGCGCTCAATAAATCCGGAAAGCCTTCTACCAAAATCGCTAATGATTTCCTGGCGGAACAAAAGGATTTGACCACTCCGGAAAACCTGCGGTTTATCCTCGAAGCGGCAACGCAGGTGGATTGCCAGTGTTTTGACCTGTTAGAAAAGTATAAAAAGGAAATCGCGAAATTGGTTTCCGCTGATGCGGTCGCTGATAAAATCCGCCAGGCCTGTGCCAATACAATCAAACGCGCGATCGAGTTTGAAAGCCCGGACCTGCTGACCCTGGCCGGGGAAGTAATGAAGCGCCATCTTCCATCCGAGGCGGAATTGTTTAAATCCGTCAGCGCTGTCGAATATGCCCTGCACCTGCATGATATGTCCCATATTGAGGAACTGGTGAATGCATACGCGAAAAAGATCAAAAACGATCCGGCGGAATTGCACCAGTTGGCGGTCGATATCGACAAGTATGCTTCCGACCATGAACGGTGTATGGCGATCGCCGTGGAATTGGCGGCAAAAGCCGCCCGTGAAGAAGACGTCCGGTATATCATGACGTATGCCTCCCTGCTTCAGAAGACACAGGGCAAGGAAGAAGCTGTCCGGGTAATCGATGAAGCGCTGAAAAAATATGAAGATGAAGAAACCAGGGAAGCGCAGCAACTCAAGGCATTACGCCACAAGATCCAGAACGGGTAAAACACGGGGTTGATCATATAACCCTTTTTTATCATATATCCCGTCCCTTCGTTATCTTTACGACCCGTCAGTCAGGACCGCATGGCTAAAAAGAAGATTCAGGAGAACCATCCGGGTTCTTTACCCGACCATAACGAGCACCAGGGCATCACCTACCTCCGGGGAATGTATGAAGACTACTTCCTGGATTACGCCTCTTATGTCATCCTCGAGCGGGCCGTTCCGGATATCAAAGACGGCCTCAAGCCCGTACAGCGACGCATCCTGCACAGCATGCATGATATCCATGATGGCCGGTATCACAAGGTGGCCAACATTATCGGCCATACCATGCAATACCACCCGCACGGCGATGCCGCCATTGCAGATGCCCTCGTTAATCTCGGGCAGAAAGATCTGCTGATTGATACACAGGGCAATTGGGGCGATATCCGCACCGGTGACAGTGCAGCCGCTCCGCGCTACATCGAAGCGCGCCTGACCAAATTTGCCCTCGAGGTGGCCATCAACCCCCAGACTACTCCCTGGCAGGTTTCGTATGATGGCAGGCGTAACGAACCGATTACGCTCCCGGTCAAATTCCCTTTGGTCCTTGCCCAGGGAGTTGAAGGAATCGCGGTAGGCCTGGCCACGAAAATTCTTCCACACAACTTCATCGAACTGCTCCAGGCTTCCATTAAAGTATTGGAAGGGAAGAAATTCAAACTTTATCCGGATTTCCAGACAGGCGGGATGATCGACGTCGGCGAGTACCAGGGCGGTTTGCGCGGCGGAAAAGTGAGCGTGCGGGTCAGGATTGAAAAGCAGGATAAATCCACCCTGGTGATCCGGGAGATTCCGTTTGGGGTGACCACAGGGTCGCTCATGGAATCGATCGTGAAAGCCAGCGAGAAGGGCCAGATCAAAGTAAAAAAACTGAGTGACAATACGGCGGCAGAGGTTGAAATTGTCATTGAGTTGCAGCCGGGCGTTTCTCCGGATCAGACCATCGACGCCTTATATGCGTTTACCCAATGCGAAGTTTCCATTTCGCCCAATGCCTGCGTCATCGCTGACAACAAACCTGTCTTCATGCCGGTCGAGGAAATCCTCCGGCAAAGCACCTACCACACACAGGAATTATTAAAGCAGGAACTCGACATCCGGCTCCATGAACTGGAGGAGAAATGGCATTTTTCGAGCCTTGAAAAGATATTTATTGAAAAGCGGATCTACCACGACATTGAAGAGTGTGAGACCTGGGAGGCGGTCCTGAAGGTGATCGGCAAAGGGCTGGCCAGGTATGTCGCCACGCCCCGGACCAAAACCAAAGGAGATAAGCGGCTCGGGTTGAACCGGGAAATAACGGAAGAGGACATCGTCCGTCTCACGGAAATCCGGATCAAGCGGATCTCCAAATACAATGCTTTTCAGGCGGATGAACTGATCCGCCAGATCGAAGCCGATCTCCGGCAGGTCCGGCATGACTTAGCCCATCTGACGGAATACACCATCACCTATTTCCAGCGGTTGCTGGATAAGTATGGCAAGGGGCGTGAACGCAAGACGGAAATCACCACGTTTGACACCATCCAGGCCGTTAAAGTCATCGCCGCCAACGCGAAGTTGTACGTGGACCGGAAAGAAGGCTTTGTCGGCTATGGTCTTAAAAAGGATGAGTTTGTCACGGACTGCAGCGAGATCGATGATATTATTGTATTCCGGCGCGACGGAAAATTTGTCGTGACCCGCATAGCAGAGAAAACGTTTGTCGGAAAAAATATCCTTCATGCCGGCGTATGGAAAAAAGGGGATGAACGAACCACCTACCATCTCATTTATCTCGATGGGGAATCCGGAAAAGCATTTGCCAAAAGGTTCAATGTGACCTCCATCACGCGGGATAAGGAATATGATCTGACGAAGGGGCATAAAGATTCCAGGGTGCTGTATTTTTCCGTGCAGCCCAACGGGGAATCCGAACGGGTCGAGGTGCAATTGACTCCTGGATCCAAAGCGCGTAACAAAGTATTTGATTTTTATTTTGAAGAGCTGGCGATCAAAGGGCGCGGCGCGGGAGGGAACATCGTGACGCGCTATCCGGTCCGCAAGATCCACCAGGTAGAAGTGGGGAAAAGCACGCTCGGCTCGCAGCAATACTGGTATGATGATGCCAATGGCCGCATCAATAAAGATGAACGCGGTAAGTACCTGGGTTCCTTTGACACCGGCGACCAGGTACTGGCCATTTATGGAAATGGCGAATATGCGGTTTCCGAATTTGATCCTTCCGGGAAAATTGAAATCAGGGACCTGTTGTTGGCGGCCAAATTCAAGCCCAAGGCTCCTCTTTCCGCTGTTTATTATGAGGGCGAAAAGGGCTGGACCATGGTCAAGCGATTTTTAATTGAAACCACCACGATCGGTCAACGCTTTCGTTTTATCACGGAACACCCGGAGTCAAAACTTTACTTCGCGACGCTGGCCGAAGATCCTGTTTTGGTGTACGGCTACATGAGCCAGCGACAAAAGATGACCGGGGAATTGCAGCCGGCGGAGTTTATTGAAGTAAAAGGCTGGAAAGCCATCGGGAATAAACTGATCGATAAAAAACTCATCAGCGTCCAGGAGAAAACAACCGGGGAGGATCAGGAAGGGGAGGCGGATGTCCCGGAGCCTTCCGTACCCGCTTCTCAAATGGCCGTGCAGGCTGAATTATTTAAAGTCCCTGACGTGCCTGCAAAGACCCCAACAAATAAGACAAAGTCTAAACTTCCTCCCGTAAAGCCTACGCCAAAGTCCCCGGGCGCTGCCGGAAAAAAGCCTTCGAGGCCGGCAAAGCAAAAGAAAGCCTCATCAAAAGCATCCCATCCAGGGAAGAAAAAAGGCGGGCGCACCGGGTATCTGAAAACCGGTGACACCATCGAATTTGACTTCGACTGATTTTTTTTCTATCCTCGTCAACCAATCCCGTTCATTCTTGTTTAGTCCCGGTATCCGTAGGAAAGCAGGGCTATTGAAAAGCCATCCGGCCGTGGCACGGAATTTGGCCTGAAGTGAACGGAAGCCTGAACCTTTTAGGGTTTTTCTCATTTTTAATAGGGTATTAAAGAAAACGGGTTTGACCAGGAAGGAATTGATCGAAGGCGGCTGGATAGATAAATACATCCTTGGCCTTACATCCGAAGCAGAAAGCCACGAAGTGGAGAGGCTGGCCTCACTTTACCCCGAAGTGCAGGACGAAATCAACCATGCCCGCAACCGGCTTTGTGGAAAATTTAACCGGAGCCTCACCAGGCCCGCCATGCAGCATTCATTCCTGACAAAACGCAGAATTCTCTACGGGGCAGGATTAAGCGTGATCCTGTTGATGACCGGGTTGAGTTTCCTTTGCCGCGAACATTTTTCACTGCGAAAGGTATATCGGTCCCAGGCTGAAAAACTGGCCAGGGAGGAAGCCATGTTGAACCAGTTGGCGAGTTTTTCCAAATCGGCATCCGAGCGTTCCGCGTTTTTGCACGCACCCAATACGAAAAGGATCAAGTTAAAAGGATGTGATTCCTCACCGGAGGCTGAAGTAGTTGTCTTTCAGTGTGTCCTTTCCGGCAAAATGATGCTTCGCGTGATTGACCTGCCGGAGTTGTCTTCCGGGCAGCATTATGAAGTTTTTGCGCAGCAGGCGGATCACTCTTCCCGGCTTATCGGTGAACTGAATCCCCCGATTCGTTTCGACAGCCTGTATGTACTGGACACAGCGTTGCATTGCGTTTCCCTGCAAATCAATGCAGTGGATCCGCTTACTCACGAGGCCGAACCCGTTTGCCTGGCGGCGGTGACCCGTTGATCCTTCCCACCGGGTGCGGCTGACCTGTTGATGCAGGCAAGTCTGTTCACACGAATTCTTTGTAGTTTTTCATCCCGTTTATAAAAATCACCGGATGACACACAGGAAACGGTTAGCCCATGGCATCCAGGTTTGTGGCCTTTGGCTCACGGCCGGCATGTTCCTTTTGCTTTGGCATGGTTGTACCACCCCGCCTTCTTACTATGAGGATCAGAAGAAATATGCAGAGGATGATCCCCGCTACCGGAATGCGTATCCCGTGCGGTTGGATGACGACGAGAAGCCCCTTCGGTTCGGGTATCATTACATCGTCACCCGGATTCCTGACGGGTACCGCGTCCGCGTGTTTCACCCGGACAAGAAAATTCTGACCGAAGACAAAACCTACGGGACGCCCAACCTGACCATGCTCCATGGTCCATGCAAGCGGTTCTGGGATGATGGCTCCATTCGGGAGCAGGGATCCTATCTCTATGGACGAAAACAGGGATTGTGGGTCGAATCTGAACCCGGCCGGGGTAAATCCGCTTCCGGGCTCTACCTTAACGAGCGAAAGGAGGGCGAATGGACGCAACTGGACTCCAACGGGCTGGTCGAAGCGATCTACACCTGGCATGATGATCAGCGCCATGGCAAGTTTTATCTCTTTGACGAAGCGGGGACCAAAATCAATGAAGGCCTCTATCGCGCCGACACGTTGATCGCAGAGTTGTTTAAGCAACCCAAGACACAAAAGCCCTACCTGAAATCCTGTGAATTGCCCGGCAGCGGGAACGTATATACTTGTACCGAAGCCACTATTCTCCAATCCATTTTTCTCAACCTCAAGTATCCTTCCAAAGCCAAGGCCATGAAGATTGAGGGGGCCGCACTGGTGCAGTGGGATGTCCTGGCGGACGGATCTGTCGCCAACTTCCGCGTGCCCCAGGGCCTGTGCAATGAAATCGAGGAAGAGTGCAGGCGGGTCTTCAAATCCATGCCCCAGTGGGTGCCGGGGCAGAAAGACGGGCTCCCGGTGAGCAGTACGATCAGTGTACCGATCAACTTCAGGTTGTAACAAAATGCCATCTTTACTTTTAAGAAAAAAGTAACATAAACTCGTTTAAACGGATCATACCTGCTTTGGTCAAATCCATAAATTCACTGAAACAAATACAAAGACTATGAAAAATCGAATCGTATCGGTCGGTGCTTTACTGATCTGGATGACTATGTTGGCTAACAGCGCCCAGGCCCAGCCCGGTGCCTGGACAGTTTTGGGCTCAGCGAAAGTGCACGGCGCTGCGGATCATGATGAAATCTGGGTTACAGCATCCCGGGGTGACTTTACCGCCATTAAATTAATGGTCGAAAATGAAGGGATTGAGTTTGACCGCGTCGTGGTTCACTTTGCCAATGGGGGCAAGGATGAAATGGTCATCCGTAATTTTATTCCTGCGGGAGGAGAAACGCGGGTGCTCGACTTAAAGGGAGGGGACCGGGTAATCCGTAAAGTGGATTTTTATTACAAAAGCAATCCGGACACCCGGCGTAAGGGGAAAGTAATCCTTTATGGACGCCGTTGACGCCCAAAGCGTACCGGGGCAACCGGAGCCCTGATCAATCCACTTCGGGTTCCGGTTCCTCCTTCTTTTTGCCGTCCTTGTCGGATTCTTTTTTCTCCTTCCGGACCACCTTTATTCCGTTCTTGAGTTTGCGTGAAACGGTCGAATAGGGTCCGGTGATCACTTCCTGGCCGGGTTCCAGTCCGCTCAGGATCTGGATATATTCATTGTCCTGGATCCCGGTCTCCACCTTTACCATTCGCGCGGTGTCCGCTTCCATGACAAAGACCACTTCCTCGATCTCTTTTTTGGCAGTGGTTGTCGCGGTCTCCTTTTTCTCCCCTTTCTTTTCCTCTTTTTCCCGGGTGGTCACCGACTGGATAGGAATAGCGATGACGTCGCGCTCCGTATTCGTATTGATGTCGACCGTGGCGGACATGCCAGGCCGGAAGGGCATGGATTTATCGGCGAGGGCCGCATAGGAGGAAGACAGGATCCTGATCTTGACGATGAAATTCGTTACCTGGTCGCTGGTCAATTGCTCCTGGCCAAGCGCATTGGTCGTGTTGGCAGCCGAACTGGCCATTTCAGTGACCACGCCTTTAAATTTTTTATCGAGGTAAGCGTCCACTTCAATCTCCGCGGTATCTCCCACCGAAACACGAAGGATATCGTTTTCACTCACTTCGACCCGCACCTCCATGCTGTTGAAGTTGGCGATGCGCATCATTTCCGTTCCGGCCATTTGTATAGTCCCGACAACCCGCTCCCCCTTCTCAACATTCAGTTTGCTGACAATCCCGTTGGTGGGCGCAACGATGGAAGTCCGGCTGAGGCTGGTTTTAATTTCTTTGAGGTTAGCTTCCATGCTGGCGACGTTAAATTCGGCAGACTTGACCCCCTGCTGGGCTGACCGGTAAGAAGCCTCTGCGGACCTCAGGTTAGCCTCCAGTTGAGCCAGGTTGGATTCGGAACTTTCAAATTCCTGCGCCGAGATGACTCCATCCGCTTTGAGTTTCTTATTCCGGTCATGGATTTTCCGCGTGTTATCCAGCTGGGCTTTGATCTGTTCAATCTGTGCCGTGGCGTTTTCGATACTCGATTTGGACCGGGCGAGCTCCGATTTGGAAGCATTCACGCTGGCGGAGGCCTGGTCGACGGCGCTCAGGTAAGATTCCGGGTTGATCTTGGCGAGGATTTGTCCGGCCTTCACAGAGTCTCCTTCTTCCACATAGAGATCAACGATTTCTCCGCTCACATCGGAGCTGATCTTCACCTCGGTTTCCGGAAAGATCTTGCCGGAGGCGGAGACGAGTTCGCGGATTTCGCGTAAGGCAACTTTCTCCGTTTCGACGGATTCCCCTTTTGGTTTTTGTCTTGCTTTGATGGCGGCAAAGGCAATGAGGATGACCAACAGGATGACCAGGGTCCAGATCAGCCATTTGCCGGATTTCTTTTTTGGTTTCGTCATGTGACAGTTGATTGAAGTTGGTGAAGCAACGTGGCAGAAGCGGTTAATTCAATTGAATACCGCGTCCCATATAGTATTCGATGACTTTGATCCGGAAATAATATTCGTAGCGCGCGATCAGCAGGTTATTGACCGCGGCATCATTCCGGTTGAGGGCGGACAGGTATTCAAAATTGGAAATCATGCCAAGTTCGGATTTCTTGGTGGCGTTTTCCAGGGCGATCCTGGAAGCGGCAGCGGATGCATCGGCGGCTTCCAGCGATTTCCTTGCCGCTTTGGCGGAAGCCAGGGCGGACTGCACGTTGGTCTTGAGCGTTTGTTTGGTCTTATCGGATTCGATACCGGAATTGATGACGTTGATTTTGGCTTTCTCCACATTGGCTCTCGTGGAATAGTTGCTGAAAATCGGGATGGAGATGGAAGCCCCGACACCATAGCCCAGGTTGTTGTCCAATTGCCGGATATAGGGGATGGAGCGGTAGTCAATCGGCAGGAGGGATTCGATTTCAAAGGTCGCCGACTCGCCATTGATGTATACGCCCGGCTGCGGAATCCGTTGTAACGAATACCCCGTCACTTCTTTCGCGAAATTTGACCAGTTGGTTCCCACATCTCCACCGATGCTGATGGCGGGATAAAATTGACTGCGGGCGATGGACACGCCGATGTCACTGGCTTGCTGACGCAGTTCGGCAGCACGGATCTGTGGCTGGCTCTGCAATGCCGCCCGATAGACGGATTCAAAGGTCTCATGCTCGAGCGCTTCCAGATCCTCCAGGTGGATTTCGGGCCGCTCGATCTCCAGGGCAAAATCGGGTTCCATCCACATCTGCTGCTTGAGCGAAAGCATATTGGTTTCAATGTTGTTTTGGGCCGTGACTACATTTTGCTCATCGAGGGCCACTTGCGAAACCAGGTCATACCGATCGTTCTCGGGACGGGTCCCCGCGGCGATCAGTTTATCCATGTTGTCCAGTTGGTTTTTACTCAGGACAAGACGGTCTTCCGCAATTTCCAGGTTTTCAAAAGCGAATAAAACATTCAGGTAAGCCAGGGCCACGCTCAGGGCGAGGTCGTTCTGTGCCTGCTGCAGATCCTCAGCAGAAGCATCAACATATAAATCATTTTGGCGGATCGAATTCCGGAGGCGAAACCCGTTGAAGAGCATCACACCCGAATTGAGACCAAGGCTTTGATACACCGAATTTTCGGTCTCAAAATCATTGGTGGCGGGATTAATGACCCGTCCCCAGCTGGCCCCCAGGTTGCTGCTGGCATTGAGATTGGGGAGTTGCTGCAGCCGGAGTTCCTTGCCGTTGATCCTGGCCCCTTCCTGGTTGAGCTTATATTGCTTGATCAACAGGCTTTTATCGAGGGCTTCCCGGATACATTCCTCGAGCCCCCATTTTTCCTGGGCGGAAAGGGTGAACGAAAAAAGGGCAAAAGAAAGAAAGAGCAGGCTGGACTTGGACATTTTTCTTGGTTTTGCAGGCCTATATTACAGGGTCGCAGGGGAACGTCGTTTTTTTTTCTATTAAACCGGGTAAATAACGGATTAAAACCGTCCGCAAACGCCGGTTCTGCAAACTTAAGGAGAAACCCGCCCTTTTGCCCGGTTTTCAGCTATTCAATAATTAGAATTGAAACTCTTCGCTTCCACCAGTTGATCATATTGGCCTCCACGGGGACGGAAATAGCACAGCAGGGTATACTGGTTTTCCGTGGCATACCAGTTTCCTTCGATGGGTGTGAAATCCGGCAAACCATTCCGGTCCGGCATGGCGTACCCGTAGTTATAATAGCCTTGTTTGAGCAACATCCTGCCGATATAACCTTTGACCCGTTCATCATAGGTCATCCTGTTTTCAGGAAGCATTTTCCAATCGGTCATGCCGCCGACGATGTAGATATCCCGGTCAGCGGGTTCAGGGGTCTGGAGCGTAAACAATACTTCGGAATAGTCCGTCCCCAAAAACTGTTCACGATAATTATACCGGCTGACCAGGTTAAGGGTGGAAGCCAGGGAATCAGCCGGGATTTGTTTCCGCATATAATCCCGGTTATAAGGAACATACATACCATCCAGGTCACGTCTCCACAGGTAGGCCATATTGTACCTCGGCTGATCGGGAAACAGCATCGTGCTGTATCCTTCTTTGTCCCGGGTGATATCCAGCACGTTTTCGGACCGGAATTCCATACTGCTGATGTCCAGGTTGCGGAATTCTTTCCCGGCTTCAAAGACGATGCCATCCTGGTAATCATAGTTGAGCAGGGAGCCCGTCACCATCCGAGGCGCTATGTCCTGTTGCGCATTGTCCCAGCGGCAGTTTTGCAGGATGGTCGGGAAGATTTCCGCCCTTGGATTAGTGGAGCGAAGGGCGGTCACATCCAGTTTGAAGTCGATTTCCTGGTGCGTGTTTTGTTTTTCAACGACAGCCGGACGTACGACCCGCGTATCCACTTTTAGTTTTTCTTCGGCAATCATAAACCGGCGTGTCAGGATGGGGTTATCTTCCTGGCCTTCCTCGTAAACCACCAGCAGGTAATTTCCGGAAAGCGTCCACTTCACTTCATGGTTGGGCAATGCAAGTTTGTAATGAACATAGTGCCGGTACGTGCCGGTGGAGAATTCGAAATCACGGATTTCCCCTTCGGTATATCCGCCCAGGTAGTCAAACTGGCTGAGCTCATGCGTCGGTTCCCAATGCCGGTCACAATGGATGACGGTATAATAATACCGGGTGCCCTGCCCGTCCAGTTCGTCAAAGGATAAGTACAACGCTTCCATGGACCCCAGGGCCGCAATGGGCAAGGTCAGGGCAAGGCCATTGACCGTCATGCGTACAGACCGGATGTAATCCCGGTAGACCGCGTCATCATAATCCGTCAGTTGTGGCTGCGCATGCATCCCAAAGGGGCTGAGCAGGATAAGCGCCGCGATGAAAGAGCCTGGTTTCAAACAAAGGATTTTACCGGTGATTGGATGCGTTAATAACGATAATTCATTCCGGATGGTTTGTAAAGTAGGAAAATCATCGTCAGGGTGGAGCTAAACCATTTCTTCTTTGTTGAAATTCGAATAGATGCCTTGATTCGAAGCGTGGGTGGATGCGTCAACACTTGTTACCGGCAGGTTTTGCGGCCGCTCACGTATGGATTGCCCCTGACGAAAAACCGCCAGGGCCATGAGGCAGCTTCTCCGGCGCTTTCCACCCCAATCCGTTCACTTTGACAGCGTTTGGAAGGATCAACCAGGACACCCCTGTCCTCGATCCAGATATCGCTCCGGGAAGCATACAGGGACGTTCCGCTTTTTTCGCTCGTCAATCCTAAGGCCTGGCTGAGCGCACCTGGCCCCTTGGTCAGCCGGGTATCCTCCGCTTTCAGTCCCCGGCGCAAAGCCATCAGGTCGATGCCGTCGGCAGGCTGCAATGCGCGGATCAGGACGGCATGCGCATGTTCCGCAGGACCGGTCACCACATTCATCAGGTGATGCATACCATAGCAGATGTAGATGTAAGCCACTCCGCCGGCGTTAAACATGACTTCAGTTCGGGGAGTGCGCCGGTTATTGTAGGCATGACAGGCCCGGTCGTCAGGCCCCCGGTAAGCTTCCGTCTCGACGATCATGCCACTGGTGAGTCCACCGTCTATCCGTGTGACGAGGAATTTGCCCAGCAGGTCGCTGGCCAGCGCTGTGACGTCGGTCGATTGGAAATAGGAGACGGGCAGTCGGGTCCGCCGGGACATGGTTATCTCCTGGAGTAGTTGGGCGATTCCTTCGTAATGGTCACATCATGCGGGTGACTTTCATGGATGCCGGCGGAAGTGATCTTGACAAAAGAAGCTTCCTGCAAAGCGGCTATATCCCCGGCGCCGCAATAGCCCATCCCGGCGCGTAAGCCGCCGATATACTGTAGCATCACCTCATGAACGGATCCGGTATAAGGAACACGTCCTTCGATGCCCTCCGGCACCAGTTTTTTGATATCATCCTCGACGTCCTGGAAGTACCGGTCTTTGGACCCCAAAGCCATGGCGCTGAGCGATCCCATGCCGCGATATACTTTAAACTTGCGCCCGTCCAGGATGATGGTTTCCCCGGGGGATTCTTCACAACCTGCAAAAAGGGAACCAGCCATCACGGTATGCGCTCCGGCGGCAATCGCCTTGACTATATCTCCAGTATACCGGACTCCGCCATCCGCAATCACCGGGATGCCCGATCCTCTCAACGCATGTGCAGCCCCATAGATCGCGCTGAGTTGCGGAACACCGACTCCGGCTACGATGCGGGTCGTGCAGATACTACCCGGGCCGACACCAACCTTGACCCCATCCACTCCGGCTTCCATGAGCGCCTTGGCCCCGGTACCCGTTGCCACGTTTCCGCCGACGATTTCCAGCTCTTTATAGCGTTTGCGCAGGGCTCTTACCATGCTGAGCACGCCTTCCGAATGGCCATGGGCGGTATCCACCACAATGACATCCACGTCTACCTGCCGCAATGCATCGACCCGGTCATGCGTATCGGCCGAGATGCCAACCGCGGCGCCGACCCGCAACCGGCCAAGGTGATCCTTGCTGCTGTTGGGAAAATCCTCCAGTTTCATCAGGTCCCGGTAGGTGATCAGACCGGTGAGTTTTTGGTATTCGTCCACCACCGGGAGTTTTTCAATCTTATGTTTTTGTAAAAGTTTCTTGGCTTGTTCCAGGGTGGTCCCCATGGGAGCTGTGATCAATGGGGCGGCCGTCATCAACTCAGAGACTTTTCGTTCAGAGTGCGCCTCAAACCGGAGATCCCGGTTAGTCAGGATGCCGACGAGGATACCCTGGGCATTGATAATCGGGATGCCTCCGATTTTGTACAGCTTCATCAACTGTTGGGCTTCCCCGACTGTGGCTTCAGGGGACAAGGTCACCGGGTCCTGGATCATGCCGCTCTCGGAGCGTTTGACAGACCGCACCTGTTCTGCCTGGCGGGCGATGTCCATGTTTTTGTGGATGATCCCGATGCCTCCTTCGCGGGCGATCGCAATGGCCGTGTCTTTTTCTGTCACGGTATCCATGGCGGCAGATACCATGGGCACGTTGATGCGAATGTTGCGGGAAAAGTAGGTGGCGATATCGACTTCCCGGGGCAGGACGTTGGAGTATCCGGGAACAAGCAATACATCATCGAAGGTCAGTGCATCAGCAAAGAGTTCCTTCTTGCTTTTAAGATTGAATTCCATGTGCAAAGATAACGACAGGCGGAAAAACAGGAAGCGATTTTTTTCAGGCACCTGACTTTCCCGGCAACGGTTGGGCTTTACCTGTTTTTGGGAACTCATTACCTTAGTCCCGATGGCCTTATACGGTGACGAACATTTTATGCGGCTCGCCCTGGAAGAAGCCAGGAAAGCCGCCGAAGCCGGGGAAGTCCCCATTGGGGCAGTGATCGCCTCCGGCGACCAGTTGCTGGCCCGGGGGCATAACAGCGTCGAGATGCTGCAGGATGTCACAGCGCATGCTGAAATCCTGGCCATCACCGCCGCATCCCAATACCTGGGCAGTAAGTATCTCCCGGATTGCACGTTGTATGTCACCGTCGAACCCTGCGTCATGTGTGCGGGAGCCTTACGGTGGGCCCAGATCGGTCGCGTGATTTTCGCCACGCCGGATGATAAAGGGGGATTTATGCGTTATGGGAAAGAACTCCTGCATCCGCGGACCCAGCTGGAGATGGGTATCATGATGGAGGAAAGCGCCACGCTGTTGAAGTCGTTTTTCCAGGCCAGGCGAAAATCCGGGGTGTAAAAAATCACTTTAACAATTACTTAAAGCCTGACTTAAATCCTGGTTAAACCCTGGAGGGGCCTTCGCCTGGTGTGTTGTTCCGGACTATTTTGGCAGGGACTTACCCTAAACATGCGTCAAATGAAAATTCAGATGTTGGGATTGTCGGTGCTCTTCATGGCCCTGGTGTCCTGCAGCCCGCAATACGCCTATTTCACCGATGATCTGTACAAGCAGCAAAAATGGACGCCCGAGGATATACGGCGCATCCAATTCTATGTCTCGAGGGACATTGTGCTCACCCGTGAAATATCGGAAGGCGAAACGCAGATCACCGAAGGTAAAATCCGGATCCGCGACGGACGCAAGATCGAACAGGTGCTGATCCGCCAGGGTACGCCCGGTGTATTGGTGCTGATGCCCAAAGAAAACCGGTTTGCGATCAGTTTTGAGGAAGGAGACAATGAAGCCTATCTCATGTTTGGACCCAATCCAAAATATGAGGATCGCTACGCGCTGCTGGCCCAGGATTGGGACAAGGAAGATGGGCAGGTCCATTACAAAGGCAAATTGTATCATGTCGATTCATCGAGCGCCTTCGCCAGCCTGATGGTGGATCTGCAAAAGACCGGGGCAAGTGAATACAATACCCATCGCGCGGGAGGAAGGACGATCAAAGATTGATCACTAGGACTGGGTTCCTTTCAGGAAGGGTACAAACTTGAATTTACCAAAGGCCTCCTGGCGAACGGTACCATCTTCCCTTTTTGTATAGCGCCACATGGTCTGGCTTTGTTCGTCCCCAATCGGGATGACCAGGTGCCCTCCGGCTTTTACCTGGGACATCAGGGTTTCCGGCAGGTCGGAGGCGCCGGCGGTGACCAGTATCCTGTCAAACGGGGCGAACATGGGTAAGCCTTCATAGCCATCTCCGAGGAAGGTCCGGATAGCTCCGTACCCCATGTCCCGGAGGACCTTATCCGTATGTTCAAATAAAATCCGCTGGCGCTCGATCGTATAAACCTTGGCGCCGAGCAAAAAGAGAATGCAGGCCTGGTAACCGGAGCCTGTACCGACTTCCAGGACCGTATCCCCTTTCCGGATATCCAGCAGGGAGGATTGAATGGCGACCGTCAACGGCTGGGAGATGGTCTGGTCACAGCCGATGGGAAAGGCCACATTCTGGTAGGCCCATTCTTCAAATGCCTTTTCCAGGAAGAGGTGCCGGGGGACGGAGGCCATGGCTGTCAGGACACGTTCATCCCGGATCCCTTCTTTGCGAAGGGTGTCGATCAGCTGCATGCGCAGGCCCTGGTGCCTGAAGGTATCTCTTCGCAAGTTTTTCTATTTTACCCAGAAGTTAGGAAAAGCCATACAAGCTCCATCCGCAGGGGACACCGGTTTCCCGGCCGGGTGGTACAAAGCTACTTTATTTATATTATAAAAAATAATAATATATGAGCGATATCAAATTTGGAACCGATGGTTGGCGCGCCATCATTGCCGATGACTACACGGTCCGGAACGTGACCCGTGTGGCGGAAGCGACGGCGAGCTTTATGGAGGAGCGTGCGATGCAAAAGGTGGTGATCGGGTATGATTGCCGCTTTGGCGGTCAATTGTTTGCAGAAACCGCGGCACGTGTCTTTGGCAGTCACCAGATTGAAGTGATCATGGGCGATCATGTCGCTTCCACCCCCATGGTATCGCTCGCCGTACGGAAACTTGGCGCGGATCTCGGGGTGGTGATCACCGCCAGTCATAATCCGCCCTCGTACAATGGATTCAAGCTCAAATCGGCCTACGGCGGCCCTTCGGTTCCGGATGATGTATCAGCCGTGGAGGAACTGATCCCGGAGAAGCCGATGAAAGACCTCATGGCTATCGGGGAGATGAAGGTGAAAAACCTGCTGACCTATCGCAACCTGGAAGACATGTATTATGAACACGTCATGGCTTCCTTTGATATCGCCGCGATCCGCCATTCACCCTTCAGGATTGGATATGACGCCATGTATGGTGCGGGATACCTCATCTTTCCCCGGATCCTGCCAAAGGCGATTTGCCTGCATTGCGATTATAACCCCTCTTTTTACGGGCAGGCCCCGGAGCCGATCGAGCGTAACCTGGAACCCTTCAAACAATTGATCCAGGGTGACCCGGAGATCCAGATCGGCATCGCCAATGACGGCGATGCGGACCGGATCGGGATGTATGACGGAGAAGGCAATTTTGTGGATTCCCATCACATCCTCTTGTTGCTTCTTTACTACCTGCATCAGTACAAAGGGATGACCGGCAAGGTGGTGGTGACATTTTCCGTGACCGATAAAATGGCCCAGATGGCGCAGAAATTTGGCTTGCCGGTCGAAATCACCAAGATCGGGTTTAAGTACATCGCGGAGATCATGACACGGGAGGATGTCCTCGTCGGCGGGGAAGAATCAGGTGGCCTCGCGGTCAAAGGGCATATCCCGGAACGGGACGGGGTCTGGATCGGGCTCCTCATCCTGGAGTTTATGGCCAAGACCGGTAAATCCCTGCGTGAACTGATCCAGCAGGTCTATGACGAAGTGGGGACGTTTGCCTTTGACCGGGATGATCTCCACATCACCCAGGAACAAAAAGAATCGGTGCTGCAAAAATGTCATGGCGATCAGTTCAATTCATTCGGCGCATTGGCCATTACCCGCACGGAAAAATTAGATGGATTCAAATACTACCTGAGCAACGGGACGTGGGTGATGATACGTCCGTCAGGGACAGAACCCGTGCTCCGGGTTTATTGTGAAGCGGCGGACCGGGCAACAGCCAGGGCGACCCTGGATATCGTCAGGAAAGAATTGCTCGGGTAAACCGGCGGCAGCGCCAAGATTAATTCAGCGGGAAGAGGTACCCGAGGCAATAATCAAAGCCGACCTTCTTGAATTTGCCTTTATTGGCTTCTTCCTCGAAGACATCATTGAGGCTGATCATATAACGGCCATCCACGAAGATCTGCCCTTTGCCGAGGGGAAGGCCAAATCCCAGGCCGGCGGTGAGACCATAATCCAGTTTACGGATCATATCGGCATCGAGATCTACATCGATTTTATCCCCGCCATTGGGTGTTTTCGTTCCGCCTAATACGGGACCGAAAGTAGGTCCGGCATCAATAAAGCCGTTGACCTTCCCGATGGTGTATTTGTACTTTGCCAGCAGGTGGACATCCAGGATATTGAATACCCATTTTTCAAACGCGGCATTCGCATTCTCGTTTTCCCAGCCTTTCTGCAGCCAGTTGATGCTGGGCTGGATCGCAAAATGATCGGACAGGGAGGCTTCCAGCATGATCGCGGCATGGCCGAGAATGGTGTTTTTATTGCCGTTCTTCTTGTAGCCCGCATCTGTGGTGACACTGGTGATATTGATGCCGCCTTTCAAACCGAGGGATAACTGGCCGGAGACCGGATCGGAACACAAAAGAAATGCGCTGATCATCGCACTGCAGAGGAGATGGTGGATTTTCATGGTCAGGAAATGAGTTGGTTTGAACGAAAATAACATTTCCGGCTCAATGTTGCCGGACCAGGGTGAGGGATTCAGCCTGCCCTCCCCGGTTCATGTCAAAGATGAGCGAGTCAGCCGTCAGTTTACGGAGTTTGACCATCATCTTGACGCCCCCTTCCGGGGTGGTGTAAAGTTCGTTCCCGGAAAGGTAGAAGGAGCCCTTTTCGATCCTGTCCTGGTAACGATACTGATAGGATCCGTCGGGCAGAAACTCAAAAGAAGTGGAAGTGACAGCATAGGTGGAAGGCTGGCCGTCGATCAGCCATTCCACACCGGACCATTTGCCCGGCAGGAGTTTTTCATTTTCATTTTCCTTGCAGGAAAATAGCCCGGCGAAAACCAACAGGGCTAAGGAGAACAGAAGGCGTAGAAATTTCATTTGCTTGCAGGGACAAAAAGAAAAGGCGCGATCCTCACGCCTTTTCTTTTTAACGGAAAAAAATTATTCTTTATACATGTCAAATTTATAAGCCCAAATATTAGGCGGACTATCGACACCGGCTTCCTCCATGAGCTTTTTCAGTTCTTCGGATTGGCTTCGTGCCTGTGCTTTCGCCATATCGGTAATGGCAAAGACCATGTAGACCATATTCGTATCATCGACACCGCGACCAAGCGCACGGTCGATCATCCCAAAAGAAGCGCGCGTTGCTGGTCCTTCGGTATCAAAGACTTTCAGCCAGGCGCCGAAATCTTTTACATGATGGGAGACCATCACGCGGTCCATTTGTTCGATTTTCGAACTATCATTACGCACGACATGGATGTAATCGATGGTCGGCGGTCCGGTGACACCGGCGGAATCCATGACCGCTTTCAACTCCGGCATCGAGGCGAAAGCCTTAGCTTTCTGAATGTCATCCACGCGCATGACAATGCCAACGGTATTGGTATCCTGGATACCCCGGCCTACCCCGATGGTGTGGAGTCCATAGGCGAGACGCACGGAATCATGCGCCATAAAATGCGGCTTCCAGGCATTGAAATCTTTCACCGGATGTTTGACGACCATGCTCGTAAACATCGTGGTGGGTATCTCCACTTTGGTTTCAGCGGGTTTGCAGGCCATCCAGTTCAGAAAGAGGACAACCAGGAAATAAAAAGTTGCACGTTTCATCGTTTTGTAGTTTGATTTTAATACAGTATAGGTTGAATGTCATCCCGGATATCCCCTCGCTCACGCCAGGCAAAATCCGGTGCCGACCAAGAAAGGTAATAAACATATATGTTTTTTTATAAAATATAAATTCACCGAAATGATCAGCGGATTACCTTCCTCCCGGACAGGCTCCTGGCCCTCAGGTGTTGGAACGAATCGCCCGGGAAATCAGGGAGCCCGCAAATGCACCCGCGAAAGCAGGCACCAGGGCAAAAAAAGAGGAAAGCGATAAGTCAGGCAGGAATTCCACCAGGGGTATCCAGATCCCGGTGAGCAGGGCGACAAGCCACGGGGTCCGATAAGAAAGTAACCCGGAAAACAGGGAGGACACAAAGAGAAGCCCAATGGTCATGCCCGTATCATCCCAGCCGGGGCGGGAATCCAACCAAGCCAATGCAATGCCGGCCAGACCGGCCAGAAGCAGCCCGAGGCCATAGCCTCCGGATCCGGGTCTTGCTGTTGGTTTCATTTTTGGGGCAGGCTGATGCGCGTGATCACCAGGCTCAGCCAGCAAAGACCGGTCAGGATCATCGGTGGCAAAAAGGCAAACCATAGATTCAATAACGTGCTGATGGTAAAAATGAACAACTGGATATGAATAATTCCTCTGAGAATGTTCGGACCAGCTTTCTTCCTGGATAGATACCAATTGAGCAATCCGGCGAAGAGGTAGGCCAGGGAGAAATGTGCACTCAGTACATGGATGATTTGATTCATTGTCCGGTGGAATCCGCCCAGGTCAAAGAGGTAATGCTGCAGGAGATCCAATAAGTGCTTCTCGGTATCATTAGCTGCTTCTGGCGTGACCAGAAAACTCATAGCATGGGCAAGACCGGTCAGAAGTTGAAGGATGGCAGTGATCTTAAGCCAGAGCCAGTAGTTTTTCATTTGCCTTTAGTTTGTTACCTGTGATGAGCCGGGTACGACGATCGGCCGATTGACCAATTATTTACCATGCGAAGGTGGCAAGTCCCCGGATTACCATGAGGACGATCGCCATCTCTCCAGCCTGGGAATGCCCTTGGTCAACATACCGGCGAGGAACCCGGGAAAACCCATCTCCTTAAGTTTTCCTTTCACCAGGGCTTGCATCTGCTCCAAGGTTATATCCGGGGAGGTAAATTTCCCATGCTGGTAGCATTTCGAACAAAAACGAATGCTTCTGGATCCATTCGCCTCAGTACCGCCATGACCCGGATCTTTCTTCAGCGGCATGCCGCAACTTTGACAATTTTTATACGTCTGTGTCATCAGGTATGAATAGCTTGGTTTTACATTAAGTCCTGCCGGACAAGGGACAGCCGGGGGAAGAAATATAAATGAATCTTTTTGATTCTGTTTCTCCATTTAGTCCGGATCGTCCCTTTTCAAAGGCAGCCGGGATTTCCCCCTTTTGAAGTTTGGTCGGCTCATCGACACGATACGTATGAAATCAACGTCTTGATTTCCGTAGGTTTACCCCTACAAGAGTAATGACAAAAGGATACCAGCCGGGATTTCCGCTATTCCGGGGATGCGGCCTTTTCCGATACTGACCATTCCAGCCATGAAAGACATGACCCGCCTCCTGATGCTTATGACCGGCGTGCTCTTGGGATCTCTCTCCTATGGCCAGGACTCCGTTAAGGGAGAGCCTGCTTTCAACCTGGATCCATTGTTGTACAATGGGGTGTATTATTCCTATCACGTGCCCTCCACAGCCTCCGGGAGTCCTTATTTCAACGGGCCTGATTTCGTTGACGGTGCAGTGCGATTGCGTGGGGTCCGATATGATCACCTGGCGCTTCAATATGACATGCTCCATCAGCAGTTGGTCCTCCGGTTTCTCGTGGCGGGCGGCGGTGTCAAGCGCATCGTGATCTCAGAGGCGTGGTTGGAATCTTTTGATTTGCAGGGAGCGCATTTTGAATATTTGAACCGGAAAGACACCTTGCGGGAAATATTCCAGGTGCTTGGCACCCATCCGGTGCGTGTCGCCTATAGCTGGTCAGTGGAAATGCGGCTCAATACACGGACCGGAGCGCAAAAATTTGATTTTTCAAAACCGGTGCGGACCGCGTATCTCATCACAGGAAAAGGCTGGTTTCCATACCGGTCCAACAAAGAATTTGCGGCCGGGCTGAACGAGCATCGCCGGGAAGAAATACGCCAATATCTTTCACAACATAAAATCCGGGTCAGGCGGATTTCAGATACGGACCTTGAAAAATTGCTGGACTATAGTCGTATCCA
Source organism: uncultured Saprospiraceae bacterium (assembly GCA_964617515.1). Taxonomy (GTDB): domain Bacteria; phylum Bacteroidota; class Bacteroidia; order Chitinophagales; family Saprospiraceae; genus Opimibacter. Next base: position 21,045 of record CAZTXO010000011.1, on the reverse strand, counting down.
TTGGTTATGAGAAGAGGAGCGGTATCCGGGATGCTCATGTTGTTTTGCTTTTCGTTGCTGCATGCGCAGGGAGCGGATACCCGGGTATCCTGTCATGTCCGGGATATGCCTTTTACCCGTTTTGCTAGCGATCTCGTCACTTCGTCAGGCACCCGTATTTTTTTCAGGGAAGACTGGGTCCGGGATATCCGGGTCACCCTGGAGGCGGATTCCATAACGCTGTATGATGCCCTGGTGCTTGCCTTGCAGGGCAGTGACTTGGTCGTATCGCCCTGGGATGATCGCGTGGTAATATTACCGGGAGAAAAACTCATCAGCCTTTTACCGGATTTTACAGTCCCGGAAGCGCGTCACGACACCCTGTCCACCGGGGAGAAAGACATAACTGCCAGTGAGGAGCGATACCTGATCGGGCGGTTGGCGGATGTGATCGAATCCATCCGGGTCGGAAAGGAAGGGGGCTCGCTCGTCCAGGGGAAGGCCAGCCTGTTGGGCCGCATACTGGACCAGGAAACTGGTGAACCGATGTCCTTCGCCACGCTCTATATCTCGGAAACCGGGGTAGCCACAGCGGCGGATGTAAACGGATACGTGACCTTACTCCTGAAACCCGGTACGTATAATATCCTGTTTGAATTCCTTGGATATAAAAAGGAGCGATATGCCCTGGAGGTTTTGTCGAATGGAGAATTTACGGTGCAGATGAAAAAAGCGGTGATCCAGATGCAGGAGTTTATCGTCCTGGGAGACCGTCAGCAAAATGTAAAAATGAAAGACCCCGGTTTTGAAAAAATATCCATGAAAAAGGTGAAGGAGCTGCCTATGATAATGGGCGAGCGGAACATCCTCCAGATTTCCACCCTGCTGCCTGGCATCGTGACGACAGGGGAGGGCTCTTCGGGATTGAATGTCCGGGGCGGCGGTTCGGATCAAAATGTTTTTTACCTGGCGCGGATCCCGGTTTACAATACGGCCCATCTGTTTGGTTTCTTTCCCGCATTCAATGCGGATGTGATCCGTGATTTCAGCATTTACAAAGGGTACGTACCGGCTTCGTACGGCGGCAGGCTTTCTTCCGTGTTTACGATCAATCCACGGCAGGGAAACCTGAAGCACTTTTCGGTTCATGGCGGGGTCAGTCCCATTACCGGCAACATCACCCTCGAGGGCCCGGTTTGGAAAGACGCCTGCTCGTTTATTATCAGCGGACGTTCTTCTTATTCCGACTGGATATTGCGCAATATTCAGAATCCGGATATCCGCCACAGCGCTGCTAACTTTAATGATTTCGCGGGTGGCCTCCAGTATGATGCAGGCAAAACCCAATTGGCGTTCTTTGGCTATCAGAGCCATGATCATTTCCGCCTCGCGGACCTCAACACGTATGCCTACCAAAACACCGGGGCATCCCTTTCCTTTACCCGCCGTTATTCCCCTTCTTTACGTGGCGAATATTCGTTGGTGGCTTCCCGGTATCGATTTCAGACGACCGATACCCAACTCGAAACCTCTGCTTATCAGCATGATTACCAGTTGAACCATACGGAAGGCCGCGCTGAATGGAGAAGTGTTTTATCGGAAAAAAACACGCTCGATGCCGGAGCGGGCATGATCCTGTATCAGCTCGATCGCGGCAAAGTCAAACCCTACGGGGACAATTCCATCCGGACCCCGGTGGACCTGGAAAGAGAACAGGGATTGGAGGCTTCCATCTTCGTATCGGATGCGTGGCAGCTCCGGGATTGGCTTAGCATGACCATTGGCCTGCGGTATTCCCTGTATATGCCATTGGGTGGGAAGATCGTCTACACCTATATCCCAGGGGCTCCCAGGGATGACCGGTTTGTTGAGGATACGCTGCATTTCAGACAGAACCAGGCCATCCGGCAGTATCATGAACCGGATGCCCGCCTGTCGATCAATGCGGAAACCGATGAATATGGTTCTGTCAAGTTCGCTTACAACCGCATGCACCAGAATTTATTCCTGCTCAACAATACACCATCCGTAGCGCCCAATGCGCAATGGAAACTGGCGGACTATCATCTACGCCCTTCCGTCAGCGACCAGGTTTCCATGGGCATCTTTCGATTATTACCGCAGAAAGGACTGGAAGTGTCTATGGAGTTGTTTTACAAATACAATCAATTCTTTCCGGAATTCAGGGATGGTGCGGAATTTCTCGGTTCTCCGCGGGTTGAAACCGAGATTCTGCAGGGCATCCAGAAAGCCTATGGTGTCGAATTTTTATTGAAGCGGAACAACCGGAAACTGGAAGGGTGGTTGTCCTATACGTGGTCCCGTTCCAGCATCCGGGTGGATGGCCCGAATCCATGGGATAAGATCAATCAGGGAATTCGCTTCCCGTCCAATTACGATATCCCGCATGTCGTCAACCTGGTATGCACCTTTCATTTTACCCGGAGGATTACCGCGTCCTCTATTATTTCTTATCAGTCAGGCAAGCCGGTGACCTTCCCGGTTTCCGTTTATTATGTGGATGGCGTGCCTACGCTGGATTATTCGGGTCGTAACGCCTATCGCATCCCCGATTATTTCCGGGCGGATCTTTCCCTCACCCTGGAAGGCAGTCTCCGGAAAGCTAAATTCATGCACAGTTCCTTTGTCTTCAGCCTGTACAATCTGACGGGCAGGGATAATCCCTATGCCGTTTATTTCCAGACCGGCAGCGGCAGGATCAAGAGTTATCAGTATGCCGTGATCGGGGTTCCTGTCTTCACGGCCAGTTGGATATTTAAAATGGGAAATTATGCGGCGGAGTAGTTGGTTCGTTACGGGTTTGCTCCTGCTGGGACTGGCTTCCTGCATCTCGCCTTTCAGTCCGGACATTGACGCGAACGATGAAAACAAATATGTGGTCAACGGCCAGGTTATCCTGGGCGATAGTCTGCAAACCGTCAACGTCTCCAGGACTTCCATTTTACTGCAGCCCAGGTATGATCCTGTACCGGGTTGCCAGGTCATCATCGTGGATGATCAGGGTAATGCATTTTACCTCGCCGACCGCGGAGACGGAAACTACCAGGGGGTCATCGATTCCGTATATCTGGTTCCGGGAAAAACGTTTCGGGTCCGGATTACGGTGCCGGAAGGAGACATCCTCCAATCCGACCCCGATACGCTGCATTCCGGCGGGGCGATCACCAATGCATATTATGTGCGGGAGGACAGGGAGCGCAACAATGCGCAACAATTTCTCTCCGGTATCCAGTTTTATGTAGATATCGCGGGCGGGGATACGGACAGCCGCTATTATCGCTGGGACGAGATTGAAACCTGGGAGTATCATACACCCTATCCCCTGGAGTGGTATTATGATGGCACTGTCCACCAGGTCATCCCGCCGGATTATTCCAGGATGGTCTGCTGGAAAACCGTGAAGGTGCCGGAAATCTATACGCTGTCGACCCGATACCTGGCGCAAAACCGGTTTGCCGGATTCCCGATCCACTATGTCACCAATCGTACAGACCGGCTGGCGATCGGTTACAGCGTGCTCATCCGTCAATATGCCCTCAGCGAGGCTGCTTATCTCTACTGGGAACAGCAAAAGCGCAACAGTCAACTGGAAGGAGGCCTCTATGAAAAGCAGCCTTTCGCTGTTGCCGGAAACCTGCATAATATAACGCACCCGGAGAAAGCTATTTTGGGATTTTTCGGGGCTGCATCGCTTGATCAGAAACGGCTTTTTGTGTGGCCGATTCCCGACCTGGAATTGAACTTCAACGATTATTGTTCGATTGATTTGTTGCGGTTTGGATTCAAGTCCATCCGTCCATCCGATTACCCGGCGTACCTCACAGGCAATCATGAGACATGGTTTCCCTATATCATGTCCTATGAGTGTGTCAACTGCCTTTCTCTCGGCGGGATCAATGTAAAACCTGGTTTCTGGCCACAATGATATGAAAGCACGGATCGCCATCCTTGGTTTTTTCCTTTGGGCGGGGCATGTGTTGCCGCGGCCACCGGTCATGTCCTCCCTGGAACTCTTTTCAGACAGGACGTTGTATATCGCCGGGGAGGATGTGCATTTTGCCGTTTACGCAACCGACATCCCGGATGATGAGGCGAACCTGTATGTGGAAATCGTAACACCCGAAGGATCCGCTCTTGCGCGCAACAAGTGGTTATTGACCAAAGGGTACGCTTCGGGATGCCTGGCACTGCCGGAACACCTTATATCGGGGTTCTATTATCTCAAGGCGTATACCGCTGCGCTCCGGCAGCAGGGACCGGCATCCTACGCGTGGTTATGTATTAAAGTGGTCAATCCTTACCGGGAGGAATTTATGTCCGGAGATGCCCCTGCCCTTTCACGGGCAAATCGCATGGAGATGGACGCCTCAGCGGAATTACGCGTGACACCCATAAGCGTACCGAATGATTCCCTGGGCCAGTCCCACGGCTTCCTCTTAAAGGGTGTGGCTGCCCTTTCTGTTGACCCTTTGATCGTTTCGATACTCCCGGCGCCGGAAGCGCTATTTCAGCCAATGGAAACAATCATGGCCAACCCGGTTCAAATTCCAAGGGCTCCCATAATCCCTCGAGCCGGCATCGTGCTGACAGGAATGGTGATGGATGATCACCGCCAGTATGCTGAGCCAAACGCGAGGGTCAACCTTTCTATTCTCGGGCCGGGTCAGGATTTTATGGCGATGCAGACCGACTCCGCCGGTCGCTTTGCCTTTACGCTTCCGCCTTATACGGGGGACAGGGATCTATTCCTGTGCGCAGAAAAAGATACGCTTACCGGATTGAAAGTCCTCGTGGATAATGATTACTGCACCATTCCCGTAAGGCCGGGCAGCCCGGAGTTCATACTCACGTCGGCAGAGCGGGAAGCCGCATTGGACATGGCCCGCCATCGGCAGCTGCAAAAGTATTTTTCAAAAGAAAAACTGCCCTGCCGGTCGCTGCATGAGATCACGCAAAAAGCCTTTTATGGTGAACCAGATGCAACACTGAAGTTTGATCAATATATCGAATTGCCTACCCTGGAGGAATATTTCGACGAATTACCCACCCCTGTTAAAATAAAAAAGCGCCAGGGCCGGAAGTATTTTAAAGTCATCGGTCCGCGGGAGGAAATGATTTATTTCGATCCGCTGGTATTGGTTGACTGGGTGGCGGTACGTCAGCCGGAGAAAATCCTTTCTGCCACGCCGGCTTCCATTGACCGTATTGAAGTAGTGACTTCGCCCTATGTCAAAGGGAACATCACGTATGGGGGCATCGTCAGTATCGTCTCAAAGCGGGGTGATTTTGGGGGCATCGATCTGCCTGCCTCAGGCGTATTTCTGCGATACCAGTTCCTGGCGGATTCCTGTGCCTGTCTCCTGCCGGCAGCCGCTGATCCGAACGGGCCTGACGTAAAAAATACGTGGTATTGGAATCCGCATCTTCCCTCCCCAAAAAGTGACCCGGATCAAATTCTTCTGCCCCTGCGGTTAGCCCCGGGTGAATATGGGATGATCCTCCAGGGTCTGTTTCCGGATAAGCGAAGATTCTTTCAGGTAGTTCAATTTTCCGTTCCTGAAAAAAAGTAGTGTTGCGTGTCAGCATTTTTTGCGATGACAAAAGGCAGGATCTGCCACTTGCCGAATCCTGCCTTTTGCCGCTCAAACGAATTGGTTCACCGGGATTTTCTCCAAGGAATTCGTGGCTTAGTGTGTCCCGCTATTTTTGACGACCGGATAAATGGTATGGTGTTCACCTGCCTGGATTTTAATCCAGTAGATTCCATCGGGTAACCGTTCCATGTTCTCTTCGACCTTATCCGGTGAGGCGTATTGCGTTTTATTCAGGAGTGTGCCGCTGCTGTTCCAGAGTGAAAGTGTGAGAGGGCCGGTAAAAGCCGGATCCGTGCATTGACCAAAAACAATCCCATGGGTGGGATTGGGATAAAGAGCCATGGGCAATTCAGATTGCACAGGCTCCACACCCGTGCCGGATTCATTCGACACGTATTGGAGTGTAAATAATCCTTCCATACTGGCTTCCCCTGAACCAAAGGAACCTTGCGCGAAGTCTGCGATGATTTGGTAGGAGTGATTGCCTTCAGTGACCGGTGTCAAACCTGAAAGGGAAACGGAAGTATGGGTATTTTCTTCAGATAAAGGTTCCACCAGCAACTGGCTCAAAACGATATCGGGCTGGCTCGTTTCCACCAGGGTTAACCACAGGCTGTCATTGATCGAAGATTCGACTTGCCCGGACCCCTGCAGAAGGATCACGCCATCTTTCGGCGCATCGAAAGTTAATTGTCCCAGGACTTTGGGAGTATGACCGACAATCGCGACATCCTGCAAGCGTTCGTATGCCAGATGGATATCCGCACGATCATCCGGGATAAATCTTGCCGCCAGGGTAGCGTAGGCATACTGCCGGGGATTGTCAAGACTCCCGGACGTCTTTCTCGCCAGGGCATAGCACGTATAGTCGCCGGCATCGACGGCATATATTTTCCGATGGGCCAGCTTATCGATCAGGGGATCTGAACTAAAGGGGATCTCCGTGATTTCCGGGTGAGCCGGCCATGCGGGAGAGAGATTGCTGGTAAAGGCGATGTCATCCGGGAAATCATTGTCAACACCTCCTTCCAGGTTTACCAGGATCTGCCCTTTCACCGGAGCGGTAATGCTGATCTGTTTCAAAAGGTAAACCGAATCGGTCCAATCCCATGGACCGTCAACAATTCCGGTGGCGGTGAAAGCCTCTTCGGATTGGCTGTCCGGAATAAATTCAACGGTCAGGTGCCCGTTGATCGACGCGAACCCGTCTCCGGATAGATCCACATAATTTTGAGCGACTGCATAATACGTATGGGAGCCCGCTTCGACGGTGTAGGCTCGCGTATGATCGAAACAGGAATTGGAATGCAGGGTATCGAAAACCATCACATTCGTATTTCCGTCGTTGGAATTCCAGAACCGATATTCACTGGCTGCAAGGACAATGCGATCACCAGGGGTGCTGACCGTGTTTCCGTCAAACCGGACAAAAACTTTCCCGGGGACCGGGGCCTCCATCACGATGGAGTCCAGCACAGTAACAATCGGATAGCGAAGCTGAACATGATTGGCTGCTACGGGCACTTGCCATATCCGGGTTTGCGCATTGGCCGCCCAAGGCAGCAGGGTAATCATCAGGAGGAAGAATTGGGATTTCATGGTTGTGGATGTGATTTAGGAAAAATAGAGCGAGTGGTCAAATGGAACAAAAGCAATTTCGTGAATCCTTATCCCGGACGGTATATCCGTATTGGCAGATGGATAGACGGGGGATCATGATTGATTTCATGATTCCCTGTTAGGTTCTCTTGCGTAAGGCACGGATCAGCAATAGCGCCACGGTGATAAAAGGGAGCGTCGAGAGCACGATCCATCCATTCAGGCTGAGCGCACCGGCCAGGAAGACCATCAGGACCAGGACCCCCATCAGCAGGATGCCGGCATAGATCATCCATTTCCTGACCTGTTTCAAAAAGAGCGTTACAAGGATCAGGATTTGACCCAGGAAGGGAAGGAGGATGAGCGGATGCGCAAAATTGGACGCCTGCGGCCTGAACAGGATTTCATATTCCATTTGGAATATAAACCGGCTCTGATCGGCCCATTGCAGATAACAGACCATAAAAGCCAAAACCAGCAGCAGACGAAGAACAACCGTGGACATTCGAAAACGCTTCAGCTTCTGATTAATAATATCGTTTGCGTTGCACCTGGGCGATGTACTTGCTGAGGCGCATCACCTGTCTGGTGTAACCGTATTCATTGTCATACCAGACGTAGAGCACGACGCTCATGCCGTCCGGATGGACCTGCGTGGCCTTGGAGTCGAAGACGGCGGGGCAACTGTTGCCGATGATGTCACTGCTCACCAACTCATTGCTGATCGAATAGTTAATCTGCTCGACCAGGTCTCCTTCGAGGGCTGCTTTGCGCATGATATTATTGATTCCTTCCAGGGTAGTGGGTTTGCTGAGTTGGAGGTTGAGGATAGCGAGTGAACCATCCGGTACAGGCACCCGGATGGCATTGGAGGTAAACTTGGGACCGAGCCCGGGGATCGCCTTATCGATGGCGGATCCGGCGCCGGTTTCGGTGATGACCATATTGGTGGCAGCGCCGCGACCCCGGCGGTATTTACTGTGCATATTGTCCACGAGGTTCTGGTCATTGGTATAGGCGTGGACGGTTTCAATGTGTCCTTTTTCAATGCCCAGGGCATCGTTGACCACTTTCAACACGGGCACGATTGCGTTGGTGGTGCAGGAAGCGGCTGAAAAAATATCGAGTTGTTTCGGGTCAAACATCGTCTGGTTGACGCCATGGACAATATTGGGAACTCCTTTGCCCGGAGCGGTCAGGAGGACTTTTGACACGCCCTTGCTTTTAAGATGCCGGCCCAGGGCATCTTTATCGCGAAAGGCACCGGTGTTGTCAATCACCAGGGCATCCTGGATGCCGTATTGGGTATAATCTATATCCTCCGGCTGCTGGGCCGTGAGGAGATGGACCTTATGGCCATCGATGATCAGGGCCTGGGTTTCTTCATCGGCTTCGACGATTCCGGGGAATGCGCCATGCACGGAATCAACCCGCAAAAGGGAGGCGCGCTTTTCAGCCATGCCTGTTCCTTTGTCACGCGTGACGATGGCCCGGAGCCGCAATTGCTCGCCGCGACCCTCCTGCATGATGAGCTCGCGTGCCAGGAGACGGCCGATGCGGCCAAAACCGTAGAGAACCACATCTTTTGGCTGGATCGGTTTGATGTTCTCGGGTCCGATAAAATCGGCCAGCTTGTGTTTCAGGAAGGATGTTTCGGAGCCCGGCTTTTTCCCATCTTCTATCCATTCGGTCGTGATGCGCCCGATGTCCAGGCGGGCGGGTACCAGGTCCAGCGATAGCATTGCCTCCAGAAGCGAGGTAGTGTCCTCAATGGCGATGGGTTTGCCCACCATTTTACGGGCGTAATGATGAAGGCTCAGGATTTCAGAAGCGCGTTTATCGATGAGCTGATTCCGGAAAAGCACCATTTCGATGCCTTTGTCATACCATAAATCGTTGATGGCCTTGATAAAGCGGGTGGCCAGTTTTTCATGGTCAATGCGGTGCCTGACCATTTCATCAAAGTAATTGGAGGACATATTGCGGATTTTGCCGCGAAGATAAAGATGTTTAAGGTTTACCAAGAGTAGGCACGAGGCCATTTGCATTTAACCCCGGGTCAGGATCACCCTTTCGAATGGCTAGAGACAATCAGCCAACAGTTGCCTTACCTCCTGTCCGATCCGGTCGCGGACTTTGCGAAATGCCGCTTCATCCATGTGCTTTGGGTCCGGTATATCCCACTCCAGGCGGTGCCGGGCAGGGATAAAGGGGCAGTCATCCCCGCAACCCATCCCAATGACATAATCATAGGAAAGAGCAGGGATATCCTCCAGGGATTTCGAATGATGGACCGTGAGATCGTAACCGAGCTCCTTCATCGCGCTGATGGCTTTAGGATTGATCTTGCCGGAAGGGTGCGAACCGGCGCTAAACGCCTGTACGTTTCCTTCGCCATACATCCTGGCAAAGGCCTCCGCCATCTGGCTGCGGTTGGAGTTTTCGATGCAAACAAAAAGCAGGGTGATCATCATCGATTTGTCTGATCATGGTTGGAGGATGTGGGGTCGGCTTGAACTGCCTTGTATACGGGGATAGCGAGGGCTGCACCGGTGAGGGGAGCAGCCAGGTAGATCCACACGTGTTCCAAATGCCCGGAAAGTAAGGCGGGGGCCAGGGAGCGGGCAGGATTCATGGAGGCCCCGGTGACAGGACCGGCAAACATCGCTTCCAGCCAGACCACGGACCCAACTGCAAGCCCCGCAATAATGCCTTTTTCTTTGGCGCCCGTGGATACCTGCAGGATAACCACCATGAGCAAAAAGGTCAGTATTATTTCCAGCACAAAACTCTGAAACACCGGACCAGCTGGCACGGTGATGCCCAGATGGGAATGCTCCGGAAAGAGGAGTCGCAGGGTAAGGCTGGCGAGACATGCTCCTATCAATTGCGCAAAGAGGAATACCGGTATTTCTTTTGCCGGAAAACGTCCTGCCAGCCAGAATCCTAAAGTGACGGCGGGATTGAAATGAGCGCCGGAGACATCGCCAAAGGCGTAGATCATCGCCAGGACGATGAGGCCAAAGGTCATGGCAATCCCGGCATGGGTGATGCGCCCGCCCGAAAGGTCATTAATGATGACTGCACCTGTACCGCAAAAAACCAGGGCAAAAGTGCCTGCGATTTCGGCCATGGATTTTTGTTTCAGCGTGGTCATGATCTTTCGTCTGTGCGTGTCCTCCGGCCTGGCGGGGCACTATCAGCAACAACCGGTTCCAGGCTCGCAGCAGGGCTTTGGTTTTTCCGCGTAAACGGTGATGCTGTAGATACCCGACTGGCCTTCCCGGTAGGCTTTCATCTCCGATTCATCCAGGTAATGGGCCAGGATGTCGTCCGGAAGATAAATGGACTTTTCCTTTTGCAGGGTCACCTGGGAAAATCCGTTTGCATAGATGAGGTTGAGGTATTCCGCTTTTTGAATGGCACCGGACACGCACCCCGCATACATTTCCGCATCCTTCCGGAGGGCCGCCGGCAGTTGTCCGACCAGGACGATGTCTGAAATGCTAAAATGCCCGCCTGGTTTCAGTACCCGGTAGATTTCCTTGAAAACACCATCTTTATTCGGAACGAGGTTGAGCACACAATTGCTGACCACGACATCCGCCACGTTCCGGTTGACCGGCATGTGCTCAATATCTCCCTGGCGGAATTCAACATTATGGTACCCCAGTTTTTCGGCATTGGCCCTGGCCTTGTCGATCATGGCGGGCGTAAAGTCAATCCCGATTACTTTGCCGGTTTCCCCGGTTTCCGAGCGGGCGACAAAGCAATCATTGCCGGCTCCGCTGCCCAGGTCTATGACCGTATCGCCCGGTTTGATTTTGGCAAATGCCGTTGGCAAGCCGCAGCCCAGTCCGAGGTCCGCCTCCGGATGGTACCCGGGGAGGGCGCTGTAATTATCATTCATGATATTGGCCACTTCTGTTGAACAGCAGCCGGCTCCGCAACAGGAGGAAGCGTTGGTGTCTTTGTCCTGGAGGGCAATTTCGCTGTATTTCTGGCGGACGATTTCCTTTATTTGTTCGTCGCCCGTCGATACGGACCTGGATAGGTTTGAAGGTGTGGAAGTCATACGAAGATTGATTAAAGGGTTATTTTATCGTAAAAAGACGATGGATTTATATTAAAAAAATCAGCAACACGAGCCGTCTTTTTGCTCATAGCTGTTAAACAGGTCCAGGATGGATTCCCGGGCAATGGCCCATTCCTCCGGGTCGATGCAATAGCACACTCTTACGCCTTCGATATCCCCCTGGATAAGGCCGGCCGCTTTGAGTTCCTTGAGATGCTGGGAAACGGTGCTCTGGGATAGTGGTAATTCGTCCACGATGTCCCCGCAAATGCAGGCGCTCTTCCGGACCAGCAACTTGAGGATGGCTACCCGCGCCGGGTGCGCCAGCGCTTTGGCATACCTGGCAACCCGGTTATCCCTGACGGTGAATTCTTCCGCTTTGGTGGCGCCCATTTTTGAATATTTATCGCAATATTACGATATATTTTTAAATCCACAAAAAAAACAGCATACGGCTGGTATGCTGTTTTTTTGGAAAGGGGCCACGAATATCCTGACAATGGAGCCATCAGCTCCTTCGGGAGGATGATGTGGTCATGGCCCCCGGGTGCATTAGTTTTTGGCTGCGGGAGCGGGTGACGGTTTAGCGGTTGTTTTGGCTGAAGTCGTGGAGGCCGCCGGAGAAGGGGCGGCAGCGTCTACGGATTTTACCAGCATGCCGTTCGTGTCATACCAGACTTCTTTGGCCTTCCCGTTCACCTTGACGTAGGCTTCATAGCGGGTGCCGTCCTGGGCGCTATCCAGTTTTTGGGTCCGAAGGATCTCGACGCCCGGATTGGCGCTTTTAATGGCGGACGATATTTTGTCGGGCAGCTGGGAGACGGGGATCTGGGCTTCCGTCTTTACCCATTTGCCATCTTCGCCAAATTCCGCCGTGGTGTGCTCATTGTTTACGGTAAACATGGCTTCCCAATGAATGCTGCCCTTTCCCCATTTCACATTGGTGACCGAGGGGTACATTTTTTGGAAAGACTTGGTAACGGCTTCCGGGGGTGTGCCGGCAAAGGCATAAGCAGATCCTGCTACCAGGCAGAGGAAAAAGATAAACGGTTTCATAGTTCAATAATTTTGAAGGTTAGGCCATTAAAACGGCCATACGCTTTAGCCTTGTTTAAACGAATTGTTACGGATTCGTTAGTGAATTTCAAATGGTCCTCCGGGCAAACCGGGTACAGTTCAGGCGCTGTTTTCTACAATTCATCCGAACCCCTACGGTCGCCGGAGCCTGTTTTGCCTACCTTCGCTGGATGGGCGTCAAACGGTACAGCAACAAGGAACCCATTGTCTTTGTCTGGGTCATCCTTCCCTATATCGTGTTTATGAACATCCTCATTTTCGGGGGATGTGTTTTCCATTCGGTTGGCTGTTTCTTCAAGGCGTTTGGCATCAGCGCGGTTTACTTCTTTATCATCTACGGCCTCTTCGGCACCGTCGCCGTATTGATCAAAAACCGCTTTTCGTCCGCAGGAGACCTGTTTAAGCGCGTGCGGGTAATGTTGCCGGTCTTCTACGCAATGAATATCGGGGCCATCTACGGCGCGTATCACTTTTATGATTATGTCCAGTGGCTCGACTGCCCGACCCGGCACCCGATGATCTGGTGGACCATCCTCTATGCATGCATCATGAGCACCGTGATCACGTTTATCAACGAGGGCATGGCCAACTGGGAAAACTGGAAGAACTCCCTCTCGGAAAGTGAGCGGTTGAGAAATGCGTACCAACGAAGCAAACTTTTAGGACTGAAGGGACAAATCAATCCCCATTTCCTGTTCAATTGCTTCAATACGCTCTCGGGGCTCATCCAGGAGAATGAACAGGAGGCGGAGCGGTTTCTCGACGAGATGATCAAAGTACACCGGTACCTGTTGCGTGGCGATGACGAATTCCTGGTGAGTCTCACGGATGAAATGAAATTTGCCGGCGCCTATCTCTATCTCACCCGGGCCCGGTTCGGGTCCGCGCTGGATACGGTGATCGATTTGCCAAAGGACCTGATGAACCGCAAAATCCCGCCATTGAGCATGCAGGTCATCCTGGAAAACATCATCTATACCAACGCGCTCAGCAAAAAGCAACCTTTGACCATCCATATCTCCGCCGATCCGCAGGGCCGCCTCGTCATCTCGCACAGCGTCCATGAAAAGATCATTGTGGACAACCTCAACGTCGATGAAGGCCTCGATAACCTCATCACCAAATACAAACTCCTCAATGCGGAGGATGTGCAGATCGTGGAAAAAGGAACCCACCGCGAGATCATTCTGCCTTTGGTTGACCCGCAAACCATCGCCGCATGAAGCTCCCCTATCCGCCTCGGTACCAGGTTGTGGGATTCTGGTTTTCCATGCCCTTCATTACACTGGCGTATTGCTATATTCTATATGGAGACCGGATGTTTAGTGACATCCGGGTTTGGCTGGTGACGTATGGCATTGTGTACCCGATCGGTTATTTGTCCTGGCGAACCCATTATTTCTATGACCATTATATCCGGACGCTGTACCCTTCCCTGCGGGACACGCGTAAACGGGTCTTATATACCGTGCCGGTCAATCTCTTTGTGATGACGCCTTCCGTCCTCCTGATCATGTTTGTCTTTCATTGGTTTCATGTATTAGGGTACAGCATCCAGGAAGGTGACCTGCTCTATGGATACCTTGTCGGTCTTGGGGTCAATATCATTTTCGAATCCTTGTGGGAAGTGATGTATATCATCGACAAGGTGAAGGAGACCGTGGCGGAAAAGCAGATGATCGAACAACTCCAGTTGCGGCAGGAATTTGACAACCTGAAACAGAAGGTCAATCCCCATTTTCTTTTCAACAGCTTTAACACCCTCTCTTCCCTGATCTCGGAAGACAGGAATCAGGCTGAGAAATTCCTGGACGAACTCAGTAAAGTATACCGCTACCTGTTGCGAAACAATGAAAGCGGGATGAGCACCGTGGAGCAGGAAACCAAATTCATCCAATCCTACGCCCGTTTGCTCCAAACGCGTCATGGGGATGGATTCAGGATGGAGGTCCGGATCGATCCTTCACTCAAGGACAAAGAAATCCCCTCCCTCAGCCTGCAGTTGCTGGTCGAAAACGCGGTCAAGCACAATATCGTCAGCAAGACGCAGCCCGTGCATGTCCGCATCTGGTCGAAGCCGGAGGGATATATCGTCGTGGAAAACAACCTCAATAAGAAGACCCGGATCAAGGGGGATTCCACCGGTATCGGACTGGCTAATATCCGCGAGAAATACAAGCTCCTCCAGCGGGAGGATATCCGTATTGAAGAGACGCAGGACCGGTTTATAGTCACCCTGCCCGTGATCGCCTGAACCGGCGGGATCAGTTCATACAGCCTATCTGACAATTCATCCGTTTACCCCCGCAATTGACGCAATGGAAACTTGCCAGGATGGCCCCGGGAACGCAAATTTGTCATCATCACGGGCCCCGGGTCCGTCTAAATACAGGAAAATGAAAATCTTAATCGTTGAAGATGAAGAACTTGCCGTCAGGAAACTGCAAAAAACACTGGCTTCTCTCAGCCAGGACCTGGAAGTGGCCGGCACCACCGATAGTATCGCCGCAACCGTTGAATGGTTACAGCATCACCCGCAACCGGATCTCATCCTGATGGATATCGAACTGGCGGATGGCCAGAGTTTTGAAATCTTCAACCTGACCGATGTGAAGAGCCCCGTCATCTTCACGACCAGCTACGATGAATATGCCCTGAAAGCATTTAAAGTCAACAGTGTGGATTACCTGCTGAAACCGGTGCAAAAAGATGAGTTAGAAGCGGCGCTGTCCAAGTTTCAAAACTTCAAACAGGCCTTTGCGGGCAAGACGAAGGAGGAGCCACAGATCGCGGCGCTGGTCAAGGAACTGCAGCATACGCTTCAGCACAAAGAATACCGGAAGCGGTTCCTGGTCAAACACATGCAGAAACTGGTATCGGTAGACGTATCCACGATCTCCTATTTCTACAGCGATGAGCGGTTGACTTTTTTTAAAACCGCCGATGATAAGAAATACGTGATTGATTACACGCTCGATGAGATCGAGGAAATGCTGGATCCCGGGGATTTTTTCCGGATCAGCCGTGGTTTCCTGGTTTCCGTCAAAAGCATTGACCAGATCCAGGATTACTTCGGCAACCGGCTCAAACTGACGCTCAGACCGGCGATCGATAAAGAAGCGCTGGTCAGCCGGGAGAAAGTATCTGATTTCAAAGACTGGATGGGAAAATAGAAAACGCATTTTGACAATATGTTCTATAAGCAGAGAGCCTCCGTTTGTGCGGGGGCTTTCTGCTTTGGCGTCCTGGCATACACCCAATGCATTTGGGCACCGCAGTTCAGGAAGCAGAAATGACAGTTCATCCTAATTCCGTTGCCTGCTGAAGGCAACAGCCGCACCTTTGATTGGTCAAAGAAACAAATGCACCAATCACACACCTGACATGAAAAAAATAATCATCTTCCTCGTTTTGCTCGGTAGCCTCGCTTCCTGCACCTGCGAAAAACCATGTCAACAGTTATCGCACTGGTTGCAGTATAATCCCTCCGATATCTATATAGGCTATTTCACCCCCATAAACCACCGGTAACCGAATGAATCCATTTATCGCACATCTAACCACTTCCGCGCCCATGCAAGCACAAGACACTCCGATCCTGACACCGGATCAGCGCCTCCGGGTTTTTGTCAGTTCCACCTTGCAGGAACTGGCAGAAGAGCGACAGGCTGTCCGGCAGGCAGTGCAGACAATCCACCTGACGCCGGTCATGTTTGAGCTGGGGGCGCGTCCGCATGCCCCGCGCAACCTCTACCGGCAATACCTGGCGCAGAGCCAGATCTTCGTCGGTATTTACTGGGAGCGTTACGGGTGGGTGGCTCCGGAAGAAACGATTTCAGGCCTGGAAGACGAATACAATCTGTCTGGCGACATGCCCAAGCTGATCTATATCAAGGAAAGTGCCGGCCAGCGCGATGACCGGCTCAATCAGCTGCTGCAACGGATTCAGTCCGACGACAAAGTCTCCTATAAGCATTTCAAGTCCGCCGAGGAATTGGGCAATCTGCTGGTCAATGACCTCGCTGTATTGCTGACAGAGCGTTTCAACCTGACCCTTCAGCAACCTTCCACCTCGGAAGAACGCGCTTATTTTAATTCCATTCCTTCCGTGCCCAACGCGTTGGTGGGACGGGATCAGAATATTGAGGAGTTGTGCCTTCTGCTGCAGGACCCTGCCAGGCGGCTGATTACGCTGATGGGCCCGGGTGGTATCGGTAAGACGCGGCTTGCCACAGAGGTCGCCCGGATGATGCAGAAGCAATTCCCGGATGGCGCCGCGTTTGTCCCGCTGGCGCCGGTCAAGGACGTCAGCCTCGTGGCGGAAACGATTAGTTTCGCCCTGGGGCTTAAGGTCGCCGGTGGTCATATCCTGGAAAGCCTTAAGCTGTTTTTGCAGGACAAAAATTGCCTTCTCGTCCTGGATAACTTTGAACAAATCATTGAGGCCGCTTCGATCGTGGAAGAACTGCTCCGGGCGGCTCCAGGTCTGAAGATCCTGGTCACCAGCCGGACAAGACTCTCCCTGTCATTCGAACACCTCTACTTCGTTCCGACCCTGGCCGATTCGCTCGCGGATCCACAGCAGAACACATCCGAAACTGTTCCTCCGGCCATCGAATTGTTCATCCAACGGGCTAAAGCCGTGCAGCCCTCTTTTGCCATGACGGAACAGAACCGCGACACCATCTTCCAGATCTGTCATCGGCTGGAGGGGTTGCCGCTGGCCATCGAGCTGGCTGCCAGCCAGGTTAATATGTTTAGCCCGGGGGTGCTCCTGCAAAAGCTGGATCATCGCCTGGATGTGCTCAAGGGTACTTTCCGGGATATTCCCGATCGCCAGAAGACAATCCGTAAAACCATCGAATGGAGCTACGACCTTCTCTCCGAGGATGAGCAATGTATGTTGCTCCAGATGAGTTTATTTCACGGTGGTTGCCTGCTCGATGCGCTGGAGAAAATGTGCCCGGACCATCAGATCGACATCTATGCCACGCTTGGTGCCCTGATTGACAAGAGCCTGGTGATGAAACAGGAAGAAGATGGTCAGATCCGTTTCCAGATGTTTGAAAGTGTGCGGGAGTTTGCCCGGGAACGTTTGCAACAAAAAGGCATGACAGACACGTTCCGTCAGCGCATGGCTGACTATTATCATCAATCCCTGGATGGGGTCAAGTTGCAGAAGAATAAAGTCAATCAGACCGAGACGTTGCAGTTGCTCGAACGGGAACATAATAACATCCGCCTGGCGCTGGAGTTTTTCATGGAAAAAGAGGATGTGAAGAAAGTGACCGATATCGCCTGGAATCTATGGCTTTTCTGGTGGGTCAATGCCCATACCCAGGAAGGGTACCACTGGCTGATGCGGGCGTGGGAGATGCAGCGTAAAAGCCCCGACGCTCTGGATCAGCATTCCTATGCAATCCTGATGGCCAATGTAGGTTTTATGGCTTTCCTGCAGCGTGATCTGAAAACCTTCACACAAACGATCGCACAGCATTTGGATCTCATCCTGGGACAGGACGATGATGAGTTGGTGGCCACGGCCACCCTGATCACCGGTGTGGTCAAGACCATCCTCCGGGAGTATGATGCCGCCGATCAGCTGCTGCAGGTCAGCCTCGCGCGTTTCCGCAAAATAAACCTGACCACCGGCATCAGCTTTGTGCTGAGCGCATTGGGCCGTAACGCCATCTACAACCATGGGCAGACCGAGGTAGCCAAAAACTATTACAAAGAGAGCATGGCCCTGGCCAAGCAGGACCACAATGAAATCTCCGAGATCATCGCGATATCCGGTTTCGCCCTCTGCGAAATGTTTGATAAAAATTCGGACGCAAAGACCTATTTACGCGAAGGGATCCAGATGAGTCAGCGTTTTCACTTTTATGAGGCGCTGGCCTGGTCGATGGAAATGTGGTCCGTGGTGTCGGCATACGAACACCGGTATCTTCATGCCATCACACTGATGGGAGCCGTGGATCACCTGCGCCAATTGACGCAACTTCCGATCTGGGAAGACCTGCAGGGAATCATCCTGGAGACAAAGCACCAGATCGAAGCGCAGATGGATCCTGCCGTTTTCCAGGCTGCATGGAACCAGGGAGCCAACATGACGGTAGATCAAATGGTCGCCTACGCGATCGAAGAAGAATCGATCGGAATGGAAATCGCGGCCTGATTGAAATAAGGTCGGCATGCCACCGGCCTTATTTTCATTAGTTGGTCGCAAGGGTCAGTTCAACCTGGTTGGTGAGCCCGTCGCTGTCATCCGCATGATTTTCGATCCCCGCCAGCAGACGGTGCCAAGCAGATGCGCCATGATGTTGTAAACCCGCCTGCACGATACCGCCAAGGGTATTGCTGTGTATGTTGATAAAGAGGTCCATGACCTTGTCGGGGAGTTCGGGCCTGCCTGCTTCGATAGGATTGATCAGTCCGCCGACTGCTTCCGAGCCATAGAGGACATTCATGGGTCCCTTGATGAGTTCCACTTTTTCCAGGCCCGGGTCAATGACACTGAGGCAAACCGCTGTCCGTAGACCTCTGCCCGTACGCATGATGGGGAGGGCAAATATGCCCGCGTCCCTTCAGCTTATTTCCAGCCGCCATGCCATTGAACATAACTCAGGATGGCCAGGATCAGGATTATCCCGTTGGCGATTGTTCCCCATTTGGCATCTTTCCAAACAAGGAAGATGAGATATTGAGACAGGGCCACACCGATCAGGGAACATATCCACCAACTGGATTTGTTCCAGGCCGCAAGGATGGCAGCCACGATAAAAATCCAAGCGACGCCCATCCACAGGATTCCGAGAGGCTTTGTGATCGGAGTGGTTATGGCTTTTATGTCCCCGTACCCAAAGGCTTTGGCGAATCCCATGAAGTGAATTAATCCATGGAAAACCAGGATGATCAGCGCCAGGTATTTCATATTCGTTTTTTCGGAAAATAGCGGTGGGGGATTGCTTGTATCAATGATCGATGTCACCTGCGCCTGTAATGTTGATCAGGTTTATTCCCGTGGAAGGATATAGGCTATGCCAAAATGTAAGGCATATTCTTCCAGGGGCTCAAGCCCGGCTTTTGCTCTCCGTTCATTGACATGAGGTTCATCTTCGATCGGCCAGAAAACCTGTTCGCCTGTTTGCGTAAAGACTACCTGGGATCCGTAGCGTTGTTTTCTGCCTTGCCGCATCCGGATCCGGTCTTCCAACAGTGCGAGGTCCTGCGGCCGGGATTCGCCACGGGATACGGATTGTTCCATCAGGGGAAAATATTTTTCCTGGACAGCCAGGTCAGCGTGCTGCACGATCAGGAATACAATATAGTTGCCCCGGGGTCCGAGATAACTTTTGCCCGGCCATCCAATGGTATCAATCAGGCGGGCCACATAAGCCAAATTGCAACTGTCGAAATAATGCTGAAAGGGAAGCGAATCACCCGGGCCCCGGGTAATTTGATCCCGCTCATATAGAAAATCCAGTTGACGCAGGATTCCGGCCGTATCTGAAGGCGGTTGCGCAATGAGCGTCCCGGCGCCGTGGCGCAGCAGAAAAAAGAGGAGTACAGCAACTACACGGAACATCATGGCGGATAATAACCGTCTTGTGGAACGGTCTGTTAATTTTGTAAAACGGTATGAGTCATCAAAAGCTGCGCATCGAAAAAAATTGCCTCAATTGCGGGCATTCGGTCGAAGATCGGTATTGTTCACACTGTGGTCAGGAAAACGTTGAAATCCGGGATTCCACCGCTCATTATATCCTGCATTACCTCCAGGATCTTTTTCACTATGACGGGCGCGTCTGGCATACGATACGGAATCTCCTCCTGAAGCCGGGGCAGGTGGCCATTGAATACCTGGACGGAAAGCGCCGCCATAACGTGGAGCCGATCAGGCTCTACGTGTTTGCCTCTTCGGTCTTCTTCCTTTTCCTTTTTTTCAGGCTCAGCAGCATTGACCTGAGTACAGCGGACGAGCACGAAGTGACCTATTCGAAAAGGATGTTTTTTCTCCTGGAAGAGAAGAAGCGGGTGGCGGGAACACCGGATACGGTGTATGTCAACCGCCTGATCCAGTCGCTCAGTCGCTCCGGGGCGGATACCGTAGCCCTCAATCTGCCGGACACTATTAAAAACAATCTGCAGCTCGATGTATTTGATCCGAAACCGGATTCCACGGCCTATGAACCGGGATTTTGGGGATGGCTGCAGCAGCGGATTGATCTGAAGGCGGAGGAACTCAAGCGTGAGCATGAAGGGGACGATGTGGAGGCCACTACCGCCTTCCTGGATGAGGTGTATCATAAACTTCCCCAGCTGCTGTTTCTCAGCATGCCTTTTTTCGCCCTGTTGCTCAAGCTGCTGTATTGGCGGAATCCCAGGCGCCGTTTTGTCGAACATTTTATTTTCTCGACCTATCACTATGCCTTTCTGTTCCTGCTAATGGCTTTTTACCTCCTCCTCCATTACGCGATGGACAAAGCTCACCTGCCGGCAGAGGGCTGGTGGTTGGATGCCGCCAAGGCCTTCGCCATTTTTTATCCGTTCACGTATTTATTCCTGGCGATGAAGCGCTTCTACCAGGATGGCCCGGGAAAGCTCCTGCTGCGGTATCTGACGCTTCTTTTTTTATCCCTCGTCATGATCCTGATTTTGTTCCTGTTGATTGCGTTTATCACCTTTTTATTCTGAAGG
>CAZTXO010000010.1:23943-74453 GCA_964617515.1 uncultured Saprospiraceae bacterium | reverse complement strand
GAGGACGAAGTTGCGCCTCCTTCGGTCGCTTGCGCCAAAGCTTCAGCGACGGAGCGCGCACGAAGTACGCTCAGGGCAGGGAAAGTGGGTAAGAACATATTTGGTAGTGTTCGAAAACCAGCGAAACTCAAACTTTCTTCCGTCTTCCGTCTTCCGGCTTACCGCTTTTGACTTGAATCTGCCAGCCGAAGCCCTTACCTTGCGCCGGCATTATGGAAATCGTCAACCGGAAAGCGCGTCATGAATACCACATGCTTCAGAAGTTTGAAGCCGGCATCGTGCTCAAAGGCACCGAGGTGAAATCCCTGCGCCTGGGCCAGGCCAACATGAGCGATGCCTGGTGCGTCTTTGAAGAGGGCGAGCTATACCTGAAAAACCTGCATATCTCCGAATACGAACAGGCGAGCATCTCCCAGCATGAAGCGAAAGCATCCCGGAAACTGTTGCTCAATAAATCCGAATTGAAAAAACTGGAACGCCGGGTATCCGAAAAAGGACTGACGATCATTCCTTACCGCATTTATTTCTCCGAGCGTGGCCATGCCAAATGTGAAATATGGCTTGCCCAGGGCAAAAAAGAATTTGATAAACGCCACTCGATTAAAGAAAAAGACATCCAGCGCGACCTGGCACGCCACCGGCATCACTGACCCGGAGGCACAATGATCTGCTCGTCGATGGAGTAGATGTAGTATTGTTCATCCTGGACAATCCCCGGAGGAATGGTGGTCAGCAACTTCAGGTTAAGTGAATCCGTCAGTGCCGCGTTTTCCCACAGGACCGTCTCCCCATTGTCCGTAAAGGTCATCTTGATCGGCAAATCTTTGATCAGGATCATCCGCTTATGCCCGGCCTTGTAGAACTGGTTGAAGACAGGAACCACTTCCCCGATGCCATTTATACCCACCCGTTGTTTATCGTAGACGATAAAGGTTCCGGGACCATGCCGCTCGGCATAATAGATGGGCTTACCCAATTGGCTGGCGAGCGGTGAGATGGTATAGTCCCGTGTCCCGATCAGGGGCAGGTCAGTCAGGTTGTTTTCGCGTAAGTAATCAGAAGCTTTCATGCTGGTCGAAAACGGGCGATTCAGGTCAAGCAGGTACGAGCCCAACCCACCGATACAGCTGATCCCTAAAATCGCCATAAAGTAAGGTCCCCGGATCCTGGCTCCCGCGAGGGACAATTTATCCAGCCAGGCGGATGAATAGGATTTTTCCCTGTCATAATAGGTCAGCCAGAGGCAGGCCACCAGGAGCAGGAATAAATGCCCTGAATAACGGGCCCAAACAAAGCCCGTGTAATAAAAAAATACCAGGAGAATACCGCTTCCGGCCATATAGGCCAGCAGGGTCATACGATGCCGCATCAGGGCCAGGATGCCCGCCAGGAAGAAAAAAGGGGTGATCAGGATGTGATACGGGCCTTTGGGGGATGTAAAAAGGTTGGTGTTCCAAAAATGTTCATTCGAAAAATCAGGAATGGGAACATACGCTTCGAGGAACCTTGCCCATGCCCACCTAAACCGCGTGACATCAAAATGGGTCATGTAGAAGGTGGTGAAGGTATTATCGGGTTCCGGTTTGATTTGCCAATACCCAAGGAGGACCCCGGCGAAAACTATCAAGGAAAACAAAGCGATTTGTGAAAGCGGCAGAAAGGTATCCGATTTCGGATTACGGTTGATCCACTGGTCGAGCACCAGCATGCCGGCCAAACTGACCGTGAGAATGACACCGAAAATAGTGCAATTGGAAAGCAGGAACAGGACCGCGGCGATCACCAGCCAGTATTTCTTTCGCTGTGGATACAAAACACAAAACAGCACCACCAGCAGGAATCCCAATCCATACGAACGGCTGATGATGTTATACTCGAAAAACGTATAGTACCCGAAAGCCAGCAGTATTTTTTGCAGGATACTAAATGGGGCATACCGGGTGATCAGGAAGATAAAGCCCGCACTGATCAGGATATGGAACACCTGCATGATGAAGGGATCGGCAGATATGGCTGACAGCCCGTACAGGAAGGCATGCCAGAGCACCGGGTTTCCTTCGTACTTGAGGTTTTGAAACAATTGGGGTATGCTGTGCGCGTCAGCCGCCACCATCCAGGCCTGGTATTCATCCCGCCAGAGTTCGTGCCGCAGGATCCCGATAAAGGAAAGAACGAAATACGCGCCAGTCAATAACACCGGAAATAACCACAACCATTTTCCGGAGCGTGCGGAAGGCTGCAAAGACTTTGGAGCCGCAGTGGGCTTTGTTTTTTTCGCTTGTTTCTTGGCCAAGGATCAGCAGTTTGCCGGCCAAAATACCGTTTTATTCGGTCGCCCGAATAGCGACCGTCAATCCACCCCGGCGGGATCAGGGTTTGTACTGATATTGCCCGGGAGTATTGTTGCCGCCATCGACGGTCCACTTCCATGTTCCGTCAGGTTGCCTTTTCCACATCGTATAATAGTTGCCATGATAGGTGGTATCCGGTGTGGTCATTTTCCAGTTGCCCAGTGTATACCCGATCTCCCCGGAGCGGGCCGCCACTGCTTTGAAAGGTTCCCACGAAATCGACTTCGTGTCTTCTTTGCCGGCATAATAGGCCTCCAGGGCTTTTTTCCCAACGACTGGATATTCCCTGTTTTGCGGCTTGATGAGACTGTCGTCGGCAAACTGCAATAACGCTTTATTGAATCCCTCCTGAGCAGCAAGGGCATTCATCTCGAGATCCCGGTTCCAGATCTCCCGGGCGGCCTCCCGGCTCAGATCGGCAGGAGGCTGGGCACACCCGGCTAAAACGAGGAAGAACAGAAATACGTTTTTCATAAGGCGGTCATGGATAAAACTGAGCGGAAAGCGAAAACAGGATAAGAACGTTTTACCCATCCAAAATGAGGCGTATTTAGTGCATCTTTAGCTTATCCCATGTCAAACGCCTGAAACGAATACCATGAAATTATCCGCTGCTGATGCCCTGTCCCGTCTGGCGGCCGCCGGTACTGTCTTTACCGAGGTGTTTCACCATGGCACCCTGACGGTGGAAGTATATCAGCCCAGGCAGGCAGACCTGCAGACACCGCATACGCGGGATGAAATCTATGTCATCCTTTCGGGAGCAGCGACCTTCTTTGATGACGGGGAGCGATATGCTGTTGGCCAGGGGGATTTCCTGTTTGTGGCAGCAGGCGTAGCCCACCGGTTTGAGGACTTCAGCGATGATTTCGCCACATGGGTATTTTTCTATGGCCCTGAGGGGGGAGAATAAGTTTAGCTGGATAAGATCCGACGACCTACCTTAGCTCCCTGTTGCAAAACAAGTAATGGCATGACGATCCAATACACGCTGAAGGAGGAAGATTACCTCCAGTTCCAGCTTTTGATGGTGTCCCGGTCCAGGCAACTCACCAAGCGGAGAGCCATCGGCAGACTTTTTCTCATCATCATCTATGGGATCCTGGGCATCGTGATCTGGGAAAAACGCGGCGTCCTCGCGGCCGCTTTTTATTTCATCATCTGCCTTCCGCTCTACTTCCTCTATCTGTACATGGAGCGCCGCCAGTTTCTCAGTCATTTCCGCAAATACACCAAAACACAATATTCCCAATACTACGGCAAAACGTTTACCCTTGACCTGGATCCGGATGAACTCGTTTCTTCCGACGGCGATCAACGCGCCAGGACACCTCTCTCTTCCGTCGTTTCGATCCTGGAGACCGGGACCCTGTTTATCCTGATGCTGAAAGAACATCATCCCATCCTTATCTCCAAATCGAATCCCGCCAATCTCGGGGAAGTAAAATCCTGGTTAACCTCCAAAGCAGCCGACCTGAACATCCCCTATGAGGAACAATTGACCTGGAAGTGGAAATGAGGACGGCCACCCCGTTGCATGGCCTTTACCTCCCGCAAGAACATCAGATGTAAGGTTTGCTATCGTTTCCTCCCAATGGATCATTTGGCGATCTGAGGAAAATTTCGTATATCTGATGTGCCGAAGAACCCGCGTGAACGCCCTGTTCCGTTCGTATTTTTTTTCACTTCCTAAAACCCCCACGTATGAAAAAGACGATTGCCCTGCGCATGGCCCTATGCCTTGCCTTAGCCGCATTTTGTGCCGGCAACCTGGCGGCCCAACGCAAACCCATTTCCTTCCATGCCAGTGTCATCAAAAGCCTGGCTGATCCGCTCGGATACAGGAATCAGCAAGTGACTATAGACTTCATGTATAAAGATTCTACAGATCACGCGTTGTATACCGAAACCCATTCCGTCACCCTTAATGAACTGGCAGAATTTGTCATTCAAATCGGCAAAGGGACAAATCAAACTCCACTATTCTCCACAGCAGCCATCTACAAGGCGGCCTCTGCCTGTTATACCATCACGGTTCATGATCCGGGAGGGGATGTCACGCTCATGGGAATAGCAGATCTGAGTGCATCCAACTTTGCCATAAACGCAGAGTCCGCAGAAAACGCAAACAGCCTGGGTGGCAATAAATGGATTAACAATATATTATTGGTCGATGATGTCCTGAACACTACGTTCTCCGATAACTGGGGGCTCCTGACCTTTCGTGAGCCAACGAGTCCCGTCACCAACATTATCGAACGAATACAGCTGAACAACCTCCTCAAAGGAGGACAGGCCCCGTCGGCTGTTGATAATAACCTAATTATCCCCTATGCCTGTTTCGGCACCGGGACACAATTGCCTATTGTATTCAGCAAAGAACCCCAAACAGAAATTGAAAACTTTGTGACCATTCTCCCTTTTAGTGCGAATAACGTGTATAATGGCGTCGGAATCAAGATGCCTGCTGAAGGCGTGCCTTTTGGTCATTCGACCGCTGCGTTGTATGCTGAAAATATTTTTGACGGCCAGGGCGTTGGCGTATATGCCAATGGTCGGTCGCGTGGCTCCTTTAATACAGGGCAAACAGGCATCTTTGGGATGTGCAACAATACCACCGGCAACGGGGCAGGCGTTTGGGGTTTTGTTCAAAATCCCCCGGAAGCGGGAGCAGGAAATTATGCCATCCTTGGATCTGCCAATGCCCAGCCAAATGCGCTTGCCGGCTATTTTATTGGAAACGTCGCCTACACCGGTACGCTGAGCGGCCCCCCTTCCGATGAAAGATTGAAGACCGGCATCCAAACTTCTGCTTTAGGTCTGAGTACCATCCTGAAACTCCGTCCTGCCAGCTATCAATACCGGGAAAATCAACCCATGAATCTCCCCAAAGGAGAGCATCACGGGTTTATTGCCCAGGAACTGGAGCAGGTGCTGCCTGAATTGGTAGAGGAATTGAACCTGCCAGCCAGCCTGGATCCCGATAAGATGAGTGACGGGGGTGCTGTCACCTACAAGAGTATCAATTACATCGAGATCATTCCCATCCTGACCAAAGCGATCCAGGACCTGAATGATAAAGTTGAGGCACAGGCAGCGGAGATTGTCCGACTCGATTCCGCACTGAAAGCATGCAAACTGAAATGATCCATGACCACCCAATTTGATTTATTCACCCAGTCAATATCCAGGAAGATGAAATTTACATTGACAATGATGCTGCTGAGCGGGTGCCTGTTGGATTTCGTTTCGGCGCAGGATCCTTACGTCCGGGCCCGTTTCGTCCATCGGAATGTCTTGGAGCAAGATGGCCATTTTCTCGTCGCCACGGTGGATGCACCCCTCTACATCTTTGCTGAGAACGGTGAATCCTTCCTGACCGCTGAATATTTTCCATTCTTTCTCCTTCAGCAGGATACGACAGCTACCCGGTTCCCGGACCAGATTTCGGATATCCGTGTTTTTCCAAACCCGGTTTCAGGAACCCTTACGATCCAACGCCAGGATGCCGATGATCGCTTGATGATCTTTCTGCATTCGGAAGACGGGAAACAAATTCAGGAAAGCACCTTCCCGCCTGGTGTGATGCTCTATCAAACCTCCTTTTCATCCCTGCCGCAGGGCACCTATATACTCACGGTGCGGGATGAAAAGGCAATAAAGGGAAACAGGTATAAAATCGTCAGGATCTGACCGGAACGGGCATTCTTTATGATCAGAATTCCGCGTTGCCCGGCGTGCGTGGAAACGGGATCACATCCCGGATATTGGACATGCCCGTGACAAACTGGACGAGCCGTTCAAAACCGAGCCCGTAGCCCGCATGTTTACAGGTACCAAAACGGCGGGTATCGAGGTACCATTGCATCTCTTCCGCCGGCACATGCATGTCCCGCATACGTTGCTCGAGTACGTCGAGCCGTTCCTCCCGCTGTGAGCCGCCCACGATCTCCCCGATCGCCGGGAACAGGATATCCATGGCCGCTACGGTGCGCCCGTCGTCATTGACACGCATGTAAAAAGCCTTGATCTCCTTGGGATAGTTGATCAGGATGACCGGCTTCTGAAAATGCTTCTCCACGAGATATCGCTCATGCTCGCTCTGGAGATCGGTCCCCCACCCTTCGACCGGGTATTGAAATTTTCCCTTCCTGGCCGGAGTGGAATTTTTGAGGATCTCAATCGCCTCCCCGTAGGTCAGCCGCTCAAATTTGTTCTCCACCACAAACTTCAGTTTGGTGAGGAGATCCATCGGACTCCGCTCGTTTTGGGGCTTCGATTGCTCTTCCTGCTCCTGCCGTTCTTTTAAAAACTGCAGGTCATCCGCGCAATGGACCAGGACATAGCCGATGACATACTGAAGCATGGACTCGGCGAGATCCATATTGTCCGTCAGATCGGCAAATGCTACTTCCGGTTCGATCATCCAGAATTCCGCCAGGTGCCTGGAGGTATTGCTGTTCTCAGCCCGGAAGGTCGGAGCGAACGTATACACCCTGCTCAAGGCCAGCGCCGCGAGTTCGGCTTCCAGTTGCCCCGATACGGTGAGGTTCGTTGTTTTGCCAAAAAAGTCTTTTTTCAGGTCCACTTCTCCTTTGTTCGTGCGCGGTACATTTTCGAGGGGAAGCGTGGTCACGCGAAACATTTCCCCGGCACCCTCCGCATCTGAACCCGTGATGATCGGGCTGTGGAAATAGAAAAAACCACGCTCATGGAAAAAGGAATGGATCGCGAAAGCCAGTGAATGCCGGACGCGCATGACGGCGCCAAAGGTGTTGGTCCGGATACGCAGGTGAGCGATTTCTCTCAGAAACTCCATGCTGTGTCGTTTGGGCTGCAATGGATACTTCTCCGGATCCGCATCCCCCACGACTTCCACCCGGGTAGCTTTCACCTCTACATCCTGTCCTTTGCCCTGGGACGCCAGCATGGTCCCGGTAGCCACCACAGCGGCCCCGGTGGTGATACGCCGCAGCAGCGCCGGGTCCGTGTTTTCATGATCCACCACCACCTGCAAGGTCTGTATGCAGGACCCGTCACTGAGGGCGATAAACTGATTGTTGCGGAAGGTTCTCACCCAGCCACGGACGGTCACTTCCTGGCCGACCGGCTTGGTATTCAATAACTCTTTGATTGACAGTTTCATATACGTCTTTCCAAAAGAAAGGGCGAAGATACGGAACCACGATCATGCCTGCACATGACAACCATCATCGGACATCCGGAATGGATCAATTCTATTTACGGACAAAATTGTCCTTATGCCGATGTACCAGCGCCTGGGCCAGGTGCCAGCAAAACGTCATATTGTCTTTCGCCGGCCGGACGGCCGTCTTTATCATGAGGAACTCTTCGGTACCGAAGGGTTTTCGGGTATATCCTCCCTCGTCTATCACCTCTATCCGCCGACGCTGGTCAAGGAACATGGTGAGCCGTACAGCATCCGCCCCGTGATTGCCGTGGAGGATAACCTCCAGGCCCGGAGTTACCTTGGATTTGATGCCAAACCGGAAGAGGATTATATCCGGAGCCGGAAAGTCCTCTTTCTGAATGAAGACCTGCAGATCGGCATCGCCGCGCCGCGAAAAGGCACGACCGGTTACTTTTTCAAAAATGCCGACGCGGATGAGATGCTCTTTATTCACCGCGGGCAGGGCCACCTGCGTTCCATGTATGGCACTGTGGATTTTGACTATGGGGATTATGTCATCATCCCGAGGGGCACGGTCTACCAGATTGAATTTACGACAACGGACAACCGCCTTCTTTTCATCGAGTCCCACAGCCCGATCGAAACCCCGGCACGGTATCGCAACGGGTATGGCCAGTTTATGGAACATGCGCCCTTCTGCGAGCGGGATTTCAAACTCCCCCACTCGCTGGAGACTCATGATGAACGGGGCGACTTTCTGATCAACATCAAAAAGCGCGGCCTGATCTATCCGTATATCTACGAAACGCATCCGTTTGATGTCGTTGGCTACGATGGCTGCTGCTATCCATACGCCATTTCCATATTCAATTTCGAGCCCATCACCGGCCGCATCCACATGCCGCCCCCGATCCATCAGCAATTCCAGGCCAACAATTTTGTGGTCTGTTCCTTTGTGCCCCGGCTGTATGACTATCATCCGCAGGCCATACCGGCACCCTATCACCACAGCAACATCGACAGCGACGAATTGCTCTACTATGTCGACGGGGATTTTATGAGCCGGAACCATATCCGCCAGGGACAGATAACGCTGCACCCCGGCGGCATTCCGCACGGGCCTCATCCGGGTGCGATCGAACGAAGCATCGGTAAGAAAGAAACGAATGAACTGGCCGTCATGATCGATCCGTTCCGGCCGGTCAGGATCACCACGGAAGCCAGCCACCTGGAGATCCCCGATTACTACACCTCGTGGCTTGCCCAGCCGAAGGAAAAAGAAATGGTCGCACCCTTATAAATCAATCCATGGAAAATCTATCGCACGTCCAAAACTTTAAGTATTCCGAGACGCAGAAAATCTTTGACAAGGCACAGGATTTCCTGCCGATCCTCGGGACCGACTATGTTGAGCTCTATGTGGGCAATGCCAAGCAGGCCGCGCATTTCTACAAGACCGCCTTTGGCTTCCAGGACCTTGCCTACGCGGGACTGGAGACCGGCGTGCGGGACAGGACCTCCTATGTATTGCAGCAGGGAAAGATCCGCTTAGTCCTGACGACACCCCTGACCCGTGAAGGAGACATCGCGGAACACATCCGGAATCATGGCGACGGCGTCAAAGTGATCGCGTTGTGGGTCAATGATGCGTATGATGCCTTTGAACAAACCGTCCACCGCGGCGCGAAACCCTATCTGCAGCCCGAAACTATCCGGGATATGCATGGGGAGATCCGGCGTTCAGGGATTCATACCTATGGTGATACCGTGCACCTGTTTATCGAACGCAAAAATTACTATGGGCCTTTCCTCCCGGGTTTCGAAGCATGGACCTCAGAATACCATCCCGCGCCCACCGGGCTCAAATACATCGACCATATGGTGGGCAATGTCGATCTCGGCGGGATGAATGTATGGAGCCGTTTCTACGCAGAGGTGATGGGCTTTTTCAACCTGATCACGTTTGATGACAAAGATATCTCCACCGAATACACGGCGCTGATGAGCAAAGTGATGACCAACGGAAACGGCTATATCAAGTTCCCGATCAATGAACCGGCCAAAGGCAAGAAGAAATCGCAGGTGGAAGAATACCTGGATTTCTATGGCGGACCGGGTTGCCAGCATATTGCGGTGGCCACGGATGATATCATCCATACCGTCTCCGAAATGCGCAAGCGTGGAGTGGAATTTCTCTATGTCCCCGGCAGCTATTATGACACCGTCCGCGAGCGCGTCGGCATCATCGAAGAGGATCTCAACGAACTCAAGCATTGGGGCGTCATGGTAGACCGCGATGAGGAAGGTTATCTCCTCCAGATATTCACCAAACCCGTCGAGGACCGGCCCACCTTGTTTTTTGAAATCATCCAGCGCAAAGGCGCAAAATCCTTTGGCAAAGGCAATTTCCAGGCGCTGTTTGAAAGCATCGAAGCCGAACAAGCCAAACGCGGAACCTTATAATCTTAAACAGGATGACTGAAGAAGAAAAACTCAGGCGCTTTCAGGAACGCATCGACGCGGGCGAGAAAATCGAGCCCCGGGACTGGATGCCCGAAGGCTATCAGAAGACCCTCTTCCGCCAGATTTCCCAGCACGCCCATTCCGAAATCATCGGGATGCAGCCGGAAGGCAACTGGGTATTGCGTGCGCCCACCCTGCGCGCGAAAAAAATCCTGCTGGCCAAGATACAGGATGAAGGCGGTCATGGCCTCTATCTCTACAGCGCCGCCGAGACCTTTGGGATCGACCGCGCTGAAATGATCCGGATGCTCCACGAGGGAAAAGCGAAATACAGCAGCGTCTTCAATCACCCGGCGCTGACCTGGGCGGACATCGGCGCCATCGGCTGGCTGGTGGACGGAGCCGCCATTGTCAACCAATCGATGCTGGTGCAGTGCTCCTATGGACCCTATTCCCGTGCGATGATCCGCATCTGTAAAGAAGAGGGATTTCATCAGCGACAAGGATATGAGATCATGTCCCGGATGATGAACGGCACACCCGCGCAACGGGAGATGGCACAGGATGCCATGAACCGCTGGTGGGCCCCTGCCCTCATGATGTTTGGTCCGCGGGACACCGATTCGGCCCATACGAAAGAATCGATGAAATGGAAGATCAAGGTGAAAACCAATGATGAATTGCGCCAGCACTTCATCAACCGGACCGTGGAACAAGCCCACCACATCGGGCTGGTCGTTCCGGATAAAAATCTGAAGTTTAACGAGAGCACCAAAAACTGGGACACTTCCGAACTGGATTGGGATGAATTCTGGAGAGTAGTGAATGGGGATGGTCCCTGCAATCACCAGCGCATGGCGCATCACATCCGCTATCACCAGGAAGGTCGCTGGGTACGTGATGCGGCCATCGCCTATGAGGAAAAAATGAACATGAAAAAATCGTTTGTCCATCCGAATTAAGTCTTATGGAAAATCAAAGTCAGTTCCCGCAGTGGGAAGTATTTGTCCAGGCTGCTAATGGCGGACCGTTTATCCACCAGGGCAGTCTCCATGCCATGGATAAAAACATGGCGTTGCAAAACGCGCGGGACATCTACGCCCGGCGGCACGAAGGGCGCGCCATCTGGGTCGTACCGACCGATTGCATCACCGCGACCACGCGGGAGGAGGAAGCGGAATTTTTTGATCCGGCAGAAGACAAGGCCTATCGCAGTCCGGCTTTCTATAAAATGCCGCAGGGCACAAAAAATCTCTGATCCTGATCATGAAAACCAAGGAAGCTCTATACCGCTATTGCCTTCGCCTGGCGGACAATAACCTGATCCTGGGGCAGCGGCTCGCCGAATGGTCGAGCCGGGCGCCTTTTCTCGAAGAGGATCTCGCCATCACCAATATGTCCCTTGACTTATTTGGCCAGGCCGAGACCTTATTTGAGTACGCGGCC
The DNA here is from genome assembly GCA_964617515.1 of uncultured Saprospiraceae bacterium. Taxonomy (GTDB): domain Bacteria; phylum Bacteroidota; class Bacteroidia; order Chitinophagales; family Saprospiraceae; genus Opimibacter. The sequence continues at coordinate 63,041 of CAZTXO010000010.1, read as the reverse complement.
TCTCTCGACGGCACCACGGACGCGGACATGCTTGCCTTCACGCGAAGTGAAAGACAATACTACAATATGCTGCTGGTGGAACAGCCCAACGGTGACTTTGCCTGCACGATGATGCGCCAGTTGATGTATGCCCTCTACTGCCGCCTGCTGTACGAAGCGCTCTTCGATAGTCAGGACGACACATTAAAAGGATTCGCCTCAAAAGCCCTGAAAGAAGTGAAGTATCACTGCCGGCACAGCAGTGAGTGGATCATCCGCCTGGGACAAGGCACGGAAGAAAGCCAGCAAAAAGCGCAGGCAGCCCTTGATGAACTCTGGCGCTTTACGGACGACATGTTTGTCATGGATGAGGTCGATGAAGAGTTGATCTCTACAGGCATTACAGTGGATACAGATCATTTCCATGCCCGGTGGAACTTTATGATCGGTGAGATCCTGAAGGAAGCCGGACTGACGATCCCCGGATATGTCAACCGGATCAAGGGTGGTTACGCGGGTATCCATTCGGAGCATCTCGGCCACCTGCTTTGCGAGATGCAGTATTTACAGCGGGCATATCCCGGTGCATCATGGTAGAACTTGCCCTCTCGAAGGCGGAGCGCATCTGGCATTTGCTGGAGCAAATACCGGATCCGGATATACCGGTCATCAACATTGTTGAACTGGGCCTGGTGCGCAGGATCCAGGTCACGGAGGCGGATAAAGTGATCATTACGCTCACGCCAAGTTATTTCGGCTGCCCGGCGCTACCCCTGTTTACCGAACAAATACGCTCGACGCTGGCGGGGCATGGGATGATGGATGTGGTTATCAAAACCGTCCTGACCCCTGCCTGGACCACGGCCTGGTTGTCGGACGAAACAAAAGAAAAAATGCGGCAGCATGGCATCGCCCCACCGGAGACGGAGGAGGATTCTGCTGTTTTATTCAGCAGGCAAACACAGGTGACCTGCCCGCGCTGTGGAAAGGCGGAGACCCATCTTGTCAGCCGCTATGGTTCCACGCCCTGTAAGGCGATGTGGTATTGCCAGTCCTGCGACCAGCCGTTTGAGTACTTCAAGTGTCATTGACACCGGTTTTTGACAAAATCTTCTGCCTCTTTGACGCCCAACTCCACGGCCTTCTTCCAATCCGCACAGGCAGCCTGCGGATTACCCAGGGCATCCTCTGTGCGGCCCCGGAAGAAATAGGAAGGGCCGTGCTCCGGCTGAATTTTGATGGACTCCTCCATGTCGGCTTTCGCCTGTGGAAACAAGCCGAGTTTGCCGTAACAAAATCCACGCTCGAAATAGGCATTGGGGAAATCAGGCTTCAAGACGATCAGCTTCGACAAGGTCTCGATCGCCTGGTTGGTTTGATTGGCATCCTTATAAGCGATCCCGAGGTTGAACAATCCATGCGCATTGTCCGGTTGGATCTCCAGGATCTTTTTAAACACTTCGGCCGCGGGCAGCGGTTGACCGCTTGCTCCAAGCGCGCTTCCTTTAAATTGCAGCGCCGAAATATTTTGCGGTTCTGCCACAAGGGCCTGGTCAGCCATATCCACCGACTCCTTGTACCGCTTCAGGTTATAATATACTTCCGAAAGCCTGACCTTGGCATCCGTATAGTTTGGACTGAGCTGCACGCCTTTCTCCACGTAAGGCAATGCCTCTTCCCATCTGCCCTGGTCGCGCAGCATCGAACCATAATTGAGATTGGCCAGGCCGGATCCCGGATTCGTTTGGATCGCGTTGGTATAATAGGACTGCCAGTCGTGGTAAGTCCCGACCCGCCATAAATTGACGCACGACCAAACCACCAGCACGCCACTGAAGACGTAGGTGGCCATTTTTTGCTGATCCAGGTGGCGTTGTTCGACCCATCCCAATACCAGCATCCATATGCCGATAAACGGAAACCACGCGCGATGGTCCAGGTAATCATAGGCTACGCCGGCAAAGGATGGCTCATAGACCATCGAAGGCAATAAACTAAACAACGTAATCGCCAGGCCGGCCCAAACGATTCTGCGTGGAGGTCTGCTCTTGAGCAAGAGGTATACCAGCATTCCCGCCAACACGGTGCCCGCTGCCGTCCACAGGACCTTATAGCCAGGCATGACACTGAATCCCAGCGGCAGGACCATCTTGAATAACTCCTCCGGCAAGGAACGGAGGTTGCTGATGAAAGCGGCTGCAGAAAAATTGCCCGCATCGGCAATAGCCTCCTTGCGGATCATGAAATACCCGGCAAAAAGAACGACGTTGATGAGCAGCCATGCCCATTCGGCACCGGAAGGCATCTTTTGCCTTTCGACATAGAGCATCACCGCGGCAACCGGTAAAAGCGCAATGGCGGATTCTTTGCTGAGCAGGGCAAGACCAAACAGGGGCAATGCCAGCCAAAGCGACACTTTGGATTTGGTGCTGAGGTAACGCTGGAGCAGTATCAAAAACCCCAATCCGAAGACCATCAGGTATAAGTCCCCGCGCGCGGCAATCCAGCCAACCGCGTGTGGCGCCAGCAGATTGACACTATATAAAATCGCCCCTGCCCAGGCCACCATAGGCCGGAAATAATACCGGAGAAAAATCAAGGCGAGAAACGCGCCGGCCAGGAAGACGAGCAGGTTATGCAGGTGATAGATGAAGGGATTTTCTTTCCCCAGCGCATAATCGATCATATACGTGATACTCTGCCAGGGACGGTAGAGTTCGATCCGGGCATCCATAAACCATGCATCCGTGGTAAACGCGATGGCCGGATTCACGCCCTGTTTGACCATCGGGTTTTCCAGGATCATTTTGTCATCGTCATGCATGACAAAATCATTGAAGAGCACCCTGCCATAGACGAGAAAAGGCACGAGGAGCAAAAGCACGTAATGAAGCGGGTTGAGCCGTGCCAGCGGTCTTTTGGAGGGTTGGGTTTTGTGTTTTGTTTTGGCCATGTGCGCTGGAAAGCTTGTCAAAAGTGAGCCGGATCGCAATGGGGTGAAATGCGACAACAATAATATGAAGAAAAATCTATATATGAAGGAAACACCGGATCAACAGGCGGCAATGATGTCCCGGATCGCCCGGATCAATTCCTCCCGCGTATAACCAGCCGGGATGCCGCCATAGCGAACGACGAGAGACTGGTCAAACAGGGTGACTGCTTTAGCGGTATCCTCCGGTGAGAGGCCTCCCTGGCTGAGGTAATACGGCAGCCTGCTCACATCCAGATCCGCCGGTGGGATATTCATGCGTTCGGATAAAAAGCGATAATAGATTTCTGTGGCTTTTTCATAAAATGTCTTGCCATCCAATTGAGCCGAACTGGCCTGCAATGCGTCCAGCGCATCACCCGCTTTCTTGCCGGCCCCCTGGCGGATGCGTTCCGACTCGGGCACGCGGCGGTCTTTCTTTCGTCTGTAGATGACCATCAGATTCAAAGCCGAACCCGTGATAATCAGACCAAATAAAAAGAGATGCGGCCAGGACACCCAAAATCGATCGGAAAACCACGGGCTGCGGACCTTCATCAGCGAATCATCCCCGGCCTGATCGGAAGCGGAAGCAACTCCGCTTCGTCCGTTCAACCCTTCACGAACAGCGACACGGATCGTATCGCTCGATAAGGTCACATAGCGCTGCTGGTCAGGATCAAAATAGGTGAAGGGAACCGTGACTGCAAAGGTCCCGGCTTGCCTGGGCAGCACCTGGTATTCGAGTGTGCGCTGATGATGGATGGCGCCGTTTTTTTCTTCCACTTTATCCACGAGGATTTTCGGGGGATACACGTCATAGCTGCTGTCGCGAACCGGGACAGGTGGGTCCCATCGTTTGGAATCTCCATCTCCCTGTATATCGACCTGGAAGGTCAACGCGTCATCTGTTGATAACTGATCCTGGCCTCCAGAGGTAGCCAGTTGATAATGTCCGACTGCGCCCTGGAAGGAGGGCGGCGCCCCATCCGGTAGCGGCAGCACGCGGATAGTCAGCGGTTCAGAAGCGACGCGCACATCCTGGATTCGGTTCATCGTGAAAAAACCCTGGATACCCGGGAAGGGCGCGTTGATCCCGACATCCATGATCAGCGGGTCGATGACATAGCTTCCGGATTGATGCGGAAACAAGGCAATGGATTTGATGATCCTCGAGGTGTAATCCTGTCCCCGGATCCGCTCCACGGATGGTTCTTTGCTAAAATCCCCCATCGGCTGCACGAAGAAATCCGCGTAATCATCTTCCGACAGTACATTGACCGTCTGGACGTTTTCACGGAAAAGGAGGCGATAATTGAGCGTTATCTGTTGCCCCGGGTAATAGGGTTTGTCTTCCACTTCGGCCATCAGCAAGACGCCCTCCCCTTTCGAAGCGGTGCCTGACCGGGCTATGTCCCTGGCAGCGATCACCTCGATCGTGATAGGCTCAGTGGACATCTTTTTCCTTCCAGCCACGATCGTCGCCGGACCAATCGTAAATTTTCCTGTATGCGTGGCCAGCAATGAATAGGACCACGATTCGCTGCGACTGACCACCCCATTGATGATCATGGTACTGGATCCACGGGACGGCCCGCCCACCACCTTAAAATCCACGAAAGCGGGTGGGACAAAATGATCCCCCGCAGCATCCTCCAGTTCAAAGCGGACATCAAAGACGCTGTTTTGCGGCACGCGCTGACTCGAAACCGATGCCTTAAAGGCGGGTGTCTGCGCGTGCGTCACCGAAACCAGCAAGCAACACAGGGCTACTGCGGTCAAGGAGCGTATCGTCTCAGAACTTCCTCTTTTCACGCTTTGAAGGAGATGATTTTGAATCAGGCGGTGAAGATTTTGAGGTCGAAGGCCGGATGTATTTGGTCACGACGATATCGATCGATTCGATATCGATCACCTCCTTCTGGTCCCTGTACCTGGCCTGGGGCACATGCAGGACGCCCGGCTCTTCCGGTCGGATCACATAAGAATAGGACTGACTGGCACTCATCTTTCCGTTTTGGTAAAGCATGCTGCTCGATGTGTTGGGACCGCTGATGACAGGCAATTGGGTCAAATCAGGCGGCTCAAACCGGCCCTGGCCATTTTCAATAGTGTAGGTCAGTTCCACGATCTCGCCAACGCCAATGGTGTCTTTGCTGACTTCAACCTTGACGGATGGTTGGCCATATGCCCATAAGCCAATGAACAGCAGGATAGAAGACAGTATCTGTTTCATAGCAATGATCGATTGTGATAAGGTGACAATGTGGCAATGTGATAATGTGATAATGTGGCAATAGGTTTTGGTGGCGTTAAGTTAGTTTCAGCAATATAGGATAGGCATCTTGGGATCGCATGGCACAGTAGCCGGAATGGTTTAGCTTTTATCGCTTCTCTTTTCGATCTTCACTTTTCCCCTTTCTCTTTCAGCTGCTCACCAGTCTTTCGCCGTCGGTGCCTTCTTACCGGACGTTTTGCGCAGTTTCTCCTGCACGCGTTGATCATCCCTTTCGATGGCCTTCAGGATCTCGCGTGCTTCTTCCTTGCTCACCTTCTCTTCGGCGGCAGATGGGTCTTTTTGTTCCTGCTGCTTGGCCGCTGACTGGTTTTGTTGCTGATCCTGGTTTTGTTGTTGTTGCTGATCCTGGTTCTGCTGATCCTGGTTTTGTTGCTGTTCGTTTTGCTGATCCTTTTTTTGCTGATCCTTTTTTTGCTGTTGTTGCTGCTGCTGTTGCAACTGGCGCATGGCGAGCATCAGGTTTTTCCTGGCGGCCTCATCCCCGGGCTGAAGCTTCAGCGCTTCTTTGTAGGACTGGATACTTTCGGCAAATTCCTGCTGCTGGTACTGCGCGTTTCCAAGATTATACCATGCGCTTGCTTTGACTCCCGGATCCCTGGAACTGTCAATAGCCTTTTTGTAGGCATCCGCCGCTTCCGGCAACCTGTTTTGGTTGTATACCGAATTTCCCAGGTTGTAGCTGGACTCAGGCTTTTGCTTTTCAACCAATGCCTTCCGGTACTGCGTTTCCGCTTCGGAAAAATTACCTCCCCGGTACAAGGCATCACCGGTCCGCAGCAACAAATAATCCGGTTGGGCCAGGGCCGCGGCCGACAGGCCGGTCAATAGCATAGTGCAGATGATATGGATCTTCAGGTTGTTCACCACTCGTCAAATCTGTAGTTGATCACCACCGGCACCAGGAGCAGGATCAATCCCGGCAACAGAAACCATTGGAAGTAGCTTTTATGTTCCGAAAACGAACGTTTTTCCATTTGGTTGCGTGCCAGCGTATTCAATTCATTCCTCAGGTCTTCCACGATCGAAGGATCCTGGCTGATCGAATAATATTTACCGTTTCCTTTTTGAACGAGTTCTTTCATCAAAGGTTCATTGAGCGCGGTTTTGACGGGTTGGCCGTTTTCATCCCGCTTGAGGTCTTTATTACCATCGATCATGACCGGGATGGTGCTGCCGGCCGCTGTCCCGATGCCAATGACATAGGTCACCCATCCGGCAGAGGCCGCATCAGAGATGGCGGCAGGCGCATCCGTGTCATGGTCTTCTCCGTCCGTCAGGAGGATGAGCGCGCCCGGAACTGCGTCATCGTTGGCCGCATGCGACTTGAGGGCCAGCCGGACTGCCTCCCCGATGGCTGTACCCTGTGTACCGGCCTGATCGGGATTGGCTGCACTGAGGTATAACTGGATGGCATGCCAGTCCGTGGTGAGCGGGCTTTGCATATAAGCATTGCCGGCAAAAAGGATCAAACCCACCTTATCTGTTTTGAAGGCCGTGGAAATGTCGAGAGCCAGGCGCTTCGCCCGTTCCAGCCGGTTAGGGGCGATGTCCTCTGCCAGCATGCTGTTGGAAATGTCGAGCAGGAGGTATATGTCTGCCGACTTCGTGTCCACGGCGACTTTCTTATAACCCCATTGGGGATTGACCGCTGCCATCGCTACCAGGAAAATCCCTGCCGTGCTCACCCAGCCCCATTTCGGACGGGGAAGCATGGCCATCAGCCGCTGATTGGATCCGTCACTGCCCCACTTGCTCCAGGCTATTTTCCAACTCCGGGACCTGAGTACCAGGAGAAGGACAATCCCCGCAGGCAGGAGCATCAACCAAAACAACCCGGGATGTTCAAATCGAAACATAGTGCTTAGTCTGGCTCGGCCGGAATACCTGCAAAACTATCAAATATTAGCCCCGGCCATGTCCACCGGTTGGTTAAACAAATGCAAATCATCTTTGGCGGTAAATGACAGTGGATGAACGGGTCGGGTCATAAAAAACTGATGCCATCCAAACAGCATTCGACCATTACCCGACGAATGCGGAGATGGCCTCCCGGGGCTGCCCGGCGACCACCTTTTCAACGCGACCCTGTAGATTATTGGTACTCAGCAGTCAATATGTGGCATATTTATACCATATCAACCCGGAATGGCTCCATGCATAAATTTCGCTTTTCGACAGGCGCGCAAAATTTATGTCAGACACCGGAACCAATTAAAAAATAAAAATATTTTTGCGACCTTGATCTCCTCATGCGGGTGCAGATCATCATTTTGCCAATTCGCAAATCTGTTTGAACCTCTTATTTTCATTCAAATCATTCATTTTATGAGTAATCCAAACGTCAAACCCGAGAAGTCCGTCGGCAGCAGCAAATTCAGTAGCATGTTTGCATCAATACTGATCCCGGTTGCCCTGGCTATAGGGATTCTGGTTTTCATGTTTATCCTGGGAAATCCCACCAATTTTGAAAATAACAATCCCAAGGGGCACCCTCATCCCGGCAATCTTCTGGGTATGATGTACAAGGGAGGTTACCTTGTGCCGATCCTGATGGCGCTCATGATGATCGTTATTGCTGTGATCATCGAGCGTTATGTCACCCTGCGTGTGGCCAGCGGCAAAGGATCGATTCCCACCTTCGTCCGCAAGATCAAGGGGCTGCTCGATCGCAATGACGTTAACGGTGCCATCAAGGAGTGTGACAACCAGCGCGGCTCGGTGGCCAACGTGATCCGCGAAGGATTGCGCAAGTACACGGAGATGTCCACCATGCCCGGCATGGAAAAAGACCAAAAGGTACTGGCCATCCAGAAAGAAATCGAGGAGGCTACTTCCCTGGAGTTACCGATGCTGGAAAAGAACCTGGTAATCCTTGCCACCATTTCATCCATCGCCACGCTGATGGGTCTTTTGGGAACGGTCTTCGGGATGATCCGGGCATTCTCCGCCATCGCCACCGCAGGAGCGCCCGACGCCGTAGCCCTCTCGACCGGTATCTCCGAGGCCCTGATCAATACGGCGCTCGGTATTTCGACTTCCGCGATCGCCATCATCTCCTACAACTACTTCACGACGAAGATTGACGGACTGACCTATGGTATCGATGAGGCCGGATTCAGCATTGCCCAGAATTTCGCGGCGAAACATTAATCTCCGTCCTTTCGTTAACATACATATATGCCAAAGGTTAAGATACCGCGGAAGAGTACAGCGATCGACATGACCGCCATGTGTGACGTGGCGTTCCTGTTGCTGACCTTCTTCATCCTGACGACCAAGTTCCGGCAGCAGGAGGCGGTGCAAATCGATATCCCGTCATCGACGGCCCAGATCCCCATCCCGGACAAGGACATCATGCTGTTCCAGATCGCTCCGGACGGAAAGCTTTTTTTCGGGCTGGATGACCAGAATACCCGGTTGAAACTGCTCGATCGTCTCGCGGCAGCTTACAACCTGACATTTGATGAAAAACAGCGCAACGCCTTCCGCCTGACCGAGATCTGGGGCATGGATATCCGCGCCTTGCCTGACTTCCTTTCCCGGGATGTCAACGAGCGCGCCAATATCCAGCAGCCTGGCCTCGTCATTGATACCATCGGCGGGCAGCACCAGGTCGAGGACCTGATCCTGTTTTCCCGCCAGGAAAACAACAACCTGCGCATTGCCATCAAAGGAGACAAGAAAACCGAGTACCGCTACTTTGACAAGTTGATCCAGGCGCTGCAAAACCGGAAGGTCAACAAGTTTAACCTGATCACGTCCGCCCGGGCGGCCAAAGAATAATTCAACACGGATAAAATCAAAGAACAATGGCTGAAATGAATGCTCCCGCCGGGGGAGGTCATAAAAAAGGCTCGAAAAAAGTACGTTCGAAAAAGGTATCTACCCGTGTTGACCTGACGGCCATGGTGGACCTGGGATTCCTCCTCATCACTTTCTTCATGCTCGCTACCACCTTCAACAAACCCAAAACGATGGAGGTCAATAAACCAGCCAAAGACAAGGAAGAAGACAAAAAGGAGGAACCCGCCATCAAAATGTCGAAAACGGCCACGCTGATGCTGGGCTCCGGAGATAAGTGCTATGCGTATGTGTCGCCGGACGAAATTGATGCCACCACGGAACTGGCCCTGGACAGCGTAGACTACAGTCCGAGCGGCCTGCGCAAGTTTATCCAGCGCCGCCAGAGCGAGGTGCAGCAACAGTGGGGAGACAAGGACCAGCTCTTTGTCATGATCAAACCGCTGCCGGGTTCCACCGTCAAAAATATCGTTGATGTGCTGGACGAGATGACGATCAATGATGTCAAACGTTACGCCATCCTGGAACCCACTGACCCGATCGATTCCCTGATCGCCCTGAAAACCGGGCAAAAAAGAAAGTAATGACGTATGCATTTTGGGCTGTTCCGGCATCCCTTTAGCATATCGGCTAACCTAAACGAATAAACATGGAAGATGCAAATTGGCTGAAACGATCGATGGATGACATCGTGTTTGAAGGCCGCAATAAGTCCTATGGCGCTTTCCAGTTGAGGCGTTTGTATGACAAGCACATGTCCCGGGCCATGATCTCGGGCGTGCTGTTTTTCCTTTTGGTCATCAGCGCACCGCAAATCATCCGGATGATCAAAGGCTTAATGCCGGAGAAAGGTGATCACCTCGAACTACGGGAGGTGACCCTGGCTGAGCCGCCACCGATCGATCCGAAAAAACCACCACCGCCACCACCTCCCAAGGTTGAACCGCCGCCGATCAAGGATCAGATCCGGTTTGTTCCACCCGTGGTCAAGAAAGACGAGGAAGTGCAGGAAGAAGAACCGCCACCGCCCACCGTGGAAGAGATCAAGGACAAGGAGATCTCTACCGAAACCCGCGAAGGTGAAGAAGGCGGTGTGGATGCATCTCTCCTGGAGCCCGAAGTTCCTTCCGCCCCTGCTGTGATCGAGGAGGAAAAAGAAGAAGCACCGTTCCAGTACGTGGAACAGATGCCTACCTTCCCCGATGGCCAGGAAGCGATGTACAAATACATCTATGACAACATCAAGTATCCTGCGATCGCGCGTGAGAACGGGATTTCGGGAAATGTTATCGTACAGTTCGTGGTTTCCAAAGACGGTGAGATCAAGAATGCCAAAATCGCCAGGGGGATCGGAGGCGGTTGTAATGAGGAAGCCCTGCGCGTGGTCAACATGATGCCGCGCTGGAAACCCGGAAAGCACAACGGCCGCGCAGTGCCCGTGACCTTTACGTTGCCCATCAAGTTTGTCCTGCAGTAAGCCGGCATGAATACCCAGGTTTTCTGGCGTATCTTCCATATACTGCTGGGTTTGACATACATCGGGTTGGGGATATTCATGTACCTCAGGCGCATGATCCCCATCTCCACAGGATGGCAAATCGTACTGTCCATGGCCTTCATCGCCTACGGCATCTGGAGAATATACCGGTCCGGCCAGGTCAAATGACACTCCATGACCGTACCTGAAAAAGCAAGGTCTGATATCCGGTGACGGAAATCAGACCTTCTTCTTCTGCCAAAAAGCTTTAATCAGAAATTAACGGGTCTTAACAAGCGATTAACTGTAATCCGGTCCCCCGCCAGCGTCATATAGGCATACCAATCATCTGAACGAATACCAGGACATGCATAAGCTCTTCTTTCCGGCAATCGGTTTATGTCTCTTGCTGACGGCCTGCAACCGGAAGCCGGAGGAAATGACCGGCCCGACCATCGGGTCGCAGCGCATCCTCGCGGATGAGAGTTGCCGGTATATCATCGAGCAGGAGGAGGAGATATTCGAGCGTACTTATAAATACGCTCATCTTGATATCGAATATGCGCCTGAGCTGGATATCATCCGCCGCTTCCTGCGGGATAGCATGCCCGCGATCATGACGACGCGGCCCCTGACAGCGGAAGAGAAGGCCTTTTGCCAAAATAACTATGCCACGCCCAGGGAGTTCCGTTATGCCACCGGCGCGATCGCCTTTGTCAAGAACCGGAATGCCAGGGATACGGCGTATGTGTATGAGGACCTGCTCAAGCTGTTTGGGGATGAAAAATCCGGAGCCGTCTTCGTGCTGGAAAATGCCAGGTCCGGGATCGCCACTACCCTGCTCCGCTTGCTGAATACGGATCGATTGCCCGCGCATTTTTATGCACTGCCGGACAAAACGGCGGTGCTGCAGTACGTCGAAGCGCATGATCAGGCCATCGGGATCATCGACTATAGTGACATCAGCGACAGCGACCGTCCCTATACCCGGGAGGTGCTGCAAAAAGTGCAAATGCTGGGGATCACCCGGCCGGTGGACTCCATCCAGGCGGGCTTTGTAAAACCGTACCAATACAACCTCCAGGACCGGAAATACCCTTTCACGCGGGACCTGTACTTTATCAGCCAGTCCGGCAAGAGCGATGTCGGGATCGGTTTCGCCTCCTTTGTCTGTGGTGATATCGGCCAGAAGATCATCCTGAAATCGGGCCTGCTGCCCGCTTTCCAGAGCGAACGAATTATCGAAATCAAGCCCTCAGAAGATATAAAAGTGGTCAAATGAACACTTTGGTAAGCAATCCTGTTGCATTTTTACACTCTTGTTTCAAAAACACCAAGAAAATGAAAAAGCTGGTTTTTGCCTGTATCCTCGGCCTCGCGGCTACGGCCGCCATGGCCCAGCCGACCCTCAAGGATGGTCTGCGCCACCTGAGGAATGAGAACTATGAGGATGCCCTCAAGATCTTCCAGGCCATCGCCAAAGCCGATCCGAAAAACGGCACCATCTATTATTATATCGGGGAAGTCAGCTATGCCAAGGAGGATTACGCTGAAGCACAGCGGGCCTACAACAAGGGGCTGGATATCAACCCGCAATGTGCCGAGTGTAAGATCGGCCGGGGCAAAATCCTGCTGGACCAGGGTAAGACCGTCGAAGCCCAGGCGGAATTCGAATCCGCCATCAAGTCCGATAAAAAGAATGCCGAGGTCTATGGCGCCATCGGGGACGCTTTCCTCTACGGAAAGAAACCGGACGCCCAGAAGGCGATCCAATACCTGAGCCAGGCCAAGTCCATGAACCCGGCCAACGCGAAATTCTGGGACCACCTTGGCGATGCGTATGATTTATCCGGCAACAATGGGGAGGCCATGACCAATTATGAGGGGGCCATTGGAAAGGACCCGAACAATACCAGTGCCCTGGGTAAAATCGCCCGGATCTGGATCCGGGCCAAGCAATATGACTTGGCCAAACCATATCTCATACAAGGTATTGACAAGGATCCCCTGGATGGATTGCTCTACAAAGACCTGATCGAGATCTATGTCATCGAACAGAAGTATGACAGCGTGGTGCCCCTGCTGGAAAAATATGTTACGCTGATCGGCGAAGACATCGACGCCAAGGTCCGGTATGTCAAATTCCTGACCTTCCAGGCGAAGGATTATGATCGCGCCATCGAGGTGGGTGAAAAACTGCTGAAGTCCAACCCGGAACAATACACGCTCCATCGCTGGCTGGCCTGGTCCCATGGCGAAAAAGGTGAGATGCAGGATTCTTACGATCACAGCAAATCGCTGTTTGACGAAATCGGGAAGAAACCCGAACGCAAAGCGTTTGCTTCGGATTATGAATACTGGGCCAAAGCCGCGCTGAAACTCGGCTTACTGGACGAAGCGGCACACATCTACCGGAAATACCTGGAACTCGAACCCTCCAAGGCACATGAAGTGTATGGCTTGCTGGCCCAGGCTTATTTCGAAGCCAAGAACTATGAGCAGGCCATTGCTTACTATAAGCGGAAAAATGGGGAAAAAGAACTCAATGCCGCGGACGGAGCGAAGTTGGGCCAGTCCTACTGGCTGATCAAGAAAGATACGCTCGCGGATTCCGTGTACGCACGCGTCCTTGAACTGTCCCCGAATTACGCCTATGGTTGGTTGATACGCGCGCGGATTGCCGCGCAACGCGATTACCAGGACACCTTACATACTGCCTTTGCGGCTAAACCCTTGTTTGAAAAGTACATCGAACTGACCAAGGATGACGCAGCCAACCTGGCGAAGAATAAACGCTACCTGATCGATGCCTACTATTACCTCGGCAAATATTATGTCCACATTGAGGACTATGATCAGGCCCTCGGGTATTTTGAGAAGATTCTGGAATTGAACCCGGGTGAAGAGGAGGCCCAGGCAAATGTGAAGATCCTGAAGTCACAGGTCCGGGGCGGACGGTAAGGGAACCGGTAGCACGCTAATTATAAAAGAAAGGGCTTAAGCAATTGAGCCCCTTTTTTTATGCCCGCTGCTTTAGCCCGGTCAGGATGGCAGGGTTCTGAAAACCGTACTGCGCAAGACGGCCACTAACGCCAACAAAAACAACCCGGTCATCAGCGGGATGTAATACAATTCCTGGAAGCGCTTGTAAGCGGTGATCTCCACTTCCGTTTTCTCCAACTGGTCGATCTCTTCATAGATCCGTTGGAGGGATTCCTCGGAAACGGCGCGATAATACTTGCCGCCTGTCTGCTCCGCGATCGACCGCATCAGCTCTTCATCGATCTCCACGCTGGTAAGGCCAAACATATACTGGCCATCCGACCGGCGACGCACGGGTGACATCGCTTGTCCATAGCTGCCAATCCCGATCGTATAGACCTTGATACCAAACTCCCTGGCGATCCCGGCTGCCGTCGCCGGACGGATATACCCGGCATTGTTGACGCCATCCGTCAGTAACACGATCACTTTGCTTTTGGCATCACTGTCTTTTAAGCGGTTGACCGCCGCGGCGAGACCCATCCCGATGGCCGTACCATCCTCCAGGTCGCCGCAGGAAAGTCCGCGCAGGTAATCACTCAATACTTCATGATCATGCGTCAATGGACACTGAGTATAACTCTCACCGGCAAAAACCACTAACCCGATGCGGTCGTAGATCCGGTGGGAAACGAAATCAACCGCAACCCGTTTACTGACGGTCAGTCGATCCGGGTTGAAGTCCCTGGCCAGCATCGAGCTCGACAAGTCCATCACCAGGAAAATGTCAATCCCTTCCCCTTTGACGATTTCCTCCTTGTGTTCGGATTGCGGCCGGGACATCGCGATGATCAGCATCGCTACGGCCACCCAGAATACAGGACCCAGCCAACCGTATACCCGTGCGCGAAACGTGACGGGTAATTTTCCGGTTTCCACCGGTACTTCCAATGCCACTTCCGGTTCCTGACGCCGCATGTGCTTTCGCCACCAAAGCAGGAGCGGGATCAGGCCCAGCAATAAGAGCCACCAGGGATCATGGATCAACAGATCAGGTCCTATCCGCATCACTGGTCAGATTGGGTGATCCATCGATGGCAGTCTCCTGCGCGATGGTTGTTTCTTTTACAAATGCACGCACGCGCTCGACCGTGGCGGCATGCAGGTCGATGCCCGGATCCGCTTTTGCAAATTTGATGAGGTCAGCCACGGACAGGAGCTCTTCCGTATCCTGCAGGAGCGGTGTGGTCAATTGAAGGGATTTCAACTGGCCAATAATCTCCTCTGACGTTTGTTCGAGCGCATGGATATTGAATCGTCGTTCGAGGTACTCGCGCAATATCGCTGTCAGCCGGGAATAATGCTCCTTGACTTCCCCTGCCTGCCACAATCGTTGCGCGGCCAACTGGTCCAGCGCGGCCAGGGCCCACTCATGCGGCTGAGGTGGCGGCGGACCCGGAGGCGCAGACGGAGGTGCCTTCTTTCGTTTTTTCCACCAGTACCACAGGCCTGCAGCGAGGAGCAACGCGCCCAGCAGGTGCGGGATATATTTTTTATAAAAAGTAATACTGAACGGTTGTGCGTAGATATCCTTGATGGCCAGCAGCCCGGATGAATCCGGTTCCACGGCCAGGACCTGGATCGGTATATCCTGTGTATAAAATGTATCGACGCGTCCCTGGTGCTGGACCAGCACCGGCAACTTGGGGATACGCACATACCCCGTATCAAAGAATGCCAGTGTCCAGATGGCAATCATCTTACCGGGCTGCTCTTTGCTCTCCTCCGGCCCGCTGACCACCTCAATGCCTTTCATGGAGTCGGGCCAGATATGCTCCCGGTTGACCCACGTGCCATTGAGATCCGAGAGGAGATCGATCGTGGCACGGACCTGGTCACCGATCCGGATGCGGGTCTTGTCGACGTAGATATCCGCCTGTCCAACCATGACAGCAACGGAAAATAAACACAGGACCGTCAACGGGAATCTCATGCGGAAGCCCTGCTTTTAAAAAACCGGTGAAACGCCTGGATATACGATTGATCACTGGCCAGAGTCATGGTATCGCATTTGGCGCGATTAAACTGCTCCCGGAAAGCGAGCATACGCCGGTCGTAATTTATTTTCCAATACTTCCGGACTTCGGTATCGCTTGTGTCCACCACGGCCATGGTGCCCGTCTCGGGATGCCGCACCCGGATGAGCCCGGCTGAGGGCAGTGATGCTTCCGCGGGATCATGTACATGGATGCCGATGATATCATGGCGCTTGGCGGCCAGCCTGAGCGTGTCCTCATACTCCGGGGACATGAAATCACTCAGGACAAAGGCAATGCATTTCTTTTTGATGACGTGCACCAGGTATTCGAGCGGAACCCGGAGGTTCGTCTGCTTACCCTCCGGCACGAAGTAGAGCAGTTCGCGGATGATGCGCAGGAGATGCTGACGTCCTTTTTGGGGTGGGATATAGAGCTCCACCCGGTCCGTGAAAAGGATCAATCCTACTTTATCATTGTTTTGCAAAGCGGAGAATCCAAGTACCGCCGCTACTTCGGCGATCCATTCATTTTTCCAGGGTTCCCGTGTGCCGAAAAAAACGGACTTGCTGGCGTCGACCAGCAGCATGATGGTCAGTTCGCGTTCTTCTTCGAATACTTTGATGTGTGGTTCTCCTGTCCGGGCAGTGACATTCCAGTCGATATCACGCACTTCATCCCCGTATTGATAGGACCGCACCTCGCTGAAAGACATCCCGCGACCCTTAAAAGCACTGTGGTATTCACCGGAAAAAATATGCCTGCTCAAGCTCCGGGTCTTGATTTCCACTTTTCTAACGCGACGAAGCAAATCTGCTGTTTCCACCTGATCAGGATCTTGAAGCGGCGATGGCGATCACCAGCCAAAATATTTCCAGTATTTGCGCCGGACGATCTCCCTGCTAAGCGTCATAGGCAACAGCTGCAGATCATCCCCATAGATCATATTGAAATCCGTGGCGGCGATGACACCTTTGGCAGTTGGGAAAGCGTAGGCATATCCCGATTTATGAAGCCATCCGTTGTAGCCCTGGTCGTCCTCACCGGCATGCACCGTCAGCAGCGCTTGTTGCGACGCCTTTTTGATATCGTCCGGGGTGTTGAGCCATTCCGGCATGGAGAGTAAAATGTCTTCCTTCTTCAGCAGGATAAACGGTGCCCGGCGGATCGATCCCGGGTTGATATACGTGATCATGCCGCTGATGAAAGCGGGTGTATGATCATACAGTTCGATCCATCCGGACGAGCGATGCACCAATCGACCGGCCTGGGCTGGCTGATTGATCGATTGAAGATAGTTGACTCCATCATTCCATAACGGGTCTACCCAGCCGGCCAGCCACGATGTAAACGCCGGGCTTTCAAATCCCGGATAGACCATGTCCAGGAAACCCATCGAGTTGTCAAAGCGGCGGATGACCAGGGGAGTAGTTTCCGTGATCGTCCCTGCATACTCCACGCCATCGAGGTTTGCCCGATAGGTGCGTTCATCTTTTTGTCGCATCTGTACTTTGACCGGGGCGCCGGACGGATTTTGGATGACCGTGTTCCAAAGCGAACAGGATCCGTCCAGGCAATACCCTTCGAACCGGACAAACTGCCCGTCCCGACTGGCAATCCCGGATACGATGCCATAATCCATCTTCTGCACGGAGATCGATACCGGTGGAGCGGAGGCGATTTCGATCCACTCGGACACGGGCTTGAACCTTTTGATGGTGATAAGCGATTCCGGGTATGCCCGGATCTGAAACATGCGGCTCTGGTCTGCCGAAATCCAATCCACGAGAAACTGATCATCCGTGATCGTGCCATTGACATACCCGGTCAGGCGGTCATGTTCATCCCTTTCCTGCAGTTGAAATTTTCCGGTGTTGCTCCATTCTCCAGACAGCCGGTGTTTGCGGTTGTCGCCTTCATGCATGAGATACCCGGCGATCTGCGTGTAATCGGACGCGAGGGTGATGGTGACCGGATGAAAATCGGCCAGAACCCCTTTATATTTCTTCTGCCATTGCACGGAGGTCAGCTGGGCATTGAGCCAGCCATCCAGGGTGGCCTGGGCGGACATCGCCAGGGAGAATACTAACAGGAAGAAGATCGTCAGGCTTTTCATACCAGGGTTGTATCGGCTAAGGTACTTCAATACTGTTGAGGATCGACTTGATGATGTCCTCCTGCGTGATATTTTCCGCTTCGGCTTCATAGCTCAGGCCGATACGGTGCCGGAGGATATCCGGGCAGATCTGGCGTACGTCTTCCGGGATCACGTAGCCGCGACGTTTCATAAAGGCCATGGCCTTGGCCGCCAGGACGAGATAGATACTGGCCCGCGGGGAAGCGCCGTAGGTGATCAGTGGTTTCAGTTTCGCCAATCCGGCTTTCTCGGGCTGCCGGGTGGCGAAGACGATATCCAGGATATAGTTTTCGATTTTCTCATCCATGTACACCCGTTTGACGATTTTCCGGGCGCGGAGTATATCATCGGGATGGACCACCGGTTGCAGTTTGAGGTTGGTCTCTCCCGTGAGGCTTCGCTGCATGATGAGCCGCTCTTCATTTCGCTCCGGGTAACCGATTTTGACTTTAAACATAAACCGGTCCACCTGGGCTTCCGGCAGGTTATAGGTTCCCTCCTGTTCGATCGGGTTTTGTGTCGCCAGCACCAGGAAAGGTTCTTTCAATGGATGCGTTTCTCCACCGATGGTCACCTGCCTTTCCTGCATGGCTTCGAGGAGAGCGCTTTGCACTTTGGCCGGGGCACGGTTGATTTCGTCCGCGAGGATAAACTGGGCAAAGATGGGACCCTTTTTGACGGAGAACTGGCTGGTGGAAGGATTGTAGATCATGGTGCCGATGATATCCGCAGGCAGCAGATCGGGCGTAAACTGGATACGGCTGAAGGTACCATCCACCGTGCTGGCCAGGGTCTTGATGGACAAGGTTTTGGCCAATCCGGGAAGACCTTCCAGCAGGACGTGTCCGTCTGCCAGCAGCCCGAGGAGCAGTCGGCTGACCATATAGGTCTGCCCCACGATCACCCGGCCGCCGGCTTCGAGAATTCGATCCACGAAGGCGCTTTCATTGTAAATCTCCTGACTAAGTGCTTCTATATCCGTCCCGGCATACATAGCTCGTTGTATTTTTAAGGCCTTGCGAAAATATAATCCCGAAGGAATATGCGACCGGAAAGGCTGAATATTAGGTTTAAGTTAACGACTTACAGGAGATTATGGCTGCTTGGCCTGCTCCTGGCCCCGCTGACCGGTCTGTTTCGCCTTGCCGCCCAGGCCCCGGATCCGGCCAGTTCGATCAAAAACCTTCATCAGGGGGTACTTATTGTACGGTTTCCCACCTACAGCGCCAAAATTGACACGCTTAAAGCACTCATCGGCCGATCCCGCGAGGAAAACAACACCCAACGGCTGCAGAAATGGTTGAAGGAAACCATGGAGACCCGGGATACCCTTTTACATGATTACATCCAGGCATTCCGGCAACACTATCATTTTTCCCAGGTCGCCTATTTCTACGATGTGGATGCCCATGACCTGGATAACGCTGTTTACTACAATCTCGACGGAAAGCGCCTGGCCCCCGGAGACCTGGCGGATAAACCGCTCTTCTACCTTTATTTTGAACGAACCGAAGAAAGCAAGATTGACGCGCTTGTCATCTATAACCGGCAATTGAAAAGGATTCCACGACCTTTTCCGGGGACGTTCAGCCGGGGAGGCATCAATTTTTTATTTTTAAAAATAGCAGAGAAAAATTTTCCTGCCTGGCGCGTGTCAAAAATGCATAAATCACTCGTAAGGTACTATAACGCGGTCATGCTGCGTGAAAAACCAATGCTCGAATAAGCAGCCCCGGACAATGTCGCTCCGCGACTATTTTTTTAACAGCTCATTTACTTTGATGCTGTCCGGCACATCCCTGAAGGCTGGTTTTTCAGGGCGGACAGGCTTGACCGGTTTCGGGATGGTATCGAGTTTGCTTTGTAGCGAGATCGCAAGCAAAAAAGAATCCACATAGTCTTCCGCCCTGTCCATAGCCCTTTCTTTACACAGGGACAGTTCCTCCGCCTTCCATTGGCTGAGCCGGAGATCGACGGCGGTCCGGATCAATTCTTCCTGCGTGACTTTCCTGGTGCACGAAACAAAAACCAGGAGGGCGAGGAAGCAGAGGGCGAGGATGTCTTTCATTTGACCAACGCTTTCATTTCATCCATGCGTTCCCTGAGCATTGAATCGACCGCGGCATGATAGACACTGTCACCATACGTTTTGCAGACGGAATCCATCACCGGCTGCAGGGAGAGGACACGTTGCGTATACGTAGTGTCGATGATGCGCCTGCTTTCCCGTGTCGGAGTCACCTGCCGGGTAGTACAGGCCAGCCCATGGACCAGGATCAGGATCATAAAGAGCAAACGCCGCATCAAACCACTTTCTTTTTCAATTCAAAGCTCTGCCCGAGATAGACTTTGCGCACCATTTCATCCGCCGCGAGTTCCTCTGCCGTGCCGGTCTTGAGGATGCGCCCTTCAAACATGAGGTAGGCCCGATCCGTGATGGAGAGCGTCTCCTGCACGTTGTGGTCGGTGATGAGGATCCCGATATTTTTATTCTTGAGGGTAGCGACGATGGTCTGGATATCTTCCACAGCGATGGGATCGATACCGGCAAAGGGTTCATCGAGGAGGATAAATTTCGGATCGGTCGCCAGGGCGCGGGCGATTTCCGTGCGACGCCGTTCTCCCCCGGATAGGCTGTCCCCGACATTGTTTCTGACCTTTTCGAGGCCAAACTCGGCGATCAGCGATTCGAGCCTTTCCTTTTGCTGCGCCGGCGTGAAATGACTGAGCTCCAGGACCGCTTTCAGGTTATTGACAACGGTCAATTTCCGGAAGACAGAGGCTTCCTGCGGCAGATACCCCAAACCGAGCCGGGCACGTTTGTACATGGGCAGGTTGGTGATTTCCGTCTGATCGATATAGACATGCCCCTCGGTGGGCTTGATAAATCCAACCGCCATGTAAAAGGTGGTCGTCTTGCCGGCACCATTTGGCCCGAGCAACCCGACGATCTCTCCCTGGGTGACCTCAATGGAGACATGATCCGCTACTTTCCGGCGGCCATAATATTTTACCAGGGAATCCGTCCAAAGTCTCATAGGCTGTCCAATGCGGCGCAAAAATACGGGAGCAGGCGCATAGTTAGGGATTTCGACGCAAAGCAGACCTGCTTATCGCCAGTATAAATTCGCTTCCTGGTCCCATCCGGCCCGAAGCGGATCCGGGGTAAATAGTTTCTTTTTTTCCGGCTGCCGCCGGAAATGATAATCGCCGGTATCCCAAGACCCGTTCCTGTTGGTGTCTTCAATGATCTCCGCGGTAAATTTTCCCGGCAACAGCGGCTGGCTGCTGAAAGCAATATCCGCCTGGTCCCGGATGATGTGGGTTTCGACCGTTTTGTCGCCCGATTTTACCAGGAGTACGTATTGCATCGTTGAATCCAGCCGGTGTACCTTCCACTGGTAGATTCCATATTGGGCGGCATCCGTGACAGCAAATCCAAACCGGATGCTGTCATTGGTTCGTCCCCAGATATCCTTCATGGCGCCCGGTAAAAATTGAACCATATACCTGGATAGCGGCCGCCACGCCGCACGTAATCCGACGATTCGTTTCGATGTGCTGTCCGATACGATATCATATCGAATCCTGCCGGTCGAATCAGCGGCAATATGCAGAAGTGATGTATCGATCTGTTGAACAGGGACCGGAGTCCGGAACCGGAACACTTCAGCAGGATGCAGACGGGTTGACATCGGCCAGGGCTTCAGCTTTTGCTGCAGCGCGGTGGTGATCGTGGATGCCCGTATGCGGGATGAGTCCAGCCCCAGGATGGCTTCACCCGTATAGTTGGTATGCGCATTATACCAAACCTGCAGGG
This sequence comes from uncultured Saprospiraceae bacterium, assembly GCA_964617515.1. Taxonomy (GTDB): domain Bacteria; phylum Bacteroidota; class Bacteroidia; order Chitinophagales; family Saprospiraceae; genus Opimibacter. The sequence continues at coordinate 41,539 of CAZTXO010000010.1, read as the reverse complement.
TATCCCCATCCCATTCCATGGTGGAAGAATCGATCGGCGGGGCGAAGGATGGCACCTGCTTGGGCAGCGGACCCGGTATCAGGAGTTTGAGCCAACCGGCTACCGGGTGGCGGACTTCCTGCACCACGGGTTTCTTTTCCCTTGGAAAAACAAGGATATTGGGAATGGCTACCGATTCGTCGGTATAGATATCCGGCTCATGCCACCCGAAGAGCTCGGATTCCTGGTCATAGCGGAAGTTGGCATTTTCATCCTTGAGCGCCACGAGGTGAAAACTGTCCTGGCGGATATTCTGTATAGCCCACTTTCCTTCCTTGTTGGTCTTGGCGAGGTAAAACGGTTTCCGGGTATACACGGCACTGTCATCGCCGACAGGATGAAGCATGACCCATATGCCTTCCGCGGGTTTGAGCGTCACGGCATCCGTGACGGATCCGGTCAGTCCGACCGAATCGAGGAAGGAGCCGGTAGAAAAAATAAAGCTATAGTTCTCCAGTACATTTCCCTCGTGGAGATCCGTGATCGCATTTCCGAAATTGATCGAATAGGTGGTCTCTTCTTTCAGGCTGTCCGGCAGGGTCAGGACCAGCGTCTTCCCTTTGAGCTTGATGTCCGGATCTTTTGGCATCAGCGGGGATATGACCAGTTGTTTGTATACATCCTTCAGGACAACCCACTCATCAAAAGTGATCGTGATCTCGCGCTCCCGGAAAAGGACTTGCTTGTTGGGTGTCGATGCTTCCGCGATGATTCTCGGTGGCGTCACATCTTTGGGTCCTCCGCTCAACGCCTGGGGAGATGCGCAGGACACAAGGAGCGCCAGGCAAAAGGCTGCTGCAAAAAAGGGGAGCAATAACCGCTGTGAATAAAGCACGGGCAAAGATAGCCCCAAAAAGAAAAACACATGCGGCCTCAGAACTTTCCCAAAGGATGAAAGCGCTGCATCGTTTCCCGCAGGTAATCCGCATGGAGGTGTGTATAGATCTCCGTCGTCGTGATGGACGCATGACCCAGCATTTCCTGGACCGCCCGCAGATCCGCTCCGCCTTCGACGAGATGCGTGGCGAAGGAATGCCGGAGGCTGTGCGGAGAGATAGTCTTGGTGATGCCGGCGCGGATGGCGGCATCTTTGATGATGTGAAAGACCATGACCCGGGAAAGCTTCTTCCCGCGCCGGTTGAGAAAAAGGATATCCTGTGAACCGGCATCGATATACTTCATCCGCCGGCGATCATTTTCGACATACAATCGGATATGATGGAGGGCCGAATCTCCGATCGGGACGAGACGCTCCTTATTGTTTTTACCGATCACCCGGATCATCTGCAGGTCGGCATACACGTGACTGAGACGAAGATTCGTCAGTTCGGAAACGCGCAATCCGCAGGCATAGAGGGTTTCGATGATCGCCACATTGCGCGTTCCCTGGGGATGACTTTGATCGATGCTGTCAATCATGCTCCGGATTTCGCCATACGTAAGCACTTCCGGCAGGTACTTATCCGGTCTGGGGCCGGAAATCAATTCCGTCGGATCCGCCTGGAGGAGATCTTCGGTGATGAGGTATTGATAAAAAGATCGGATACCGGAGAGGATCCTGGCCTGCGACCGCGGGCTGATCTCCAGGTCATGCAGTAAACGGAGAAATTTCTCTATGTGGCCTGTTTCCACTTTAGCCGGCGAGGAGAGTTTCAATTCCGTAAACATAAACTGGCCCATCCGTTTCACGTCCCGGTGATACGCTTCAATGCTGTGCGCAGAGAGGCCTTTTTCCAGGGTGAGAAAGGAGGTAAAGCCGTTGATGGTGGAATCCCAATCCATCCGGCTAAAATAGAGGTAAATCGTGCCTGCCGCAGGCTTATTTGCCGCTAGATGTTTCCCGTGTTGCCGGCGCGCTGCTTTTCTTCTTCGGCGCCCCCTACCCTTCTGCGGGATGGCGCCAGCTGGTTATCGCCAAACCGGTGGGTGTAGGATAAGGCGATCTGCCGGGTATCCCGGAACACGTCAAAGGTTTCGGTATAATCTCGGAATACGATGTCAGCTGCAGGCAACGAAGTCCAGAAAATATCGGACAGCGAAAGTTTCAGGGTGCCGCGGCGATTGAACAGCATCTTCTGAACACCGGTGCTCAATCCCCACATCGGATCGAGATCCATGTAGGCGTACAACTCCCTGCTGTGATAGAAGACATTTACTTCCGCGGACCAGTCATGCCCCAGCGTAAAGCTATTGTTGCTCCGCAAATCCAACACCCAGTTGCCGTCATTGAGCGGTGTCTCCGCATAGGCGCCACGGTATTGCCCCAGGTAATAACTGAGGTTGTTTGTGCAGTTCCAATTCTTGCCGATGCTGATCGGGATGCCCGCATTGATGGAGTAATAGTCCACCTCACCGAGATTGATATCGGTCTGCACGGTCACCCGGTCCACTCCTTCCACGGGGGCAATGACCTGGGTGATATTGGCATACGTCCGCGCATAGGAGATCGTGGCCGTAAACCGCTGGAGGAGGGTATGATTCCACTCAAAGGACCAGGTAAATTGCGGATTGAGATAGGGATTGCCTTCCCGGTAGGTGCTCGGATCGAGGAAAAACTTAAACGGATTCAACTGCTGATAGGAAGGGCGGTCCAGTCGCCGGCTCATATTGAGTCCCATGCTGTACGCTTTGGAGATCGTATAGTTCAGGAAAATGCTGGGAAAAAAGTTGGTGTAGCGCCGGTCAAAGGAGTTTCCATTGAAGAGTTGGTTGCCATCCGCCAGGGTGTTTTCCACGCGGAGACCGGATTGAAGGCTCCATTTTGACTGCGCATAGTTGACATTGATATAGGCGGCGTGGATGGTCTCATCATACAGGAAATGATTGGAAATGGTACTGTCCAATACCGGGTTTTGTGCATCACTGGCATCCAGAAAACGGAGATCATTGTCCGCGCTGACGAGACTGGATTTCAGCCCCGCCTCCAGCCTGACTTTTTCCGAAACCGGCCAGGTGAAATCCGCTTTGATTGATTGGATCGTGAGGCTTCCCCGGAGATCCCCATCCAACAGGTAGGACGGCAGATACTCCTGTCCCTGCAGATCGTAATACCGTGTGGTAAAAAGCTGATCCGAGGTGCTTTCATACTTCGCGTAATCCAAATCCATGGTTACCTCCTGCTTGCCCTTTGGCCAGGTGTGCTTCATGTTTCCATTGAGGGAAAAAGAAGGATACCGGTCTTTTCCCTGGTTATCCGTGATAAAGGAGGAAATGGTTTCCTGCATACCGTTTTCCACGCGGCTGCGGTTTTGCCCGCTTTTGCTGAAACCATTGATCGTCGTGGAAGCCAGCAGGCCGATCACGGTTTGTGGGGAGACATTGTAGTCAATCCCGAGCCTGCCCATGTGGAACCGGAACGGAAACACGAGGTAATTTTTCTGATCATAGGCGCCGGTCCGCACACCGCTTTCAAAAAAGGCGCGATACAGCCGAAGGTCATTAAATCCCTTTCGGAAATTGAAGGTATAGCCACCATACAGATTGAACTGATCCTGCCGGTGATTGAAATTGATGCCGGCTCCGGCTTTCGGATAGATACCCTGCGCGACATTCGTGGTGACAGATCCATTGGTACCGTCTGCCGTATTTTTTTTGAGCCGGATATCGATGATGCCCGCGTTGCCGGCCGCGTCGTATTTGGCTGACGGGTTGGTGATGATTTCGATACGGTCGATACTGCCGGACGGAAGTCCTCTCAGATAGTTGGCAAGTTCCTGTCCGCTCATCGGGGTGATCTTGCCGTCGATCATAAAGATCACGCCCGATCTGCCGCGGATGGATATCGCGTCCCCGGAACTGACGATCACCCCCGGCGCCCGTTCGAGCACTTCCATGGCGCTGGAACCGGCAGCCACAATGCTGTTGTCCACATGGACGATGAGGCGATCCGCCTTCCTTTCGATAAATGGTTTTTGCGCCACGACGCTGATTTCTTCCAGGGTCATCCCGGATGCCATCAGTTGCACGTCCGGAAGGACCAGGCTGGACATGGCCTCCCCGATATGAAATACTTCACTCTGATACGGCTGATAGCCCAGGCTATGGACATGGATATAATAGGTGCCTGCCGCCACCCCGGAAAAGGTAAAATGTCCCTGGACATCCGTGAGTTCCGCCTTGATAAAAGCTGAATCAACCTGCCGAAACAGGCTGACGGTAGCAGCATCCACGGCTTGCCGGGCACTGTCCCGGACCATGCCTTCCAGGGTAGCCAGGCATTTCCCTTCACGCGGAGCGAAGAGTAAACAGCAGGCAATCATCAATCCCGGCGCGAAGCGGAACAACAGGGAACGGCAGAACAGGATAATCATCGGTATGGACGTATTTCAGCATTCGAAATAAATCCATTGATATATCAATCAATGGGCTATTCTACCAAAAGAAAACAGGAAGGCATGAGCGGAACCATTAAAACGACTAGCCGCATCCGGCAGATCGCCGAAAACGAACGAGAGTTGTGCAATGGTCAGGCAAGTTCAACCCATGGCCCGGTCAGCGTCTACGCATTGACTTCCATCATCATCTCCCGGATCAGTACATCAGGAGATCCTTCATACCGGATGCCTACCCGGAAAGCCTGGAGACCCGATGTACCCTGCAGATCCTCCAATTCAAGGCGCTCGATCTCCTGATCCAGGTAGTCGATCGACTGGAGGTACCGGATATACTGGATATACTCTTCCGCTTCCCAGTCCTGGCTGTAGACGATCGCGAGTTTGCCCGGCTGTGTCAATCGCTCGGTTGTCCCTTTGATATAGGCTTTGTCGATCCGCTTTTTGAGAATTTCGTAGCGGATATTGTAGGCTCCATCCACATCAAACCGCTTTTCGTCCATGCGGAAGCGGATGGCCAGCGGATTGCTGTGCACCAGGATCAGCGAAGTGACGGAAAGTGGCATCGGCAGCTCTTCCCGGTATCCCTGGAGCATATGCTCCACGCCACAAGTGATGAGCAGTTGCCAGAGCCGAAGATTCTTCAGATACAGGGGATGAAAGGATTCTGCCTGCACGAGGGATTGCCCGATATAGGCGTTATACTCCACCCCATCCGTTTTATATTTTTCAAAATAATGGGGAAACATGCGCTGCGCCAGGGTCTGCTGGTAGTCCACGTATTCGCAGATGCGTTCATTGATCATCGTCACCGTTTTCTCATAGAGTTTTCGCTGGTGATACAGGACGCCGAGATCCTTATCCAGGGCATCCCGGTATTTCCGGACCATGGCCTTAGCCTTCTCCTGCTTTTCCAGGTGGTCAAATACGGGATCCAGTTCCCGCTTGAAAAACTCGAGGATCCGCACTTCATCGCCTGCATGGATGGTATCAGCCAAGGCACTTCGATATTGCTCGATGCGAAACAACAGTTGTTGGTAGATCGGAAGCTTGTGATGGGTGGCCGCAAAGCGGATCACCTGGTCCGCCAGATCCAGTTGGGCGAGCAGGTCCGCCTGGATGGAAGCGTTACGTGCTTCCGAAGAGCCACGGATATCAAACTGGCCGTACAATGGGTACACCTCCTGGAAACCTATTTCGGGTATTTCCCCCGGGAGGCCCTGGGCTTGCTGACGGAAAATGGACTCGGCCGCTTTAAAAAACTTCCAGGTGACGGTGGGATGGATGCTGGTAAACTTATCCTGGATGATGGCTTCCATTTTCGTCTGGTATGAATTGATGGTCCGGCTCACGGCCACCGTAAACATGCCCAACACATCCTTCAGTTTATTAGCCACCATGCTGTTGAGCACGCCCTTTTTCGGTGAAGTCAGTTCGATAAAGGCAATGATTTCATCTTTGTATTTCAGCGGCGCCACAATAAAACTGCCCACATTTTTATCCATCAGCCGGTGGACAAAGTGAGAAGGGCCCCATTCCTGGCCATGCGTATCGGAGACGGCAAAAATGTCCCGCTTAGTCAGCAATGCATCCGATGAATAATCGCAAAAACACTCGTCTATCGAGGATTCAGCCGCATTCCCCAGTAATTTACTGTTCCGGGCCACGCCATGAAGGGCCTTGATACTGCAGCCATCCTTGTCAAAAGCTTCAAATCCGATTTCGACCTTATCCACGTTGAGGTATTGCGCAAGCTGGCATTCGAGCAGATCGATATTCGCTTCATCGCTCAGCGCGTGGCTTTTGAGGAGAAGTTGCTTGAGTTCGGAAAGAGCTTCGTCTTCCGAGAGATCAAACAGGGTGACGATGGCGATCCCCTCGTACGTATAGGAGCCGGGAGGAATGAGTTTTTTCCATAAATCGATATCATGGCTGTTGTCCATGAGCAGTTCGATATCTTCCGGCGTCAACGGCTTCGTACCGGGTTTTGGTGTGATCCGGGTAAAGTCGGCATTGATGACAGTACGGAAATGGCGTATGACCCCCGTGGACGCATCCGGGATATCAAAGAAAATGGGCCGCTTAAAATTGACCGGAACCCGGTAAAGGGCACCGATCAGAAAAGAACAGGCCAGCACATAGACATCGTCCTGGTCGTATCCCTTTAAAAAGAGTTTGAAGTCTGCGGGCGCTTTGGCGAGAATCGCTTTCAGGCGTTTAGACATGTTGAACAGGATCGGGTAAAACGGCAGGCTGGCCGCTTTGATCTCATTGTTCGTCAGGATATCCGGAAACAAGGCAGACAGGAGAAGCGCGATATCGTTTTCGTGCTGCCCGATATAGGCCAGGTCGTTCGTTGGTTGCCGGAGTTCGGGCAGGTGGGCGACCGACTCCAGGATGCTGGCGGCCTGCACCTTTTCGGCAGGGGTGCCATCTGCCGCCTTTTGTTCCCAATAGGCATAGATTCGCTCCAGGCTCAGCTTGATGTCAAAAGGCAGTTCGGGGAATACCTCATGCTTGAAATAGATATAGTCGTTTTCGAGACTCATGCAATATGGCTTTTAAGGACTCAGGGGTGCCCTGAAGGAATAAGATAACAAAAAAGATTCCAAAAGGATGGGCGATACCATCTTATTTTTACCTGGTAATCAAGTTACATGGCATCTTCCCTCCATGGCCTGACAGCCATCATCACCGGATCCAGCCGCGGCATCGGCCTGGCGATCGCGAAAAGACTGGCTGCCGACGGGGTGCAGGTGGTCATCGCGGCGAAGACCACCGAGCCTCACCCGAAACTGCCCGGAACGATCTACGAAGCCGCCGGGGAGATTACGGCTTCCGGCGGTGTGGCATTGCCGGTAGCCCTGGACCTTCGCGATGAAATGCAGATTCTCCAGGTGGTTGAAACAACTGTCAACCGGTTTGGCGGGATCGATATCCTGGTCAATAATGCCAGTGCGATATACCTCGCCCAAACCATTCACACGCCCGCCAGGAAGTTTGACCTCATGCACCAGATCAACGTCCGTGGCACCTACCTGATGTCGCAGGCCTGTATACCTTATTTACGTCGATCCACCCATGCCCATATCCTCAATCTTTCCCCACCCCTGCAGATGCTCCCCAAATGGTTTGAGCAACATACAGCCTACACGATGAGTAAATACGGGATGAGCATGATTGCCCTTGGCCTGGCTGCCGAACTTAAGCCCGACTCGATCGGGGTCAATGCCTTATGGCCCAAAACGACTATTGCGACGGCCGCTGTCCAAAACCTGCTCGGCGGAGAAGCCATGATCCGCCGGTCGAGGTGGCCATCGATCGTCGCCGATGCGGCCTATAAGATCCTGGTGCAGAATCCCACGGAGACCACCGGGCAATTTTTTATCGATGAAGATGTTTTACGGGAGTCGGGCATTACGGATTTTGAAAAATATGCCGTGGATCCCTCATCCGATCCGGTACCGGATCTGTTTATTACATTATGAAGAAGGAACGCAAGGACAAAGACTTCATCAAATCCGCCTATTTCGAAGGAGGTAAAGCGGCTTTGGAAGCCTTTGTCAAAAAAGAACTTCGTTATCCGAAGGAAGCCCTGGAGGCCAAAGTGGAAGGTACCGTCAGTGTGCGTTATACGGTGGATTATAAGGGTAAGGTGATCGATGCCGGCATTATCTCCGGTCTCGGGCATGGCTGTGATGAAGAAGCGCTGCGTATTGTCCGGAGTCTTCAGTTCAGGGTCCCCAATGACGGCAAGATCAAATCCAAATATTCACGCAAACTGCACATTCATTTCCGGCTGCCAGGCTCCCCGCAAAAATTGCCCGCTACTAAAAAAGTGGATAGCATCGCGCAGCCCTTACAGGTGAACTACCAGGTCACCCCTTCGGCGCCGAAGAGTCCGGAGGCGGGATCCTCCAGGAAGGGATCGTATGAGATCCATATTACGTTTGGGGAAAAGGAATGAAAAGACGGAAGATGGAAGACAGAAGACGGGAGACGGGAGACAAAAGATAGGAGATGGGAGAGAGGGATTAGTGAAAAGTGATTGTTAAGAAATGACACCTATATCTGGCATCTGGCATTTAAAAATGTGTTCAGCGCTGAGCGGTGAATGGACGAATCTGTCCACCGCTGGTATGCAGTTCCAATCCATCTTCCTGCCGGGTAAACGAAAATGATTCAAGCCCTATGACAACACAACACGCCTTACGCGGAGGAGAATACATCATCCGCGATTCATCACCGGAAGAAGTCTTCACGCCTGAAGATTTCAATGAGGATCAGAAAATAGTCCGGCAGATGTGCAGGGACTTTGTCGCTGAGATAAGGGACAAGGCCCACCTGCTGGAAGCACAGGTGGAGCTCATGGAAGAGGCTGGTTCCCTGGGCCTGCTGGGAGCCCACATCCCGGAAGCGTATGGAGGCAATCCTCTGGACACCAATTCCAATACCCTGATCGGGGAAGAGCTGGGAAAAGCGGGAGGATCATTTGATACTACCTACGCCGCGCACATCGGCATCGGCATGTTGCCGATTCTTTATTTTGGCACGGATGCCCAAAAAAAGAAATATCTCCCGGGGCTCAGCAATGGCCAGCTTAAAGCAGCCTACTGCCTGACAGAACCTGGTTCCGGCTCGGATGCGCTGGGTGCCAGGACAAGGGCCGATCTCACGGCCGACGGGAAACAATACCTGATCAACGGGCAGAAGATGTGGATTTCCAATGCAGGATTCGCCGATGTTTTTATTGTATTCGCCAAGATCGGGGGTGCACATTTCACCGGTTTTGTGGTCGATGCCAGATCACCCGGCATCACGCTGGGGGCGGAAGAAAAAAAACTGGGGATCAAAGGGTCTTCGACCCGCCAGGTGTTTTTTGAAAATGTGGCTGTTCCCGCTGAAAATGTATTGGGCGAAATCGGCAAAGGACACCAGATCGCCTTCAATGCGCTCAATATCGGGCGGTTCAAACTGGGCACCATGGCGATGGGCGGTTCGAAAAAATGTATAGACATCGCCGTTCGGTACGCCAACGAAAGGGTACAGTTTGGCCAGCCGATTTCTTCTTTTGGCGCGATCCGGCACAAGCTCGGTGAAATGGCCACCCTGATCTTTGCCCTCGAATCCGCATCGTACCGGCTGTCTGATTTGATGAGCCGCCATAAAGACCAGAAGATCGCGGAAGGCACGTCCTTTGAGCAGGCCATGCTGGATGCTGCGCGGGAATACGCCTCCGAATGTGCCATCATCAAAATCGCGGGCAGTGAATACCTCGACTTTGTGGTCGATGAGATGTTGCAGATCCATGGGGGAAACGGTTACTCGGAGGAGTATCCGGCCGCCAGGGCCTACCGGGACCAGCGGATCAACCGCATCTATGAAGGGACAAATGAGATCAACCGCCTGCTCCTCGTGGACCGCATCATCAAAAAAGCCCTGAAGGGAGAACTGGACCTGGTCGGCCCGGCCTGGGCTGTACAAAAAGAGTTGATGAGTATGCCGGTCAAATCCACGGAAACCGGAGCCTGGGCAACTGAGAAGGAAGCCATCCGGCATTTCAAGAAAAACATGCTGCTCGTAGCCGGTGCAGCTGTCAAATACCAGATGGATGGCAGGCACGATCTCAACGAGCAGCAGGAAGTCGTCATGCATATCGCGGATATCGCCATCGATTGTTTTATCGCCGAGTCACTCCTGCTGCGTGCACAAAAAATTTCCATCACACCCGGCACGATCCCGGCCGAAATCGCAATGGCCATGACGCAACTATTTATCCACGAAGCCCAGGCCCGGATCCAGAAACATGCAAGCGATGCCCTGGCCGCTTTCGCGACGGGTGATGAACTGGTCATTCTCCAGAAAGGGGTCAAACGATTCTCCGGCTATCCGTCGATCAATACGGTTCAGGCCCGCCGGATGATCGCGGATCACATGATCCGGGGAAATGCCTATACATTTGATCATTGAACTATTGCTTCATGGGTATCATTCAATCCATTCTCATCCGGCCGGAGAAAAAAGGTCCGGTGGCACATCTGACGGCTGCGCACATTCATGCACACGGCATCGAAGGTGATCATCCTGTCCGGCCCGAATCAAAACGGGCTGTCACGCTCATCGCAGCGGATCAGCTGGCTGAAGCGGCCGCCAGCATTGGATTTCAGGGCGATGCGCATGGAGCCAGCAGGCGCAATATCTGCGTGGATTCGTGGCCCGGATCCATCCAGGTGGGACAACAAATCGCGCTTGGGGAAGAAGTCATTGTGGAAGTCACCTGCTATTGCGCCCCATGTAATCGAATGGATGAAAATCTGGGCGAGGGGGCGATTGATGCCCTGGATCAAAAAGCAGGATGGGGCGCAATCGTCATCCGGGAAGGAGACATCATGGTCGGTGATGCGGTCCGCCTCCTCTAAAAAATTTTTCCCGGGGTGGGTGCAAATACAAGAACAGTAGTATATCTTTGATAACGGAAAGATTGCTATTTCTTACTATCAATATCCTTATTCGTATCAAGAAGATCAGCGTCGCAGGACGCTGATTTTTTTTATATTTACGATGCCTCACCCGAAATTGAACGTCCAATTTCGATGACCATGAAACCCAAGCTCCAACACCATCTTTTCCTGGGCCTATGGCTCAGCCTCAGTTTCGTCAACTCCTTCGCCGCGACAAAGTATGTGTCCAATACGGGGAACAATAACAACACGGGTAACTCCTGGGCACAGGCATGGCAAACCCTCCAGTATGCGGCTAATCACCTCAATGCGGGGGATTCCCTCTGGATTGCCGACGGCAATTACGTCGGCTTCGATATGCGGACTACGGGCACTGCTGCCAACCCGATCGTCTTCATGGCCTTCGGCGCCAACGCCACGATCAATGTGCACAACCCGGTGACCCTCGACGGGATCAATGTGGAGGACGCCCACTACATCGAAATCAACGGGGTACGGGTGATCGATCAGCCGCGCAATGGCATCCGGCTGGTCAACGCCCATCACTGCATCGTCCGCAATACATATTGCGATAACAATTTCGAGCGTGGCATCTTCACCGGGTTTACCGATGATATCCTCCTGGAGTATAATGAGTGTCTCAACTCCATCGATGAGCACGGGATCTACGTATCCAACAGCAGTGACCGGTCCATCATCCGGTTTAACGTATGCCACCATAACAACCGGGGTGGCATCCAGATCAATGCCGATGCGAGCCAGGGCGGAGACGGGATCAGCACAGATCCGGAAATCTATGGGAACATCCTGTATGAAAACGGCGTAGCCGGCGGGGCGGCCATCAACCTCGACGGCGTGCAGAGCGCCTTTATCTACAATAACCTGCTTTATCAAAACCATGCATCCGGCATCGCCCTCTTCCAGCAGGACGGAGCCGAACCATCCATCGATGCCGTCGTGGTCCACAACACGATCATCAATGCCAGCGACGCGCGATGGTGTGTCCTGATCGTCAACGGCTCCACCGGGGCGCAGGTCTTCAACAATATCATCATCAACCAGCATCCCTGGCGGGGCAGCATCGCGTTGGATCCGGACGCCGTGCCCGGATTCAATTCGGATTACAATATCCTGGTCAACAGTCTCAGCGCGCAGGGGGATGGGGTTCATATCACGCTGGCCCAATGGCAGGCGCTGGGCTATGACGCGCACAGCATGCTGGCCGCTCCGCTCAATGAGATCTTTACCAATCCGGGGGCCGGAGATTATCATTTGCTCACTAACGCGCAAGCCGTCAATGCCGGCAATGGCGGCCTGGCCTTTGGCGTCAATGTGGATATCGAAGGGATCATCCGTCCGCAAGGTATCCAGCATGACCTGGGCGCCTATGAATTCCAGAGCACGCTGGCCATCGATGATGAAGAGGATGAAACGCAACAGCCTTCATCCGGCATCGCACATGCCATCACCGTTACGTCCGCGTCCATCTCCTGGAGTGATAAGCGTCCGGGCACCCTTGATCTTTATACGCTGGATGGCAAACGCCTGGTCTCCCTCCAAACGAATGTACCCGGTGAATACTCGCTGGAAGCGCTGGTGCCCGGGATGTACCTGGCGGTACTCCGGGATGACTGGGGCATACAATGGGTGAAGAAGATCCCGAGACTATAATGAAACGGCCAATAGCTATTGCATAGCCTCATTCTTTCCATATCCTGCTTAACAGGAATAAATACGGATAAAAGGAAAATAATAGCCCAAAGTCTTAAAGCACCTGGTCACCAAAACCCTTATCCCCGGGTAATAAATCACGCATTTACCGACTGGTCAGCAAGGTACCCAGTTCTTCCAGTTTCATTGGATGCTGATCTCCGGTAGCAAGGTCCTTCACCATCACTGTTCCGTTTTTCATCTCCTCTTCTCCGACAATTCCCATATACGGGCAACCGATATCGGAAGCATATTTGATTTGCTTTTTCAATTTTCCGGGCTCAGGATAGAGATCGGCCGCAATACCGGCACCTCTGAGCATACTCACGCACCGGAAAGCATATTGATGCGAAGGATCATCAAATGCCGCCAGGATGATACGCGGGCCAGCCTGGACTTCTTTCGGAAACAAGCCCTTTGCCTCGAGCACATCATAGATGCGCTCCGCTCCGAAAGACACGCCCACACCCGGGACATCCGGCCAGCCAAATACACCGGTAAGATTGTCATAGCGTCCGCCGCCGCCGAGACTGCCCATATTGGCATCCACCCCCGTGACTTCAAATATGCAACCGGTGTAATACCCGATGCCGCGCGCCAGGGTGGTGTCAAAGACAACTTCGTTCTTCAGTGGCAACCCTTCCAGGTACCGAAACACCTGTTCCATCTCCTCCAGGCTCGTGGCTCCTTCACTTCCCTCCGCAAACAATTCCCGGAGCGACCGGAGATCCTTATGGCTCAGGATATAAAAGATCATATCCTGGGCTTTGGGTGGTATACCGCGTTCCGTCATCTCTTTCCGCACTCCCTCCTCACCTACTTTGTCGAGTTTGTCCAGCGCCATGGTCATCTCCACCCATTGGCTCGCCACAGCGGCTTTGACCGCAATACCATATAAGAGTTGCCGGTGGTTGATCCGGATCACCACTGGAATTTGTAAAGCGGCAAATACCTCATCATAGATCTGGATCAGCTCGGCCTCGTAGGATAACGACCGGCTACCGACCACATCCACATCACATTGATAAAACTCCTGGTACCGCCCCTTCTGCGGACGATCAGCCCTCCAGACAGGCTGGATCTGGTAGCGCTTAAAGGGAAGCGTGATATCGTTGCGGTGCATCACCACATACCGGGCAAACGGCACCGTCAGATCGTACCGCAATCCCCGCTTCGCGATGGAAGGGGTGAATTTGTTACTGTCTTTCTTCTGATAGGCTGCGTCATCCGCCTTTTCCAGGTAATCCCCGTTGTTGAGCACTTTGAACAAGAGGCGATCGCCTTCCTCGCCATATTTCCCGGTCAGCGTACTGAGATTTTCCAGGACCGGTGTTTCAATGGGCACATATCCATAGCGCTTAAACACATCTTCAATGATGCCAAACATCCATTTTCTCCTTGCCACCTCGATGGGGAGAAAATCACGCGTTCCTTTGGGAATTCCAACTTCCATATCTATCACTGTCACTTAATCAAATGGCCGAAAGACGCTAAGATTTGCTTTGTTACTTTTCGTCTTTGCAGCTCTTGGTGATTTTTGGCCACTAAGGCACAAAGGCGCTATGTCAAATGCCGTTCTTTCTCTCGCTTTCTCGCTCTCTCACTTTCTCGCTTTCTCGCTTTAAGCCTACACCACCGAAGCAAACTGCTTTAAAAACCGGACATCATTTTCAAACAACAACCGGATATCATTGATCCGATATTTGATCATGGCCTGCCGTTCGATACCCATGCCGCAGGCAAAGCCGGAATATTTACTGGAATCGATTCCACAGGTTTCCAATACCGCCGGATCGACCATGCCGCAACCCATGATTTCCAGCCAACCGGTGCCTTTGGTAATGCGGCGGGCATGTTCATCCCCGAGACCATACCAAACATCCACTTCAGCACTGGGCTCCGTAAAGGGGAAGTAGGAAGGCCGCATCCGGACGATCGCCTCCTTCCCATATAGGGACTGGGCAAACAGGTGTAAGGTTTGTTTCATATCGGCAAAGGACACGCCTTCATCCACATATAGCACTTCCACCTGGTGGAACTGGCAGTGTGAACGCGCGGAAACGGTTTCGTTCCGGTAGACGCGACCGGGGGCAATGATGCGGATCGGAGGTTTTCGTGTCGTCATCACCCGAGCCTGTACGGAAGACGTGTGGGTCCGGAGCAACCATCCGGGCGGTGAAGCCACATAATAAGTATCCTGCATATCGCGCGCCGGGTGATCCTCCGGGGTATTCATGGCGGTGAAGTTGTGCCAGTCATCTTCGATCTCCCGCTCTTCGGCTACTTCAAATCCCATCCGCGAAAAAACATCGATGATCTCGTCCATCACGATGCGCACCGGGTGACGGCTGCCGATGGGCAGCGGCGTACCGGGCAATCGCATGTCCGGAACCTCAACCTGACCCGCACCGCCTCCGGACAATTCCGTCTGCATGCGCTCAAATAATGCCTCGGCAGCCTGCTTGGCTTCGTTGAGGAGTTGACCGAATTCCTTTTTTTGCTCATTCGGCACTTCCCGGATCAAAGCGGAGAGCGGCTTCAGGATATTCTTACTGCCCAAAAACCGGATGCGGAAGGATTCCAGCGCTGGTGCATCGGCAATAGACGTCGACCGGATCTCGGATAACAGCGATTTCAGTTGTTCTACAGGATTCAACGTGTCATGGATTTGGCCGGGGCAAAGTTACCATTTGTATTTATTTGCCTCCCGGAAGGGTGATCGGGCACTAAATCCCTAACTTTCCCGCATGTCCATCCGGCATCCGCTTGCTGTATTCCTATGCATGGCCATGGCCATGGCGCTTATCTGGTCCAAAGCCCTGCTGGCCATCTCCATGGGTTTCCTGGCCATCGTGGCAGCTACCG
The DNA here is from genome assembly GCA_964617515.1 of uncultured Saprospiraceae bacterium. GTDB lineage: Bacteria > Bacteroidota > Bacteroidia > Chitinophagales > Saprospiraceae > Opimibacter. The sequence goes on along the minus strand of CAZTXO010000010.1, from coordinate 26,133 downwards.
ATATCCACCTTCAGCCTTTCCGGGTTCGCTGGATGCTGACGCCTGCCCTTGTAAAAGCCACCATCCGGTACAAACCATTCATCTGGTCCTTTACCCTGCTGGCCCTCCTCTATATCGTGAGTATCGTGTACGCCGGGGATATCCAGGAATGGTGGGCGCTGACCCATATGAAGCTGGATTTTCTGTTTATCCCGATGAGTTTTGCGCTCCTCCGTCCCTTTACGCGGAGAGAATACATGGTGGTGACGCTCAGCATGGTGGTGATGGCATTCTGGAGTTCTATCTGGGTCCAGGTGTTTTATTTCCAGGACCATTACCTCTTCAGCCAGAGCCTCGGATTCGGCGGATCGCTCCCTACCCCATCCCCGCATCTCCGCTACAGCATCATCATCGCGATCAGCATGATCCTCTGTCTTTTTTTCGCTGTTGAAAATTACACGCTTCGTTTTCGCTGGGAACGATGGGCATATGCATTCCTGGCCGTATACTTTTTCTTCTTCCTCCATATCCTGAGTGTCCGGTCGGGGATTGTGCTCGGCTATGCGGGCATTGTACTCTTTGTCGTCTTTTATTTCAGAAAATTGGCTTTATGGCAAAAAACCGCCCTGGTCCTGCTCGTCCTATTGGCGCCCATGATCGCGTATAAAACCTTGCGGGGATTTGAGCAAAAAATCAACTATACGCTTTACGACTTCGGGCGCCTCCTCCGGGGAGAAGGCAATCAATACTCCGACTCCGAGCGTTGGATGTCATGGAAAGCGGGAATGGATATCATCCGGGAGCACCCGCTCTTCGGAACGGGCAGCGGGCATTTCCGTCCCGCCATCGCGGAATATTACAAGACCCATTACCAGCGGGAGGACTGGATGCGGCCGGAAAACCAATTTCTTCTCATCACCACGGTCTTTGGCCTCCTTGGCCTGATCGTGCTGTTATTCGTATTGATCTACCCGATGCTCTTCCGCTTTTTCTGGAGCCCGCCGCTGATGCCCATCCTGTACCTGATGCAGCTTATTTCCATGCTGCCGGAGCATCCACTGGATACAGCAGTTGGCACCTCGTTGTTCTTGCTAATCACGATGACTGGACTGAGTTACCAGGATGGACTGGCCGGGGGGATGACAAAAAAATAAAGGGATCGGCTGTACGCTCCCATCGGGGAAGGGCAGTGAAAGAGGTCGCTTCGACTCCGCTCAGCGACCAGAAAAAGTAATCGTTTTCTAAGCTGGTCACTTCGGTTCCGCTCCGCGACCGGACAAACCATTTGCTGAAGCAGGATTTAGGTTTGCCTGACGGTGATCTTCCATTTTTTTTCTTATGTTAGGGAGATTGTTCACCAAATGTTGAAGACCATGAAAGGATACATGTATATCCTGGAATGTGCCAATGGATTTTACTATGTGGGAAGCACCATTCATTTAAAGAAAAGAATAGCTGAGCACCAGCGCGGTCTTGGGGCAAATTTTACCGCTAAACACCTTCCGGTCAAGTTGGTGTATTTTGAAGAATATGAAAGCATAGGGAATGCCTTTCACCGGGAAAAACAGGTCCAGGGATGGAATCGTAAGAAAAAGGAAGCATTGATTTATGGTATGAAAGAAGAACTTCACGGATTGGCGACCTGCAAAAACAAATCCCATTTTCGTTACTATACCAAAGATCATTTACCCCCTGAATTTTCAGACCTCTAGCTGGTGACCGGCCTGTGGTCCTCAACATTTTATTCAGGACAAACCACCTCGTACTTCATTTCCAGTCAATTAATCACCTCTAGGTCGTTGAGCGTAGCCAAAACGACACCCGCCTTTCTCTTTTCCTGGGTCGTTGAGCGGAGCCGAAACGACCCTTCCAATATCTTGTCGTTGAGCATAATCAAAACGACACCCGCCTTTCTCTTTTCCTGGGTCGTTGAGCGGAGCCGAAACGACCCTTCCAATATCTTGTCGTTGAGCATAATCAAAACGACACCCGCCTTTCTCATTTCCTGGGTCGTTGAGCGGAGTCGAAACGACCCTTCCAATAGCTTGTCGTTGAGCATAATCAAAACGACACCCGCCTTTCTCATTTCCTGGGTCGTTGAGCGGAGCCGAAACGACCCTTCCAATAGCTTGTCGTTGAGCATAATCAAAACGACACCCGCCTTTCTCATTTCCTGGGTCGTTGAGCGGAGTCGAAACGACCCTTCCAATA
>CAZTXO010000010.1:0-23843 GCA_964617515.1 uncultured Saprospiraceae bacterium | reverse complement strand
TTTCCTGGGTCGTTGAGCGGAGCCGAAACGACCCTTCCAATATCTTGTCGTTGAGCGTAGCCAAAACGACACCCGCCTTTCTCATTTCCTGGGTCGTTGACCGGAGCCGAAACGACCCTTCCAATATCTTGTCGTTGAGCGGAGCCGAAACGACCCTTCCAATATCTCGTCGTTGAGCGTAATCAAAACGTCACCGCCTTTCTCTTTTCCTGGGTCGTTGAGCGGAGCCGAAACGACCCTTCCAATAACTTGTCGTTGACCGGAGCCAAAACGACACCCGCCTTTCTCTTTTCCCGGGTCGTTGAGCATAGCCGAAACGACCCTTCCGCATCCCTTGACGATATCGGCAGGGATTTGTGGTCGCTTCGACTCCGCTCAGCGACCATCCGGGATGCTTACATTTGTCAACATGATTTCTTTTGATCAAAAACTGAAGACACTGAATGAACGGCAACGCCTTGCCGTGGAAACCACCGAAGGACCTGTCATGGTCATTGCGGGACCGGGCACCGGAAAAACCGAGATTCTCAGCCTGCGCATCGGGCACATCATCCGGGAAGGGCGCGCCGAACCGAAAGACATCCTTTGCCTGACCTATACGGATGCGGCCTCAACGGAAATGCGGCAACGCCTGATCGAATATATCGGGCCTGAAGCATACCGCATCCAGGTAAGCACCTTTCACGCTTTCTGCAACCTGGTCATCCAGGAAAATCCGGGCATTTTTCAGCAGGCGCGCGAGCTCGAACCGATTTCCGAGATCGATAAATTCCGGTTGCTGCAAAAACTCATCGACGGATTTGATCCGGATCACCCGCTCAAAAAATTTAAGGGCCAGATGTATTCGGACTGGAAGCGGCTGGACGGCCTCTTTGCCACGATGAAAAAAGAAAACTGGTCACCCGCGCACATCCTCCAACAGGTGGATGCGTATGTCACGCGTAAGCGGCAGAGCGATGACTATGTCTATAAGCGAAAGACCGGTGATTTCCAGAAAGGGGATTTTAATGAAAAGAAATTCCGGGATGAGGTCCTGGACAAGATGGAAAATCTCCTGGCCGCCGTGGCGGAATATGATCGATACAACACCCTGCTGGCGGAAAACGGTCAATATGATTTTGATGACATGCTCCTCTGGGTCGACCAGGCCTTCTCCCGCCATCCGGACCTGCTGGCCAACTACCAGGAACGTTTTCTCTACCTCCTGGTGGATGAATTCCAGGACACCAACGGGATCCAGATTTCCATCCTCCATAAACTCCTGCAACATGAATGGATTGACCGGCCCAATATTTTTGTTGTCGGAGATGATGATCAGGCCATCTACCGTTTCCAGGGCGCGAACATTGAAAACCTGGTGGCCTTCTACCGGGCCTACCAACCCGAGGTCATCGTCCTGGAAGAAAACTACCGGAGCTCCCAGCTAATCCTGGATGCCGCCCGCGTCATCATGCATCCGGTGGAGAACAGCCTCATGCAGTCGATCTTTAACCAGGTCAAGACCCTTTCCGCCAAAAGCGATCACGCCGGACATGATCAGCCTGTCATCATCCAGTCCTATCCAAAGGTCACTTCGGAAAATGCGGATATATTCAGGCAACTCAAACATTGGCAAGAGCAGGACTTGGCTGGAGAAGTAGCCGTGCTTTATACGAAGCATGAGCTCGGACGTGAACTGGCCCAGGCGTTGAAGGGCGCCGGTATCCCCTATCACACTTCACGCACCCTGGACGCACTGCACCAACCGGTCATCGAACATTTGCTGGATATCCTCCAATGCCTGTTTCAACTGAGCACAGGCGCCGACCACGATGATGCCTTGCTCTATCAAATCCTGCACCTCCGCTACCTGGAACCCAGGACAGCCGATCTCCAGCAACTCATCATTGCCTATACGTCCAAAGAAAAAGACGATCCTTCGACCCTGTATACCTGGCTGGGGGATCCGGACAAGTTGAGCCGGCTCCGCCTCCGTCATCCCGAATGGATGGACCGCATGTACCGTTTGCTGGAAGACGGCATCATCGAATATCATTCGCGATCGCTACTGTCCTTTACGGAATGGGTTATCCACGCGTTTGGCATCATGTCCTGGATCCTGGAGCAAAAGGAAAAGTTTCCCCATCTCTACACGCTCAAAACCTTTTACACCTTTATCGATCGCCAGTCCTCCGGCAAGAGCCGCTTTGCAGTGCCGGATCTGCTCGAGATCGCTGAACTGATGAATACCTATGGCATCAGGCTGCCGGTCCATGAGCTCGCCCATCCGGACAAAGGCATCCATCTTTCGACACTACACGGGGCCAAAGGCCTGCAGTTTGATAAAGTAATCATCAAGGATCTGACCGAAAATGAATGGGAGAAAAAGCGGGCGTGGAACCAATCCTTTTCTTTTCCCGACAACCTGGTTCGCAGGAACAGCTTGTCCGAATGGCTCGAATCCGGAATGGATACGGAAGACCAGGACCGGCGCAGATTGTTGTATGTCGGCATGACGCGCGCGAAAAAAGATCTCATCCTCACCTATGCCGCCTCCAAAGATGATGGCAAGGGGATGACCCCGAGCCTCTATGTCAGTGAAATCGAAAAAAAGGACCCACAGGTACGCAAAATCAAAACCACGACAGATGAAAACGCGCAGGGAGAATACCTGGCCGCCTTTATGTCCGGGGAACAAAGAGCCCGCCTGCATACGGATACCGCTGAAATACGGGACCGGGTGAAGAATTATGTGCTGAATGTGTCCGCGCTCAATACCTACATCGAATGCCCTGTCCGGTTTTATTATGAAAAAATATTGCAGATCCCCGCAACCGAAGCCACGCCCCTTTTATTCGGAACCTGTCTGCACGACGCCCTTCAGGTTTTTTTCAGAAAACGGTTTAAAGAACATGATCCCTCGAAAGGCCGGGCCTTCCTGACAGACACCTTTGCCTGGTATATGGAACGGAAAGCGCATCGCTTTACCGAAAAAGAGTTATCCGATCTGACGACCTATGGCCAAAAATGCCTCTCCGAATTTTATGACCAGTATCACAGCCGGTGGTCCGACCAGGTGACCTACGAACTGGAATACAAAATCAACGATGTCCATATCGAGGGCATCCCGGTAAAAGGATTTATCGACCGGGTTGACAGGACCGGTGATGCCGTGATCGTGATTGATTATAAATCCGGGCGTGCCGACTCCATCGCCAAAAAACTCAACCGGCCCAGGGAACAGGATCCGGGCGGCCATTACTGGCGTCAAATGGTTTTCTATGACTTGCTGTTGCGCCAGGACCTTCGGATCCGCAGAGGCATGACGGCTGGTTATATACTTTCCCTCGAACCACTCCGGGACGGACGATATGTGGAAAAGAAAGTGGAGATTACAGAAGAAGACCGGGACCTCGTGACCCGGCAGATTGTCGAGGTCTATCAAAAAATCCAGGCCATGGATTTTGCGCATGGCTGCGGGGAATGCGGCTGGTGCCGGATGCATGACCTGAGGCCGCCGATGATGGAACTGACGGAAGAAGAAGGCTGACATTCCGCTGCCGGGGCAGCAAAGATTTACGCGGAAAACCGCAGGATGAAATCAGTGAGATTGGTATCGTTGGGCAGGCCGAGTTTTTTACGCAACCGGTACCGGCTTCCCTCCACACCCCGGACGGAGATATTGAGCAACGGCGCGATTTCCTTTGTGCTGAGGTTCATACGCAGATAGGCGCAAAGTTTGAGATCACTGGCGCTGAGCTGCGGAAAGCGCTCCTGTAAATGTTTGAGAAAATCCACGTGCACCTGGTCGAAATGGTGCGCGAAATGCTCCCAGTCTTCATCCAGTTTGACATCGAAATTGACGAGGTTGAGCAACTGGTGAACTTCCTTTTTGACCTCATGACTCGTTGTCTTGGCTTCCATTTGCTTGAGCGCCTCCTGTACCGTCAGCAACATCTCCGCTTTTTGGACCAGGTGCATGGTCGTCAGCGCCAGCTCCTGGTTTTTATATTTAATCTCCACCTCTAACTTTTCATGCCGGATTTCATTCAGCGCTGCTTTGCTGATTTCCGCTTCCTGGATGGCACGCGCCTCCTTTTCCTGGTGTGTTTCCGTCATGCGGGCTTTTTCGGTTTCAAACTTTTTTTGCTGGCGAATGATCAGGCCGGCGAAAAAACTGACGAAGAGGGTGCCAAAAAGTACTTTCATCCCCGTGGATTTGTACCACGGCGGGCGGATGGTGAAGGCATACGTTATTTCACGGCTTTCGCGGCCTTCCGTTATTCGGGCCTGCGCGTGAAAAACATAATCGCCCGGGCCTAAGGATGAAAAGTCCCTCCGCGTATCCGACGTCCAGGGTGACCAGCTATCCTCCAATCCTTCCATCCAGGTTCGATAGCGCAACAGGGAAGGGGAACGGTAGTCGGTGGCGCTGAAAGAAAAACTCAATGAATTGAGATCGGAGGCCAGCATGATTCGCCTGTCGCTACGCATGTTCGTTCCGGCCGCGGGATACCCTCCATATAACAGGGAATCTGGTTCGCGGATAATCCGGACTGCCTGGAGAACGATCTGCAGGGGTACAGGAACCGCCGATACGGGTTGTGCGTCGTAGAGTACAAATCCCTCCTCCGTGCCGAAAATGACATTGCCCGCATCCACCGGATAGATAAACTCAAATCCTCCGACCAGTTTTCCCTGGAGCTCCGGAAAGGTTTTTTTACGCACGGACTTTTTCAACCCGTCGTCCTCCACTTCAAGCAATCCGACCTCGCGATCTGTTACATACCAGATATTGCCGGCCTGGTCTTCCTTCATGGATTTGACCCTTTGATCGCCGCCGATCAGGCTGTTGAAAGAGGTATCCGGGAAAAACCGGCTTTGCCGGGCGTCAAACCGGTACACTCCTTTTTCCGTTCCAAATACCGCTTTCCCGGCGATGCTGAAGACATAATTATTGAGGTTGCCAGGCAACCCGCCGGATTGATCAAAAAACTTGATATCGGGCGTCCACTTTTTTTCGGGCGACCATATTATATGGTAGAGACCCCGGTAAGGATGGGATACCCAGACCGAGCCATCCTGATCCCTCACCATGATCCGGCAGGATTCCTGGATGCCCTTGATCTTGCCGTCGGGCACCCATCGGCTCTTGCTTTTTTTATACAGGGTCAAACCGGTATAGGAACCCGCAAGGAGGTATTCCCCGGACAATTGGACATAGGTCCATGTGCCCGGCTCCGGGGACATCAGAGTAGCCTCCGGTCCCGTTATCTCAAAAGCGCCTTCGTGGTGACCCATGAGCAATTGATCCGGCAGGGACGTAAACCCCCAGACCTGACCTTCACTATTGGCGACCCTCCTGAAATACGGCTGATTCATTGGATCATAATACGCCTGCCAGGGTGCCATATAGGCGCCGTTGGAAACGCCCAGGTATAGTTTCCCCTGGAAGAGGGCCGCCGTATATCCCGTGGCATGTAATTCATCGTCCGGGAAGATGGTGCTGAACCTGGATTCCAGGACGATGGCATCAATACCATTGTCCAGGCCAAGCCACAAGTTGCCATCCCGGTCACAATAGGCACAGAGAATATTGTTGTTTTGCAATCCTTGTTTCTTATTGAGGTGCCTGTATAACCTCCGCCCCTGATCCAGGATCATCACCCCGTCGAGGGATGTCCCCAGGGCGATATTCCCGTTTGACAGAAGCGTTGCGGCATAAATGCGCTTTTCGGCGATCAGGGCATCTTCCGGTGTATGCCATTTTCCTCCCTGGTTCCCGGTGAGGTAGAAGATTCCATTTTTTAAGGTGGTACACAAAAGGGTGTCGCCCCTCCAGGCTATCAACCCGGTGATGGCACTTTCCATGCCAGCAACCCGGGCAAAGTGATCAAACCTGCCGTTTCTGTATTCCGTCAACTGCTGATCCGCCTTTTGAAGGATGAGCGCATCGCCGCTCTGCCAAAGGGAAAGCAGGTCTCCCATCCCTTCATGCACCCGCATGGTATCGCCATCCCACTCAAATACCTCCCGGTTGGTCCGGAAGAATACACGCTTCTCATGAAAAACGATATCCCATACATCCTCAAACGTGCGGTGGCCCGGGGACAACTTCCAGACCAGGGATGTATAGTGCAGATCCCCGTCGGCTCCGGGTGAAAAATAGCCGACTTCACTCTGGGCGCCGGTATAGATCAGGCCGTCGTTGGCCGTGGCGACAGAGCGCACGATGGTGTGGTTGGCTACCGGGTAGGTGGACCAGTGGGTGCCGTCATAGCGGAGCAGGCCATCATTGTTGGCAAAGTAAAGACGGCCTGTGGCATCCTGGGTCGCATCCCAGTTTTGGGTGCCGGCACGATAGATTTTGCGGGAATAATTCCAGATCGGGGGGATGCCGATATTAACACTTTGGGTGCTTGCGATGATGGGTAGGAGGAGCAGGAGAAGAATTTGGCCAAGTGACCTGCCTGAGTTGGAAGCGATCGTTTTTGAAAATGTAGGCAGAGATAGGGCCAGGCATACCCAATGTCGTACTTGTCTAAAAGTATAATCCCTTATAAAACAGGCAATGTTGTACCCCTGTCGTAGTGATGTCGTAGTGGCTAAAGGCAAAAAACGTAGTTTTATCGTAATATAAAATTACCCAATAGCCCCGACTTTCAATCAAATTTGTTGTCGATCCCAATAAATCCGGTTTTTCATTCTTTAACGCAAATCACTTCCAACATGATCAAAAATCTACTTTCCTTCTTCCTGCTTCTCTTTGTCGTAGCCGGTGTCGAAGCCCAGACCACCATCCTTGACTTTGAAACCCCGGGTACCTCCACCACCTTTCAGTATTTCGGGAGTAGCCAGGATGGCACCCTGACCCAGGTGGTAGCCAACCCCGATGCCACGGGGGAGAATACAAGTAGCATGGTCACCCTCTACGTCAAACCCGCAGTGGCCGAAGTTTGGGCCGGGGCATTCTCCAATCCAAACCCGTCCATTCCGGTCGACCTGACCTCCCACAATAAGGTAGCCATCAAAGTATGGATGGACCATATCGGTAACCTGGCCCTCAAACTGGAAAATTCCACCAACGGTGGCTCCAACTGGATCACCACCGTGGCCAATACCAAGGTAAACGAATGGGAAACCCTGATTTTTGATGTCACCGCGCCCTCTATCGAAGCACCGAACAATCCGGCGGCTGGCTTCGTGTACGCCACTGTTACCCTCTTCGTTGATTTTGGAACAGGCGGCACCGGGACGGATGTGACCACCTACCTGGATGATATTGTCACGCTGCCTTCTCAGCCGGCCGCCACTACCATCCTGGACTTTGAAACCCCGGCCACTTATACCACCTTTCAGTATTTCGGGAGTTCTCTCGACGGCACCCTGACCCAGGTCGTGCCCAATCCCGATGCTTCCGGGGAGAATACCAGTAGTATGGTGACCCAGTTTGTTAAACCGGCTGTTGCGGAAGTATGGGCAGGAGCATTCTCCAATCCGAACCCGTCTACTCCGGTCGACCTGACCTCCCACAACAAAGTCGCCATCAAGGTATGGATGGATCATATTGGCAACCTGACGCTCAAATTGGAGAATTCCACCAACGGAGGCGCTAACTGGATCACGACCGTGGCCAATACAAAGGTCAATGAGTGGGAAACCCTGATTTTTGATGTTACGCAACCTTCTATCGAATCGCCGAACACGCCGGCAGCCGGCTACATTTACTCCACGATCACCCTTTTCTTTGATTTTGGGACGGGCGGTAGTGGCACGGACGTCATCAGTTATTTTGATGATATTGTTACCCTGCCTGCCGGACCGAATATCACCACCGTCCTTGATTTTGAAGCCCCTGAAACCAGTACGGGCTTCCAATATTTCGGCAGCGCGCTGGATGGCACCTTTACCCAAGTCATCCCAAATCCGAACCCAACCGGCATTAATACGAGCGCCAACGTTACACAGTATATCAAACCGGCTGTTGCGGAAGTATGGGCTGGCGCTTTCAGCAATCCGAATCCGACCACCCCGGTCACGCTGGACGTAGGCAGCCAGGTATGCATTAAAGTACACATGGATCATATCGGCAACCTGGCCCTCAAACTGGAGCAGGGTGCTACCGGTCAGCCAAACTGGATCACCACGGTGTCCAATACGCTGGTCAATGAATGGGAAGAATTGTGCTTTGATATTTCCGCTCCTTCGATCGAGTCTCCCTTTGAAGCAGCGTCCGGCACATACGCCAGGATTACCCTCTTTTTTGATTTCGGATCGCCAGGCACCGGCGTGGATGTGACGTCCTATTTTGATGACATCGTCGTCAAAAGCACAAGTGCCCCTGAGACCCATGTCATCCATTTCAGCGTGGATATGAATCAATATTCGGAGAACTTCGATTCCGTTTTTGTGAGCGGCACGTTCAACAACTGGTCCGGTAATGCCAACCCCTTATCCGATCCGGAGTTTGACGGAATCTGGGAAGGTGATGTCGAAGCGCTGAATGGCACGTATGAATACAAAGTGACTTTGGACAACTGGGCCGCCCAGGAAAACTTTACGGGTTACGAAGAATGTACCCGGTCAGACCCGAGTGGTCAATTCGTCAATCGCTTACTGCTGGTCAGCGGCGACGCATCCGTTCCGACTTTCTGCTTCAACAGCTGCTATGCCTGTGGCCAGCAGGTGGAAGTGACTTTCAGGATTGGCATGGGCATGGTGACACCAAACCCGGCCGGCGTGTGGCTGGCTGGCGGTGGAAATTTTGACGTGCCGGGCGGTAAGTACAGGATGCAGGACAATGACGCCGATGGTGTCTATGAGATTACGGTTCCCCGGTACATTGGTTTCAGTTCTTTCTATACGTTTGCCAACGGACCTTGCGGGGATTACAGTTGTAAGGAGAATATCGAGGGACAGGATTGCGCGCATCCGGAAAATTTCAACGACCGCTTCCTGGATCCGCTTACCACGGATCTCACGATCGAATCCTGCTTTGCCATTTGTTCGGATAACGTGGAATGCACCGTCGGCACGAAGGACCTTCAAAAGGATGAGACCATCTTCGAACTCCTTGGAAATCCGTCCGCAGACGTCTCCTTCCTGTATTTCAACCGGGATAACCGCGATGAACGGATTATCTCCGTGACCAATTCACTCGGCATGGTCATTCGTCAGTGGCGTGTCAGTGGAGATACCGTTACAGAATCACTGGATACCGGCGATCTCGCCGCAGGTTTGTACTGGATCACCGTCTATACCGGCAACCGCTTCTATACGCGGAAACTGGTTCATTGACCGGACGGGATCCTGACTTTCAATATTCATTTAAACGAACATAGATCCCTATGCGTATAGGATTCCTTTTGGTGCTGGGCCTGTGGCTGCAGGCATTACAGGCCCAGCATGAAGTGCGAGGCAAGATCACCACCCTGCCCGGGGGTGAACCTGCGATCGGCGCGACCGTGATCATCAAAGGCACCCCGGTAGGGGTCGTTACTGACCTGGATGGCCTCTACTCGATTACCGTACCGGATGATCAGTCCATCCTCATCGTGATGTACACCGGGTATACCGACCAGGAGGTCGAAGCAGGCACCCGTACCACGATTGATGTGGCCCTCAAAGAAAGTATCACCCAACTCAATGAAGTGGTGGTCACGGGTTATGGCGTTCAGAAAAGGTCGGAAATCAGCGGCAGTGTCTCCACTATCAAGGCCGATGAGATCTCGGAGCGACCTATCCTTCGCGTCGAACAGGCCCTCGCCGGGCGCACAGCCGGTGTCCAGATCGCGCCGGTATCCGGATCCCCGGGCAGCGCGCTGACCGTCCGTGTCCGCGGCGTAGGGACGATCAACAACAGTGATCCGCTCTATATCGTCGATGGCGTCCCGGTCGAAGGACTGGATTATCTCAACCCGAACGATATCGAGACCATCAATGTCCTCAAGGACGCCGCTTCTGCCGCTATCTATGGGGCACGCGGGGCCAACGGGGTCATCCTGATCACCACCAAGAGTGGCGCCCGAAACCAGGAAGGACAGATCAGTTATGACATGTACTACGGCATCCAACGCCCGGCACGCCTGCTGGATTTGCTCAATGCGCGTGAATATGCCACCTTGCAAAACGAAGCGTATATCGCCGCGGGAAAAACACCTTTACCGGAGTTTGCCAATCCGGATGCGCTGGGACAAGGCACAGACTGGCAGGAAGCCATCTTTACGCACGCACCCATTTCCAGCCATCAGCTGACGCTGACCGGAGGCAAGGAGCATTCCTCCTATGCGCTTTCCGGTAACTACTTTACCCAGGATGGAATCGTGGGTGGGCCCAAGGCCAATTTCCAACGCGTGACCATTCGCCTCAATGGAAATCATGACCTGAAAAAATGGCTGACTCTCGGCAATAATATCGGCTTCACGTGGTTTGAACGCGATGCCCTGCTGGAGAATACGCAATACAATTCGCCGATCATCCGCGCGCTCAACATGGATCCGGTCACACCGATCCGGAAAGCGGACGGCACCTATGCGTATTCCAACTATGCGGATACAGATATCGCCAACCCGGTCAATGCCATCGAACAGACTTATAATCGTTGGCGCTCCAACCGGATCGTGGGCAGCGTGTATGCGGAAATCAATTTCAGCAAACGATTTTCCTTCCGCTCGACATTCAGCATGGATCAGACATTCTCGCTGCAGCGGATCTTCTACCCAAAATTTGACCTGAGCAGCGTACCGGAAATTTCAGAAGCGCCGGCGGCTGAGAAGAGCCTCGTCAACAGCGTGGTGGTCGGCAATTTCAACTGGCGTAATCTGCAGTTGGAAAATGTGCTGACTTATAAGAATGTTTTCCTCGAGAAACATGACCTGACACTCATCGGAGGTACCACTGCCCTGTCCAACCGCTTTGATGGCAGCGGCGGCGCCAACACGAACCTGCCCTCCAACCGATGGGAAGATGCGTATATCGGCAATACCATTGATCCGATTGCATCACAGAGCGCCTGGCAGTCCGCGGGTGAGTCCTCGTTGCTGTCCTGGTTTGTCAAAGGCAACTACGCGTATGACAACCGGTATCTCTTCTCGGCCACCTTCCGCGCGGATGGGTCGTCCCGGTTTGGAAAAAATAACCGGTATGGTTATTTCCCCTCCTTCTCCGCCGGCTGGATCCTGAGCCACGAGAATTTCTGGAAAATCGATGCCATCGAATTTGCCAAACTGCGGGCCAGTTGGGGACGCAACGGCAACGACCGCATCGGCGACTATAGTTTCACCACGGTGGTATCGAGCGGCCAGAATTACGCTTTCGGCCCGAACGAAACAATCACCAATGGAAGTGTCGCCCTGAGCGCGGCCAACCCGGACCTGAAATGGGAGACGATCACCCAGACCGATATCGGCCTGGATATGGAGTTGCTCGAAGGGCGCATCAGCTTTACGACGGACTATTACATCAAGAAAACCTCCGACATGTTGTATGCGGCACCCATTCCGCTCGTCGCCGGGACCGCCGCACCGATACAGAACGTCGCCAGCGCGGAAAACCGCGGTGTCGAATTTTCCCTGAGCTACCGGAACATTGATCATGCCCTGCATTATTCTTTCAGCGGCAACATCGCTTTTGTCACCAGTGAAGTCACCGGCCTCGGCGAAGGTGGGGAGCCGGTTCTCTCCGGCTATGTACAAAGTGCGAATGCCAACGCCTCCAAGACCGATGTGGGTCATCCGCTGGCTTCCTTCTACGGGTATGTGACGGATGGCATTTTCCAGTCACAGGAAGAAGTGGAAGCAGCCGCGTTCCAGAATACCGGCACGGCTCCGGGCGATATCCGGTTTAAGGATCTCAATGGAGATGGCGTGATTGACGTCCAGGATCAAACCTATATCGGCAACCCTACCCCGGAGTTTACTTATGGATTTACAGCGGACTTTGCCTGGAAAGGATTTGAACTGAATCTTTTCCTCCAGGGCTCCCAGGGAAATGACATTTATAACAATACGGTACGTTACGATTTCACTTACGTCAACCGCCCGACTTCAGTCCTGGACCGTTGGACCGGTCCCGGCACGTCTGATACCGAACCGCGCGTTAACCTGAGTGATCCCAACCAAAATGCGCGCGTGTCCGACCGGTTTGTGGAAGATGGATCGTACCTGCGTCTGAAGACGTTACAGTTCGGCTATCACCTGCCGGAACATTGGCTGAGGAAAGTAGGGATCGAGAAACTCAAAATTTATGTGACGGGTCAAAACCTGCTCACGTTCACGAAATACAAAGGCCTCGATCCTGAAATCGGAAGTGTCGGATCCAGCCTCGAGTTGGGCATCGACCGTGGCTATTATCCCCAGCCCCGAACGATCATGGGCGGATTGAGTCTCACCTTTTAAACTGAAGGCACATCATGAAAATGAAATATATCCTGTTGTTCATCACGCTCACCGCCTGGACCGCGTGTGAAAAAGATTTTCTGCAAAAATCGCCCATTGTCGGGACGACGGAAGAAAACTTCTATCGTAATGCCGATGATGCCGTTGCGGCCGTCAACGCGGCGTATGCCTCCCTGCAGTTCCAGCTTTCGCCGGCCGGCCATTTCCGCTGGTTTTGGGGAGACATCATGTCGGATGATGCCATCAAAGGCGGCTCGGGAGACAATGATGTCAATGTTCTCCTGCAACTGGAAACGTTTAAGGGACCGGCCAACTCCGACCTCCTCGAAGCCGAGTGGGGCGCCGATTATGAAGGCATCTACCGGGCTAACGTGGTCCTGGAAAAGGTACCTCCCATCCAGATGGATGCCAAGCTCAAAGCGCGCGTCCTGGCTGAGGCCCGGTTTATCCGCGCGTGGAATTTTTACAACCTCGTCACCATGTTTGGCGACGTACCCCTGGCTGACCATGTGCTGGCCCCTTCGGAGTATAATATGCCTCGCACACCCGCGGCACAGGTTTGGGACCTGATCGAAAGCGACCTGGTATCGGCGTCGGGTGATCTGCCCAAACGAAGCGAATACCCGGCCGCCGACCTCGGACGCATCACCAGGGGCGCTGCCCAGGCTTTGCTCGCCAAGACGTACCTGTGGCGTGAAAAATGGACAGAGGCCAAAACCACCTGCGAAGCCATCATCAATTCCGGCGAATATCATCTCGTGCCGGACTATGCCGATATCTTCCCGCTCTATGGGGAAAACAACGAAGAGTCCATCTTCGAGATCCAATACATGAATGCTTCCGGTGGCAATTGGGGTAAGAACAATGCGAATGAGGGAAGCTTCACCAATGTGTTTACACGCGCCCGGGGACAGTTTGCCGGTTATGGATTCAATATCCCGACCCAGGATTTTGTGGACGAATTCTTCAAGGAAGGATTTGAAGATCCCCGGCTGAAATCCACTGTATTTCGTATCGGAGATGAGATGGGCGATCGCGGTACTTTCACCATTGAAGCTACCGGCGGATTGCCCTATCTCTATTATCCTAAAAAATATTTCAGCAATAAATCCGAAGACGCGCCTTTCGGGGATCCCAATCCAAACGGAGGGTCCAATGACCGGGTCATCCGCTATGCCGATGTGTTGCTGATGCACGCGGAAGCCAGTTATCATGTGGGCGACGAAAATGCCGCGCGCCAATCACTCAACCAGGTGAGGGCACGGGTGCAGATACCTGATATCACGGCCACAGGCACCGCGCTCCTGGATGCTATCTACCGGGAACGCCGGCTGGAACTGGGCCTGGAAGCGCATCGTTTCTTCGATCTCGTCCGGACCCATCGCGCGGCACAGGTGCTCGCTCCACTGGGCTTTGTTGCCGGCGTTCACGAGTTATTCCCGATCCCGCAATCCCAGATCCAGGCGACCAATGGCGCCCTGACCCAAAACCCAGGCTATTGATTTTTATTGATCACGACAGACATGACCTACATGAAATATATTCCATCCAATACCATCCTGCTGACAGCCGCCATCCTCGCGCTCGTGTACGCTTGTGCTCCGGACCGGGATGATGATTTTTCCCTGCCCCCATTGAACGCCACCGCTCAAATGAGTGTCCGATTCCTTGAAAATGATTCTAACCGGGTCGTCATCACGGACCAGACAACGGGAGACTTTCAGCGCTTGTGGGGTCTGCCCGGCGCGGTACCAAAAGTCTCGTCCAAAGCAGTGGACACTATCTTCTATACGGATTCGGGCCAATACACCATCACGTTATTTGTCTCCTTCGCGGATGGCAGCGGCACCGTATCCACCTCCACCACCATCAACATCCTCAAGGACGCTCCACTCAACTGCAGTCCCAAACTGGAATTACTCACGGGATGCGGCTCTGCCACCAAATGCTGGAAATTCGTGACGGCCGGCGGAGCAGTGAAAGTGGGCCCGGAATACGGGGATTTCTCGTGGTATACGTCACCGGAAAACGGGCTCCAGGATGAACAATACAACGACCGGTATTGCTTCACCTTCAATGATTTCGTTTTCCAA
Organism: uncultured Saprospiraceae bacterium; assembly: GCA_964617515.1. Lineage (GTDB taxonomy): Bacteria > Bacteroidota > Bacteroidia > Chitinophagales > Saprospiraceae > Opimibacter. The sequence continues at coordinate 9,376 of CAZTXO010000010.1, read as the reverse complement.
TATGATAACGCCGGCCAAACCGTCAATCCGTGGAACGGCTATGCCGCGGAACCCTACGACCCTGGGATCAGTGAATTTCTTTTCCTGGAAGGGACAGGAACGGACGGGCATGACCAGATTATCCTGCCGGATGATCAGTTTATGGGCACGTGGGATTCAGACAATGTACTGGATGTCATCACCCTGACGGAGACGGACCTGGTGATCCGGGCACGCATCTGTAACCAGGCTGGTACGCCGACGAGTGGCTGGTTTGAGTTTGTCTTTGTTGCGGAGTAAGCAAGCCTATCCCCAAACAAGATGACAGGTCAAAAAACATTCGTCTGGCTGATGCTGATCGTGGCAGGAGCAGCAGTCGTGTGGGTGACAACTTCTGCGATCAACCCTCCCGGCAAAGGGATGGAACTGGTATGGTCCGACGAATTTGATCGGGGCATGTTGCCCGATTCTGCAAAATGGGGTTACGACCTCGGCGACGGCTGCCCCGAAGTGTGCGGTTGGGGCAACAATGAATTGCAATACTATACGGCCAACCGGAAGGAAAACGCGCGCATCGAAAACGGTCACCTTATCCTGGAAGCCAGGCTCGAAAAAATGGGTGCCAAGGATTACACCTCCGCACGCCTCGTCACGAAAATGAAAGGCGACTGGTTGTACGGAAAGGTCCTCGTGCGGGCGAAATTACCCAAGGGAGTGGGCGTCTGGCCCGCGATCTGGATGCTGCCCACGCGATGGGAATACGGAGGATGGCCCAGCAGCGGTGAAATCGATATCATGGAACATGTAGGTTACATGCCCGACAGTATCTTTGGTTCGATTCATACGGAACGGTTCAACCATGTCATCGGCACACAGGTGACGAAAGGCATGATGGTGGCCGATGTCGCTGAAGCATTTCATGAATACGGGATCGAATGGGACCGGGATAAAATCGATTTTCTCCTCGATGGCCAGGTGTACCAGACGTTTCGAAACAACAAGGAAGGTCCGGGCGCGTGGCCCTTTGATAAAGCTTTCCACCTGTTGCTCAACATCGCGGTGGGGGGCAACTGGGGCGGCAAGCACGGCGTGGATGTCTCGATCTGGCCGCAACGGATGATCGTGGATTATGTGAGAGTATATCAGGCAAGATCCTGAAAGGGATGTGCCGCATAAAGATTCAAACAGTTAAAAAAAAAATAAAAAAATGAAAGTTTTCATCACCAAGGTTCAACTGACCCTGCTCCTGTTGCTGATGGGTTTAGGCTTCGCAGCATGTATCGATGAAGAGGATGGAACAGCCCCGGCACTCAACCTCCCGGTCATCCATATTTCGGATGTGACTACCGAAGAGGAAGATGAAGACCGGATCATCAACCTGGAACTGACGCTCACGGGTGAGAACACGACCAATGCCCTCCTGACGTTGATTGCCATACCCGGCTCAGCCGAAACACCCGATGATTATACGCTGCTGACTTCGGGGAAATTCCAATTCTCCCCCGGCGAAACCAGCAAGACGGTCAGCATCCGGATCAAAGCGGATGAAGGGAAAGAGCCCCAGGAGAATTTCGAATTGAGGCTGTATAATCCGCAGAACTGCGTGTTGGAACATGAAAAAGTCACCATCACGATCAATGATGACGATGACAATATCGCCGGGCTGGTGATTCCCTCGGGCGGCTTTGCATCACCGGACTCGTACCCCGGGTATAACCTTGTCTGGCGGGATGAGTTTGACGGGGATGCGCTCAATACCTCCGACTGGAATTATGAGATCGGCGACGGTTGCCCAGGCAACTGTAACTGGGGCAATAATGAACTCCAATATTACCGCCAGGAAAATGTCTCCCTGGTGAGCGGACTGCTCGTCATCACGGCACGCAAACAACCTTTTAATGGATACGCCTACACATCCTCGCGCATCCAGACGAAAGGCAAAAAACAATTTAAGTTCGGTCGAATCGATATCCGTGCCGCCCTGCCGGAAGGCAAAGGGCTGTGGCCGGCGTTATGGATGCTCGGCTCCAACATCGATGCCGTGGGATGGCCCGCCTGCGGAGAAGTCGATATCATGGAACTGACCGGGGATGTCCCCAACCGGGTGGTTGGCACGGTGCATTATGGAGAGGATCTGGCGCATCACGCCTTTAAGAGTGCCAATGTCTTTGCCGGCACGGGTGACAGCTACCAGGATAAATTCCACGTCTATAGCATCAACTGGGAAAATAATGTGATCCAGTTCCTGGTCGATGATGTCATTTATACCACGATCACGCCTGCGGACCTCAACGGGCAGCCATGGCCTTTCAATAAATTTTTCTTTTTCATTTTCAACGTGGCTGTCGGCGGCAATTGGCCGGGATCTCCTGATGCATCGACCAAATTTCCGCAGTATATGATCGTGGATTATGTCCGGGTCTTTCAGAAATAGTGAAGAGGAGGTAACATACAGGAGGCCGCAATCAATTATTGGTATCCCCGCTACCCGGAGCGGTTGGTGAGCAAGTCGTGTCCTCGTAGCCTCGCAGCGGCTCACGTTTGCTGGCCATCGGCAAGCACTATCCCTTTTCTTGCCCCATAGGGGCAAAACACAGGTTTCTCGCTTTCTTGTTACATTGCACAGAATGAATAAAGCGAAGCCCTGTACCATCCTCTCCGACTATGACATCACGCTCTTGCAGGGCGGCAACCACGTTCGCTTATATCGCAAACTGGGGGCACACAAGGCGGAGATCAACGGTGAGCACGGTTATACCTTTGCCGTCTATGCTCCGGCTGCCAGGCGCGTCTCCGTCATCGGGGATTTCAACCAATGGAAGGATGGGATACATGAGCTTTATCCCAAATGGGACAATTCGGGGGTCTGGGAAGGCTTCATCCCGGGACTGAAAGCAGGGACGTTATATAAATATTCCATCGAATCTACCCTGGGCTGGCGGGGCGTAAAAGCGGATCCCTATGCCCGTTACGCCGAAAGGCCTCCCATGACTGCCTCCATCATCTGGGAGGACAACTATCCATGGCAGGATGAAGCGTGGATGCTCGATCGAAAAGAGCACAACCGGCTGGGTGTCCCCATGTCTATCTATGAAATGCACCTGGCTTCATGGCGAAGGAATGAAGAGGGCACACCCCTCACCTACCGGGAACTCGCCGGTGAACTGCCGGAATACCTCCGGGAGATGGGTTTCACGCATGTGGAATTTATGCCCGTGATGGAACATCCCTATGATCCATCGTGGGGTTACCAGGTCACCGGGTATTTCGCACCTACAAGCCGTTTCGGCACCCCGGATGACTTCCGGTTTCTCATTGACAGGCTGCACCACCATGGCATCGGGGTGATCCTGGATTGGGTGCCGTCGCATTTCCCCACCGATGGGCATGGGCTCGGGTTTTTCGATGGCAGTCATGTGTACGAGCATCCGGACACCCGCAAAGGATTTCATCCGGACTGGCAGAGCCTGATCTTCAATTACGGGCGGCATGAGATCAAATCCTTTCTCATCAGCAATGCCTTGTATTGGATCGATGAGTTCCACGCGGACGGTCTGCGGGTCGACGCGGTGGCCTCCATGATTTACCTGGACTATTCACGCAAGGAAGGCGAATGGGAACCCAACCGCTACGGCGGCCGCGAATATATCGAAGCTATTGCGTTTTTGAAATCGATGAACGAGATGGTCTATCATTATCATCCCGATATCATGACGATTGCCGAAGAGTCAACGGCCTTTAAAGGCGTGTCCCATCCGACATACAACGGCGGACTGGGATTTGGCATGAAGTGGATGATGGGCTGGATGCATGATACCCTCCATTACTTCAAGACCGATCCGCTCTTTCGGAAAAGTGCGCACAACCAGATCACGTTTTCGATGATCTATCACTATTCGGAAAATTACGTATTGCCTTTCTCCCACGATGAGGTCGTACATGGCAAAGGCTCCCTCCTCTCCCGCATGCCCGGCAGCGGCCAGGACCAGTTTGCCAATCTGCGGGTGATGCTGGGTTATATGTACACGCATCCGGGTGCGAAACTGATTTTTATGGGTAGTGAATTTGGCCAGCGAAGCGAATGGAATTTTGCGGGACAACTGGAGTGGAATGTCTTACAATATGAATCGCATCGGGGTGTGCAGGCCTGGATGAAAACCCTCAACAGGTTGTATGCACGTGAAAAATCCCTGCATGAGCAATGCACCAAGCCCGAAGGATTTAACTGGGTCCGGGTGGATGACTGGCAACAAAGTGTATTGGCGTATGAACGGATCGCGGTGGATCCCAAAAACAGGCTCCTGGTGATCCTCAATATGACCCCCGTCGATCGCAACCCGTACCGGATCGGTACTGACGGCAAAGGATCCTGGATCCTGATCGATCACTCAGACAGACCGGAATATTGGGGTAAAGGGGGAACGGTCAGGGAAAAGGTGAAAATCGAGGTAAAAGCCTGGGAGCATAAAACACACTCCATGGAATTTATGCTGCCGAGCCTGAGCTGCCTGATCTACCGATGGGAGGCTCCCCGGACGTCTCCCGGCCGGAAGAAGTCAGCGGCAATTCCTGTCACAAAAAAAGGTAAGGGCAAATCCGGTAAAACAAAAAAGGAGGCGAAATAATCGCCTCCTTTTTTTCCTGTTACATTTTTACGGAGATCTCCGCGCGCCGGTTCATCTTGCGTCCATCGGCGGTCTTATTGTCACCCACCGGTTTGGCGGACCCGAATCCAACGGTCGTCACCCGTTTAGCATCCACGCCCAATTTGACCAATGCTTTCTTGACGGCATCTGCGCGTCGCTCGCTGAGCGACTGATTCACTTTTTCACTTCCCGTATTATCGGCGTGTCCCTGTACTTCCACGTTCAATGACTTGTGGAGGTCATCATTGAGCACCCCTGCGGCATCCTTGATGATCTTGCGCGCATCCGACGTCAGGGCGGCACTGCCGGTACCAAACAGAACCGGGTCTGAGCTGAAAGGCGGACAACCCTGCATGGAGGCAACACCCGGAACATCCGGGCAGCGGTCATCACCATCCGCGATACCATCACGGTCACGATCCGGGCATCCCATCAGACCTTCCACGCCGGGCGTGCTGGGACATTTATCTCTTTCATCATTGACGCCATCCCCATCGGAGTCCGGGATCGGGCAACCCATATACTTAGCCACACCGGCTTCTTTCGGGCATTTATCATCTTCATCATTGATCCCGTCACCATCCGTATCGGGAACCGGACAACCGTCATACCGGGCAAAACCGGCCACCTTGGGACACTTGTCATTGTCATCATTGATCCCATCTTTGTCTGTATCCGGGACCGGACAGCCATCATATTTTTCAACGCCAGGTTCCTGGGGACATTTATCCAGTTCGTCGTTGATGCCATCGCCATCCGAGTCCGGAATGGGGCAACCCATATAGCGCACTTCTCCCGGGACCTCCGGGCAGTTATCACTCTTATCCGCGATGCCGTCTCCATCGGTATCGGCCGGGATCACCTTGCCAAATAATTTCACTTTGAGACCAAACTGGATATTCGTATTGAAATACTCCGCATCCGCATTCGCATTGTCCGTGTTATCCATATTGCTCAGGCCATGCATATAACGGCCGAATACGGTGAGCGGGCCATGAGGAAATGCTTCAAAACCACCCTGGACGGAAAGGCTTGTGCTGCTGAAGTCGCCTTTCTCCAGGTTGTTGGGATAACCGTCGAAATTGGCCAGCAGGTCGATCTGCGGTCCCACCGTCAACGCGAAATAAGGTTTGAGATCAAACTTCAGCGAAACCGGGATAGAAATATAATCTATACATCCGGTGGATAACAAGGCTGAACCGGAATTGGATTCATAGTTGTATTTGGAATACATCACCTGGGGCTCCACGGAGAACCAATAGGACACCGGCAGGTTGATCCAGGCTCCGCCGGCCCATCCGGGCTGATACCGGTAACCCACGTCGCGGGTATTGTCGCCACCGATCCTGAAGCGGTCGACGTTGAGGGCGCCGAGGACGCCGCCACTGATCGTGTAGCGGTCATGCGCCATTTTCTGGCCATATAAGCTACTGAAAGCCAGCATGAAAAGGGTGAATAAGAACAGGTTTTTCATTTCCGTATGGTTTATTGTGTCATGTCGTGATAACGCTAAGGTCGGTAAAATGTTGATGGGGAGAAATGGCAATTTTTACGAGCAGTTTTACCACCAATTTCCATAACGCGAAGAGCTCCACCATCCTTTACCCCGCGATTTGCTCGCGGGGTAAAAAGGATGTGAAGCCCTTCAACCCAGGAGGGTTGAAAAAAAGCAAGACGCCCTTCACGGGGCGTCTTGCTTTTTATATTCTGCGCATCAGGCTGAAGTCCGCGTAAAACGGGATCGTCGGGTTATGGGCAAAGTCACGGCCATATACCTTGCCGGCCTTGAGGGCGACTCCCGTGTTTTTGATCCAGGCCGTTCCCTGCACACCAAACTTAAAACTGCCTCCGGTCGTCCGGTACCAATCGTCTTTGATATCCGGATAATAGTCGCGCAGGTAGCGGTGCTTGATCAGGGTCGAATGGGTATGTTCATAGATCGCTTCACCGGCGATGCTCCATCCTGAACGGAAATAACCGGCGGAGATGTTGAGTTCTGAACTGATGTTGAGGATCATGGCGGCGGCTGAACCATTCCGTTTCACGCCCATCGAGGGTTTGAAAATGATACCGAAGTGATCGACGGGGTAGAAAATGGTTTGTGCCGTCAGCTTGGCTTTGAAGTCATCCATGATCTTTCCGCCAAAGGGAGTCGAAAGTTCTGTTCCGACCACCAGGGGGATCTTCCCGGCAAATTTATAGCCGTAAGAAATCCCATAGACGGTTCCGAAATCCGCCCCGATATGCAAGGCGATGAAGTGGCCGCTGCGTTGATCCTGGTTCAACCAGGCGATCTCCTGGGACCGCAGCGAAAACGTACACATCAATAAAGCGAAGGATATAAGCAGGTTTTTCATTTCAGTTCGTTTAAATAGGTTAAGGCAATCGGATAAAAGGCGTTCCAGCCAAAATAGAGCAGCTCGTGCCCGGAACCGGAGATCTCATGATACTCCACCGTCGGATAGGCCGCGCCCAGTGTTTCGGCCCATGATTTTCCATACGCCGTATTCAACTCACTATACACAAAGAGCACCTTGGTGTGATAATTCTGCAGATGGGTCGTATAGTCCAGGCCCGTTTTTTCACCGGCATCAAATAAGGCAATATTGGACACGACACCCGTGCGCCAGAAAGGATACGGGCCCGCATTACCGATGGTATTTCCCGGGGCATTTTCAAACCCGGTAAAATAATTGGCGCGGTAGTCCAGGATTTCATCCTCATCCCGGCCGGCAAAGATCTGCTCCGGGAAGAGAGCGTCGTTGAGCGCTTCGGAAAAGAGATCCACATGGTTGGACCGGCTCAGGTAATCCTTGATCTGGTCCCAGGTGAATCCTCCGGGTTCGGCGAGAATGGCGCCATCGATCTTGCCGGGATATTCATTGATGTATCCGGTCGCCAGGATCGCGCCCCAACTGTGACCGCACAGAAACACTTTCTGATCGTCGCGCTGCCTGAAAGTATTGATCACGGCATCGAGATCATCGATCATGATCTGCGGATCGTCAAACTGGTGCTTATCCACACGTTCGGATAGCCCGGTTCCCCGCTGATCATAGAAGATGACAAAGTATCCATCTTCGGCAAAGGCTTGTGCGGCCAGCAATGAACGGTAATCGCCTCCGGGTCCGCCATGGAGCATCACCACGATGGGATCTGCCGGATTTCCGAAGGTTTCAAGATGCAACAGGGTGCCGTTGATCTCCCTGGCGGGCAGGGAGGGGTCTTCATCAACGGTACGCGGTACGAGTAACCCTGGGGTCAGGGGATCGGTGAGCTTACTGCAGGCAGTAAGACCCAACAACAACAGGAAAAAGAAAATTGGCTTCATATCACTTTTTTTTCCGCAAACTTCGGCCAGGAAGCCAGCCTGTGCGACCGCGCTTACAAGGGCGCATGGAATGGAGGTACGCCCTTGCAGGGAGAAACCCGAAGTCCTTGAATATCAAACTTTTAATTCGCGGAAAATTCTGAAGGAGTTTTGCCCGTATACGTTTTAAAATATTTGTTGAACGTGGATTTGGAATTGAATCCGCAGTCAAAAGCGAGGGCCAGAAAGGAATAATGTTTTTTCGCCGGGTCGTCCTTGGCCTCGATAAAAGCCCGGACCCGGAGGGTATTGATATAATGGTAAAAGTTCTTCTGCTCCCGGACATTGATCACCTGGGATAGGTAGTTGGGATGGGTATCCAGCAGGGCGGCCAGATCGGCCAGGGTGATGTCGTTACGCTTATAGAGCTCCTGCTCCCGCATCAACCGGGTCAGGCGCCGGTGCAGATCATCCGCCTCCGCTTCTTTGAGGCCGGATTTGGCATAGCGGTCGGAATCCGCAGCGGCATCCTCCTGGGTGGAGACCAGGTCGTCAAAAGAATCCCCTGCCTGTTGGGCCACGGACCGTGTCAGATCCGGGTGGGAATAAAATATCGGCAACTGGTTGATGCCAAAAAACCCGATAAACAGGACGAGCACCACGACGCCCGAAAAAATGACGTGATCATCGAAAAAAATTACGAGCACCCAGATCACACCCAGGCCAATGGAGAGATACTCCAGCCAGCGCAGGCTGATCTTTTCCGTATTGGAAAACCATTGCTTGATCCTGGCCCTGTGCCGGTGGATCCGGATCAGGGACCAGGTGACGTATCCCAACCCTGTCACCAGCACAACCGGCCGGTGGATCATCACATACCATTCAAATCCGGCGCCCTGGTGCTGAAAGACTTCCAGCTTTTTCTCCGCCGGTAAAATGTAAAAGGGGATGGCCAGGACGGTCAACAGGAAAAAAGGGCCGAGATGAGGCAGTATCTGATTCCAGCGGAGGGGCTTTTCTCTCGTCATCGCTGATACATAGACAAAGACCAGCGCTCCATGGATCGCCGGGAAGGGCATGATCAGTCCCAGGAGATGCGGATACTGCTTGTCCAGCCCGGAATAATTGGCATACGACAATATCTGGTGCAGGGACATGACGGCCATCCACCACATCAGGATCCGGTCGGCCTGGGATTTGTTCCGCTTCATGACCAACAGCCCAAACAGGAAGACGGAAATGATGATGCCGATGAGGAAGAACATGGGTGAAAGTTAGCGAGAAGGATGGAAAAGGGGGTGCGGGATGGGGAGATGCCGGAGGAAGAGATGCCAGACGCCAGACTGGCAGATGCCAGATGAGGGGATCCCAGATGCCAGACGTCATGTGGGGAGATCCCTTCGGCTTCGTTCAGGGATCAAAGGAAGTATGGCTTTACGAA
>CAZTXO010000009.1:65588-79586 GCA_964617515.1 uncultured Saprospiraceae bacterium | reverse complement strand
TTTTTCGTTTTGTTTTGATGCGCCTGTCTTAAAAGAAAGACAGGCGTTTTTTTTTATACTACTCGGATTTTCGCCAGGCAAAGGATTGAACCATGGAATCCAGATCCTGCTCCACAAATTGAATGATGGGTGCAAGGCTATCCGGCCTGACCTCCGCTTCGAAATAGAGGGAAGCTTTAAAAAAATGACGCGTTGTATCAGAAAGGAAAAAATGAAAAGGCGATGCGGCTGGCCCGGTCCAATGGAGGGCGATCCCACCAACATGCTGGGAATTTTCTAGTCTCGATTCTTCCATATAGTTAGCCCGTTCATTGATCTTGGCAGCGATGGTGTAGGCATCCCGGACGAGCTTGTCAAATTCCGACCGGTCGCTGACCGGCAGATAACTGCAATGTAGCCTAGCCTTAAAGACGGGCATGCTCAGGTCAAACCAACAGGCATGTCCAGGTTTATCGGTGATCTCCGCATACCCCGGGTATCGGAATGTAAACGGGCAGGCGGGTTCGGCGTAGGTCTTGAACGAATGCTCCGGGTATTCAACCCTTGGATAGGCCCTGGGTTTGGACACAGCCTGATCATGCCTGCAGGCAAATGTGCAAACGACAAGAATCCCTATTGGCCACCAGGTTTTGCTCATCCTTCCATTTGTACTTTGATTCGCTCGATACGTTTCGGGGAAACCGAGAGGACGGTAAAAGAAAAAGGTGGAAAAAGGATCTTCTGGCCGGCCACGGGCATTTTGCCATGGAGATCCAGGATCAGCCCCGCCAGGGAATCTGCATCCCCCTCGGCGCCATCGAAACTTGCTTTGTCCACATTCATGATCCGGCAGACATCAATCAGCATCGTGCGCCCTTCGAAGATGTATTCCTTTTCACCGAGCCTGCGGTATTCCTGCTCCTGGTCTTCATCGAATTCATCTTTGATATCCCCGATGACTTCCTCGATGACATCTTCCATCGTGACGAGTCCGGACGTGCCCCCATACTCATCCACGACAATAGCCATGTGCAGATGTTCCCGTTGAAAATCTTTGAGCAATTCATTGATCTTTCTCGCTTCCGGAACATAGAGTACCTCCGGGCGAACGAGATGCACCCATTCCTTTTCCCCGTTGTCATCCGGAAAACCAATGAGATCCTTCGCATACAAGATACCCTTGATCGAATCCAGTTGCTCCTCATATACCGGCAGCCGGCTGTAACCGGATTCCCTGACCGTAGCGATCATGGCTTCTTTGGCCATTTGGGTATCGAGGGCAACGATTTCCATCCGGGACCGCATTATCTGCTTGACCGCCACATCATTGAAGCTGACGATCGATTTGAGAATTTCCGCTTCCACCTCCGAATCCTTGTCCCTGGCGACCGCCAGATCAATCGCTTTGTCAATATCGACCTTGGAAGCTCCCAGGGCGTTATCGGAACCTAATCGTTTCTCCAACGCTTGCCCCCATTTCACCAGGAGTTGATTGACCGGGGCAAAAACGGTCATCAGGACATGAAGTGGCAGGTTCATGGCCCGGGCGAAGGCGACGTTGTTGACATTGGCATAGATTTTTGGAGCCACTTCGCCAAACAATACCAGGATAAAGGAGACGGCCGCGATCGTGATCAAAAAATGGAAAAAGGCGGACCATTGGTACGGATTGAGCCATTGCAATATTTCCACGGCATTGGCTTGCTGTCCCCAGGCTAATAGTGTGGATGGAGGCAGGAGTGTCTGAAAGATGGCATAGGAGATGATCACGATCCCGATGTTGGCCAGGTTATTGGTGATCAGGATGGTGGCCAGCAGGCGGCGGGGCTTTTCCTTGAGCTGGATGATGCGCCTTGCCGTCGGAGAATCCTCCTCTTCCAATGCTTTGAGCTGGTTGCGATCGAGGGAAAAATAGGCCACCTCCGAACCACTGATCAATCCGGAAAGGATCAGCAGGAGCCCAAAGACCACAAAACCAAAAACCAATCCCCAGTGAACGGTGAGAACAACTAAAAGTGGAGTGTCTTCAGGATCCAAAACCTGGAAATTTCGTCAACAAATGAAACGGCCCGGATCAGAAGGGAAGATCGTCATCCGCCTGTTGCTCTCCTCCTGCACCATTGCCATAGGCGTTTTCCTGGGAAGTTGCAGGGGCATACGCTTCCTCGCCCCCGGGTCTGTTGTCCCGGCGATCCAGCAAGCGAATCGTATTGGCCACCACTTCCGTGACATAGCGGTCATTGCCGTCTTTGTCCTGGTATTTCCGGTGGGTGAGTTTACCCTCGACATAGATCTGGCTTCCTTTTTTCAACTGTTTTTCCACGCGCTCGGCCAGTTGGCGCCAGGCGACTATATCATGCCATTCCGTGGCGGTCTGCCAATCGCCTTTCTTGTCCTTATAACTTTCGTTTGTCGCGAGGGAAAACCTGGCAACGGCGACATTTCCTTCCAGGTAGCGAACCTCGGGATCTTTGCCCAGGTTGCCGATGAGAATAACTTTATTAACCATAGCGGGGAGTTATTATGTTTTCAACAGGGATACAAAGATAAGCAGAAAATGAGCGCGAAAGTAGGCGGGAAAGCAGGTGAGAGCTGCGTTTCAGGAACATCCGGCTACACATTTGCTTGATCCGGGAGGCGCATTGGCCTCCACTCCCTGGTGTATGGAGCGGGTCCGGATGTGACCGGGAAAAACCACTTTTTTTCAAAATCACCGTTCTTTTTATCGCCGGCCCCTTGCTTAGCTTTGTCCTGTGGCCGAATATCATTTCACAACTGTCTGGACGTTCAGCGAACCGCTGGAAAAAGTCTGGCAGGTGATTTATGCTATGGACCAATGGCCTCAGTGGTGGCCCTATGTCCGGTCGGTCGAAAAGCTTCGGGAAGGACATGCCGGAGAAATCGGAAGTATCCGCCGGATCCGGTGGGCGACTGCCCTCCCGTATTCGATCACCTTTGATTCCGAACTGACCTTCCTGGATCCTATGCGTAAAATGGAAGGACGTGCTTTTGGTGACCTGGATGGTTCCGGCATATGGATCTTCCGGGCGAGCGGCAATACCACTGTGGTACAATATGACTGGCATGTGCGGACAACGAAAAAGTGGATGAACCTGATCGAACCTGTCGCCCGGCCCTTCTTTACGTGGAATCACAACCGGGTCATGCATGCCGGATTCACCGGTTTGCAAAAGCGACTTGCCCATATGGTCAGCTGAACCTGCTGTTTCCATGGAAATTTCTCTCTATGTCCCGGACAGCCTGGAATTGACCAGTCACCGCTGCCCCAGAAAACATTCTTCGTTCCTAAGCGTTATCGTCCCATGATGAAAGCCCGCGTTCACCTTTTCTGGTTCGTTTGGATCCTCTTTCCCCTGGCTACCACCCAGGCCCAGGTGACAGGCAGGTGGAAGACCGTTGATGATACGGATGGCAAGGAAAAATCAATCATTGAGATTTTTGAAAAAAACGGTAAACTCTATGGTCGGGTGGATGAATTGCTGGAGGATGCTGATAAAACGGTCTGTGAACGTTGTCCAGGTGATTTGAAAAACAAGCCGATCCTGGGAATGATCATCCTGACGGATTTGCTGAAATCGCATTCCGGGGGAACGGATGGCAAGATCCTCGACCCGGGAACAGGGAAATCCTATTCCTGCTATATCGAACTGGAAACTCCGGACAAACTCAAATTACGTGGTTACCTGGGTCTGCCGGCTTTCGGACGCACCCAATATTGGTACCGGGTCCGGAGTTGATCCCCGTTACAGGGAAAACTTGATGCCCTGCGCCAACGGAAGCGTTGTACTCCAGTTGATCGTGTTCGTCTGACGGCGCATATAGGCTTTCCATGCATCTGAACCGCTCTCGCGGCCTCCGCCGGTTTCCTTCTCTCCACCAAAAGCACCGCCGATCTCTGCTCCGGAAGTACCGATATTGACATTGGCGATACCGCAGTCTGATCCCCAGGCAGAAAGAAACTGTTCAGCCTCTCTCAGGTTGTTGGTCATGATAGCGGAGGAGAGGCCTTGTGGTACATCATTTTGCATGCGGATGGCTTCCTCCAGCGTTTCATACGACATGACATACAGGATCGGGGCAAATGTTTCAGCCTGAACGATCGGCATATCATTGCGGACTTCAGCTATGCAGGGCTGCACATAACAGCCGCTGGCATATTTCTTTCCCTTCAGGACACCGCCCTGGACAATCATCCTTCCGCCCTGGGCTTTGATGGCTTCCAGCGCCTTTTGGTATTGATGCACGGCCAGGATATCGATCAGCGGACCCATATGGTTGTTGGGATCAAGGGGATTGCCTATGCGTATCTGTTTATAGGCCTTCGCCAGTGCTTTGACGACTTTTTCAAAAATCGACTGATGAATGATCAGGCGCCTGGTGGAGGTGCAACGCTGACCTGCCGTACCAACGGCGCCGAAGACAGCGCCTGTCACTACCATTTTGAGATCGGCTTCGGGCGTAATGATGATGGCGTTATTCCCGCCAAGTTCAAGAATCGTACGACCGAGCCGGGAGGCCACTGTTGTGCCGACTACTTTGCCCATGCGGGTGCTGCCGGTGGCTGATATCAGGGGAATGCGCGAATCCCGGGTCATCAATTCCCCTACGCGGTAATCTCCGTTGATGAGGGAGACGATCCCTTCCGGCAGGTTGTTGGCTTTGAGGACCTCTTTAAAAATATGCATACAGGCTACACCGCAGAGCGGTGTTTTCTCGGAAGGTTTCCAGACGACGACATCTCCGCATACCAGTGCGATCATCGCATTCCAGGACCAAACGGCTACCGGAAAATTGAAGGCAGAGATAACTCCAACGATGCCGAGCGGATGCCATTGTTCATACATCCGGTGCATGCTGCGTTCCGAATGCAGGGAAAGGCCGTATAGCTGACGGGACAAGCCCACGGCGAAGTCGCAGATATCAATCATTTCCTGCACTTCCCCCCAGCCTTCCTGGAGGCTTTTACCCATCTCGTAAGAGACAAGCCTGCCCAGCGAATCTTTATGTCTTCGCAGGGCGTCGCCATATTGGCGCACGATCTCTCCCCGTTTTGGCGCGGGCACCATCCGCCAATAGGCAAAGGCTTTCTGCGCTTCCCGGATGACTTTATCGTATTCCTTGGGCGTAGTGGTGCTCACGGCACCGATCAGATGGCCATCCACCGGAGAAGGAGACGGCTGATAGTTTTTTGAATTGGTAGACTTAAGTCCGGTGGAAGTCCCGTCGTTAAATCGCTTCACACCCAGTTTTTGGAGAAATCGAGTGTCAATAGCCATAGCCTGATTGCTTGAAGTTGGAAGTATACCGCCATGATCCCTGGGGATCGTTTGCGCATTTCACCTGCAAAGATGCGTATTCCTCCTGTTACAGATTTTGAAAAACTGTCTACCGGGCGATACTGATCGAATGATGACAGATCATTTTGTTACCGGAAAGAATGGCATAGGCATACAAGCCTGCTGGCCATGAAGAAGCATTGACTGTAAAGCCGGCAGCTCCGTCCCCCTTCGCTGTATACATGACCTGCCCAAGACCGTCATAGACGATCAGGGTCGGATCCACCAACTGCGGAGTGCGGATCGTGAACCTGTCACTCGCCGGGTTAGGAAAGACTGCTATCTCGTCCTGATCCGTTTCCTCGGTGGCCACATTTTCCTCATCGATTACGATGACCTTGAAATCATCAAAATAGAATCCATCCTTGTGGACGAATCCATCGGATACTAACAGGAAGCGCAATTGAATCGTCTGACCGATAAACGAGGTGAGATCGGTGTTTTCAAATACCCAGTGGGCCTGTTTACCGTCATACAGGGGCTCCTCGTAGAGCTGGAAGATCGATCCCAGCCGTGATTGCTCGCCACACAGATTTTCCCAGGATTCACCGTCAGTGCTCGCCTGGAAGACCACATAGTCATATTGTTCTTCTATGTCCCAATGTGCCCAAAACTGGGCATAGGCGGAAGTGGCCTTATGGAGATCCACGCTTTGGACCAGCACGATGGATTCATTTGCATTGGGGAGATAGTTACCGGCGGGACTGTCGGTGATGGAGACCGGGCCAGACTTGTACGAGTCCGGGGTGGTCCCCCAGTGTTCACCATGACTGATGTCCCAGTGGCTCATATCGCCTTCATCATCTACCAGGGTTGAGAAGTCCGCACGGATCTTGGTCAATGTATCGCGGAATGCATATTGCCCCTGTTCACAGATGATCTCCAGTTGGACCGAAGTGCCATAGGCTACCTGGTCATCAATCGTAAAGGATAGGTTCCGCTGATGGGGTTGGAATTTATTCAGGTTTAATTCGATCGGCGGGGGCACCTGTGTGATGTGCGGGCTCAGTGGATTGAAACTGATCACTACTTCGCCATCCAATAAGCCATAGCGGTTGAACTCAAGATCCAGCGGATTGACACCACTGTGAATGAAGTTTGGAGATTCATCCGTGATTTTCACCAGGGAATTGATCAGCCTGGCGGCATACAGGTTCATTTCCAGGGTGGACTGGCAGAGGGGAATGATCCTGTCGACGGGTGGATAAAATCCGTCTTCCTGTTCTCCCACTTCCGGGGTCATGGATAAAATATTGGCTTCTCCATACATCCAGTCATCGGAATCGCCATTGGTCATGTAGCCTACTGTCTCGGTTCCCCTGCCATAAACAAACCCATTGCGTTCTGTCAGAATATCGCCATAGTTACTGAAGATGACAGAGTCCGGCGTGGACTGGTCATTATATCCCCAGGGAAAAACGAGGAGATTTCCATAGGAATGATGATTGAGCGCAATCTTGAAATCATGAGCGTTGCAGAAGAACTGTAAAGCCTGGGTTTCCGGTTCCGAAAAGGGTGCCGGTCCACGGTAGGTATCACTGCCCATGAACCCGGAGGAGCCTTCATCATCAAATCCCCACTCATGTCCATAGTTGCGGTTGAGATCTACGCCGTCAATCTCGGGATCAAAGGAGCCGTCACTATCATTGTCGCGCATGTTTTTACGAAGGTTGCGCGTAAATATTTTTTCGACCGGATCATACCCGTCGATGTTGTAGTTCATCCCGTCGGGATTGACCACGGGGACGAAATAGAGTTCGGTGTTATTGATGATCTGGCGGATCGTGGGGTCTTTGTCGTAATTCTCGAGCAGGTACCACATGTAGTAGATCATCTGGCTGACACTGATGAGTTCACGCGCATGATGGAGACCGGTATACAGCAATTCCGGTTCGTTTTCATCGAGCTCCGGATGGTCGGAGATCCGGGCCCAGAAAATGCTGTTGTTCTGCCAGGTTTTATACGTGCCGATGGGCCGACGGATGGAGATCAAACCCGGATATTGAATGGCCATGGCATCGAGGTTGTCCAATACTTCCGGCAAACTGAAAAAGCCTCCTTTATTGCCCAGTTCGAAGTTTTTCGGTACGGCCTGGTCAAAGGTATGATCCTGGCAGTCGAGGAAATTTCCGTCGCGATGTGCCGGATGGGGCTGGTTCCGGTAACGGGCCATATCCGGAATATCCACTGTAAAGCGAATGCCCTGCGCCTGGAGGCGTTTGAGTTCAAATCCCTGCAATTCGGTTGTAAAAGCATGCCTCAGCGAACCGGATCCGTGGGTCAGGTCGATCCCCGCCCTGGCCAGATCGCGGAGGGTTTGGGTTTCATCGATGGGAAAGGTGACGCGGGAGAGCGTTTGTTGTGATCGGGCGACCTGAAACAGGCAAAGGCATAGCAGGAGGAGGGTCAATCTGGATACGGTCATAGGATCAGTCGAACGGTAGGGTCAAAAAAGTGACCGCAAAGTTAGCAATATAGTGATAGCCCGGTAGGGCTCCGGGCGTATTCCCGGCAACGGGTTAAAATTACGTAATTGAAAACATATAATTATAAAATTTAATGTATAAATATACGTATTCCGGGACGCTGCGGACAAGGGGGAAGGGGCGATGTGCAAGCGGGAAATGGACGGGGTAAAATTGCTTGAATTTTATCGTAACATATTATTATGCATATTATTACGTATAAGTTAAATTCTTAAACCTGACGTATGTTTTGAACATACGACTTTATCGTGTTCCCATCCCGGGACCCGGCTTACTTTCCCCTTAAAGTTTGATTTCCACGAATCCCACCGCCTGGTACT
This sequence comes from uncultured Saprospiraceae bacterium, assembly GCA_964617515.1. Taxonomy (GTDB): domain Bacteria; phylum Bacteroidota; class Bacteroidia; order Chitinophagales; family Saprospiraceae; genus Opimibacter. Next base: position 71,444 of record CAZTXO010000009.1, on the reverse strand, counting down.
GACTTCCGGGCGCATTGTAGACCGGCAATACAGAGCAGTTTTTGACCGTCACCTGTTGAACCCTCAGTTTTCCCAGGTTGTAAATTCCGCTACCCTTCTGCTGGTCTGCGGAACTCCCGTTAGCATTTCCGTCCCGGATCGTCAATCCATCCAAAAGAACTTCTTCTGTCCCGGCCTGGATGGTCACGACATGATACGTATTGTCCGATATCGATCCTGGTGTTCCGATATCCCCACTGAGGAGCGTCGGATAAGCTCCAGCAATTCGCTGACTTGTCGAAGTCTCATTTCCCTGGAAACCGCCATAAATGCGCACACCCGGACGAATGGTATAACTGCCAGTCCTGGCCACACCGGGATACAACGTATAGGTTCCATCCGCAATCCAGATTTCATCCACATCCGTACAATGCGAAGCGAGGTCGAGGGCTTGTTCAAGCGAACGGTATGCATTTGTCCACGAGCTTCCGTCCTGAACCCCTGTTGCCGCAAGATCCACATACCGGATTCCGGAGTCCGTACAGAGGCTGTCATAGTCGATGACCAGTTTCGCTCCCTTCAGGACATCCCCGTCGTAGCTCCAGGCTTCACGCCAACCGTCACCCTGGAGGGTGATCACCATATCTCGTCCGGTGACCCAACCGGCTTGATCCACTACCTGCTGCACCAGGTGCTTCAATTCTGGAGAGGTGTAGGAAGTGTTGATCATATTCCAGGGTCCGGGCGACCATTGTACAGCCTGTGCAGATTTACTCCGAAGGGAAATATTGTATTTGGAGGGTGTGAATGCGGCCGGAGCGGTACTGAGCTCGGATCGCATGGTCCAGTTAGCTGCACCCACTGCTACCTCGGCTGCAGTCCACTCAAGATGCGCCGAGTGGATATAACATCCTTTTGGGATGGTCACTTGCTTAAATCTCCAGCCCACCGTTTGTCTTCCATCACGCTCGGTGAGCGCTAGCAAATTCCGGTATGGATTGACGGCTCCGCTGTATTCGTGTTCTTCCGCATCGTCAGCCGTGCTGCTCACCTGTTTTTCAAGGATACCGGACCATTTTGTCACCGTGGTGGTGACCCACCATTCCGACATGCCCGGGCTGCTCCATTGCGCATAGTAGCCATTGTCATACGGCACCACCCGCGTGGAATCCAGGGTGTAGGTATGTACCTGGGAGGCGGTATTGTTGTTGTACGCTCCATCCTGGTTGCTCCCGGTATAACGCAGCGCAGCCAGCTCAAACCCATCCCGCGCATTGATACACTGGTTGCAGCCGGATGCGTTGACCAGGTTGGTGGCCTCCGTGGCGGTAAAATAACCGCGCATCAGGATTGTATCCACCGGCGGATTGGAACACGTCAGGACCCAGTTGCGTGACAGGAGATACAAACTGTCTGCAGTAAAATAATTTCCAGCGGATTTGTACAGGTTCAGTGTGACAGTCCCGAGGTTTTGTCCTTCCGGATGAATACTGAAGATCCGCTGTCCGCCGGATTCGAGATGGACCCAGGCATTACCTGACACCGGAAATGTCCATTGCATGTTGGCGCCTGCGTAGATCGGCTTCCGATCATAGACATGCACCTGGTCGATGGCCAGGCCTTCATACTCCACGCCAACGTCGCTTTGCATGACCCACCGGAACTGAATGGTGGTATCCGTAAAAGGAATCGGGATACCGGTGGTGATCCATTTCAACTGGTTTCCGTTCCAGGTATTACCGGACTGGTTATACCAGTTTGTTCCACTGCCCTGGGATCCGAGTTTCACCCAGCCACTGCCTCCGGACAATTTGTATTCCACCCAGGCATAATCATAACCGGATTCTAATTGATATTGAAAGGCAAAGGAGAGGTATGGCTGGATCATCCCGCTGAGGTCAAAACACGGAGAATACAGATAGGACATCTCATCCGCGTGATGCGTTGCGTTGAGGGAAGTAGTCCATACATACCGGCCTTCGGCGGCATGGGAGAAATTCTGCTTCCCGGGCACGCCATATTCCCAGGATGAATTGGTGCCGTCGGCAATCCATCCGCCGTCCCCATTTTCAAACCCTTCGAGATAAGGCAAGGTGTTGATGAAAGGCGTGTGCAGAATGGTAGTGCGAAGTGTATCATTTTGGTGGAATGCATCTTCCGCACTGTTCACCCAGGTGACCAATTTGTATAAACCTGGCGGGGAAAAATTATAGGCAGGCGTTAAGGCAACCTGAATGGTCGCATTGGCCGCCACTGTTCCCACAAAAGTGGAATAGGGCGTTCCGTTGTTGACCTGATAATAGACGCTGGCATTGGCAACAGGCAGGCTGGTGGTATTGGTAACCGTTACCTGGATATTTTCCATGCCGAGATCGCAGGAGACAGGGACAGGATGAAGAATACCCGATAGCTTCAGATCCTTCGTGATGCGATGAAGCGCGATATCATCAATCGTCTGGCCGTCCTCGCTGTTGATCTGCCCGGATGTGGCATAGACACCGTGTGAGAATTTGATTTGAAACGAAGAACTGACATCCTGTCCGGCATTTGCCAGGTATTCACTGACTTCCAGTCCGGTAAAATATTGCCATATGCCCCTGGCCGAGGCGTCATTTGGAATGACCAGCAGTTGAATAAACGGCAGCGTATCCGCACCGCGGATCCATACCGCTTCAGTATTCGTGACATCCGGTATGATCTCATGATGCATGGCGTAAAAACTGAGCCGGATATCATCCGTGGCGACATGGTAGCTGGATAAATTGACCGTCAGCAGGATGTCTCCGTTCTTATTGGAACCTGTCCTGACGGCATCAAGGGTAAGTGAACGCTGACCGGAATGATTGAATGCATGTCCGGCAAAAGTTCTGACCCTGGCTCCGGCCTGCAAGTCGATGTCACAACTCTCCATGCCTGGCAATCCATCCGCGGATGATAAAACAAGGGTATCCTCGAGGGTCTCAAATCCCTGGTTCCAGGGAAGGGCAACCGCCGGATTAGCTAGCTGCTTCACATAAATATCCAGCGTATCATTTTCATGAAACGGATCGAGGGCATAGTTCGTCCAGATACGCAGGTGGTGAATCCCGGGCGCGGAGAGATTGACGGGTTTGCTGAAGGAGAAATTCTGCCCCGTACCACTGTTCAATGTCCCAGGGAAAGGATCGGTCTGCACCATACTGTTGTCGAGGGTATAGGACAGGGTAAATCCGGTCGCGTTGATGAGGCCCAGGTTAGTCAGGTGGATGGTGATGACCTCTGCTGTGCTCAAAGCGGTGGAGGTAGCGATCCGCCCCGAGTGAAGATTGACCAGTGAATCAAGGCGCAGGTCATGATTCCAGTTGCATTGATTCCCGCCGTTTGGCGTCACGGAGATAGCGCGGGCTCTAAGCCCTGTGGCCCCTGATGAAAATACGCCGGCCACTGAAATCCAGGTGACGGAATCAACCGGCAATCCATGGAGGGTGATCGAGGTAGAGGAGGTTGTATCGATCAGGCTAAGGCGCTCGTTTTTTATAGACACCAGCTGATAATACGATGCCCCGGAAACGGCGCTCCAGCTCACATAGACATTTCCGTTACAGGGTGTGGTTGCAGCGAGATTTTCCGGTGGTGCCATGATCACCGCGTTTTGATCCGATTGATCCTGCATGCCATTGGTGGCTGAAACCCTGACCTTCAGCTGAGCGGTTGGTATATTCGGAGGAAACCAATCGTAATAGCGCTGCGCAGCGGCGATAGCAGTGGCCAGCGTAGTCCACGAAGTCCCGCCATTGGTACTGTACTCCACAGTAAAAGTAGAAGAACCCGTACCGAACGCATCCCAGCGAATGTATTGACGATCATTGGGCACGTTGACATTGCCCGGTTTCAGCACTTCCCCACCGTTGGGGGATTGAACCGTAAGCCCGGCTGATTGGGCATCCCAGGTCAACCAGGCCTTTTGCGGACCGAGCGGAACCTGGTATCCTTTGATCACCACCACATAGGTTCCGGCAACCGGTGCAGCAATAGTCACCTGTTCATAGTTGTTGAACCTGTCTGCCCCGGTAGTCGCAGCGAGAGCTACGCCGGATGGCGTCACATTCAGTAGCCATGGTTTTAAGGTATCCCCTGCCGGATTGACCACACGCAGATCCAGATCATTAACCAGTGTCACCGTCTCATAGGGGGCGGAAGCCACATCCGACCACAGCAGCATAATGTCGATGGCTGCGGTCCCGGCGGTGACCACGATGTTTTTTGTTACCACATTCCCCTGGTCGACCAGGACGGATGTATACTGATTGTCTTCCAGGATTCTGACGGCACGTTCGCCATTGATCCTGCCAAAGCCATAGGTATAATCCGGTCCGGCATTGCCCAAATCATCCGCGCTGTTGCAGAGCACATTTTTGATCAACGCTGCCTCCGGAAGGGTATCCCCATGTAATTGTTTGAAGCGCTCATAGAGCAACGTGGCAACCCCTGTAGTGGCCGGCGATGAAAAACTGGTGCCGGAATTGCTGCTGTATTGATTGGTACCGATCGTGCTAAACCGGCCAGAACCATACGCGACGATTTCCGGCTTGAGGCGACCATCATCCACCGGACCGCGGCTGGAAAAAGTAGCATTGCCATCGGTGTTGGTGATCGCGCCCGCTACCAATACATTTTTGGCACACTGATAGCCTCCGGCGATGGTGGCGTACCGCGTCGGATAAGGTGCGCAGGTGGAATTGCCGGAATTACCGGCGGATATGACATGCAGCAATTGTGGATGGTCGGAAACCATCGCATCCAAGGCCGAACTGGTGCCGTCATAATCGCCCATATAGGTGCAATCATTGAGACCGGCTCCGTATGAATTGTTCGTCAGGCACATCCCGTAATCTTCGAGGTAGTCCGGTGAGGACCAAAGAATATCTGAAAAATTGCGGAGCAGGATGTGGGCATTGGGCGCATAACCAAAACCGTAGAATGGATCCACCAGGCATGCCCCGGTGATGATGCCGGATACCTGGGTGGCATGCGAACTCGTGCCGAAACTGGCGAGGTCCAGGTAATCACGCGCCAGGTCTTCATGAACTTCCAGCCGGCCACCATCCCCTATGCCAACCGTCATCCCGGATCCATCCAATCCGCGAAACAAAGGAGAGATCAATCCCCAGCCGCGTTCTCCGGGAAGTGCCCGATAATTGATCGGTTCATCTACCGGGATCGCCTGGATAAAGGCGATCCACGATGTTTCGATCAGGGCGTCCAGGGACGCAGGCGGAATCTCCACATCCATCAGGCCAAAGGGAAGCCCCCGGGTATCCAGGATCCGGCCCCGCGTTTGCCTGGTCCACGTTTCCATTTCTTCCTTCGTCAGCCCTTTCGCTACGGTCAACCTGAATCGATTGGCCAGTGAACGATCCGCAGGATCTATCCCGAGTTTATACGATGGAGGCAGGTCAAATAATCGGCTATTGTATTCCTCTTCCAGGCTTTGCGTCACGCGCACCCAATAGAGATGATCCTGCAAGGCATAGAGGATCTGGATACCCTGGTCATACAGGGCCTTTCTTTCAGTAAAGGATAATACCTGATCCGCCTTATAAAAAAGATATTGCGCCTCGGCAGAGGATCTCGCTTGGCTTGTCCGGGGTATCAATGGAAATTCACCCGTTCGAAAAGAAACTGTTGGCTGGCTGGTCCCGGTGCAGGCGCAACCGATGATCAGACCGGCAATGACAAACGGACGGAAAAGCCCCGATATTCCCACCAGCTAAAATTACAAAAACCATGCAGGTGCCTGATCCCGGGGATGTGAACAATCGTGTTGAAAATATATTTTGGAGGATGTCCTGATAATTGCATTATCTTTCGCCCCGATCACTCAAGATTTTTCGATGA
>CAZTXO010000009.1:1433-65488 GCA_964617515.1 uncultured Saprospiraceae bacterium | reverse complement strand
GATGTCCTGATAATTGCATTATCTTTCGCCCCGATCACTCAAGATTTTTCGATGACAGTATCCAGGTCGAAAAACCAACAAGTTATGATCCTCAGGAATCCCGCCTTTCAGCGGGATTCTTTTTTTATTGTCCTCCTGGTACTTTGGTTGTCCTCCTTTCCAATGGGTCTTGCGGCCCAAGGAGTGTTTGGTCATGTTGCAGATGTCTCTTCACATCTTCCGGTGAAAGGCGCGACCATATCCTGTCTGTATCCGGATACGACGAGCCAACAAACGATATCGGACAGTCTGGGTTACTTCAATATCCTTTCCCCCTTTGCCGGCAGAGTCAAGCTGATTGTTCAGGCTCCCGGATTCACAGACCAGGAATTCACCGGGATCCTACTGGATGGATATTCCACCCTGCGGTTGGATGTGTTTTTGGAAAAAGAGATCATTGCGCTCAAAGGAGTGACCGTTGTGGCGCATGGCAAGGCGCAGGCTTATTCGGTCAGCCACATCACGGCGGAGGATTTTCAACGCATTGCCGGAAATTTTGAGGATCCGGTTCGGATAGCCCACAGTGCGCCAGGTATTGTCATGCTGAATGACCAGGCAAATCATTTTTCGGCCCGTGGTCAATCCCCGGTTTTTAATTCCTGGTACCTGGAAGGCTTGCCCATTGTCAATCCGAACCATACGAGCAATGCCGGGACATTTTCGGATTTGCCGACGCAGTATGGTGGTGGCGTCAACATGTTTTCCGCGCAGATACTGGGCGAAACGGATATATATACCGGCATTACGCCCAATTCCTTTCAGCGAAACAGCGGCGCCGCTATCAATATGCACTTGCATGAATCGGCTTCGCCGGAATGGAGAGCCAAAGCAGGTCTGATCGGTATGGAAGTGGGAGGAGGCGCGAAAATCGGATCAAACGGTATCCTCGACATCAACCTTCGGTACAGTTTCACGGGATTGCTCACGGATCTGGGCGCAGATTTTGGAGGAGAAAAGATTGGGTTTTCAGACGGGGTCGTTTCCTATCTCCACCAGAATCTCCGCCACAAATTGAAACTCTTTGCATGGGCAGGCCACAGTTATAATCAGTTTGACCATATAGAAGCCGCTGAGGACCGTAAACGATACAAGGATTTCCTGGATATCGATTACGCCAACAATATCCTGGGAGCGGGATGCCGGTATGACTTCTATGCGAATCGCGGTCAGGTCATTCGGGCTGGTCTTGCCTTTTCAACAAACCAATCCGATTATGATAAACAAAATCAATTCGGTGTTCCCTCCCTTCCTGTTGAGCTCAATGAAAAAATAGCCGTGTTGGCATCCTTCGCCGAAACTTCCTTTTCGCATGCACGCCATTGGGTTTCGACTTTGGGAATAGATCATTTGCTCCGTTCTTACAATACCGGGTTGTATACGTCACTGCCCTTCAGGGAAGATTCCCGGCTCCGGTTATATTTCCGGACCTCTGTCCAGCTGGCACCCTGGCTGACGATGGAGCTAGGGGCTGATGAATTGCATTCCCTGCGCTATAACCATTTCAACACCGGCTTCCAGGCTGGCCTCCGTTTCCCATTCAGCCGGCATTGGGAATCCTTTGTCCTGTTCCGGCACTCGGCGGAAGAGCCATTGCTTGCTGCTACCCAGGGTATTCAAAACAATTATTTTTTAGCGGATGCGTATGAAACCGGGTTAACGGGTGAAACCCAACGGCATCGCTTTTCCTTTCGCCTGTATTTTCAACAATCGCATCATTGGACCTGGGACTACATACAATCCGGATTGCCTTATTACCTGGCAGATTACCCCGGCAACAGGGATAATTTCGGCATCAGGCTCGCTACGCCCGATGGGGAATCGGAAAACAAAGGGATGGAATTTTCCTGGACTTACACTAACCCAAATGGATGGGGAATAGGGTTTAATCAATCCGTCTTTGACAGCCGGAGAGGCACGACCACAACCAAACAGGAACCCGGTTTGTATAATGGCAAATGGGCTTCTCATTTTCATCTTTCCAAAGAGTGGATCAAAGACAGGGGTGGTAAAAAAAGAATATGGAATATTTCATTTCGGGGTATATGGAACGGCGGGCTTTGGGAACAAACCATTGATACGACCCTGTCAAAGGCTTTGGAAACCACCTACTATTCGTCAACCGGCTTGTACGATCAGCATCTGCCCGCTTTCAAACGGATCGACGCCGGCCTAACCCGTACCACATCGACAAAAACCGTCCGCTGGCGCTGGTCCCTGGATATTCAAAACCTGATGGGTAGTACCAACATCGCCTATCATTATTATGATCCCTTTCTCCAAAAAGTAGTGGCGCAGGAACAACTCGGCCTCATTCCTGTGCTGTCCCTCCAGGCATCCTGGTAAACCCCTGAAATAAAATTTGTATCGGTATCCCTCCCGTTTTATATTTTTAAGCTATCATCTAAACCAAAACCAATCATGGACGACAAGACCAAATCTATTGTAGCTCACATCACGCTCATCGGCTGGATCATTGCCCTGGTGATGAACCAATCCGATAAAGGCCCCAACACCTCCTTCTACCTCCGGCAAAACCTGGGCCTCTTCATCCTGGCCATTGCAGGCACCATCATCGGTATGCTGACCCTCAATATTATCTCTACAGTCATCAGCATCGCGGTGCTTGTGCTCTGGGTCATCAGCCTGCTGGGGGCGATCAGCGGTGAACAAAAGCCTACGCCCGTGGTTGGAGACATGTTCCAGCAATGGTTTAAAGCCATCAGCTAACCCGATACAATCCGGTTGCCCCGTCCCGGACGGGGCAACTACTCTTTCCGGGTTTCCAACGCAAATTCCAGCACCATCCCCTCGGCAATATTCCGGCGGTAATATACCAGGCCGATTCCCTTCGCATAGATTTCTTCTCCCGTCCAGGCTGAATTGGTCCAGCCCACTTCTTCCGTCTCCAATTTGTCCTCCGTCCGGAATCGCACGGCCGGAATGCTTCTCCCTTCATACGTCCAGGTGACAGGACCCAGGTAGCGCCGCCTGCGTTCCAGGACCACATGGAGCGAATCCTTTGGCTGCTTCCAGTCCAGGTGCGTCAGCCACACTTTCGTGGAATCGACCGCATCAAATGGAAACCGGTTTGGGGCAATAACTTTTACGGGGATGCGATGTTTATGTTCGAGAGCGTCCTGAAAAAAGAGAATCAACGAATCGGTGACCACACCGGTGGGCGTAAAACGGTCATATTGATACAATAAATCATGCCCTTCCGCATCTTTATTCACACTCAGCATACGCCGGGGCGCCACCTTCTGGTAATGCCATATTTCCGGGTCAGCCAGGGTATCCCGCATGTTTCGATAGCGGTAAGTCACCCCACCGATCGGAAACTGATCCAGTGGAAAATAATAGATGGCCAGGCCGGTGTTATGCGGCTGGTCTCCTGTACAACCCATCACAAGGATTAACAAGCTCATGACAAATTGGCACGCCAGACCCCTATTGGTACGGTATCTGATCATATCTTTGCACCTTTAATCGGTCAATAAAATTATGTTTAAAATTTTCACCAAGCTCTTTGGTTCGAAATATGAGCGCGATATCAAGAATTATTCTCCCATAGTCGAAACCACTAATGAATTCGCGGCTCAGTTTCAATCCCTTAGCCACGATGAGCTCCGTCTAAAGACCCTGGAATTCCGGGACCGCATCCAGACCTTCCTCCGGGACATCGATGATGAAATCACTACCCTCCGTACGGATGCGGAGGAGGAGGCGGATTTCTCCGTCAAAGAAGAACTCTACAAGGAGCTGGATGAAGCGATCAAGGAGCGGGACAAGTCCCTGGAAGAGATCCTGATGACCATGCTTCCGGAAGCTTTTGCCGTCGTCAAAGAAACCTGCAACCGCTTTGTAGCACACGAGACCATCTCCGTGACGGCCACAGCGCATGACCGTGATCTGTCCATCCGGAAACCCTACATCACCATCGAAGGGGACACGGCCCTTTGGAAAAACGAATGGGTTGCTGCGGGAGGCAAGATCAAGTGGAACATGGTTCCCTACGATGTACAGCTGATCGGCGGGATGGTGCTTCATGACGGTAAAATCGCGGAAATGGCCACCGGTGAAGGAAAAACCCTTGTGGCCACGTTGCCCGCCTACCTGAATGCCCTTGCCGGAGAAGGGGTGCACATCGTCACCGTCAACGATTACCTCGCCCGGCGCGACAGTGAATGGGTGGGACCGATCTTCGAATTCCTGTTCCTGACCGTAGATTGCATCGACAAGCACAAACCCCATAGCCCGGAGCGTCGCGCAGCCTATTACAGCGACATTACCTATGGTACCAATTCCGAATTTGGTTTCGATTATCTCCGGGACAACATGGTCCGCTCCCCGGAAGAGCAAGTGCAACGCAAGCATCACTATTGCATGGTCGACGAGGTTGACTCCGTCCTGATCGATGACGCACGGACGCCCTTGATTATCTCCGGACCGGTTCCGGAAGGGGCTGAGGAGCAGGAATACATGGAGCTGAGACCCTACGTGGAGAAACTCATGGACGCCCAGCGCAAGCTGGCCACACAATACCTCTCGGATGCCCGCAAACTGGTACAAGAAGGCAAATCCGGTTACCAGGAAGGAGAAGCGGGGATGGCGCTGTTGCGTTCCTACCGGGCCTTGCCAAAAAACCGACCCCTGATCAAGTATCTGTCGGAGGAAGGTATCAAAGTGATGCTCCAACGGACCGAGAATCATTACATGCAGGAGCAGTCTAAAAACATGCACCTCGTGGATGAGCCGCTCTACTTTACCATCGACGAGAAAAACCGCCAGGTGGAATTGACCGAACAGGGTACCGAGTTTTTGGCCAGGTATAATGCTGACCCCAACTTCTTTATCCTGCCCGATATCGTGGCCCAGATGCAGGCTATCACCGATAATCCGGAACTGAAAGGAGAGGCGCTCACCAATGCCCGCCAGACATTGGCACAGGATTTTTCCATCAAATCACGCCGCCTGCATGCCATCAGCCAGTTACTCAAAGCCTATACGCTGTTTGAGCGGGACGAAGAATACGTGGTATTGGAGGGCCAGGTGAAAATCGTGGATGAACAGACGGGCCGCCTGATGGAGGGCCGCCGGTATTCGGATGGCTTACACCAGGCGATTGAGGCCAAGGAAAATGTAAAAGTGGGTGAGATCACACAAACCTACGCTACTGTCACGCTTCAGAATTATTTCCGGATGTTCCACAAACTCGCGGGGATGACCGGGACGGCGGAAACCGAAGCCAGTGAGTTGTGGCAGATTTATAAACTGGATGTCGTGGTCATTCCGACCAATAAACCCATCGTCCGGGATGACCGGGAAGATCTTGTGTTCAAGACTGCCCGGGAGAAATTCAATGCTGTCATCGATGATATCGCATCGCTGACCAAAGCCGGCAGGCCCGTTTTGGTCGGTACGACGTCAGTGGATATTTCCGAAAAACTAAGCCGCATGCTTCAATTGCGCGGCATCCCGCACAATGTGCTCAACGCCAAACAGCATCAGCGCGAAGCCGAGATCGTGGCGGAAGCCGGACACGCCGGCCGGGTCACCATCGCTACCAATATGGCGGGACGGGGTACGGACATCAAGTTAGGTCCCGGTGTCAAGGATGCCGGTGGTCTGGCGATCATCGGGACGGAGCGCCATGATTCAAGGCGCGTGGACCGGCAGTTGCGCGGCCGTTCCGGCCGGCAGGGAGATCCGGGTTCCTCCCAGTTTTACGTATCGCTGGAAGACAACCTGATGCGCCTCTTCCATTCGGAGCGCATAGCCAGAGTGATGGATCGCATGGGGCATAAGGAAGGGGAAGTGATCCAGCACAGCATGGTCACCAAATCGATCGAACGCGCCCAGAAAAAAGTGGAAGAAAATAACTTCGGCATCCGGAAGCGCCTGCTGGAGTATGATGACGTGATGAATATCCAGCGGGAAGCGATCTACCGCAAGCGCAAACATGCCCTGGAAGGCGCCCGCCTGCAGTTGGACATCAATTCGATGTTCATGTCGATGTGTGAAAACATTGTCAGTTCGTTGAAAGGACGCAATGATTACGAAGGTTTCGTCGCGGAGAGCATGAGTGTCCTGGGATCCGTTCCCGACATCGATCAAGAGACATTCCTCACCAGTGGTGAGGAAATATTGGTCGAGATGTACCAGTCCCAGGTGCAAAAGGAATACGAGAACAAACGATACAAGATCGCGGAAGTGCTGATGCCAGTGATCAAAAACGTCTATGAAAACGAGGGTCACCGGTACAAACGCATTGCCATACCCTTTACGGACGGGCGGAAGCACGCGTTGCCGGTATCGGCCGATCTCAAAGAGGCAGTGGATACGAAAGGACGTTCTGTGATGATCGATATTGAAAAAGCGGTCACGCTGTCCCTGATCGATGATCACTGGAAAGAACATCTGCGCCACATGGATGACCTGAAAGAATCCGCCCAGGCGGCTTCTTTTGAACAGAAAGATCCGCTGGTGATCTACAAAATGGAAGCGTACGAGTTGTTTGAGGGGCTGGTCTTTAAAATCAACCAGGATGTATGTTCCTACCTCTCCCGCGGCCATCTGTTACTGGCCGGCTCGGATGAAGTACGCGAAGCACGTGAACAGCGGACGGATCTGAGTAAAGTCAGAACCAACCGTACCGAAGAAGTTGCCCGTAAGGCCGCTGCGGCGGCTGCAGGACGCCGCGCTGAAACAGTGGTGGAAACCGTCCGGCGGGACGAACCCAAGGTAGGTCGCAATGATCCCTGTCCATGCGGCAGCGGCAAGAAATACAAGCAATGTCATGGACGATAGTAAAGGAAAAGCCGCCAGTGCGGCTTTTCCTTTTTATACCGTAAACGGGCAGAAAATTTCTTCCCACACACAGAGCACCAACAATCCCGTAAGGGCTGCGCTCATGACCCAATAGGTTTCCCATCCGGATAATGCATATACAACGAGTGCCAGTAGCGCGGTGATGATAAACCGCCCATACAGGATCATCCGGGTGCCACGCCAATGCGTTACCGCAATGCCCATGGAGAAAATGAAAATGCCCAGGGCGAGGGCTAGCCGGGTACCATGCGCCATCACTTCATCCGGATGGGCCATCGCTTCCTGGATGGCATAGGCGTAGATGAGCAGACCGCACATGATGGGAAAATGCAGCAGGCTGTAGGCATCCCTGGCCATTTCCGACCTGGCGGCACCCCGGAGACCGGCCATGGCATGTTCAAGCCGGTCTTTCGCACGGAAAAAATAAATCCACCACAGTCCGCAGGTGATCCCGATCGAGAGGATACTGACCGTGAGGAGGTAGTCTTTCGTGTAATCTTCTGTCACCGCACCGGCGGCAATGATCAGGGTTTCACCCAGGGCGATGATGATAAACAAGCCGTGCCGTTCCGCGAAATGCCTGGGATGCAGATTCCATGAATCGTTTCGCCCCCCGATGGCAGCAGCCAACACATCCAGCAGAATGGTCATGCCCCAGAAAATATATTGCCATTTGCCGCCGGCATAGCCACCCGCCAGGGCTGCCAGCAATCCCGCGACAGAAAAAATGGCAAATGTTTTCACTGCTTCCCGCATTTTTTCATGAGGCCATGTCACCCAGAGATAGATCATCAGGCCAATGCTGCGGACGAGCACATAAGCGCCGGCAAACCACATCGAGGATTTCCCGAAAGCCTCCGGTACGCTGACCGCCATAAAGAATGCGATGGAAGTGGCGGTCAGGATCGCGATCTGGATCGTCCGGTGCCTGGTATCCGCCGCGTTGAGTGCCCAGGAATATTGGGTCCAACCCCACCAAACCAGCCAAAAGACCAGTACCGCCTGGCCCAGGTGCGCCCAATCAAACGCGCCATGCATCAAATGCACCACCTGCGTGATGGCATAGACAAACACCAGGTCGAAAAACAATTCGGCAAAGCTTACGGCCTGGTCATCCAGGGCGAGGAATCCTGATTTGTTTTGGGTATGATTCATGTCGACAAATTTGGCAAGAACCGGTGAATGATCAAGGATGGGTGAACAATGAAATCGGCGGGATGTTGTGTGGTTAATTAACCTTAAAACAGGCAGGGTATACATGATTCGGGTTAATTTTGCTGACCCTGCACAAATACAATTATGTCTCAATCCAAAACCATACTGATCACCGGCGGGGCCGGTTTTATTGGCTCTCACGTGGTCCGGCGGCTGGTCAACCGGTATCCGGCTTACCGCATCCTCAACCTGGATCTCCTCACCTATGCGGGAAACCTCAATAACCTGAAGGACGTCCAGGAAGCCCCTAATTATGATTTCATCAAAGGAGATATAACCGATTTTTCTTTTATCCACCAAACCCTTTCCGAATATCGCGTGGAGGGCATCATTCATCTCGCCGCTGAATCACATGTGGATCGTTCTATCGAAGATCCCATCGCTTTTGTCCGCACCAATGTCCTGGGTACCGGGACCCTGTTGGAAGCGGCCCGACGGTATTGGAAGGAACAAAAAGTGAACGGTATTTTCTATCACATCTCCACGGACGAAGTTTATGGCGAGCTGGGGGAGACCGGATACTTTACGGAAAAGACTCCCTATGCTCCCCGAAGTCCCTATTCCGCTTCCAAAGCAGGGAGTGATCACCTCGTCCGCGCCTATCATTCCACGTATGGCCTTCCGGTGGTGATCAGCAATTGCAGCAACAATTACGGACCCAACCAGTTCCCAGAAAAACTGATCCCGCTGATGATCCAAAATATCCGGAAGGGACTTCCCCTGCCGGTATATGGCGAAGGAACCAATGTTCGCGACTGGCTCTATGTGGAAGATCACGCTGAGGCCATCGACCTCCTCTTTCACCACGGAAAGCCAGGTGAAACCTATACCATCGGCGGGGGGAATGAATGGAAAAACATCGACCTCGTCCGCACCTTATGCAGGCTCATGGATGATCGCATGGGCCGGTTGTTGGGCAGTTCTGAAGAACTCATCCGGTTTGTCAGGGACCGGGCGGGGCACGACCATCGCTATGCCATTGACTTCAGTAAAATCCATCATGAGTTAGGCTGGTCACCGGCCACGGATTTTAAATCCGGGCTGGCGAAAACCGTGGACTGGTACCTGGCAAATGAAACGTGGATTGAAAATGTCATGGATGGTTCTTACCGCGCTTTTTATGAAAGACAATATTCGGATCGCTAAAGAGGTTTCCGGTTTCAATACCCTGTGATGGAAACAAGGAACATTTTTCTGGCATTGTTTTGCCTGGGTGCTTTGATGACTTCCTGCAAACCGAAGGAAACTACCCATACGGATATTCCCGCAGCAGCTGATTCAGACACACTGAAGGATACACCGGTACCGGGATTGCACCTGCTCTGGATCTCTGATACGACGCTCACAACCGCCGAATCTGTGTTATTTGATCCGAACAACAACCTGCTGTACGTCTCCTGTATCAACAGCGTGTCTGCCGGTAAAAAGGATATGGATGGATTTATCGCCCGGCTGGGACTCGATGGAAAGATCATCACCCGGAAATGGGTCACCGGGCTCAGTGCCCCCAAGGGAATGGGGATAGACCGTCAAACCCTGTATGTCACCGACATCGACAGACTGGTCGCGATTGATATAGCCTCCGGCAAAATCACCCGGACATGGCCGGTAAAGGGTGCATCTTTTCTCAATGATATAGCGGTTGCGGAGGATGGTTCAGTTTACTTTACCGACACCAACACGAATACGGTCTACGCCCTGAAAGAAGGGCAGGTAATCACGGTGCTGATGGATCAGCAGCTGGGCGGGGCAAACGGCGTGTATGTCGAGGGCAATCAACTGTTGGTCACCGGATCCAATTCCGGCCAGGTATACCGGCTGGACCTGTCCACCCTCCGGGTCCAGATGGTAGCCGACAGTATCCCCGGCGGAGACGGGGTGGAAAAATACGGGCCGGGATGGCTCGTGTCCAATTGGGCTGGGGAAATCTATCATATCGGTGCTACCGGCAGGATAACGGAAATCCTGGATTCCCGGGAAGCCAGACTAAATGCGGCCGATATTGAAGTGGTGGAAGATAAACGCCTTCTGCTCATCCCAACATTTTACGGTAACTGCCTGACCGCCTATACGTTTGTCAGCACGGAAGCGAATTGACAGATGATCAGCTATGCTGACAGGCTAATCGCCCTTCAGCGAAATAGGACAATCCTTTCGCGACTTCCGTGGTAAAGAGATGCTATACCCTGTCATCTGTGTGCTACAGGTCAGGCCTTATTCGCCAGTTGCCCGCAGGCCGCGTCAATATCCTTTCCCCGGCTCCGGCGCACGGTGATCATCACACCTTTGTCGCGAACTCTTTTAGCAAAAAGATCCACGCTTGCTTCCTCTGATTTTCTGAAAGGAACACCTTCGACCGGGTTGTATTCGATCACGTTGACGCGGACAGGAAACTGCCGGCGGCACAATTTGACCAGCATGTCGGCGTCTTCCGCGGTATCGTTAAATCCTTTCAGCGCGATATATTCAAAGGAGATACGGCCATGGGTCATTTTATAAAAATAGTCCAGCGCCTCCATCAATTCCTGCAGGTTATTGGTTTCATTGATCGGCATGATCTCGTTCCGCTTCAGATCATCCGCGGCGTGCAGGGATAGCGCCAGGTTAAATTTAACCTGCTCATCACCCATCCGGCGGATCATTTTCGCGATTCCCGCGGTACTCACTGTGATGCGTTTGGGGGACCAGCCCATTCCGTCCGGACTGGTGATATGATGGATACTTTCCATCACCTGCTGGTAATTGAGCAGCGGTTCTCCCATGCCCATGTAGACAATGTTGGTCAGTGGATACCCCACCATTTCGCGGCTGAGCCGGTCCATGTCAAAGGCCTGGTCATAAATCTCCGCTGCCGTCAGGTTACGGATCCTTCCCATCTTACCGGTGGCACAAAAACTGCAGGTAAGGCTGCAGCCCACTTGTGACGAAACACAGGCCGTGGCCCTCTTTTCGGATACCACCGGTATCAGTACCGACTCGATCTTGTGGCCGTCCTGCAGGATATACCTGGATTTGACCGTACCGTCCTGGCTGACCTGCCGCAGGTCCAGGCGGATACTGTGAAAAGTAAATTTCGCTCCGAGCGCCTCCCGGAGTGTCACGGGTACATTCGTCATGTCCTCAAAACTCCTGGCGCCGAGTTTCCACATCCAGTCATAGACTTGCTGCGCCCGGTAGGCGGGCTGACCTAATGAGGCCATTACGGCCTGTACGTCGGTGAGCGATAAATTCCGGATGTCCGTTTTGGTCATACCCTGGTCAGTGAAAGGGACAACACCATTATAAGCGGACAGGTTCAGGATTGGCTTTGCGCACCTGGATTGCGTTGTAGAGCGGATGGTGGATGACTCCCCATTTCTGCAGCCGGTGCAGGATGGATACGCGCAATACGCCCAGTCCGTATTTAATACTCCGGGTCAGGTTGATGGAAGAGGCTTCTTCAAAATATTTGGTGGGGCAGGTCACCTCGGCGATCGGAAATCCGGCATAAATGATCTGGGAGAGCATTTCATTGTCAAAAATGAAATCATCCGAGTTGTCATCGAAGGGGATCGACCGGAGCACTTCGCTGCTGAAAGCCCGGTAGCCGGTGTGGTATTCCGACAGTTTATAGCTGACCATCCAGTTTTGGAACAGGGTCAGAAACCGGTTGGCGTAGTATTTATAGACCGGCATTCCGCCGCGAAGGGCGCCCTTCCCGAGGATTCGGGACCCCAGGACGACCGGGTAGAGGTTTTCGCCGATGATATTGACCATGCTGGGGATCAACAGGGGAGTGTACTGATAGTCCGGATGGAGCATGATGACAATGTCGCCTTCGATCTCCAGGGCTTTCCTGTAGAGGGACTTCTGGTTTCCGCCGTAACCACGGTTTTCTTCATGGCGGATGATATGTTCGATCCCGAGGGCGAGGGCCGTTTCAACCGTATTGTCGCGGCTGGCGTCATCGCAAAGGATGATTTCATCCACGAGGTCGTGGGGGATTTCCGCATAGGTTTTGGCAAGGGTGCGGGAAGCGTTGTAGGCGGGCAGGACGACGACGACCTTTTTATCCTTATACATGGGGCAAAGATACTGGACTTAAAAAAAAAGACCCCGCACCAGGTGCGGGGCCTTATCATTTCTTGCAAGCGAATGATTACTTCTTGCCAGCAGGAGCGGAAAGACTGCTCATCATTTGGCTGAGGGCAGCCATAGCGGTGTCTACACCACCCTTGACGGTGCCGTAGGAGCCTTGCCAGGCCTTCAGGTTATCATTAGCGGTGGTGACGAGGGCGCCCAGTTCCGTGAGCTTGCCAGCGACATCACCTTCGATCTTACCGGCGGCGAGGCCATCTTTCAGCGCGGTCACATCAGCGGCTTTCTCAGACCAGGTCTTCACGAAATCGTTGATGGTTTGCTGGAAAGGTGCATAAGCGCCGAGAGCGTCGGTAACGGCTTTCTTGGCGGCATCCAGAGCAGCGGTCTGCTCAGGTTTCATTTTCTTGGCGGTCATGTCGTCCACCTTTACGCCGGCGAGTGCCTGGGTATAGTTGGACAGGTCAGTGCTGACCATACCGGCAAAGTCGGTAACAGCCTTGGTGGTGGTGTCCCAGTTGCCGGAGAGTTCTTCGATTCCGGCACGGTATTGCTCAACACCTTTACAGGAAATCATCAGTAAAGGAAGGGCGAATAACAAAAGTTTTTTCATGTTGCTTATGATTTTTTATCAATTGTGGCCGCAAATGTACGGGGATTTTGGCGAATTTTTTAAGTTTTTTTTAACAACCTTAAAAATCAGTAAAAACCCTTAGAAATAAGGGTATCAGGGACTTTCCCCGGGGCATAATGTCGACCGGGTGGGTAGGACTAGATCCTGCTTTTGGGGAATTCTACCGGAATGCTTCATTGATCTCCTCCAGGGCCTCCCGGTTCGGAACCAACTCCTTTTGCTTCAGGGCATTCAATGGCCGATCCACTGTCCGGAGCACATGATGGACTTCCGGTTGCTTGGCATCGATATACAACAACCCGGTGAGTACTTCGCCATGGGCATTGGCCTTGTGAATCGCGTTGATGGCGGAAAGCCGGTCGGTCGGATCCCAGCCCGAAGCAAGAGATGATATTTTTAACGCGGACCCATCATGCATCTCGATCACTTTACTTTCACCGGGAGCGACCGTGGCCGTAATCTCGGTTTTCTCCGGTACGTAGTCCGCGATCGAGGTGGATCCCATATGATCCCGCACATAGGTATAGGATTTGGTCGACGTCGTCGTATTGTTAAATGTCACACAGGGTGACAGCACATCCAGCAGCGCAAATCCCTGGTGACTGATCCCGGCTTTGATCAAAGGGATCAATTGCTCCTTGTCCCCTGAAAAACTTCGGGCGACGAAGCCTGCGCCCAGTTCGAGCGCCAGGCCCGCCAGGTCAATGGAACTCAGTACGGTCATCACGCCCGACTTGCCCACCGACCCCGGATCAGCTGTTGCGGAATCCTGCCCTTTCGTCAGTCCGTAACAACCATTGTTCATCACGATGTAGAGCATGTTGAGATTGCGGCGGATGACATGGGCAAACTGTCCCATCCCAATGGAAGCGGAATCCCCGTCACCACTGACCCCGATATAGGTCAGTTCCCTGTTGGCCAGTACGGCCCCGGTAGCCACGGACGGCATTCGGCCATGCACGGAGTTGAAGCCATGGCTCTGGGATAAAAAATAGGTAGGCGTCTTGGAGGAACATCCGATCCCTGAAATCTTGGCCACCCGGTGGGGCGGCAGCGCCATCTCGTAACAAGCCTGCACGATGGCGGCACTGATGGAATCATGTCCGCAACCTGCACACAGGGTGGACAGGGCACCTTCATAGTCTTTACGCGTGAAACCGATGGCATTGACACCGGCAGAAGGATGGCGGAAGGATGGTTTCTTATAGCTCATTTTTTATGGAATGGTGTGAAGTGATGCGCGAAAAATGACTCCTGTCAGCAACGCCTGCAAATCCTGTTCATTTTTCTCTTTTCGCTTTTCATTTAAACGGCGGATTGAGGGAGGGGTATATGTTGGTTGACCTGGCTTATGATCTGGTCCGCCGTGATGGGGAAACCGTCATAATTCAGAACAGAGACCAATCGCCTGGGATCAATCTCCAGCTCGGTCAGCAGGATATTGCGCATCTGGCCGTCGCGGTTTTGCTCCACGACAAAAACCGATTCGTGCTCCAGGATGAAATCAATCACCTCCTGGGAGAAAGGAGTGGCTTTTAATCGCATGCCATCCAGGCGAATCCCCTGCGCACGCAGATGATCGATCGCCTCCAACGCTGATTGGGTGGTGGTTCCGAAGAAGATCATCCCGATATCCGGGTCCTGGGGATCCGGATACATTTCAGGAACGGGGACCAGGGTCTTGGCTGTATTCCATTTTTTCATCAGCCTGTCCATATTCCGGACATAGGCGTGGCCGTCTTCCGTATACCTGGCATACTCATCCCGCGAAGTGCCACGGGTGAAGAAAGAACCTTTGGACGGATGCGTACCGGGAAGGGTCCGATAGGTGATTCCGTCCTTGTCCACATCCAGATACCGTCCAAACTTTTCCATCTTGTCCAGCTCTTCTGCGGAAAGCACTTTGCCACGGTCATGCGTCCGCCGGTAATCCCAGGACAAAGGGTCCGACATATGCTCATTCATGCCAAGGTCCAGATCCGTCATGACCATAATCGGTGTCTGCAATCGCTCGGCGAGATCAAAAGCGCTGGCGGTCATGTCAAAACACTCGGTTGGCGTGGATGGGAACAGGAGAACATGACGGGTATCTCCGTGGGATGCATAGAAGGCGGAGATCAGATCCGCCTGTTGGGTGCGTGTCGGCATTCCGGTGGATGGGCCGGCACGCTGCACGTCAATGAGCACGGTTGGAATCTCGGCAAAATAAGCCAGCCCAAGGAATTCATTCATCAGGGATAAGCCCGGTCCGCTGGTGGCGGTAAAAGCACGGGCACCATTCCAGTTTGCACCGATGACGACGCCGATCGCCGCCAGTTCATCTTCCGCCTGTACGATCGCATATTTATTCTTGCCGGTTTCCGGATCTACCCGGAGTTTACGGCAATATTCTTCGAAGGCATCCGCCACAGAAGTAGAAGGGGTGATCGGGTACCAGGCCATCACGGTGGCTCCGCCAAAGACGGCGCCGAGGCCACAGGCGGTATTACCGTCTATCATGATTTTTCCGGCAGTCAGATCCATTGGCTCAATATGAAAATCCAAAGGACATTTCCAGTTTGACCGCGCAAATTCAATGCCGAGGTCAAGTGCCTTGAGGTTGTTGGCCACCACTTTTTCTTTACCCGGGAATTGATCATGGAGCAGTCCGACAAAAATTTCCCGGTCGATATTCAACAGGGCCGACAGGGCACCTATGTAAATGATGTTTTTAAACAACTGGCGGAAACGCGGTTCGGAAAAATGCTTATTGCTCAATTCCATGAGCGGGATCTCCAGGTAATGCAGATCTGTTCGGCGTTTTTCATCGACCAGCGGCCAGGTGCTGTCGTATAAAAAGTAACCCCCGGGGAGAACGGACCGTATGTCCTGCTCCAGGCTTTGAGGATTGACGCTCACGAGCAGGTTGATGCCGTCCCGGCGTCCGATATAGCCTTTGCCACTGACGCGGACTTCGTACCAGGTAGGTAATCCCTGGATATTGGAGGGAAATATATTTTTGGCGGATACCGGAACGCCACTGCGGAAAACTGATTTAGCGAAGAGCATATTGGCGCTGGCAGATCCGGTCCCATTGACGTTGGCAAACCGTACCACAAAATCATTTACACCATGACCGGCGGACATACATTCGATGCTTTCGTGACTTGATAATAGTATTGCTGCATATCCCAGGCGGACGTGGGGCAGCGCTCGGCACAGAGGCCGCAATGAAGACAGACATCCTCATCTTTGACCATCACTCTTCCGGTGGGCAATACATCCGATACGTAGAGTGCCTGGGATTTGTTGAGCGCCGGTACGATTAACCGGTTGCGAAGCTCATCCTCTTCCCCGTCCTGGGTGAAGGTGATACAACTCGTGGGACAGATATCGACGCAGGCATCACATTCGATGCAACGGCTTCGTTCGAAAACCGTCTGTACATCGCAATTGAGACACCGCTGGGCTTCCTTATGCCCGAGCAACATATCAAAACCAAGCTCCACTTCAATCTTGCGGTTTTGGAGCGTGGTCTCCTTGCTGGCATGCGGGACTTTATACCGGAGATCCTCCACGACGAAATTGTCATAACTCCACTCATGGATACCCATCTTCAGGCTAAAGAGATTTGTCATGGGGGCGGGACGCTGATCCACACTTTCTTTCCGGCAAAAGAGATCCATGGAGATGGCCGCCTGGTGCCCGTGGGCCACTGCCGTGATGACATTTTCCGGGCCAAAAGCGGCATCTCCGCCAAAGAAGACTTTTGGCAGCGTGGATTGGAAGGTGGTCTTATGGACAACGGGTAAATCCCACTCCCCGAATTCGATTCCCAGATCGCGTTCGATCCAGGGAAATGCATTATCCTGGCCAATGGCCATCAGTACATCATCCGCTTCGAAAAATACATCGGGTTCATTCGTGGAGACCAGGCTTCTTCTGCCACGGGAATCGTATACCGCTTTCACTTTTTCAAACAACATCCCTTTCATCACCCCATCTTCGACGACAAAGGCCTTGGGATTATGGCAGTTATAAAAAGGAATGTCCTCACTTTGGGCATCCTCGATTTCCCATGGAGAGGCCTTCATGTCTTCAAACGGGCTTCGTACGACCACCCTGACATCTTCCCCACCGAGGCGTCTGGCGGTGCGACAACAATCCATGGCCGTATTGCCTCCCCCCACTACGATAACCTTCCTGCCGATTTTGTCTGTATGACCGAATGCGACACTGGCCAGCCAGTTGATGCCCAGATGAACACGATCCGGAGCCTCCCAGCGGCCCGGAAGTTTGGCCAGATCTTTTCCGCGGGGTGCACCCGTGCCGACAAAAACGGCGGCATACTCTTTTGACAGGATTTCTTTTAGACTGGAGACATAGGTATTGAAGTGGGCATGAATACCCATGTCCAGGATATAATTGACCTCTTCGTTCAATACCTCCTCCGGAAGGCGGAAAGAGGGAATCTGGCTCCGCATAAAACCGCCGCCCGAGGGCTGTTCATCATAGAGGTGGATTTCGTACCCAAGGGGAGCCAGGTCACGGGCCACGGTCAGCGAGGCTGGTCCGCCGCCAATCAGGGCAATTTTCATCCCATTGGGCGGAAAAGGTCCCTGCGGGATCCGGTCACGGATATCGCCTTTGAAATCCGCTGCAACCCGCTTGAGCCGGCAGATGGCAACCGGTTTTTCTTCAACCCGTCCGCGCCTGCAGGCAGGTTCGCAGGGTCGGTCACAGGTACGGCCCAGGACGCCCGGAAATACATTGGATTCCCAGTTGATCATGTAAGCGTCATCGTACCTCCCAAGGGCGATCAGCCTGATATATTCCGGGACCGGTGTATGAGCCGGGCACGCATATTGGCAATCGACAACTTTATGGAAATATTCGGGATCCTTAAGATCGGTAGGTTTCAAAGTGCTTTTGGTTATAACAACAAAATAGCCCCAAAAAGGGCCTGAAAAATACGAAGTAAATGATAATCCCGGGGCCGATTTGGCAAGGTATGAAGGCCCACAGGTGGATTAGGGTCACCCGGAGACAAGTTGTGCTGAAATTGACCCGACTCCAACAGAACCTCCTGAATGACTGTATTCTAAGGGCTTTTTAAGGTAGCAAGGACAGTCAAATTCATATCTTGTGCCCCTGATTAAGGACCATTCTCCTGATTTTTCAAATGAAACAGCTCACTTCCACTTCCCTGTTGATGATGCTCTTCACGGCCGGATTTGTCTTGACAACAGGCTGTAAAGCAGATCATAAGACTGCTTCCCTGGACGGCCAGTCCATGGAAATCAAAAAAGGCAAAGACAACCTGGCCTATCGCTGGGGTACGGTCATCCTGGATGCCACAGCCAGGGACACGGAGCGATTCAGGCCAAGGCCAACCGTTACGTCACGATACCTGGGCCTGATCTGTACAGCCATGTTTGACGCCTGGTCGAGGTATGACGGAAAAGCCGTTCCGGTTTATGCAACGGCCATCGATCGGAGGCCTGAGGAAGCGTTTACAGAAAAAAATAAAGAAATCGCGATCAGCTATGCTGCTTACAGGGCATGCAATGAATACTACTATTCGGACAGCGCCATGTTCCGTTCCTTCATGGTGGAACTGGGCCTCGATCCGAACAATGCATCCTTGGATCCCTCCACGCCGGAAGGGATCGGCAACCTGGCGGCCAAGGCGGTTATTGAAGCCCGCAAGCATGACGGCTCCAATCAATATGGAGATGAAGCGGGTTCAAACGGCACTCCGTATTTTGACTATACAGGCTATAAACCCGTCAACACGGCAGACAAACTGGTGGATATCAATCATTGGCAGCCTAAGTACTTTTCGGATGGAAAGGGTGGAAAATTCGCCCCGGGTTGCCTGACGCCGCATTGGGGTAAAGTGAAACCGCTTGCCCTGAAATCATCGGATCAGTTTCGTTCTCCTCCGCCACCGCTGGTCGGTTCCGCACAATTGGAGAAAGAGGTCAGGGATGTCGTGGACATGCAGGCTAAAATGACGGATGAACAGCGGGCCCTGGTGGAGTTTATGCGGGATGGTCCGGTGTCGGTGCAGCAGGCCGGCCACTGGCTGATTTTCGCCCGCAACGTTTCTATCCGCGATCAGCACACCCTCGATCAGGATATTAAAATGTATTTCCTGGTGGAAGCGACCGCCATGGATGCTTTCATTGCCTGCTGGGACACCAAGATGTTTTACGATTATGCCCGCCCCTATGCCCTGGTGCACCATTATTTTGGGGACAAAGAGATCGAAGGATGGTGCGGTCCTGAAAAAGGAACACAAAAAACAAAAGGAAAAGAGTGGAGACCCTATTCTCCGGACACCTTCCTGTGTCCGCCATTTCCTGCTTACGTTTCAGGGCATAGCACCGTGAGCGGTGGATGTTCCACCGTTTTGCGCTTGTTTACCGGGGATGATTATTTCGGAGAAAAAGTCAAACTCGTGCCCGGGGCCCTCACGGAACCAAACCGTCTCGGGGATACCATCACCCTGGATCTGAGTACGTTTACCCACACGGCTGATCTGGCCGGCATCTCCCGCGTGCTGGGCGGATATCATATCCAGGTGGACAACCTGGAAGGGCTGAAACTGGGACGCACCATCGGAGAGGAAGTATTCAAATGGTACCAGGGACATGTGGGAGATAATGTCGAGTAAAAGAAAAAAGCCCCCGGTGCCACCAGGGGCTTTTTTCTTTTAGGCTATTTTTGACCCCTTATGGCTGCCTACCATCCCGAACCGTACTGGTCTGATGTTGCAAAACGGATCAAATCCCGCAAAGGTAAAAACGTCATTGCCGGCGATGACGAACCCTATTACCGGTATAAACGGGATCGTTTTCTTTCCTTATTACTCGAAACCGACTGTAGCGGAAAACATATACTGGAGATCGGGTCCGGACCCGGAGGAAACCTGAAGGCGCTCCTGACAAAAAAACCCGCATCGCTCACCGGCGCCGATATTTCAGCAGAAATGATTGACTTGGCCAGATCGCATTTGCCGGCAGAAGTCAACCTGGTGAAAGTGGATGGCACACATCTTCCGTTTGAAGATCAATCCTTTGATTTCGTTTTTTCGGCCACCGTATTGCAGCATAACACCGATGAGGCTATGGTGGTGAAACTGATCGGTGAAATGTGCCGGGTAGCGAAGGACAGCGTTTTTATTTTTGAAAGCATTGATGAGAAGTTGTCCGGTGATGAATTGTGTCATTGGAGGCCTGTGTCCATGTATGAAAAATGGTTTACCCAACATGGTTTCGGCTTGCATGCTAAGAAGTTTATCAACATCCGTGTGAGTTATTTCGTCAGCGGGGCCATCCGCAAAGGGCTGAACCCGAAAAAAAGAGCCGAGGGAGAGCCGTTAAACCGGTTGTCCGTTTTTTTACAAAGCATCACTTTGCCTTTCACCCGCCTGCTGGATAAGATGTTTGTTTCGGAAAAAGATGTAGCGCGGCTCGAATTTGTGAGAACCGTAAAAACCCGGTGAGCTACACCCTGAATTCAAGGTCGCTGGTCGACATCAGCATCATCCAATCCTGATTTTCGTGCAGCATGACTCGATCTGTCTCCCGGAGAAACTGTTTCAGATGTTCCGGGGTTTTGACGTCCTCGATCCTGCGCTGGAGCTCCTCCAGGGTATGAATCATGCCCTCACTTCGCATCGCGTTGCGTGAATAACCGCGCTGGTTGCGGATGCCATCGAGTGCCGCTGCCACGGGTGGTATGACCAGGGCAAACAAGGTGAGAAATTCTTCCAGGTAATCGATGTGTAAGCCCAGGTCACGTGTCAGGGACAACACGATATGCATAAAGGCAAAGGACATGGCGATGACAAAGAGATAAATACCGCTGCGCTCCAGCATCCGGTTTTTCTGCTCATGTTTCCGGGAATACCGCTGCTGAAAGGAAATCTGCCCCCCGATCCAGACTTCCGAGATATAGGATTTGATCTCCCCGAGAAAGGTCTCCTCGATATGTGCGGGGTGTGCGGCATTTAATTGATCGCAGACTTCGTTATACGCCTGGATGGCCCAACTGTAGTGACGGTTATGCTTTGCGTTTCCTGACCGGGTATTGAGTTTTTCGAGGGCCAGGCCGGAAACAAAAAGGAAGATGGTGGATCGCAGTTTTTCCACAAAGAACCGGTTGGCCAGCCAATTCTTATACAATCCCGAACGATTGGCATAGTGAATGATCAGCAAGATCCCGATCAGCATTAAAAACTCGAGGATGAACGCCGGAAGTAACGGCGCTGTAAAGATGACGGCAATCAGTACAACGATGATCGACATCAGGGAAAGCAGGAAGACCAATAAACCTGAGTTTTCAAAGACGAATTTGCTCCGGGTGGCGATTTCGCTGGCCCTGGCGAAAAGCGGAAGGAGTTTCTGTTGTAGCGTCTGCGTCTTCGCTTCATCCAGGAACCGCATGCTTTCGTGCGCATGCGTGTAAAATTCATTGAAATTGTTCCGGATGATCCAGGTTGTTTTGTCAGGACTGAGATGAAAGGAGACGAGATGATGAAAATGGTGAAGGGATTCGAAGGAAAGTCCGTCGCCCGGCACGCAGGTCACTTGATCCGGATGGTGACTGGAGATGATGATCATGGGCTTACCGGTTTCGCGGGCATACCGGACCACATCGCCCGTACCTCCTTTTCCCTGGGCTTCCTTTCCATCCCACACGGCAATCATGAGATCACAGTCCCGGACGATTTGTTGTCCCGCCCGGAGGTATGATTCGTTCCGGTGGTCCTGGATTTCTTCCGGAGTGGGTGTCCCTGTTTGCTTCGGTGGTTTGATCACCGACACCGATTCGGCCTTTTTCAACAAGTCCCGAAACCGGTTTTGGGCTGATTCGGTCATGAAATCCTTTTCATATTCTTCCTTTGTCAAAGGAAGGGTTACCTCCAGCCTGGCCGATGGATGTTCCAATACCGCTTCGGCGACCAGGCAATCCGTTCCTTCCGCCAGTGCGCTGTAAATGGTATATACCAGGGGAATGGACTTTGATATCGTGGCGGCTTGTTCACGGTGATGATGTGTGAATAAGGCGAGCAAACCGCCATCCGCAAACGTGATGGGTTGGTCGCCGTAGCGGTAGCCAAGGATCGATTTGATTTTGGCTTTCAATAGTTCCGTATCCGGCAGATCTTTCCGGTGTCCGGTGACACCGATTTTGATACGGTACGGCAGAAAATCCTTCATTTCACGCATGACAGATGGCCAAACAGCCGGGTCTAGTTAATCAAACAAATCGAGTTGCGCCAGCCGCTGGTCTTCATACTTAAAACTCCGGCGATGTTCCGGTGTCAACCCGTGCAGAAGTATGGAATTGCGGTGATATTCCGTCGGGTAACCTTTGTTTTGATCCCAACCATAGTCCGGAAAATACTGATGCAGGTAGTGCATGTATTCATCCCGGTGGGTTTTTGCCAGGATGGAGGCGGCTGCAATTGCCCGGAAGCGGGCATCCCCGGAAATAATGCAGGCATGTTGGAGGTCTTCGTATGGGTAAAACCGATTGCCGTCCACCAGGATAAACTCCGGCCGGGTCTGGAGCATGCGAAGGGCATTGTGCATGGCCTGGATCGAAGCCCGCAGGATATTGATCCGGTCGATCACTTTTGCTTCAATCCGGGCAACGGCCCAGGCGATGGCATTCTTTTCGATCAAAGCACGCATCCGCTCCCGTTCTTCCGCACTGACCTGCTTGGAGTCATTAAGCCTGGGACATCGAAAACGTTCCGGCAGGATGACAGCGGCGGCGAAAACCGGGCCGGCAAGGCATCCCCGTCCGGCCTCATCACAGCCGGCTTCCAGGCGCCCCCTGACCAGGTAGGATTTCAATGCTGCCATACCTGACAAGAATACCAATTTTCATCTTAAACCGGAAACGTCACGGACGGATGACTTTGATTTCCACGCGGCGGTTTTTAGCCCGGCCGGCCGCGGTATCATTTGACTCGATTGGTTTCGTCGCGCCAAATCCCACCGTTGAGAGACGAGCGGGATCTATGCCTCTTTTTTTGAGAAACCAGGCCACCGCGCCTGCCCGCCGCATGGAAAGATCCTGGTTATACTGCGGCGTCCCCATTTCATCCGTATGGCCCCGGATCTCAATCTGAAGGGTGGGATGTTCCTGGAGAAAGGCCAGCAATTCGTTGAGCTGGAGGACAGCCCTGGGCATGAAGTCCGACCGATCATATTCGAAATAAATATTGCTCAGGGTAATGATCTCATCCCTTTTAGGAACGTAGTCCCTTAATGGTGAATCGGAAACCGGGACCGGGAGCATCGGCGGAAGTTTAAAGAGCCGGACATCGTCGAGATAGTAATAGCCGAAACGGATATCGCTTCGGACCGGCATTTTCACCAAACTTTCCGGGTCTGTCCGGAAATTGCCAATGAGCAGGTAAGAACACTTTTTCTCCGCGATGAATTGACCGGTCCAGCGATTCCACTTCCCGTCAGCGGAGATAAACCGGTCCAGGGACAGGACGGGTTGAACGAGAATAGGCTCATGGGCACCTTCATCGATTTCGACTTCACTGAACCATAGGCCGAGGTTTCGAACGGAAACAGCCTTGGGCAACTGGGCAACCATGCAGCTGTATCCGTACCGCTGACCCGGCACCAGGGGTTCGGAGAGTTGTACCTGGATGTACTCTCGGCAATGCGGTTTCCCGTTTTCACAGCCGTACACTGTGATACCCGCAAAAGAAGAACCTTGATAGGCCTTGATCTTCCCGAAGCCAACGGCGGCCCAGCTTTTCGGCACTTCTACTTTTGGGCCGTAAATATCCGGGGAAGCTGCTGTCGGGGAGGTCCAATACATAGCGACACGGGAGAAATCCCTCCCGGAATAATACCATCCGGAAGGCTCATCGGAGTACTCTTCGAAGGAAGGATTCGGAATGAGGTTATCGGGTGGATTTTTTTGGCTGAAAGCCCTGGGAGGCAGCACAAGAAGGAGGCAGAAAAGGGGGCTGCGCAGCAGGTGATGCATATAGGAGATAAACGATACTTCCAGGGGGTTCATTATGAGCGGAAAAATTAGTGGATTTTTGAGATATTGGGTTATAAAACATATATTTATAAATAAGTTATTTTTTTAATACTGACGTATGTTTTGAACATAAGAACGATTCCCTGCAAAATCTTATTTTTATTTTTTCTTCACCCGTTAAAACTCCCCTACCATGGCCTCCTCCAAAGCCTCCCTCTTTGACCAAATCCCTTTTCATCAATCCCGCTGGTCCAAAGCCTGCTCCCACCCCGCCCGAATTCTCATCCTGACCTACCTGCACCAAAATGGCATCACTTCTTTCCAAACCCTATGCAAACTTGTCCCCCTCGCTCGCACCACCGTCAGCCAACACCTCCGGATCCTGCGCCAAGCCGGCTTGATCCTCCTCTATGAGGAGTATCCCCACTCCTACTACCAGATCAATACCCGTTTATGCAAAAAATTCGCCACGCTCATGAAGCCGGTGGAAGACATGTTTCTCCGGCCCGAACCTCCCGGTCATGCCGCTGGATCCGGTGATTTGTCCCGCAAGGTTAAAAAAGGCTAATCGAGCTGAAACGACCGCATCGCTGACCCCATTTTTGTTACTTTTGTCCGCATGGGCATTACACCACAGCCGGATTGCCGCCGGAAATTCCTTTTCACGTTTAACCATTCATTCTGATCACGAACGTATCTCGAAATCCCTTTTGAGAGTTCTCATATAGCTATTCTATGAACCAGGAAAAAAGAATCACGCGCTTGGCCGGCTGGATCGTTTTTGCCATCGCCATGACGATCTACTTTTTCAGCGCTGAATCCACAGGCAGCCTGTGGGATTGTGGTGAGTTCGTCTTGGGGGCGTACAAACTCCAGGTCGTCCACCCGCCGGGCGCTCCCCTGTTCCTCATCATCGGCAGGCTGTTTGCGGCCTTTGCGGATATGGTGAGCGATAATCCTGAAAACATCGCTTTCGCAGTCAACGTCATGTCCGGCGCCTGCTCCGCCTTAGCGGCCGCCTTTGTCGCCTGGACTACCATGATCTTCGCCCGCCTGGCCATGGTGGGCCGGGACCAGGCCATGACACTCGAACAGACCCTCGTCACCAGCGGAGCAGGTATTGCTGCCGGGCTGGCTACAGCCTTTTGCACCTCCATCTGGTTCAGCGCAGTGGAAGGTGAAGTCTACGCCATGTCCACCATGTTTACCACGCTGACCTTATGGGCCTCCGTCAAATGGTATGGCATGGAAGAAACACCCGATGCCGATCGTTGGCTGGTCTTTGCGATTTATGCTGCCGGGCTCTCCATTGGCGTTCACCTCTTGAGTTTGCTGACGTTCCCCGCAATCGGTCTGTTATACTATTTCAAAAAATATCAGTCCTTCAACTTCAAAGGCTTCCTGCTGGCGATGCTGATGGGTATCCTGATGATCCCGGTTGTACAAAAAATCGTCATCGTGGGGGTGCCGACACTTTGGGCGAAAATGGAATTACTGATGGTCAATGGTTTTGGCATGCCCATCCACTCCGGACTGGCCCCGACCCTCCTCATCATCGGAGGCGTTTCCTTTTTCGTGATCCGTTGGGCCAGGAGCCGGAATAACGGCCTCATCGAAAGGCTCATGACTTCCCTGCTGCTGCTCATTATCAGCTTCTCGACCATCGGCGTCGTGGTGATCCGCGCCAACGCCAATCCTCCGATCAATATGAACGCGCCAAGCGATGCCATGCGCCTCATTCCCTATCTCAACCGCGAACAATACGGTGAAAGGCCCTTACTGCGAGGACCACATTTTGCCGCCAGCCCCATCGATACGGAAAAGGAAGACCGGTACGGGATCGTGGGAGATCACTATGAGGTCGTGGATCAGAAATTGACCTATATCTATCGGGAGGAAGACAAGATGTTGTTGCCCCGCATCAGTCACAGTGATGGCAGCCGTCCCGCGCTCTACCGCAGATGGATGGGCGATGCCAAAGGAGAACCGACCATGGGCTTTAACATCGAGTTCCTGTTCCGGTACCAGATCAACTGGATGTACTGGAGATATTTTATGTGGAATTTTGTCGGCCGGGAAAACGGGGAGCAAGGCACGGAACCCTGGAACCCCAAAAGTGGCCACTGGATCTCAGGCTTCAATTTCCTCGACAGCGCCCGATTGTTCAATATGGCCAAATTGCCCGAGGAGATGCGGGACAACCAGGCGCGCAACCGGTATTATTTCCTTCCGCTGATCTTCGGTATCATCGGCTTGATATATCAGTTTGGCCGCCGCAGACGTGATTTTGCTTCCTTGCTCATCCTCTTTCTGTTTACCGGATTGGGCATTGTGTTTTATTCCAACCAGCCCCCCAATGAACCGCGCGAACGGGATTACGTACTCGTCGGCTCCTTCTTTACTTTCTGTATCTGGATCGGTCTCGCGGTCCCGTCGATATACGAAACACTGAAATCAAAACTGGCATCGATAGGTTCAGCAACGCCCTATCTCGCGTCTGCGCTGGTACTCACGGCGCCGGCGATCATGGCTTTCCAGAATTTCGATGACCATAGCCGAAGAGGCCATTATGCCGCCCGTGATTATGCCAATAACTTCCTCGAATCACTGGATCCGAATGCCATCATGTTCACCTACGGGGACAATGATACCTACCCCTTATGGTATGCCCAGGAGGTAGAAGGCATCCGTCGGGATGTGCGCATTGTCAACCTCAGCCTGATCGCGGTAGACTGGTATATCGAAGGATTGAGAAGAAAGATCAACGATTCGGATCCGATCAAACTAACCATCCCGACCGATGCGTACCGGGGCAACAAACGCAACCAGCTTTTCTTCCTGCCCGGCAAGAGTTCACCAAATGAAATGCCTTTGGATGCCGCGCTGCAGTTTTTGTCGAAAGACAATCCGCAAACTATCCAGGGCACGAAACTGGAAACGTACCTGCCTTCCAACAACCTGTATATACCTGTCGATACGGTTCGGGCAAGACAGGTGGGGCTGCTGCAGCCAGGCGATACAGCGGGGGTCGTCAGCAAGATTCCGGTCTCGATCGACAAGCAGTATATCACCAAAGATCAGTTGGCCGTACTCGATATCATCATGAGCAACCTGTATGACCGGCCCGTCTATTTCTCCGTCACTTGCCAGGAATCAAAGTTGATGGACCTCCAGGACTACACGCAGATGGAAGGACTCGGTCTGCGCATCATCCCGGTGAAAACGCCAAGCCAGCAGGATTTCTATATCTATGGCAGCGGGCGCGTGGATACACAAAAGATGCATGATCGGGTTGTGAACAAATGGCGCTGGGGAGGTTTTGATAAAAAACGGATGTATGTGGACAACAGTTATGGCGCCAGTGTACAGGCCCAGAAAATGGTGATCTGGCGTGCATCCGAGGAAATGATCGCCGAAGGGAAAAAACAAGAAGCGATTGATATTACAGACGCCTATTTCACGGGATTCCCCAATATGAATTTCCCGTATGATGCCCGCACCCTGCCTCATATCAACATTTACATTCAGGCCGGAGCGCTGGATAAAGCGAAAGAACATATCCGCATCCTGGCAAAGTCATGCGCCGAGTATATGGTCTTCTTTGACTCGCTGGATGAAGATGATCTCAAGGCAGGTTTCAGCCTGGATTACAGACTGACCACCAACGCCATCAGCGAAATCCTCAAAGTATCGAAGACACTCAAGGATGAAGCCTTTGCCCAGGAAATGGAAGCACTGCTGGGCCCTTATAACATGGTCAACACGCCTGAATAAAAGAGTATGGAAACGGAAGGCAAAACCATTATCGCGATCGGAGCTGATCATGCCGGCTACCTGTTTAAGACTTCCATTAACCATTGGCTTGAACGCAATGGATACACCGTGCTCGATTACGGCACGAACAGCGAAGCTTCCACCGATTACCCGGATCATATTCACCCTGTCGCCGAAGCCGTCGAATCCGGCCGGGCCAAACTGGGCATTATCCTGTGCGGTTCAGGCAACGGGGCCGCGATGACCGCCAACAAACATCAGGGGATCCGGGCAGCCTTATGCTGGAATAATGAACTGGCCTCCCTCGCACGCATGCATAATGATGCCAATATACTTTCGATTCCGGCACGGTTTGTCCCAGAGGCAGTAGCCTTGTCCATGGTTCAAACTTTCCTGGAAACTCCCTTTGAAGGTGGACGGCATCAACGCCGGGTGGATAAGATAAGATGCGCCTGATGAAGCCGGTTGTTCTGCTCCCGTTGCTGCTGTCTGTGCAGCTGTATGCACAGTTTGACAGCACAGCGTACCGGTTGGCGCAAACGATCGATCCGGGTACGCTCAAAACGCACATCTATACGCTGGCTTCCCCTGAATTTGAAGGCAGGGAAACCGGTACGGAAGGAAATCGACTGGCTGCCGATTACCTGGCCGGCCAGTTTAAAGCAGATGGTATTCCTCCCTTACCTGCTACCGGCTCCTATTTCCAACCCGTCGCATTTTCCAATGTCCGTTGGGAAGACCTGTACCTGAAAGTGAATGGCGAAGTCCGGGAACACCTCAAGGACTATCTCTGCATTCCCCAATATTTCCCCCCCGCGCCGGTTTCCATGGATATTTCTTCTTTGGTGTTTCTCGGATATGGCATTGATGATCCGTCCTATTCGGATTTCAAAAATGTGGATGTTAAAGGCAAACATCTTATCGTCTATGCGGGCGAACCCCGCAGACCGGATGGCTCCTTCCGGATATCCGGTTCAGCAAAACCTTCTGTATGGTCGGTCGATCCGATGGTGAAAATTGAGGCCGCCCATAAGGCCGGCGCGGCTTCCATCTGGATCATCGAGGATAAATTGCGGGAGCGGGTGCTCAATGCCAGGCGCTATCTCCTCATGGGAGAGACCCTGATGGGCTCGCTGGAAGAAATGACCGCGTCGCTTATTCCTGATTTTTTTATTTCCCCCGACCTGGCCAAAGAAATGATGGGAGGTAAAGTAAACAAGGTGATCAGGCTCCGGGACAAAATCACGCGGACGGGGAAGCCCGCCCGAACGACGATTCCGGTATCCCTCGTGTGGCGGGGCACCCATGCGATACGATTGACAGAAAGCGCCAATGTCCTTGGGTATGTGGAGGGCATCGACCCGGTATTGAAGCAGGAGCTGGTGGTCGTCTCCGCCCATTTCGATCATCTTGGAAAAAGAGGACAGGATATTTTTTTCGGGGCAGATGATAATGCTTCCGGCACCAGCGCGGTGCTTGAAATCGCGCAGGCCATGGCGCTTGCGCAAAAACAAGGAGTAGGCCCGAGACGAAGCGTGCTCTGCATACTCATGACCGGGGAAGAAAAAGGATTGTTAGGATCACAATATTATACTGAACACCCGGTCTTTTCCCTCAAGCATACCGTGGCGGATGTCAACATAGACATGATCGGCCGCGTGGATACGCAGCACGCGCAGCCCAACTACACCTATGTCATCGGGTCTGACCGGCTGAGCACCGCCCTGCATGAGATCAATGAAAATGCCAATCGTACCTATACCCATTTGGAATTGGATTATACCTATAACGCGGATGACGATCCCAACCGGTTTTATTACCGTTCAGATCATTACAATTTTGCCAAAAAAGGGATCCCGGCAATCTTCTATTTTTCCGGAGTACATGAAGATTACCATCGCCCGACGGACACACCGGATAAAATTATGTTTGAAAAAGCCGCCAACATCGCCAGGCTTGCTTTTTATACGGCCTGGGAACTGGCCAATCGCGACGAACGCATCCGGGTGGATGTGGAAGGAAGGAATTAGAACATCCATTTGCCCTTTCCCTACATCAGCGTTTCCTCCAGGTGATCGAGCTGGTCAGGAAAATCCGTTGTGAAGTGCAGGCCCCTGCTTTCTCTCCGCATCGAAGCGGACCGCGTCACGAGATAAGCGATCGTAATGAGATTGCGCAACTCGCAGAGCTGGGGGGAGAGCGTGGTCGTGTTGTAGAGAATCTCCGTTTCCCGATAGAGCAGGTATAGTCTGTCGAGGGCCCGCTGCAGACGGACATTTGACCGGACGATCCCAACGTAAAAACTCATGATGTCTTTGAGTTCTTTCCAGCTCTGCGTGATCAACACCATTTCCTTCGGATCTGTGGTTCCCATGGTATTCCAGTCCGGAATCGATTCCTGCCACGGATACTGGTGGATCGCCTGGAGGACGTCCTGGGCGATATTGTGCCCGTACACCAGGCCTTCCAATAAGGAATTCGAGGCCAGCCGGTTGGCTCCATGCAATCCGGAAGCGGTGCATTCACCGGCAGCGTATAAGCGGTTGATCGAGGTCCTGCCTGCCTGGTCCACCAGAATGCCTCCACAGAAATAATGACAGGCCGGCACGACCGGGATCATCTGCTTCGATACATCGATGCCCATCTCCATGCATTTCTCATAGATCGTCGGAAAGTGGGTTTTGAATTGTTCAAGATCGAGGTGACGGCAGTCGAGATAGACAAATTCATCGCCCAGGCGTTTCATCTCGTTGTCAATCGCCCTGGCCACAATGTCTCTTGGGGCAAGACTCTTGCGTACATCATACTTATGCATGAACTCCTCTCCGTCCCGGGTACGGAGGACTCCGCCAAAACCCCGGACTGCTTCCGAAATGAGAAAAGCCTGGCTTTCTACCGCGGGGCTGTATAAGGAGGTGGGATGAAACTGGACGAACTCCATATTGGCCATACGTCCTTTGGCGCGGTACATCATCGCCATGCCGTCCCCGGTAGCGATGATCGGATTGGTCGTGGCCCTGTAGATCTGGCCTGCTCCTCCGGTGGCAATGATGGTGATGCGGGCTAGGTGCGTCTCGACATCCAGGTTGTTTTTGTCAAGGGCATACGCGCCATAGCATTCGATATTCGGTGTGACGCGGGTGATGTTATAGCCCAGGTGGTGCTGGGTGAGGAGATCAATGGCAAAACAGTTTTCCTGGATCGTTATATTGGGCAGGGTGGAAGCCTTTTCAATCAGCGTACGCTGAATCTCCCAGCCGGTCAGGTCTTTATAATGAAGGATCCTGTTTTCGCTATGCCCGCCTTCCCGGCCCAGGTCATAGTCGTTGCTGTTCTTTTCTCTGTCAAACCGCGCGCCCCATTCGATCAGCTCTTTGACACGGAGCGGGCCTTCTTCGACCACCATCCGCACGACCTCCTGGCGACAAAGTCCATCCCCGGCATCTAAGGTATCGGCGATGTGTTTTTGAATCGTATCCTCCTTTATGTTCCAGACGGCCGCGACTCCCCCCTGGGCATATCGGGTATTGCTTTCTCCCTTGACATCTTTAGAAAGCACTGTCACGTGCAGATCAGGTCGCGCTTCCGCGATTTTGATGGCACTGGTCAGTCCGGCGATTCCGGACCCGAGGATGAGGACATCTGTTTTCTTTGCTGCTCCCATGCGCTGCTTTAGCGTCACAAATATAACTTACCCATAAGCCATGTCAGGGGAAAGTTATGTAACATTGCCACATGCGAATCGCCGTCAATGCCCGTCACCTCCATGCCCACCTGGAAGGCGTCGGGATCGTCACTGACCAGGTCATGCGCAGAATAGCCCGGTCACATCCGGACGATCAGTTTGATTACTATTTTGACCAGCGGCATGACCGGCGGTTCGTCCATGCACCCAATGTTCATGCGCACACTTTCCTGCCGCCAACCCGGTTGCCGTTCCTGATCCGGTTTTGGCTCAATCAACCCGTACGGCGGCATGCCACGCGGCACCAGGCAGATGTCTTCTTCAGCCCGGATGGATTTATTCCCCTCGGCATGGGTATCCCCAAAGTCTCCATGGTTCACGATGTGGCGTTTCTACGTTATCCGGACATGCTCCAGCCAAGGATTCGACAGTTTTATGCAACCTGGATGCCGCGTTACCTGGCATATACTGATCACATCATTACCGTTTCCCATTTTTCAAAAGATGAACTCATCGCCGGGTACAATTTACCGCCGGAAAAAATATCCGTTGTATACAACGGCATTACAGAAGATTTTCAACCGCTGGAGGATCCGCAAAAGGAAAGCGTCCGTCAACAATACACAGGAGGGAGACCTTATTTTCTTTACCTCGGCGCCATTCACCCGAGAAAAAATATCCCTGCCCTCTTAAAAGCATTCGAGCTGTTCAAATCTTCCGGATCCACGTCCCACCAACTGGTCCTGGGGGGCAGGGCCTCCTGGCATACCGAAGATGTTTTTAACGCCATTGAGCGACATCCTTTTAAACAGGACATTCACGTGCAGGGATATATCCCGACAGAAAAAGCCACTAAGCTGGTGGGCGCGGCCGAAGCGATGATCTATCCTTCCTGGTATGAAGGCTTCGGCCTTCCCCTGGTGGAAGCGATGGCATGTGCAGTTCCGGTCATTAGCAGTCAGGTGACATCGCTGCCGGAAATCGCGGGGGATGCAGCTCTTTATTTTGATCCCAATAGTCCGGAAGCCTTAGCCACGCATATGAAGGAAATTACCGCGGATGCCACATTACGCCAGCGCCTGATCGACGCGGGTCAACAACGCAAACTGGATTTTTCATGGGATCATGCCTCCGCTTCCATCTACCAGATCTTGACCCGTTTTGCCCGCTAGCCGCTTGCCCCGGTGATCACTTTGCTTTCTCCACCGCGATCGTAATCTCCTCTCCCTCGAGCCATTCCACCACCGTTCCGTCGACCATCGGGGATATCTCAATGGAATCCGCCAGGGTCTCCTGTCGAATATAGGTCCCAAATGCATCTACTGCTTCCGGGATACCCTCCTGGGACTCAATCCGGATACGGATCCTGTCCGTGACATTGAGGCCACTGCTTTTGCGCAGGTTTTGAATCCGGTTGATCAGCTCGCGCGCCGTGCCTTCCGCGATGAGGGCAGGATCGAGCGAAATATCCAGGGCTACCGTAATGCCGTCTTCCGAGGCCACCTGCCAGCCCGGAATATCCTCGGACATGATTTCGAGATCCTCGGGACCCAATTCATAGGTTTCCCCCTCAAGGGTCAATTGGAGCTTCCCATTTTTTTCAAAATCCAGAATGCGTCCCTGGTCGAAAGCTTGTATAACCTCCGATGCGGCTTTCATGTGTTTGCCCAGGCGCTTGCCGAGCGTCTTAAAGTTTGGTTTTGCTTTTTTGGAAACGATTCCCGCCGTATCCGTGATGTATTCGATCGCTTTTACATTGACTTCAGACAAGATGAGCTCCCGGACTTCCTCCACGTCCGCCTGGAATCGTTCGTCCAAAACAGGAAGCAGGATCCGCTTCAGGGGCAGGCGCACTCGCAGCTTTTCCTTTTTTCGAATAGACAGCACGAGCGAACTGATGTGCTGGGCATAATCCATGCGGCGGATGAGTGTTTCATCGAGCAATTCATGTGTTGGCTCCGGTAAATCGGAAAGATGAACACTCTGCGGATAGACCGGTGAAAAGGATGTCAGGTTCCGGTAAAGCCATTCACTGAAAAACGGGGCTACCGGGGAGATTAACTGACTAAGCGTGAGCAGACATTCGTGCAGGGTGGCATAAGCGGCACGCTTGTCTGGCGTGAGTTCCCCTTTCCAGAAACGCCTGCGGTTGAGGCGGACATACCAGTTGGAAAGGTGATCCGATACAAACACTTCGATCTGCCGGCAGGCAGTGGTCACATCAAAGTCATCCATGGATGCCCGGTAATCGTCGATCAGGACATGAAGGCGGGACAAAATCCACCGGTCGATTTCGGGTCGGGCGGACACAGGCTGGACCTGCGGGTCATCCGCTTTCCACACATCGAGATTGGCATAAAGGGCAAAGAAGGAATACGTGTTGTACAACGTACTGAACAGCTTTCGGGTACTCTCCACAATCCCTTCCTCATCAAACTTAAGATTGTCCCAGGGCTGCGCGTTGGACAGCATGTACCATCTCGTGGCATCAGCGCCATATTGACGTATCGTCCGGAAGGGATCCACCGCGTTGCCCAGGCGCTTGGACATTTTTTGCCCGTTTTTATCCAATACCAATCCGTTTGACACGACGTTTTTAAACGCGACGGAATCAAATACCATCGTGGCGATAGCATGCAGGGTGAAAAACCAGCCCCGCGTTTGATCCACTCCCTCCGCAATAAAATCAGCCGGGTAGTTTTTGGCAAAAATCTCTTTGTTCCCGAACGGATAATGCCATTGGGCATACGGCATTGCCCCGCTGTCAAACCATACATCGATCAGATCCGTTTCCCGGCGCATAGGCCGGCCATCGGCTGAGGCCAGGACGACCTGATCGATATAAGGACGATGCAGGTCATCCGGTACCGGTTGCGTCAAACCGAGCGTCTTATTCGCCATGGCGATCTCCCTGCTTAATTCTTCCATGGAACCAATACATTTTTCCACCGCATTATCGTCCGTCCTCCAGATCGGCAGCGGGATACCCCAGAATCGGGAGCGGGAGAGGTTCCAGTCCTGCAGATTTTCCAGCCAGTTGCCAAACCGTTTCTCCCCGGTATGCGCGGGCTTCCAGTTTATGGTTTGATTCAATTCAATCATCCGGTCCCGGCAGGCCGTTGACCTGATAAACCAACTGTCGAGCGGATAATACAATACCGGTTTATCCGTACGCCAGCAATGCGGATAATTATGCTCGTATTTCTGGACGTTGAGCGCTTTCCCTTCTGTCTTGAGCAGAATGGCGATATCGATGTCAGGGGCTACATAGCCCGGCTCGTCTTTATAGTCCTTGACATAGCGATTGGAGAAAGGGCCGACGGTGCTCTTGAATTTCCCGGTGATATCCACCAGGGTGAGCGTGCCCACCCCATTGGATTTCGCAATCCGCTGGTCGTCCGCACCAAACGATGGAGCGGTATGCACGATCCCCGTGCCATCCGACGTGGTCACATGATCGCCGACCAGCACGACGTAGGCATCGGTTCCGCCCAGCAAGGGCTCGATCGGGTTTCCAAAATCCAGCAACGGTTCATACCGGATACCGGACATCGCTTTCCCTTTGAACGGAACGGATTGGGATTCAATCGCCGGTTGATTCTTTCCGCCAAACCAGTTGGACACCAGGGTCTGTGCCATCACAACACTGACCGGCGCGGACGTATAAGGATTAGTGGTTTTGA
This sequence comes from uncultured Saprospiraceae bacterium, assembly GCA_964617515.1. Taxonomy (GTDB): domain Bacteria; phylum Bacteroidota; class Bacteroidia; order Chitinophagales; family Saprospiraceae; genus Opimibacter. Next base: position 30,543 of record CAZTXO010000009.1, on the reverse strand, counting down.
TTTTTACATAATCGATGTCCGGTCCCGCCGATAACGCCGTATTGCTGGGCAGTGTCCAGGGAGTAGTGGTCCATGCGGCTATACGGACATCTTCCTCCTCCTCATCAAACAGGAAAGCGGATGTTTTGTCCCGGTTGACTTTAAATAAAGCCACGACCGTGGTGTCTTTTACCTCTTTATAAGCGCCCGGCATATTGAGTTCATGGGAGCTCAACCCTGTGCCGGCAGCCGGTGAGTATGGCTGTATGGTATAGCCTTTATACAGCAGGCCCTTATCATAGAGCTGGCGGAGTAGCCACCAGACGGATTCGATATACCCGTTTTCGTAGGTGATATAGGGATGGTCCAGGTCGACCCAGTAGCCCATCTTCCGGGTGATATCATCCCATTCCGCCTTATAGCGCATCACGGTCTCGCGGCACTTCGCATTGTATTCTTCAATCGAAATACTCTTACCGATATCCTCCTTGGTGATGCCGAGTTCTTTTTCCACGCTGAGCTCGATCGGAAGACCATGGGTATCCCAGCCCCCCTTTCGTTCGACACGATATCCTTTGAGGGTATGGTAGCGGCAAAAGAGGTCTTTGATGGCACGGGCCATGACATGGTGGATGCCCGGCAATCCATTGGCGCTCGGCGGCCCCTCGTAAAACACCCAGCGTTTGTCCGTCGGGCGCTGGTCGATGCTTTTCTGGAAAATAGCCTGCTGTTCCCACCAGGCCAGCATTTCTTCATCGATGGCCGGCAGGTGGAGTCCCTTGTATTCCGGATAGAGTTTCATGTCTCTTGTTTCCATTCATTAAAAAAGCCCCGGCGGTAATCTGACGGGGCTTTTATAAGCTCAGATTACAATGTGTAATTCAGGTAATGATGATATGACCGATTGGAAAATTCATCCCGGCAAAAGTAGTAAAAAAGTGCCGGCTATACGCGCTGCTTCTTCAGCCAGAGGTAGATCATCCCGACGATTCCGGTGATGATGAGCAACGCCGCTACGTACTCCGCCTGTGTCGCTTTCATGCCAAGCAGGCGGATGTCCGGATTGGTGCGGATCTTTTCAATGAAATACCGTTCCGTCCCGTTCAGCAAGACATACAGGAAAAACAGGAAACCGGGAATCCGGATCCTCCGGCGCAAGGCCCAGAGGATACCAAATATGACAAGCGCGAAAAAGGATTCATACAGCGGTGTCGGGTAAACCCCTTCGCTGAGTTGATTGCAATATTGAAAGAGACACCCGTCTATCTTGACACCATCATGCAAGACATTGTGTGGATAGGTATAGGACCATGCCCAGTCCGGGAGAAACCACCAGCCTGGTACCGGGTTGGTATTGACAATGCCCCAGTCCCCGTCACCGGAAAACTGGCAGCCCAGGCGGCCTACGGCGTATCCCATGATCAGGGCGGGTGCAACCGCGTCCATCACATAGATGGGTTTCATGCCTTTTCGCTGTATATATATATATACCGTAATGAATGCCAGGATGAGGCCGCCGTAGATGGCCAGCCCGCTGCCACTCAGCAGTTGGTCCATCGGATCCTTCAGGAAGGCCTTGATGTTTTCTTCACTTTCGATGATGGAAAACAGCCTGGCGCCAATCAGGCCTGAGACCGCGGCCAGGATAGTGATGTCCCCGATACGGTCATGAGGCATGACCAGCACTTCCCTGACCTGGGGCTTGGGAAGCGCATGACGCTTTTTGTCCCAATATTTCAGAAATCCGAAAATCGCCGCGCCTGCGAGACCCCACAGCATCGTGCCCTGACCGGAAAAAATCATGCTCGCGGGATCTGGTTTGAAAGCCTCAAAATGCTGGGCGACGTACGGCAGCTTAAATCCCAGGATAAAACCAAAAAGGGCATTGAGAGCGATTTCCTGCCAGGTGGCTGGAAAGCCGATCCGCTCCTTTTCTTTAAAACCCTGTAACAAACCCTCTTTCTCCTTTCGTTTCAGCTCCAGGTGAAGCACATAGGCGCTGGCAATGAAGGAAAGGATGAGAAATACACCAAATGTCTTGAAGACACTCAGCCAGTTGTCCGGGTTGGTGCCCAGCAGGTCGTGAAAGAAATAAGACAGATCCGGATACATATCCTGACGTTATCGATGTGAAGTTCAGGTAGCGAAAATAAGGTAACTTTACGGAGCATCTCTCCCTGGCCGTAGATTCATGAAAGTTTGATGCGTGACATGAAACAGCACGTTTGGTGGATGGTTTTATCCCTGGGACTGGCAACGGGCCTGTCGGCGCAAACTGAATTCAACCCCAAAACAGGGATAGAAGCCTGGCGGTTCCGGGATGAAAAGAAAATGACCGGCACCTCCAGGCACCCGGGACAAATCATCGGATTTGATATGATGATCCGAAAGAACCGGTGGTGCTTCAGCCCGGGTTTTCAGTACCACCGGATTTCCGCCGTCCATGAAGACAAATCCTTTCGCTTGGATTTTTCTTCGTCCCATCACATGCATTTTTTTATGATCCCTTTGGCCTTCGGGTATACTTTACTGGATGAATCCATGCTGGACCTTTCGCTGCTCGGGGGCGGAGAGATTGTTTTTTTCTATAACCTGGATCAGAATGACGTCGGACTGGATGACGATATGTTTCATGGCATTTCCACGGCACTTACGGCTGCCCTGCATACCGAATGGTTTGACCTGGCGACGTTCGATATCAACTATCATTTCGGATTACAACCCCTTCTGAAGACGCGTGAGCAGTCAACCGTACGCGGCCTCACGCTGGCCCTCGGTGTTCAGTTTTGAATAAAAAAAGTCCCCGGGTTTACCGGGGACTTTTTTTTATTGACCGGCCAGGGGTTCCTCTATACTGAAAATAAAGGTCAATTGCCCACATTCCCGGGCCGGTGCCGTGTAATTGGATTCAAATCTGTAGCGGGCGGCGATATAACTGGCCCGTTTGATGATGTCAGTATCCGTGATGGTGGTTTTCTCCGGATCGTAAGCGGTGTAGATCACCTTGCCCATGCGGTCAATACATACGTTGAGTACGACCTTACCGCTTACTTTGGCAATTTGTGTGATGTCTTCCCGGTAGATGACGCGACGCGTGATGATGCCGTCTCCTTCGAGTCCATCGCCGCCGCCTCCATGTCCGGCCATGGCAGCGCCATCCTGGTTTCCGTCATGTGGACTTCCCTGTCCGCCACCATCGGCATGCGTTACTTCATCCTGTCCGCTCGCCGTCGTTTCGCTGGCCGCTACTTCACTTTCGGATACAGTCGTCACCTCACTGATCACTTCGGCATTGTTTTCCGCAATCGAAGTCTGCTCCATGGGTTCAATATCCTCCACCGGTACAGGCTCTTCCAAAGGTTGATCTGTCGTCGGCTGCGGCTCCTCCTGGTAGATCGGGCTTTTTGCTTCCAGGCCTTCACTGCCGGAGGTTTGTACTTCCGGGATATCCATATAACCAATTTCCACCAGGTAAGCCGCCGGTTTGTGATCGATGACATGGCGCATGATGGGCAAAAAGGCAATGAGTAAAAGACCTGCATGAAGGCCCAGGCTCCATTGGAAGCTCTTGTTGCGGGATACGGTCAGCGTTTTCATGTTTTTTGGTTTTGATCAGATAACCATATGACACGCTGAACGCTGTTAAGGTGTATTTCCGCCAGCTTAAAATAGTGTTAAACAAAAAGCCCCGCAAATGCGGGGCTTTTTGTTTACTTGATAAACTTAAACGCCTGCGCGGCTCTTCCGGTCGATATCACCACCGCGTAAAAGCCAGGTGCTAACTGGTCCGTGAACAGGCTTACCCGGTTGGCCCCGGAGACAAGTGTATGGATCGAAGAAGTGAGGGTCCTGCCGGTCAGATCCACCATAGCGATGGCATATTCCCCGGGCAGTAACACATCCAGATCAATGTTAAGCACGTCCGTTACCGGGACGGGGCTCAGCCGGACATCCTCCAGGTGATCAGCCAGGGGATCGACGCCGACCTGGATGGAGCAAAGAAATTCCTTGACAATCTGCCCGCGTAATTCACCACCGGGATGCTGCGCGGTATGCACATTGACATACGCCTTCCCGGCACGGATCGGATTGATCAAAGCCGTGTCTGAAGGCAATCCCAAAACAGACATCGCGTTTCCACTGTAAAAGCTGATCAGGTCGAGTGCCACGCCTCCGTTGGTTCCGGGAGGAGCACGATGGATATGGGAAGCCGTGATAGGGCCCGTCAATCCGTCCACGACCGCTCCGATGTTGAGATTGGTATGCAACCGGTCTACGGAGACCCATCCGGATCCGGTGGCAAAAGGCGCGTTGGGCAAATTGACCTCCTGCTCGGGACAAATATCAAATCCGTATCCGTCCCGCGCTAAACGGAACAGCTGACCGCGCAATTCTCCGCCGGGGAAGGATGCCGTATGCGCATTGATATAGATTTCTCCTTTGAGCAGGGCACTCAGCACACCGGGCTGCAATACACCGAGATGTACCAGGCCATTACCAAAAAGATCTGCTGAAAGATCATGCACGACATTGCCGTTTACACCCAATGGCGCTTCATGCAAATGAGCGGCCTGGATCGGACCTGATGCTTTATCCGTGAGCATCCATACCGCTATGTCATTCGGCCCCGGATAGATGGTGGCCACCGCTAATCCAGAAGACGGACTGATGGGTGGGTTTACTTCCTGGGCAGGGGACATCCACCCATCGAAGACGACGCCCGGCAGGTAATTGAGTTGCCCGCGGATCTCGCCATCGGTGTTGTCTGCTGTGTGCACATTGAGATAAAAGTTGCCAAAGAGTAAATTGATCAGATCGAGCGTGGTGATATCCGTTAAGGTGCCCCGTAGTATGTTGCCGTTGATCATATCTCCCAGGTCAAACGCAACAGGACCTGTTTCGCCCGCCTGTCCGGTGTGGATGTGTGCGCCCGTGATCGGGCTGCTCAATCCGGTGAGTTGCACATTGACTTCCATCGTCGGAGGCACATTGCCATTCCAATGAAATATCGCCAGCCCCCTGCCATCAGTGGTGACGGCAGGCACCTCCTCATCTCCCGACAAGGCCGCGACAAAGGTCAGGTCCTGGTCGAGACTCAATTGACCGCGGATCTCGCCATCCGGATTCGCTTCAGTATGGATGTTGATGTACATCGCTCCGTTGAAAAGACTGGTCAGTTGCAGGTCTGTGATACCCGTGATTTCTTCCTGGGCGCGGTTACCGACCGGGGACAGGGCAAACTGTACCGGTCCGTTTGTGCCCGGGTCCCCCTCATGAATATGCATACCCGTGATGGGACCGGACAGTCCATTGGCTGTGACATTGATTTGGGCAGTGTGTTTGTCACCATCGAAATAAAGCGTCGCCAATCCAACCGCATCCGTCGAGACGGCGGGTTCTTCATTATCTCCGGTCAAGGCAGCCACGAGGATAAGGTTATCGCCGAAGTGCGGGTCAAAGGGTGGCTCCAGGAATAACCGCCTGGCCCGGACAATATTGCCGCGGATCTCTCCGGCGGGATGAACATCCGAATGCACATTGATGTATACATCGTTACTGTCAAAAAATGGGGCGGCATCGAAAGCCGGTGTGCTGCTGCTGTCCCAATAACCGAAGGCTCCGCCAAATGCATTGTATTCGCCCGTGATATCATAGATCACCCCGCCGGTGGTACCCGGAGCGGCGTGATGAAAGTGGGAACTGGAGAAGCTGCCTTCCAATCCATCATACACGATCATAAAATGCGCACTGGTGCGATCCCGGCTGATGGATACCATGCCGGCCCCCAAGGCGGAAGTAGTTACCGGGGGGACTTCCTGGTTTCCATCCAGTTTATACAGGAATGGTTCGCGCGCCAGCGACACCACCTGCCCACGGATCTCCCCTCCCGGATGCGCGGCTGTATGAATATTGACATACAGGCCTCCGGCCATCAGGGCATCAAAGAGATTAGCATTGAGCGGGGTGGAGCCGGTGATGCTGTTTTCCAGAAACTCGTTGGAGATATCCACCACCACGCCACCGTTCGTACCAATAGGGGCTCGATGGAAATGGGCACCAGTCGGTGCACCACTTAGACCCTCAAAGACGATGTAATATTCAAATTCCGTTAGATCGGGTCGTATGGTCACGATGCCCAATCCGTTGGCCGGTGTATTGACGACAGGTACTTCCTGGTTTCCGCTGAGCCGTGCATCGAAAGTGATACCGGGTAAAAGGAAAATCTGTCCCCGGATCTCCCCGCCAGGGTTGTTTTCCGTATGCACGTTGATATACAATTCACCCGCCAGTAATGCCGACAGGAGCGGGCCGGGTTCCCACGTGCCCTGAATCGTATTGCCCTGGATAAATGGAGTCAGATCATATACGACGCCACCGTTGGTACCGATGGGTGCATTATGAATATGGGCGCCGGTCACGGCACTGGTGAGTCCGCCAAAGACGACCCTGAACCTGACCTCTGTTTGCGCCTGGTTCAATTCAAATATTCCCAGGCCGCGGGCAGTGGAGGCCACGCTGGGTACCTCACTGAATCCGTTCATCAAAGCGGAGTACCGGTATTCCGTTTCGAGCGCGATCTGTCCACGGATCTCGCCGTCTGGATTAGCTTCTGTATGCACGTTGATATAATATTGGCCGCTTAACATACCGGTCAAAATCTCAGCCGGGAGTTCTTTCAGCGATCCTTCGAGCGTAGTACCGTTCACAAACGGGGAGAGATCCACAACTACCGGACCGGGCACACCGGGTTCCCCTTCGTGGATGTGCACGCCGGTGACAGGTCCGCTGAGATGGCTGAACTGCCCGTGAACATAGAGCACTCCTCTTTTTTGATCGATTGAAAACATGGCTACCCCCTGGCCATCCGTCACTACTTGTGGGGACTCCTGGTCGCCGGAGAGCCTGGCGGTGAAGAGCAGGTTGGTTGTCAGGTGATACGCCTGCGCGGTTGTCGTGCAAAGCGTGAGAATACAAACAAGTGCGTGAAAGTACTTTTTCATCGTATGGGTTTTTGATTCGTGATTGAAGGATGCAGGTCAAGGGGTGAGCGGGGGGCGACCTGCATCTTTACTAAGATACAGTTTTGTTCCTAATGCGGTCATCCGACCGGACGTGAACCACCTGAAACGGTATTATATCATGCTCAATAGTCACAGGATATTTCAGCCAACCGGTAGCCCGATTCCTCATTCCGGCTGCATCAGGCCTTCGATCTCTTCCGGATCTACCGGAATATGGGCAGTCAGGTTTTTAGGAGCGCCCCGGGTGATCTGAATGTCATTTTCCAGGCGAATGCCGGTTTTCTCCGCGGCAATATACAACCCGGGCTCACAGGTGAGTATCATCCCGGCACGGAGCGGGGCATCCCGTTCATATTTATCATGCACATCATAGCCGAGGTGATGGCTTACCCCGTGCATGAAGAACTTATGCCGCAATGGATGTGCTTTGTCCTGCCTGCGCAGCTGGTGTTTTGTCAACAGCGAAAGCCGCACCAGTTCATCATCGACCATTTTTCCGGTTTCTCTATTGAGTTCAGCGAGGCTGATGCCGGGCCGCATGAGCTCCGTCGTCCCTTGCAGGATCCGGTGGACTGCCCGGTATAGGGCTCTCTGCCGATCCGTAAATCTGCCGGATACGGGAATCGTCCTGGATACATCCGATGCCATGCAGGCATATTCCGCTCCAAAATCCAGCAGTACCAATTGCCCGGCCCGGAGCGTGCCATCATTGCGCGTGTAGTGAAGGACGCAGGCGGAACTGCCGGAAGCCACGATGGGTTCGAATGCGTGCTGACATCCCTGCTGCACCATGACCTGCGTCATCGCCGCCTCCACTTCGTATTCCTTCAGGCCGGGACGAATCATGTCCAGCACTCGGTCGAATACCTGGCCGGTCACTGCTATCGCCTTTTTCATCAGATCGATTTCGAGAGGATGTTTGATCATCATCATCCGGCGAAGGATGGCCTGGGCGTTTTCAAAGACCAGGTGAGGGTAGGTTGCCCGGAGCGATACGGACATGCGCTCGTTGAGATGCATGACACGGTCTGCCGGTTGCACCAGCGGGGTGTTGACGTACACCGTCGTGATGGTACGAAATACCGGCGCCATCCGTTGATCCCATTGGGTTGTATGGAAGATGGTCGTGATACCGGAGAGCCTGGCGGCTTCCGGCCTGGTGTATCGTCTTCCGTTCCAGATCACATGACGCCGTTCATTGGGCAGAATGAACGCCCAGGCTTCTGCCCCGTATGCTTTGTCCGAAGGGAATACGACAAGGATGGTGCCGGGCTGATCGAGTCCGCTGAGTGCAAACAAATCCGAGTCTTGACGGAACGGGTAGTGCTGATCCGCCGTGCGAGGCATCAGGTCGTTCGAGTAAAAGATGGCCACTGAATCTCGCAGCATCTGCCTGGCAAATTGCCGGCGACGGTCGATGAAGAGGGATGGGGGCACCGGAGCATATCGCATCGTTTGGATCAATTTTTGTCCTTCACGAGGTAAAGAAACCGTTTGGTCGTCTTACGCGCGTGATAAAAATTTTTTCAAATATTTTAAAAAAAATATATACAAAATAAATCTAAAGTGTAAATTTGTCCGGGAAAATGAACATCCGACCCTCATATACCTCCTCACATCGTCTCTTCACGAATCATACACCTGTCTCCGCCACGCACCTGAACCGACCAGGGGCTGAGCTCAGCGTCAACGCATAAAACGAAAACTTAATCTCATTATTCATATGGCTAAATCAGCAAAGAAGGCGGCTAAGAAAGCTGCCAAAAAAGCGGCTCCGAAAAAAGCTGCTAAGAAAGCTGCCAAGAAAGCAGCTCCGAAGAAAGCTGCTAAGAAAGCAGCTAAGAAAGCGCCTGCTAAGAAGAGTGCTGCTGCTACCAAGCGCGCACCGTCTAAGAAGGCTCCGGCTAAGAAAGCTGCTAAGAAGGCTGCCAAGAAAGCTGCTCCTAAGAAAGCTGCTAAGAAGGCTGCCAAGAAAGCAGTTAAAGCCAAGCCAGCTAAGTAAGCTAGCGCACCCTACTATTGCCGTTCACGGCAACGGGTCCTGCGAAAGAGCTTTTTTCTTTCCACCCGAACGTACATCAAGAGAAGAATTGAGAGCACTGATACCCTCAGTGCTCTTCTTCTTTCAGACCAAGAGCGGCGACTTCCCGAGATACGCTGCAGCTTCCTCCGGCTTTTGCGTCCCCAGGAGGATCCGCTTTCCGTCCTTCTTCACAAGCTGAATTCCATTCGTGCCCTTCACCGTATAGGCTCTCCCTTTGAGTCCATACCGGATACCCCAGCCCCCGTATTCCAGGATGGGCGAATACTGCCGCACATAGATCTGTTCGATCTCTTGCCAGGGAATCGTCCTTTCTTTCCGGTGAAAAAAACGCATCTGGTAGTGGACCCCTTCGCGGTCCATCCGTGTACGGAGCCGCAGAGATCCGAGGATGGCGAAGGTCAGGGCCATAGCCCCCAGGCCGATAAACATCGCCATGACCGGCAACTTCGCCAACACGATTGGCACCAGGATCGCCACCATCTCAATACTCATGAGCACCCATAACCAGATCTGATCAAAAGCCTGCTCCTCCTGGAAAAAAGTATACTCCTCCGGGGGCAAATCCATTCGACTCAACACTCTTGGTTGATAGATCGTTTCCCCTTGGCCAGAGGAAGAATTTTGACCGGATCCTTTCGAGGACATCTCCATAGCTTGATTATTTTTAGTCAGGCGTAACGATTGGATAAAATTAGAAAACCATGCCCGAAATACAGGACAGCTATCTACGACAGTTTAAGTGGCTGGAGGCGCAACGGGAAGAAATCAATGCGATGATCCGCGCCCTGCCGCCGGAAGTCTATCATCAGTCACCAAGGGCGGGTAAATGGTCCATGGGGCAGATCGCCAATCATCTGTACTGGAGTGAGAAGCGGTCGCTCGATTACCTGCGGAAAAAACTATCCTATCCCGATACGGTACCCGGTTACCACCAGAAATCATGGCTGGGTTTGCTCCTCACGCGCGTGGTCTTTCTGACCGGATATAAAATCAAAGCCCCGGAAGGCATCGATATGTGGAAGATCACGGAAGTCATGTCGCCGGAGACCCTTATCGAAAAATGGGACCTGCTCCGGAAAGAGATGTTCCGGTTTGTCAGGGACCAGGAGCCATCGTTTGGGCGCCACCTGGCATTCAGGCATCCCTTCGCGGGACGAATGACGATGTACCAGATGCTGCTCTTTTTTGGCTACCACTGCCGCCATCACATGCGCCAGATGAAGCGCATCCTGCTGCTATACGGATCATGAACCAGGTTTCAGGGCATCAGGGGTCATCTGCTTTAAGCACATTGGCAATTTTCCGGGCAAGCCTGTCCATGTCGGCCCCTGTCAGGTTGATGAGGGTGACAACCACCAGGTTATCTTCCGGAAGGATGTAAAGCATACTCGTGCCACCGATTGAACCTCCGGAATGACCAAACCAGGTCATGCCCTGGTCATCTGTGCCGCATGTCACACCGATCCCATAGTGCGTTACCGTACCATCTGTAGTGGCCTGACTGGTGGTAAATCGCTCCAGGACATCAGGCTTGAGATACCTGCTGCTGATCAGCCCCGAACCGAATCGGGCCAGATCATCTGCTGTGCACAGCATGCCTCCCCCAGCCCATTTATTGCTGTTGTCTACCCTCGGCGCTTCCAGCAGGGTACTGTCCTTCCATTCATAAAAACCTACTCGTCGATACCGGACAGAATCCACGAGGTCCGGCTTCAGATCGGTAAGCTTCATGGGTTTGTTGACTTCCTGGTGGACCAGCTGCGAAAAAGTTTTCCCGGTTGCTTTTTCCATGACGGCACTGATGAGCGTCCAGCCATACGTAGAGTAGCTATATCGTGTCCCCGGAACAAATAGCAAAGAATCATGAATGAACACTTCCAGGGCTTCATCGACGTGATCAAAATGGATTTGACTGAAAAATTCAAGCCCGAGATAATGACGGATGCCGGCCAGATGCCCGCCCAATTGACGGAGTGTCAGGTTCGCTTTATCCTTCGGTATTTCCGGGTAATAACGGGATACCGGGATATCCAGATCAATCCGGTGCTTTTGATATAACCGCGCCAGCGCCGCGGCAGTAACTGTTTTGGAAACACTGCCGATCCGGAATAAATCTTCAGCGGGGTCAACCGGCCTGAGGGTCCGGATGTCAGCATAGCCATATCCTTTCATCCACAAATGTTTACCATCCCGCATGACCGCCACTGCCAGCCCGGGATAATGGTGTGCTGCCAGGTGGCTTTGACACAGCGAATCAATACGTCGTTCCGTGGATCCGGAAATCCGTAAGGATTGAACCGGCTGGGTGGTTTTACACGCATGGAGAACAAGGCAAATAACCGGCAGGATCCAGATCCGCCGTTTGCCCCATATGCCCGTTATTGGTTGCATAAGTTATATCGGTTCGTCTTCCTCCGCAAAGGAGGAAGGTTAATTTCAACCCCGATTTAGCCTTTTTTCTCAATTTAGGCATTCCAATCATCAAAACCAACATGCTATGCAACCAATCATCCGTGCCAAGTTGTCCCTAATGATGTTTCTCGAATTCTTTATCTGGGGAGCATGGTTTGTGACGATGGGCACTTATCTCGCCAAAGCGCTGTCCTCCGAAGGATTCGAGATCGCGGCGGCCTATTCGACCCAGTCGCTTGGGGCCATTATCGCACCCTTTATCATTGGCCTGATCGCGGACCGGTTTTTTTCCGCACAACGCATTCTGGGGATCCTCCATTTTGCCGGTGCGGTTTTGATGTATCTCGCGGCCAGGGCGGAACACTTCGCCTCGTTCTATCCCTATGTCCTGATCTATATGATTGCCTACATGCCCACCCTGGCCCTGGTCAATGCTGTGTCCTTCCGGCAGATGACGGATCCTTCCAGGCAATTCAGCAGCATACGGGTCTGGGGAACCATCGGATGGATCGTGGCCGGGCTGATCATCGGGTATGGCATGGACTGGGAAGCGAAGGGTCAGCTCCGCAACACCTTTTACATGGCCTCGGGTGTTTCCGCCTTCCTGGGCTTTTTTAGTTTTCTGCTTCCGGATACGCCTCCGAAAGGAAGATCCGAAGGCGCGCCCACCGTGCGGGAAATGCTTGGATTGGATGCCCTGCGCCTCTTGAAGGATCGTAATTTCCTGGAATTCTTTGTCGCTTCCATCCTGATCTGTATTCCCCTGGCCTTTTATTATCAGAATGCCAATTTGTTTCTCAATGAAACAGGCATGAAAAATGCGGCCGGCAATATGACGTTTGGTCAGATCTCTGAAGTGGCCTTCCTGCTTTTAATGCCCGCTTTCTTCCGGCGCTTTGGTATGAAAAAAACGTTGCTGGTAGGTATGCTGGCCTGGTCGCTACGCTACGTGCTGTTTGCTTTCGGGGATCCGGGCCAGGGTGTCTGGATGTTATTCCTGGGCATCCTGCTGCATGGGATCTGTTATGACTTTTTCTTTGTCTCCGGTCAGATCTACACGGAATATAAAGCCGGTGAAAAAGTGAAAAGCGCGGCACAGGGACTCATCACCCTGGCCACTTACGGGCTTGGCATGATGATTGGTTTCTGGCTCAGCGGAAAGGTATTCAATATGTACACGACCGAAGGTGGCGGGCATGCCTGGAAGATGATCTGGATCATCCCTGCAACAATCGCCGTCGTAGTCATGTTATGGTTTGGTTTCAGGTTTAAAGAAGAAAAAGTCACCTCTGCCTGACCGCTTATCCCCAGGACACATTGTTTATGCAAGAAAGTTTTATCATCGACGGTCTTCGGAGCCCTATCGGATCCTTCCGGGGATCGCTCTCGCCTATTCGTACAGATGATCTGGCGGCCCATGTACTGGATCAGCTGATGAACCGGAACACTTCTTTTGATCCTGCCCTGATCGATGATGTCATTCTTGGTTGCGCTAACCAGGCGGGCGAGGATAACCGGAATGTTGCCCGTATGGCGCTCCTGCTGGCAGGATTGCCTTTTTCGATTCCCGGAGAAACCGTCAATCGGCTTTGTGCCTCCGGCATGGCTGCCGTGGTGCATGCACACAGGGCCATTCAATCCGGAGATGGCGATCTGTTTATCGCGGGTGGTGTGGAAAATATGACGCGCGGCCCATGGGTCATGTCCAAGACCAGCACTCCCTTCGGCAGCGATGTGGAAATGCATGATTCTTCTTTCGGCTGGCGCTTTATCAATCCGAGGATGAAAGCGCTCTATGGGACGGAAGCGATGGGCGAGACCGCTGAAAACCTCGCCGAGATGTATCGCATATCCCGGGAAGACCAGGACCTTTTTGCTTATCACTCCCAAATAAAGGCGACCGCAGCCGCAGATCTGCTCGCGGAAGAAATCACGCCGGTCCCCATCCCGCGGAAAAAACAGGAGCCAACGCTGTTTGACCGGGATGAATTTATCAAACCGTATACGACCCCCGAAGGACTTGCAGGGCTGAAACCTGCTTTCCGGGAAGGGGGTTCTGTGACGGCGGGAAACAGCAGTGGTCTCAACGATGGGGCTGCCGCTTTGCTGATTGCTTCTGACTTTGCGGTCCGCCAGCATAACCTGACCCCGATGGCCCGGATCGTCGCATCAGCGGTTGTAGGTGTGGAACCTCGCATCATGGGAATCGGACCCGTAGCTGCCTCTCAAAAGGCCTTGAAAAAAGCAGGCCTGCAATTGGAGGACATAGAGGTCATTGAAATCAATGAGGCTTTTGCGGCACAGGTCCTCGCCTGCACGCGTTTGCTTGGATTGGAAGCGGATGATCCCCGGATCAATGCCAACGGCGGCGCGATTGCACTTGGTCATCCCCTCGGGATGAGCGGCGCACGTTTGGCGCTTACCGCATCACGTTCGTTACAGCGTTCAGGAAAGCGCTTTGCTTTGGCGACCATGTGTATCGGGGTTGGCCAGGGATATGCCGTGATCCTGGAAAAAGTCTGAGCCCCGGCTAACATCCAAATCAGTTTATCTATCGGATGAGTGTTACATCGCCGTACAGTACTTCTTGCGTTCCGTCGATAAACCGCACAGCCAGGTTCCAAACAAAGACACCGGGATTCATGACTTTATCCTTTTCGGATCCATTCCATCCATAGAGTGGATCATTGGGCGGAAAATCCTGACGCTCAAAGACCAGTCCACCCCAACGGTCATAAATTCTCAGATAGATTACCGTAGATACCGAAGCCGTGTTGGCAAACACGGTAAACCGGTCATTGATCCCGTCGTCATTGGGGCTAAAGACATTCGGCACAAAAACATCCTTCCGGATTTCCATCACCGTGCAGGAATCGTGCGGGAGAAGTGATGTAAGGAAGACGACCATGCTGTCGCACCCAAAAATGTTTGCATAATGTTCGATCGTAGTTCCGGTATCCAATGGTTCACAGGTCAAATCATACCGATAGAGTGTGTCAGAAGGCAGGAGTTCGACGGTCAGGGTAACCGTGCTGTCGCAACCCTGTACAGTCTGCAGGTAGGTGACAAAGGTTCCTGTATCGGAAGCCAGGCAGGTGGTGGCCATACGCGATAACTGATAAGAAGGAGCCAGCGCGATTGTTTCTAAGATCAGGCTGTCACAGCCGTATTGATTTTGGTACACGGTGGCGATGATCCCGGTATCGGCCGGGTTACAGGAGATTCCCGACGTCACGATCGTATCGGAGGGCCACAGCGTAATGGTTTCAAGGATGACACTATCACAACCGGCGATGTTAGTCAGGACATACTGGAACGTACCGGCAGCGGTGATGTCACAGGTTCCACTGGTCAGCCGGGTGGTATCAGTGGGAATCCATTGAACTGTTTGGATGACGACACTGTCGCATCCATCCTGCGCCAGGAAAGTATTGGTAAATACGCCCGCCTGGGAGGGATCACAGGTGGCAGCCTGCAGCAGCGTCGTGTCCGCCAGCACCAGGGAGATAGTGGTAATAATCGTACTGTCACATCCCCGGCTATTCTGAAGCACCAGTTGAAAGACACCCGCCTGGGCCATATCGCATGTGGTGGCGGCTTGATAGGTTGTATCAGGGAGGAAAAATGACAGTGTAGTTTTAACGATGCTGTCACATCCAGCCGCTGCGGTCAGCGTATCCAAATAGATACCCGGTTGTGTCTGATAACCTCCTCCCAGCAGGGCACTGTCACCCGGGCAAATCATGGTGGATTGCTGCACCTGCAGGGAATTAGTCACCGTAACGGTAACGGATGTATCGGTCACGGTCGAACAGCCCGGTGTGGACAAATCTGTGACCGAAAGCAGCGTATAGGTGGTGCTTACAACCGGGGAGGGATGAAGGATAAAGCCGGAGGGAATGGAACTTTCCGACAGGATGGTAACTCCATCCGAATAAGTCACAGCGAATGGTCCAGTACCTGAGAGGACAAAAGTAAGTGTAGCACTGTCACTATTGCATATCATCGCCGGTGCCGTGAGATAGCCGTCCGGATTTGCCCGCCAGGTAACCAGGGGACCGTCCGCCCTGGAAAGACAGGGGTCTGCCAGATCGATGTTGCCGCCTGAAATATTCCCGGCTACCACAGCTACATAATAACTCACCTCAGGCTGCAGCGGTGGTGTGAGATAAAAAATATCCGGTTGCCCTGTAAGGAGGATGCTGTCCGGATTGCCGGTGTGCACATAATAGATCAGCGTGTCATTCGGATCCAGGATGATCCCGGTGGGAGGCAGGATCAGGATGGTGTCTCCCGCACAGGCCACTATCGGAGTTTGATCCAATATACCTGCGTTCGTTGGACAATTGCAGGAATAGTTTCCGGCAAGCGTTTGAGGATCACAATGGTGGATATCATCCACGACGAAGGAGTAAGCGCTCCCGCTGGAGATGGGATCACTCGTGTAGTGATAGGGATTGCCAGGCGTCAGGATACCATTGATGGCACTCTGTACGGAGTAGGAGACGGGGTCACCCCCGACGATATCAAACGATACGATAAAGGAAGTGCTCAGCGAATCACAGTCCAGAACGAGGTTTTGAATAATCGGCGCCGCGGGCAGTATGGTGAAATCCACGGTGTCTTCATCCGTGCATCCTCCGGTCAATGTATAGGTATAGATTCCCTGGAAGGTGCCGGGGCCAAGAGCGGCCGGATTGATCTGGCCGTTGCTGCTTACGTCTCCGCTCCAAATGCCTCCGGCCGGTGAGGCGTTCAGTTGCACCGGTGGATTGTTCAGGCACAAAGGCGCCTGGGGCAGGATGCTGATATCCGGTGACGGTTGGATCTCGACAAAGATTTCAGTGTTGTGACATTCGCTGGGGCCTGTGTATTCGTAGGTGACCAGGTGGGAACCAACACCGAGCGTGCCGGGGTAGATCTGGCCGTCTGAATCGGCAGCCTCTCCCCAGGTGCCCCCGGGCGGGTTGGCGATTAAGGTGATCACCGGATCCGTCACGCAAAAGGGACCTTCCGGTGTAATGGTGGCCGGGATATTGGGCACGACCTTAAGGATGATCTGATCGGAATTGGTACACCCGTTAGCATCGGTGATGGTATAGGTGATCGTATGATTGCCTTCACCGGCGAGCATGGGATCGAAAACACCATCAGGGCTGATAGTCCCGCTCCAATCCCCTCCGGAAGGAAGTCCGTACAACTGCACAGGATCCCCATCCTCACACAAGGGTCCGCTGAGTGGATCGATGTCGACAAAAGGCTGTGGAAAAAGGGCCACTTCGGTTTCCGCGGTACCGGTACATCCCGCCGCATCTGTCACTGTCACGGTATAGGTGCCTGTCTTGCCTGGCGTGACATTGTTGATCATCGGATTTTGTTGGGAGGACGTATAGCCCATCGGTCCGCTCCATTGATAGGAAGTACCTCCCGTGGCCAGAAGTTGAACGGTTTCCCCCAAACAGACAGGACCGGTATTATCGGCTATGACGGTCGGCTCCGGTATGACCGTGACGACAACTGTATCACGCAAATAGCCCCCGCAGGCATAATCAATACCCACGGTGTAGGTCGTGGTTACGTCTGGTGTGGCCGTCGGATCACTGACATTCCAGGGGCTCAGGGTCGGATCGGGATCCCAGGACCAGGCGACACCATTTTCATCGGCCTGCAGGGTGATCGATTCTCCAGAACAAATGGTCACATCATCCATTGGTTCCAGTTGAGGCCCGCCGATACATACCCGGTGGATATTGGACAAGGATCCGGTCCCGGAAGAAAATCCAAAGTAGACGATGGGATTACCGGCAAAAAAGTTGGCCACGATGTCACCGTTGTAAAAGATGGTCTGACCGTCCAGAGAGGCACCGTAGGTCAGCGTTACGGGATCCCACAGGAAAGAAAAGCAATGCTCTTCACCGTCCTCGATGTTGGGCAGGTTGATGGGGCCTGCCAGGTTGTTGGGGGGACTGTGGGTCACCGAACCATTGGCCATGATGGCCATGTGATCGGCGGTGGGATCATTGAAACCGCTGTTGAAGTAATCATCGTATTCCAGGGCGATCGAAGGGGTGATTCCCTGGTAACCGATTCCGCCGCCACCAACACCCAGGGCTGTATTCGTTGTGGCAAAGATGAAGACAATGCCATCGGCACCATTGCCGTCTTTGTTTCCAAAATACAAGCGGGCATCCAGGGTGAACGGCTGGGTCAGATTGATAGGTGCGGTGGAAAAAATGGAACCGGATTGACCGCCAGCATCCGGTGTCAGCTGGTAACAGCCGCCGCCCTGGTTGGTCGCGCTGCCATTCGTGACAAACGATTGGCCGGCCAGATACGAACCCGGCAGCAGTATCAGGAGCATACTGCCCATCCGATGGAATAATCCCTTCTTCATGCTCAGCTTGGAGAAGAAAGGTAAAAAAAATGTGCGATCCTTTCCGGGAAGGATTGGGATCAGATGTCTACCCGGGCGTATTTGGCGTTGGCTTCGATAAAGGCCCTGCGTGGGGGCACTTCATCTCCCATCAGCATGCTGAAATAGCGATCAGCCTCGCGGGCATCATCGATACTGACCTTTCGGAAAACCCGGTAATCGGGATTCATGGTCGTTTCCCACAGCTGCTCGGCATTCATTTCACCAAGGCCTTTGTATCGCTGGACCTTGACATTTGCATTTTTGTCCCCGCCCGAATAGTGTTCTACCGCCTGCAGCCGTTCGGTTTCATTCCAGCAATAGACAAACTGGTTGCTTTTGGACACCCGGTACAGGGGCGGAGCGGCGATATAGAGATGCCCGTTTTCGATGAGGGGGCGCATATACCGGAAAAAGAATGTCAGGATCAGCGTGGTGATATGGCTTCCGTCCACATCGGCATCGCACATGATGATGATCTTGTGATAACGGAGGCGGTCGATGTTGAGAATCCGCACCCCGTCCTTTTCCTCAATGCTGACACCGAGCGCGGTAAACATGTTTTTGATCTCTTCGTTGTCGTAGATCTTATGCTCCAGGGCCTTTTCGACGTTGAGGATCTTGCCCCGCAGCGGAAGGATCGCCTGGAAATTGCGGTCCCGCCCTTGCTTGGCAGTACCGCCGGCACTGTCCCCTTCAACCAGGTAGATCTCACTCACCTTGGGATCCCGGGATGAACAATCCGCCAGTTTTCCCGGTAGTCCGCCACCGGACAGAATGTTTTTCCGCTGTACCAGTTCGCGCGCTTTGCGGGCAGCATCGCGCGCACGGGCAGCCAATATGACTTTTTCCGTTATCCGCCGGGCATCCGCAGGATTTTCTTCCAGGTAGTTGGCCAGCGCTTCGCCGACGCATTGGGAGACGATCCCGACAACTTCGCTGTTGCCCAATTCCCCTTTGGTCTGGCCTTTAAACTGGGGTTCCGGTACTTTGACGGATACGACGGCCGTCAGCCCTTCCCGATAGTCTTCGCCGGAGAGGGTGACTTTGGCTTTGGTAAACAAGCCGCTGTCATCGCCGTATTTTTTAAATACCCGCGTGATGGCGCGTTTAAACCCGGCTTCATGCGTGCCGCCATCACGGGTCGCAATGTTGTTGACAAAGGAAAAAAGATGTTCCTGGTAGCCTGTATTGTAATGCATGGCCACCTCAACCTCGACATTGTCTTCTTTGCCTTTTACATAGATAGGCTTTTCGATCAGGGGCGTGCGGGTCTCATCCAGGTAGGTCACGAATTCTCTCAGGCCCCCCAGGGAATAGAATACTTCCTTCTTCGGCTGCCCGTTGTCATCCAGTTCACGCTCATCGATCAGGGTGAGGTAAAGGCCGCTGTTGAGGTAAGAGAGTTCGCGCAGGCGGCCTGCAAGCGTTTCATATTTGAATTCGAGCGTCTCAAAAATTTCGGGATCGGGCCAGAAGGTGATGATCGTTCCTGTCTCATCGGACAGGCCGATTTCATCGACGGACGTGGTGGGATGGCCGCGTTCATATTCCTGCCTGAATATTTTTCCCTCGCGCTTGACTTCGGCGCGCACTTTCTGGCTGAGAGCGTTGACACAACTGATACCGACCCCATGCAAACCGCCGGAGACTTTGTAGGTGTCTTTGTCAAACTTTCCTCCCGCGTGCAATACCGTCATGACGACTTCCAGGGCGGATTTCTTCAGTTTCTCATGCATGCCCACGGGAATACCACGGCCATTGTCGATCACCTTGATGGAGCCATCTTTATTGACGATGACTTCGATATGGGTGCAATACCCGGCGAGATGCTCGTCGATGGAGTTGTCCACCACCTCCCAGACGAGGTGATGTAATCCCTTGGCATCCGTGCTTCCAATATACATGCCCGGACGCTTCCGGACGGCTTCCAGACCCTCCAGCGCCTGTATGTTTTCGGCACCGTAACTACCCTGTGTTTTTGTCATTTTTTCTCCTCAAAATTTGGTTTGCAAAAGTACGGAAAATAAAGCGGAAAACCTAATCAAAAACATAGTTTATTTTGCTGAAAAACAATTTTTTATATAAAATAATAAAATTAATATGATACCCCTTTTCTGACCCGGTTTCTGAATCCTGAAAGTTGGTTGTCAGGCAGGGGTTCAGAGGGACCTCCGGGCGTATGATTTTTCCTTCCTGCCAGGTATTCCGCCAGATCTATTTCGGCTGTTCCGCAGACCTGTTGACATCTTATTGCCCGGTTCATGACCAACCATTCGGCTCATCTCGTTTTACCCGATCCGCCCACGGCGATGACCAATGGAGGAAGGCCACCTGACGGAAGAACCGGACATCCCGATCAAGCGCGCCATCGAGGCGACGCACACCCGGTTTTATCAACAACAGGGGAAAGCGATTTCCTGTCACCTTCTTTTGGATGATCCTGATCCCGGTTTGATGTTGATCCCGCAATCTGCCAAATCCGGGTGTGACCATGCTGCCATGAGCATTCTTTGGGTGAAATAACCTAATTGACTACCGGAAAATTGGATACCCCTGCCGGACGCAACCGTTTGTCAAGCAGAAACTTTTCTTCCGCGCAGATTTATCATGAGCGCTTTCAACCCATTTTTCTTTTCCGGCACCCGGTAATTTCCGGATCCGGTTAGGTGGCGGTTTCCAGGCTACCCAACCAATGTTCCGGCGCCTTACCTTTGCCATCCCATGACGGACCAGGAGCGGCTCCTTGACCACTACAGTCAGGACGCCACGGTGAGCATGCTGATGATGGCTCTGCGGGCGGATCAGGCACACATAGGGGTGTCCGGATTGGCCGGCAGCGGGAAAGCTTTTGTCCTGTCCGGACTGGTCCTCAACAGTTGCGGCCCCTGGCTGACCATCTCCCCCGATAAAGAAGCCGCCGCCTATCTCCACAACACGCTCGCAGCCCTGCTTCCGGACGCGGATATCCTCTTCCTTCCGGATAGTTTCAAGCGCCCCGGTCTCATCGAAGAAATTATGTCCAGCCAGGTGATGGAGCGTACGGAAGCAGTCAATAAACTCTATCAAAACGGACTGATCGGCAACCCGAAAGCTGCCATGATCGTCTGTACTTATCCGGAGGCTATCCTCGAGTCCGTTATCTCCCCTGCGGCCGTGGCCAGGCAGCAGATCCGCATCATCCAAGGAGAAAACCTCGACCTCGACGGACTGCTTTCCCTGATGATCGACATCGGGTTCGAGCGGGTGGACTTTGTCTATGAACCCGGTCAATTCTCTATCCGCGGAGGCATCATCGATATTTTTTCTTTTGGCAACGAATGGCCTTACCGGATTGAGCTTTTTGATGAGGAAGTGGAAAGCATCCGGCTCTTTGATCCGTTGACCCAATTGTCCCAGCGTAATCTATCCGTTGTCCATGTGATCCCAAACGTCCAGACGCATTTCCAAACCCAGGAATATCTCCCCGTCCTGGAAGCGATCCCGTCCGGCACACACCTCTGGATCCAGGAACCCATCCTGTTGCTGGACCGCTACCAGGATATGTTTGAACGCCTTTCGTCCATCAGCACGATCGATATCGAAACCGAGCAAATCGCCGTGCACCGTTTTATCAAGGAAAAAAGGTTCACGCCCACCCATAAACTCCTCTCTTCACTCGATTCCATGCGCGTGGTGGTGGAAGGTGATGCGCACGAATTACTGCCGGTACAACAATGGGTGGCCTTCCGGATGAAATCGCAACCCAGTTTTAATAAACACTTTCCACTCCTGATTGACGATCTGAAAAACCAGGCAAAAGCGGGAAAGACAAATTATCTGTTTACCGCCAATGCCCGCCAGGTCGAACGATTTTATTCCATCTTCGAAGATCTCGGCGCCAAAGTCCAGTTTATCCCCATCACCAAATCCATCCATGAAGGCTTTGTCGACGACAGTGCCCGGGTGGTGTGTTATACGGATCACCAGATCTTCGAACGCTTTCACCAGTACCATCTGCGCAAAGGGTTTACCAAAGACCAGGCGCTCAATGTCCGGCTGCTGCGGGAACTTCAGCCGGGCGATTACGTGACGCACATCGATCATGGCATCGGTAAATATTCGGGGCTCGAAAAAATCAATATTGGCGGCCATGTCCAGGAATCCGTGCGCTTGTTTTACAAAAACAATGACATCCTGTACGTCAGCATCCATTCGCTGCACAAGATTTCCAAGTATGTAGGCAAGGACGGAACAGAGCCCGTCCTGAGCAAACTCGGCTCCGATGCCTGGGAAAATCTGAAGCGAAAGACCAAATCCAAGGTCAAGGACATTGCCCGGGAGCTGATCAAGCTATATGCGCTCCGTAAAAGTGCTCCCGGTTTTGCCTTTGCCCCCGACGGGTATCTCCAGACCGAACTGGAAGCCTCATTTATCTACGAAGACACGCCGGACCAGTTGAAAGCCACCCAGGATGTCAAGGAAGATATGGAGCAGCCCCATCCGATGGATCGGCTTATCTGCGGCGATGTCGGTTTTGGTAAAACCGAAGTCGCTATCCGGGGTGCCTTTAAAGCGGTGGAAAACGGCAAGCAGGTCGCTGTCCTGGTGCCGACCACGATCCTGGCTTTGCAGCATCACCAGAGCTTTATGGACAGGCTCGGCGGTATGGGCGTCAGCGTCGATTACATCAACCGGTTTCGCTCCGCCCGGGAAAAACGGGAGATCATGGACAGGCTCAAAGAAGGAAAGCTGGATATCGTGATCGGAACACACGCGATACTCAACAAGGAAATTGAGTTTAAGGACCTGGGATTACTGATCGTGGATGAAGAACAGAAATTTGGTGTCAGTGCGAAAGAGAAACTGCGAAAGCTCAAAGTCAATGTGGATACGCTGACCCTCACGGCAACCCCGATTCCCAGGACGCTCCAGTTCTCCCTCATGGCAGCCCGTGACCTTTCGATCATTCGCACACCGCCGCCGAACCGCCAGCCGATCCATACCGAGCGGCGTGTCTTCAGCGAAGAACTGGTGCGGGATGCCATTTACTATGAAGTCAATCGGGGCGGACAGGTCTTTTTTGTCCATAACCGGATCAAGACCCTTCCGGAAATCACCGCCCTGATCAGGCGCATTTGCCCGGATGTCGATGTCGCCCTGGCACATGGCCAGATGGAAGCTGACCAATTGGAGGAAACGTTGCTGGATTTTATCCACAAAAAACATGATGTGCTCGTCTGCACCAATATCATTGAGACGGGCCTGGATATCCCAAATGCAAACACGATCATCATCAACCATGCCAATCAATTCGGCCTGAGCGATCTCCACCAGTTGCGCGGACGTGTCGGCCGTTCCAATAAGAAAGCCTTTTGCTATCTCTTTGCTCCGCCCCTCAGCGCCCTGACCCAGGAAGCACGGAAACGCTTACAGACCATTGAAGAGTATTCCGACCTGGGCAGTGGTTTTGACATCGCCATGCGCGATCTCGATATCCGCGGAGCGGGCAACCTGCTGGGTGCGGAACAAAGCGGATTTATCTCCGACATCGGCTATGAGACCTACCAGAAAATCCTGGAGGAGGCGATCCAGGAGCTTAAGGAGAGTGACTTCAAGGATCTTTTCCGCGAACAAATGGAGCGGGAAAGAAAATTTGTCCAGGACGTCCAGATCGACAGCGATATGGAAATGCTGATCCCGGACGAATATGTCTCCAGTATTGATGAAAGGCTCAGGCTCTACACGGAACTTGATCACATCGATACGGAAGAAGGGATAGAGCGGTTTGCCTCCGCCCTCACGGACCGGTTTGGCCCGGTACCAAAGGTGGTGGAAGAATTATTTGAAGGTCTCCGGCTCCGATGGGCGGCCCGGCAATTGGGATTTGACCGGATCACCCTGCGCGGATTCGTCCTGAGGTGTTATTTTCATAAAAACGCCCAATCGGCCTATTATGAAAGCGGGATGTTTAACCGGCTCATGCGACTGCTGGCGGGCCAGGGCAGAACGCTCAACATTCAACTTAAACAATCCAGCGCCCGTTTACTGATGATCAGGGAAAAAATCAGCTCGATGCGGGCTGCCCGCTTGTTTTTACAATCCTTACAGGAAATGACTGAAAAAGAACCCGCCTGATCCATGGAAACACCGGAATCCCTTTTTGAAAACCAATCCATTGATATCACGCGTTTGCCCCGGGTGGAAGAACTCCACATGCTCCACCTGGAACCGGCTTACAAAAAAGTACGGTACCTGGGCGCCCTCTTGTTTGGCTTGTTCCTGGTCGCCATCGGACTCCTGGTCCTTCTCCTCCGGCCCGAACTGGGCTGGTATGGATACAGCGGCCTGATTCTCCTGGCACTGATCGCGATCTGGAACGTGATGTATCATGGCCTTTCATTTCCGTACATGACCTATGCCGTCCGGGAAAAGGATATCACGTATGCTTCCGGCTGGCTTTGGAAAAGCATGACGACCGTGCCCTTCAACCGGGTTCAGCACTGCGATATCAAGCAGGGATTGCTGGACAGGCAGTTCGGCCTTGCCAAACTGACCATTTATACCGCCGGGGGCCAACACACGGAAGTGGAAATCCCGGGCTTGCTGCCGGATACGGCGGAGAAACTGAAAACCTTTATCCTGCGGGCTACGGAGCACTCGATAGAAAATGAATAATACTCCCCCGGAACATGATGATCTCTATCAGCCTCAGCGACAATCGCCGAAAGCGATCATCCTGATCCTGCTCAAATATCTCCGTATCCTGGTGCGGCAGGTCTGGCCCATCCTGCTGATCGTCTTCATCAACCCGAAGAGTGACAAAGGAATGCTCATCACGGCCATCGCCATGGGCGTGGCTGCGCTATCCCTGGTCTATTCACTGGCCGCATATACCCGGTTCTATTTCTTTATCCAGGATAATGAACTGTGCGTCCGGTCGGGCGTTTTCCGGAAAACAGTGCTCAATGTTCCTTTCGACCGGATTCAAACTGTGGATTTTAAGCAAAACATCGTCCACCAGTTTCTGCATGTCGTCAGCGTGCGGGTGGATACAGCCGGGTCGAAAGGCAGTGAGCTGGAACTGGACGCCATTGATTTTCGACGGGCCGAAGCCTTGCGCGATGTTGTCCTGGCCTATAAAAAATCGAAAGCTTCCCTCTCTGCAGACCGCACTGATCCGATACCTCCCATTCCGGTGAGAATGGATGCGCCTCAACTCATTCTTTCCCTCTCCCCGAAAGACCTGATCAAGATTGGCATCAGCGAAAATCATTTGCGGACATCCGGGATCATTTTTGCCTTTTTCCTTGGCCTGGCGGATGACCTCGACCAGTTGCTCGGATGGGATGTGTATGGTCAACTGGAGCATACCACCACGGCGATGTCCCTGGTGGGGATCCTCGCCACGCTCGTGGCGATTCCCTTGTTTATCGGCATTTCTTTTTTGATCACCCTGGTCCGGACGGTCCTGCGATACTATGGATTGACATTCTGGCGGGAAGGCAACCGGTTTAAGGTAGTCAGTGGATTGCTGACCCGGAATGAAAAATCGATTCAGCAGTCGAAGATCCAGATGATCCGATGGGTAACTTCCCCGTTGAAAAAAATATTCGGGATCTACCAGCTCAACATCTACCAGGCGATCAACGTGGAACAGCAGCATGATAAATCCCTCGTGATTCCGGGATGTTATCAGCAGCAAGTCGATCAGACGCTGGATGTTATTGTCCCTGGATTCCGGACCGCCTTGTTTACCTCCCACAGGATGCATAAGCGGATCGTCATCACCATGGTTTTTCTCTTTGGGTTCATCCCGGCTGTCTTGTTTGGGCTGATGGCCTGGTACAATGATGGTTTTCTCCAATGGTTATTGGTCCTCGTGTTCCCGCTGGCGGTGGTCATGGGCTATTTATATCAAAGCAAGCGACGCTTCAGGATTCACCGGGATTTTATCCTTTCTGCCGGAGGGATATTCGGAACCTCCAATAAGCTGATTGAAACCTACAAAGTACAGCAAGTCCATATCACCTCTTCCCCCATGCAGCGCTGGCGCAACCTCGCCACGCTTCGCCTCTACACGGCCGGGGGAGAAATGACTTTTCCTTATCTGCAGGCAAAAATTGCGCATCAGGCGAGGGATTATATCCTCTTCCGCGTAGAACGCGATCATACGTCCTGGATGTAAAATAAAAAAGGGCAGGAAGTTGCCTGCCCCGCGGGATATAAGGAAGACCCGGGAAATCCCGGGATTTTCAGCCCTTATTTGCGTCCGTTCCACCAGCCGACCAAGCCGGCGGCGATTCCCCACATGATGGTCGCTATCACGACATCATAGACCATGCACATCCGGTCCGTATACATGGTAGAAGTAGCCCAGGCAACCGAATCATAGCCCATGGCCAGGAGAAGCCCAAACAAGGCGCCCCCTTTCAGGCCGCTCATGAAGTTGGTGGTGCCGGTCCATTTTGACATCATGAATGACAGAGCAAGGCCCATGATCAGGTTGCCCCCGATCAGGTAAACCATGTTCAGTTCCTCCATAGGCCGTTGACAGGACGTGCATCCGGCCATCGTATCAGCCATCAGGATGCCATATAACAGCCATCCGAGAAGGAAAAAGGCCACACCGCCCAGGGCGCCGCCAATCAGCATTTTTGAGTTCATACGTTTTGTTTTAAGTAAGCGTGAAAAGAAAAAGGTTGTTCGATGGGATTATAACCTGACTTTTCACTTGCGGCCATACCACCAGCCAATCACGCCGGCGACAATGGCTCCCATGACGATATTCAGGGCGATATCAATCGCTACTGCAGACCAGGAATTAAACATGGTGGAATACGTATAAAATCCTATATCCATCGCCAAGGCGAGGAAACCGGTAAAAAGGGCCCCGGTCTGCATGCCGGTACTGAAGGAATTGACGTTTTGAAACTTGGTCAGAACCCAGGCGAGGAACAATCCCCACAGCAGGTTGGCCACGATGCCAAGCGGAATGGACATTTCGGCTTCGGCCCGCATGCAGCTCATGTTGGAGGCCATCATGTCCTTCAGCAGGAATCCCCAGACCAGCATGCCTAAAAGGAAATAGACGACCCCGCCGATCAGGCCGCCGATTAAAGTTTTGGTATTCATACGTTTTGTTTTGGAAGTGAGATTGGATAAAATATCTCCTAAAATTAACGAAAGGAAACCGACATTTTATAATCTCTGTCCCAAAATCAAAACGGTCACCTGAACAGGTGCAGCAAATCAATCCTGGCTCCCACCGTCTCCCGGATGGCCGTGACCGGTATCCGTTCCTGCCTTAACGTATCTCTTTCCCGGATGGTGACAGTCTGATCCGCCAGGCTCTGATGGTCCACGGTCACACAGTAGGGGGTACCGATAGCATCCTGGCGGCGGTACCGTCTGCCGATGGCGTCTTTCTCATCATACTGGCACAGGAAACTATACTTCAGTTCATCAAAGATCTTCCGTGCCATGCCCGTCAGCTCATCGTTATTTTTCAGGAGCGGCAGGATGGCACATTTGACGGGTGCCAGGGCGGGATGAAACTTAAGGACGACGCGCTGCGAATCATTGCCCTCCGCATCCGGCACGGTCTCCTCCGTATAGGCGTTACTCAACATGGCCAGGAACATCCGGTCCACCCCGATGGACGTCTCCACGACATAAGGCACATAGCTTTCGCTGGTCTCCGGATCGAAATACTGCAGTTTCTTCCCGCTCAGTTCCTGGTGATTGCCCAGGTCGAAATCCGTCCGGGAGTGAATTCCCTCAAGCTCTTTGAAGCCAAATGGAAATTCAAACTGGACATCCACGGCCGCGTTGGCGTAATGGGCCAGGTTGTCATGATCATGAAAACGTAGCCTGGCGGGATCCGTTCCCAGGGACAGGTGCCATTTCATCCGGGTCTCTTTCCAATACCGATACCACTCCATTTCCGTGCCCGGCGGGATGAAATATTGCATTTCCATTTGCTCGAATTCCCGCATGCGGAAGATAAACTGGCGGGCAATGATCTCATTGCGGAAGGCCTTTCCGATCTGGGCGATCCCAAACGGAAGCTTTTGCCGGGTTGTCTTCTGCACGTTGAGGAAATTGACGAAAATTCCCTGGGCGGTTTCCGGGCGCAGGTAGAGTTTGCCCTCTTCACCGGCAATGTTGCCCAACTGGGTGTGAAACATCAGGTTAAACTGCCTTACCTCGGTCCACTCCCGTGTTCCGCTGACCGGGTCGGCAATTTCCAGGGCGTCGATCAGGGATTTGAGTTCAGCCATGTCGCCTTTGCCCATGGCCATGACAAACCGGGTATGATACGATTCCAGCTGGCTGACATATTCGGCCACGCGTGGATTCTCCGATTTATACTTGTTTTCATCAAAAGCGTCTCCAAACCGCTTCCGGGCTTTCTCGATTTCCTTGTCGATTTTGGCCTGGATCTTTTCCAGGGCTTCTTCGATAAGGACATCGGCGCGATAGCGTTTTTGGGAAGCCTTGTTGTCGACGAGGGGATCGTTGAAAGCATCCACATGCCCGGAGGCTTTCCAGGTCTTGGGGTGCATCATGATGGCGGCATCGAGGCCCACGATGTTTTCATGGTTCTGGACCATGGATTTCCACCAATAAGCCTTGATATTGTTTTTGAGCTCAACGCCATTCGGCCCGTAATCATAGACGCCTCCAAGGCCGTCATAGATTTCACTGGAAGGGAAGATAAAACCGTATTCCTTGCTATGGGAAACAATGTCTTTAAAGAGGTCTGCGGACATAAGGTGCTCCGGATTGAAGGGGCAAAGGTAAAGGGTAATGGGTAATGGGTAATGGGCAGAGGCGCATTAAAGATGGCGGATAGCCCTGTGTACATGAAAAAAGGCCGGCCATCACAGGGACGGTCAGCCTTTGTCTTGAACATTTACGGGGCCTCGGCCGAAGCCTCCGCCGGGAAAAATTAACGTCTGCGACGAGCCGATTTCTTCGTGGCTTTCCTGGTCGCCTTTTTAGCGGCTCTCTTTGGAGCAGCTTTCTTAGCAGCCCTCTTGGTCGCCTTCTTGGCGGCCTTCTTAGCAGCCTTGCGTGGAGCAGCCTTCTTGGCAGCTTTCCTGGCGGCCTTCTTAGCAGCCTTGCGTGGAGCAGCCTTCTTAGCAGCCTTCTTGGCAGCTTTCTTCGCGGCTTTCTTTGGAGCAGCCTTCTTAGCAGCCTTTTTGGCAGCTTTCTTCGCGGCTTTCTTTGGAGCAGCTTTCTTGGCAGCCTTCTTGG
>CAZTXO010000009.1:0-1333 GCA_964617515.1 uncultured Saprospiraceae bacterium | reverse complement strand
TTGGCAGCTTTCTTCGCGGCTTTCTTTGGAGCAGCTTTCTTGGCAGCCTTCTTGGTGGCTTTCTTTGGAGCAGCCTTCTTGGTAGCCTTCTTGGTGGCTTTCTTTTTGGCCTTCTTCGGTGCAGGAGCAGCCGGAGCAGCCGGAGCGGATGCCTCGGGCATCATTGGAGCCATCGGATCGGTGGGTTCAATTTGATAATTATTCATAGGTAACTTGATTTTTTTAGTTTTTGATTTTGATGATTTTGCTTTCGGATTGTACTGCAGGGTGATATCCAGCCAAAAGTCGAGATCCCGGTCCAGGTCCACAGCTTCCTGATCCACAAACACGAACCCTTTCATCACCCGACCGGTAAAATCCATTGGCTTGACCCCTTTCCTGGCAAGCACTTTTGCCTGCTCGTCCGGATCGATCCGGGCCATTACCCTTTCCTTTTCCACGCCAATCAGCATCTTGTCATCCACCAGGAAACAAACCCCGCCGAACATTTTTTTCTCCTCGAATTGCACCCGGCGTTGTTCCAGTGAGCGCCTTATTCTTCCGGCCAGTTGCTCATGGTACGCCATGTGAAATGATTTGAAGGCAGAAAATTACAGATTACTACAGAGAAAACATATATAAAAAATTGTTTTTTGTTTTTTTTCGCTCTTTAGTGGAAGAAATCACCGTCCCCAGAGGTCATTTCACGGAGCATGGTGATTCACCTCCCTGTTTTCTGATGCTGGCCACAGAGGCTCATCCTTGTGTTTCATCCGGTTTGTCTCCACCCGGGGTTTCACCAGGCGTAAGCCACCGCCCGGCTGTTTTGGCTGCATCGATCGCAGCCTGACCAGCAGGGGTCATTAGCCCCGCTTGTATCAGTCGATCGACTCGCTCCCGGTTGGAACGGCTCCATGGACTGTTACCTTTTCGCCTGGAGAAATACTGATACCGGCTTTGGTCGTCCCTTCTTTTCGCTTTACTGTCGATCCAGCCAAAGCATAGTGCTTCCTCTACGGCTTCGTCATAGGTCACGCTGGTGATACCACTCTTCTTGTTGAACAGAATGAGCCAAACGGCTTCTTCGCGGTTATGAAACTGTTCAAGCCATTGGCGCCATTCATTCCTGGTAGACGCAGACACCGCTTTTTTGCCATCCTTGGTTTCCTTGATCCTGGACATGGTACTAATCTCCGGATTCCGGGAGTTATTGGGTAGCTCGTGCCTGGCAGGATGGTCAAAATCCGCTCCGGGGCTTTGTTTTGGGGTTTCAAGAAACTTGTATATTTGCCACCCGTTTTGCCTCCTTAGCTCAGTTGGTTAGAGCGTCGGACTGTTAATCCGCAGGTCCCTG
>CAZTXO010000008.1:16274-83583 GCA_964617515.1 uncultured Saprospiraceae bacterium | reverse complement strand
CTTAAAATCCTGTGGCCAGAAATGGCCGTGCCGGTTCGATTCCGGCTCCGGGTACAAAAAACAAAAGCTCTGAAGCGACCTTCAGAGCTTTTTTATTGAGCGGAAAACGAGACTCGAACTCGCGACCCCGACCTTGGCAAGGTCGTGCTCTACCAACTGAGCTACTTCCGCGTTAAGGGACTGCAAATATACAATTTTCTGCTTTTTCACCGCAAGCGCACCCGATCATCCTGTATCTTGGTAGCTGTTGCCTATGAAGGTTCTCCTGATTGACAATTATGATTCCTTCACCTTCAATCTCGCACATGCGCTGCGGGCGATGCCGGAGGTCGTATTGACCATTGTCAAAAATGATGCGCTGCACGTGCCGGCTGTTTCGGAGTATGATAAAGTGATTATCTCACCGGGTCCCGGATTGCCCGGGGACAATGGCTGCATCCTGGAGGTCATCCGGTCCTATTTTGCCCGTAAGCCTATCCTGGGTGTATGCCTTGGCCACCAGGCCATCGCACAAGCTTTCGGCGGAAGGCTGTTAAACCTGCCGCGGGTGCATCATGGTGTTGCTTCCATGGTCCAGGTGCTGGACAGGAAGGACATCCTCTTCCGGGATATCGCCACACCGTTTGAAGCGGGACGTTACCATAGTTGGGTTTGCGATCCGGATTACCTTCCGGCACCATTGCGGATCACGGCTGTAGATGCCACCGGTGCCATCATGGCCTGCCGGCACCGGGACTTTCCTGTCCATGGCATCCAGTTCCACCCGGAATCCATTCTGACGCCCGATGGGGATAAAATGCTTCGGAATTTCATCCGGCTGTAAGGAAACAGGAAACACACTTCCTGGTCAGGGGATATTCCAGGTATTCCCGACCGGAATGCAGGAGGATGGCTTGCCCATTCGGTCAAAATTACCAACCGAGGATATACGCGAAAATGAGCGGCGCCACAATGGTGGCATCGGATTCGACGATAAATTTGGGCGTATGGATATCCAGTTTGCCCCAGGTGATTTTTTCATTGGGTACAGCGCCTGAATAGGAGCCATACGAAGTGGTAGAATCCGATATCTGGCAGAAGTAACTCCAGAAGGGGACATCATGCCATTCCAGGTCCTGGTACATCATCGGCACCACGCAAATCGGAAAGTCACCCGCAATGCCGCCACCAATCTGGAAAAATCCAACGCCCTTTCCACCAGAGTTTTGGCGGTACCAGTCGGCCAGCCAGACCATGTATTCGATGCCGCTTTTCATCGTGGAAGCCTTGATCTCGTTTTTGATGACATAGGAAGCGAAGATGTTGCCCATCGTGCTGTCTTCCCAGCCGGGAACGACGATTGGTATATTCTTTTGGGCAGCGGCCAGCATCCAGCTGTTTTTGGGATCGATCTCATAATACTGCTCCAGCACACCACTCAGTAGCATTTTATACATGTATTCATGCGGGAAATAACGTTCACCGCGATCGTCGGCATCCTTCCAGATCTTGTGGATGTGCTTCTGCAGGCGGCGAAACGCCTCTTCTTCCGGGATGCAGGTGTCGGTCACGCGGTTATAATGATTTTCCAGCAAGGCCCATTCTTCCTGCGGACTGAGGTCCCGGTAATTGGGGACACGCTTATAATGACTGTGGGCGACCAGGTTCATGATGTCCTCTTCCAGGTTGGCACCGGTGCAACTGATGATGCTCACTTTATCCTGCCGGATCATCTCGGCCAGGCTCAGACCCAACTCAGCCGTACTCATCGCTCCGGCCAGCGTGATCATCATCTTACCTCCTTCATCGAGGTGGGTCACATACCCTTTGGCGGCATCCACCAGCGCTGCGGCATTGAAGTGCCGGTAATGATGCAGGATAAAATCAGTTATCGGTTTAGCACTCATACGGGTCAATCATTGAATAAGTCAAAATTATCTTCTTCCATCTTCCGTCTTCCGTCTTGCCTTTCACCCTTAGGTATCATATCCCAGGATCTGCAGCATTTCATTCGGGCGCTGCTCAGGGCGCCAAAGGATATCGATAAAATTACCGGACTCGTCACGATCGACCAGGATATGCTGCGGGGAAGGGATCAGGCAATGCTTGATGCCTCCGTACCCACTGATGGCATCCTGGTAGGCGCCTGTATGGAAAAAACCAAGGTATAGCGGTTCCTTGTCATCGTTGCTGAAGGTCGGCAGGAATACCTGCTGGTTGAGATCCTCAAAATTGTAGTAATCTGAATGATCACAACTGATACCGCCGATATGGACACGCGTGTAATCGTTGTTCCATTTGTTGATGGGTAACAGGATAAAACGTTCATTGAGTCCCCAGGAATCGGGGATGGTATTCATCAGGCTATTGTCAATGAGATACCAGAGTTCGGAATCGTTTTGTTGTTTTTGCTCCAGCACGGTGAAAATGGTAGCTCCGCTCTCGCCGACGGTAAACTTGCCAAACTCCGTATAGATATCCGGCTCATCGATCCCTTCCTGGCTGCAGATGGCCTTGATGTTGCTGACGATCTCGTCCACCATGTATTTGTAATCGTACTCGAAGGCGAGGTTGTTCCGGATGGGAAACCCGCCGCCGATATTGATGGCATCGAGCGAGGGGCAGATTTTTTTGAGGTCGGCGAAAATCTTGAGTGCTTTCTTGAATTCGCCCCAGTAATACAGGGTGTCCTTGATGCCCGTGTCTACGAAAAGGTGAAGCATTTTGACCTGCACCCGTTTTTTCCGGCTGATCTTTTCCTTATAATACCGGATGACTTCAGACGGGCGGATTCCCAACCGGGAGGTGTAGTAAGCGGATTGGGGCTCCTGTTCGATAGCCATACGAATGCCCACTTTCAGCGGCCCTTTGATCCTTTCCAGCAACTGGTCCAGTTCCATCGTATTGTCCAGGACCGGGATGGAATTTTCAAAACCCATCGCTTTCAGTTGGGCGATGCCATCGAGATAGCGATCGGTCTTGTAGCCGTTGTGGATCAGGTTGATGGACTGATCGATGTCGCCGCTCCGGTAGAGGCTCACGATCAGGTCAATATCAAAAGCGGAAGACGTCTCGATGTCGACGTCAAATTCCAGCGCTTTTTTGATGACATGACTGAAGTGGCAGCATTTCGTGCAATAGCAGTACCGGTATTTGCCCTGGTAATGCTGCGTTTTCATCGACCGGTTAAACCAGTTTTTGGCTTTCTTGATCTGGTCGCCGATTTTCGGCAGATAGGTCAGCTTGAAAGGCGTGCCGTATTTAGTGATGAGCGGCTTTAAGGGGATGCCGTTGAAACTCAGATCCCCGTGATGCAGATCAAATCCTTCCTGCGGGAAATAATAGGTCTGTTGGATGAGTTCATAATAACTGTTCTTCATGCTCAAGGTATGGAAGCCGGGGGAAGTACGCTGCCGGACGGGTCAAAAATATAAAATTAGAAAAGGCAGCTTCGAATTTATTAACGGCCCTACAGCCAGCGTTTTTTCCGGAAATAGATCAGGCTGAAAATGCTGATGAGGACCATCAGCCCCCAGACGGCTCCGTACGCCCAGGGCCAGTAGAGTTCGGGCATGTATTTGAAATTCATGCCATAGATGCTGGTGATAAAGGTGAGCGGGATAAAGATGGAGGTCACCACGGTCAGGATTTTCATGACATTGGTCATGCGCAGGGTGATTTCCGACACAAAGAGGTCATGGAGGGAGGATACGTGCTCGGCCTGGTTGTCGTTGATATCCATCATCTGCATGACATTATCCATGATGTCCCGGTAGTATCGCCTTGTTTTTTCCGTGATGAGCATGCTTTCCGTCCGCAGGACCGCTGCCATGGCTTCCCGCGTGGGGAGGATGATGCGGCGCAGATCCGTGACATCCTGGCGAAGATGGAAGATGAGGTTTTTCAATTCGAGATCCGGGTCGGCATTGATGTCCGTTTCCAGCCCATGGATATGATCACTGCACGTGTCGATCACGCTGAAATAGTGGTCGGTGATCAGGTCGATGACGGCATACATCAGGTAATCGGGCCGCCGGGAACGGATTCTCGAGGTACTTTGCTGCATCCGCACTTTGATGGAATGAAACGTATCATCCGGGTATTCCTGGAAAGTGATCAGCATGTTTTCCGTCAGGTACAGGCAGATTTGTTCGCTTTTGTACTCATCGGGCTGTTCGCCCGGGATCAGGTTTTTCAGGATGATAAAAATGGATTTGTCGGATTGCTCAAACTTGGGCCGCTGACCGGCATCAAGGACATCTTCGAGCAGGAGCGGATCGAGGTTGTATCGTTTGCCGATTTCTTCGATTTCGGCGGCATTGTTGGTGCCGCGTACATCCAGCCAATAGAAATAGTTTGCCTCGTGGGCGGGCTGGTTTGGATAATCGAGTTCATCAATATGCTCTGCATTGTACCGGACATATTCTTTGAGGATCTCCTGGGACTTCTGGGTCCCCGTATAGATGAGTGAGCCCGGAGGCATTCCGGTTTTTCGTACCTGCCTGGTTTTGGTGAGCTTCGTCCTTTTAGTGCGCATGGCTGGTCAGAAAGTAGGTTCGGTGGCAACAGGATGATAATTCAGCCATTCACTAAAACTGCCGGGGTAAAGACGGGCCATGTGCCCGGTGGCGAGTTGATAAGCGAACAGGTTGTGACAGGCGGTCACACCGGAACCGCAATAAAATACAGGTGGATCCGCCGGGTCGTAAGGAATGGACGAAAATTTTTCCTGCAGCCATTCACGCGATTTCCACCGGCCCTGCTCGTCGACATTGTCCTGGTATGGCAGGCACATCGCACCCGGGATGTGGCCGGCGATAGGATCGATGGGCTCAATCTCCCCGGTATACCGACGATATTCCCGGCTGTCCACCAGGCGGTAATGTCCGGAAGCGACATCCTGCATGGATACGCTATACCCAGGCTGGATCTGTGGCTGGAAATCCCCCTTTTTCGGTGGAGGCCATGCATTGTCGGTTTCAAAACCGGAGGATATCCACCCGCTGAAACCACCATTGAGTAACGCAGTTTTGGTGTGCCCAAGCCATTGAAGCAACCACCAGGCTCTCGAAGCATAAGCGCCGTTATGCTGATCGTATACGATGACCTGGCTATCCGCCCGCAGCCCGCAGCTGCGCAGGGTGGACGTCAACACATCCGGATGCGGTAAAGGATGCCGGCCCGTTATCCCGGGAATGACAGGAGCGGAAAGATCGTGACCAATATCCAGGTAATAGGCACCCGGAATGTGAGCGTGAAGGTATTCCTGGCGACCTCGGTGGATTTCCGTCAGGTAATACCGGCAGTCAAGGATAACCGTGTCCGGGTGATGAAGGATCGCATTTAAGGCATCGGCTTCAATCAGGGTCTGGTAGGCCATGGTCATGGTGTTGTGGAGAGCGATTCCAGGATTTGCTGTGTATGACGCGCGGAATCCACCGGGTGAATGACCGCTTCAATCCGGCCATCGGTGTCGATGACGAAAGTCGTGCGATGAACGGCATCGCTGATCCGTCCCATAAATTCTTTTTTTCCGTAGATAGCAAAGAGCCGGGCAAGCTGATTGCCGGTGTCCGATATCAAAGGGTAGGGCAGCTTGTATTTTTCAATAAACTTCTGATGCTTCCGGACACTGTCTTCACTGACGCCAAAAACGAGATATTTTTTTTTGCGCCACGTCGTGATATGATCACGCATGTTACAGGCTTCCTTGGTGCATGTCTCCGAGTCGTCATGGTTGTAAAAAAAGAGGATGTAACGCTGGCCAAGCAGGTCCGCCGAGGAAAGCCGCTTGCCGTCATGCAGCAGGACATTGAAAGCCGGGGCGCGTTCCCCTGGTTTCAGGCGACTTGTCCATGTATGACGCATGTGGCGGAAAAATTCAGAACCTACAAGGTAAACGATTTTTGAAGGATCGTCTCATTCCCCCGGTCGTCCGTTACTTTCAGGACCAGTTCATGATCGCCCGGGGTGATTCGTCCGTCAAATTCATGCGTCAGCATGCCTGTCTTGCCGTCGAGTTCCATAAGAATCCATTGACCATCCACGTAGGCGGAGTACAGGAGATTGCGGCCGCGGTCCCGCGTCCTGAAGTTGTCATAGATCTTGAAAGTCATTTTTTTCCAGCTTTTCATGTTCGAACCGAACCGGATGGGATCGATGGTGGGCGGGATAGTATCGAGCAGGATCGCATAGGTCCCCATCTGCCGCGCGCCGGTCGTGATATTATTGCCGATCCAGGTGCCTCCGCAATTGACGATGGACCCATCCGGATCACAACGGGCAATGAAGGCTTTATCCAGGTATGGTGCCGGTACATGTAAACCTTCAATGGCGATATCAAAATAGTAATGTACCGGTTCGTCCGTCGGATCTAACTGGTAATGCGGACTGAAAGCGGTGCCGTTGCCATCATCCACGACCTGGATGGAGACAGGTGTTTTCTCATAAAAGGAACCTTCGGGCCAGACGACCTGGATCCCGGGTTGGGACGCCACGGTCAACTGGTCCGGGCGTGCCATCAGCGGATAGGGCAGGGAAGGGGGAAAGTTGAGCAGCAAATCGGGTTTAAGCTGTACCTGGAATTCCACGCTGGAAACATTGTTGTTGAAATCCGCCACATCAATGCGGACGTTCCTGGCCTGTTCTGTATTTAAGTACACGATCCCATTATCTACCCCGGTATAATAAATCGGGAGTTTATTGCCCTCGAGCGGAAAGCAGCGGTGAAAAAATTTGTTCTGATACAATTTCATCCGGTAGTCGATGTGGGCATTCAGGTACCGGGTATTTTGAAAGGCAATTTCATCCAGCGCAAAGGCGAATATAGGCTCCGCGTCCGCCTGGCAGGAGAGGCTGTAGATGCCGTTTTGATTGTCGCCCCCGTCCTGGTAGTCGCAGGCACGCACCCCGAATGTCATCCGTGAACAGGCGGTCACTACCGGGTTTGGGAGGTAATAGGCGCCGGCGGATTTTATCTTGGGCTGGAGGATAAAGGAACTGATCAGGTTCCCTTCCGGATCATATTGGTAAGCAATCAATTGCTGGATGACGGGTGGTGTGAGATCGTTAACCGGGATGCCAAAGTGCAAAGGATTGACGGGCGTCTGCGTATCCGAGTGCCGGATTTCAAAATGTAAATGAGGACCCTGTGAATAGCCTGTATTGCCCAGGATACCGATTTCCTGCAATTGACTGACCGGAAACTGGAATGGCGGCGGATACAGGTCTACTTCAAAGCGTTGTTGCGCATACTGGGATCGCTTCACGTATTCCTGGATGACCGGGGCGAAGCGGTCCAGGTGAGCGTAAACGGTTGTATACCCGGTAGGATGGTCGACATACAATACATTGCCATACCCGAATTCCTGCACCTGGATCCGGCTGATATAACCTTCCGCAGCGGCATAAACCGTATCGCCGATGGTTCCGTTTTTGGATTTAATATCCAACCCGGCGTGAAAATGGTTATTCCGTAACTCACCGAAGGTCCCGGAGAGTTTGATTTCCCGGTTAAGCGGAGAGGTGAATACCCCAACGGGATATTTTTCCGGGATCGGGTGCGCAGGGAAAAAAGGGAGAGACCACAATAGAAATTGAAATGCCAGCATGGTCTTTAGGAAGATGGGTCGTTCGTGTGTATAAGCTCTTTCATCAGGTTTTCAATCATCCATTCTGAACGGAAGGCTGATCCCGGGGCTTGGGCAATTCCGTTCGTTGCATCGGCTATTTGCTGCCGGACCATGGGATGGTGCATCAGGAGTTCCTGTGCAGTCAGTCGCAAGGACCATGACAGCCATTTCTTTTTCTGTTCCGACCGGATTTCACGGGTATCCAGGTGAAGGTTTTTGTGTTCGATAAACAGGCGCAACACCTGCCAGATGCCCTCAATGCCGGTGCCTTCCAGGGCAGAGCAAGTTACAACTTTTGGAATCCAACCGTCACGGATCGAGGAGAATAAATGGAGGGCAGCATCATATTGGGCTTTCGCGATTTTCGCGAGCGAGGCCAGGTGACTGTCTGCTTTATTGACGATGACGATATCGGCCAGTTCCGTAATCCCCCGTTTGATGCCTTGCAATTCGTCTCCCGCTCCGGGTTGAATGACCAGGATAAAACCATCTGAAAGTTGCCAGGCGTCGTGTTCAGATTGTCCCACGCCAACCGTTTCCAGGAAGATCAGATCATACCCTGCTGTCGCGAGCAACGTCATCATCTCCATGCTACGGCGCCCCAATCCACCGAGCACCTGGCCGGCCGCGCTCGACCGGATAAAGGCATTTGGCGAAACAGCCAACTGATTCATTCTGGATTTATCGCCCAGGATGCTGCCTCCGCTTAGGGAACTTGTGGGATCAACCGTGATCACTCCGACTTTATGACCCTCCTCCATCGCCTTCATGCCGATGGCTTCGATAAGGGTGCTCTTTCCTGCACCCGGAGCGCCACTGATGGCAAACCGGGAAGAGCGATCCTGTGATGCAAGTGTTTTTTCACAAAGCTCCAGGAGGAGGATGGCATCAAGCCTGTCTTCGGGCAGGTCACTTTCAACAAGCGTCATCAACTGCCCCAGGATAACCCGGTCACCGGATACCATTTTTGTGTACAGATCCTGGATATCTCTTGCCATCACGTAGCCTGCAGACAGGCCAAATATAAAATAGTATAGTATAATATAGTAACTTGGAAACCAATAATTTGATACATAGATCCGGTTTTTTTCGGCTTACCTGCTGCCCTGGGGACAACCGTATTTAAAACAATAGCCGGTCCCAGATTTTCCCGGTCCATCGCCTGCCATAATAATCGATCGCATAGGCGCCGGCGAGCGGATCAGTGGATTGAGCGATACTGCTTTCCATAGCGAGCAGGTTGAGGATATTCCGGTCTGCCCGCCGGTAAAGAGCAGGCACACCCGGGGTCTGCAGGTGATGGATGCAAAGGAGAAACGTTCCGGCCAGCGATGCAGCCAGGGAAGAAGAAGCACTCCGGATCAGGTAACGGTCCGGGTTCTCATCCGGTCCCGGGGTGATGTGACATTCGAG
Source organism: uncultured Saprospiraceae bacterium (assembly GCA_964617515.1). Classification (GTDB taxonomy): domain Bacteria; phylum Bacteroidota; class Bacteroidia; order Chitinophagales; family Saprospiraceae; genus Opimibacter. Next base: position 74,560 of record CAZTXO010000008.1, on the reverse strand, counting down.
CCATGGATCGGTCAAGCCCTTCACGGAAAGTGCGCTGACCAGGTTGTAATACACGAATTGCAGGGTGCGTGCCTGGAGGATGAGTTTGTAATAATCCGTATCCGCTTCCAGCCGGAGGATGCAATGCGAACTGAAAAAATCGGAGGGTTCACCTCCTGACTGCCTCCAGGTTCTAGCATCTGACAACATTCGGTTAAAAATCTTTGCCGCTTCCTCGTCCCAGATTCCGCCCGAAGTAAAAACATATTCAAATTTGAACCGCTTGTCTCCGGAAGCGCTTTTCCCTGTCCAGTTTTCAAAAGGATGGACGTCGCTGGTATCGGAACTCGTTCTCCTGATCCGTTGAAAACAGGTGATGTCTTTTCCATTCAATGGGCTGGGAAGTTTGGGCATGATTTGATCTGTCTCGATATGCCAGACAGGGATCGGTACGTGCACACCCTCGAACCATTCCGGGTGCATCTGCATAGCTGGTCCGATGGACAGGATCACATGACCGGCATCGAAACGCAACGCCTCCAGGATCATCCGGTTGATTTCCCCGGCGGAAAGGCTGCCCGTTTCGAGGTATTCCGCGAAAACGGGTGGTTGCTGAAAGCGGGAATCGGGCAGGGCAATGGTTTCGCCGGCCAGATCCTCCAGATGATGAAAAGGTAACAGGGGCTCGCCCGGCCACCATTCCTGTTGAAGAGAATCAACAGGCTTTCCCTTCAGGTCTTTCCGGATCTGCTCAAACCAGGCTGCTTTCGTGACCGGGTCGAAGGTATAGGACCAATCGTTCATCCGGCACAAATTAATCACTTCTTTTGGTCAGCGTTATCCTGGTCTGGCTATTGAATGAGTGCTCTGCCCGGCGGTATCTTTAAGGGGTCATAACGAAATGGAATTGTCTCCCATATACCTGGATTATCATGCCACAACACCGATGGATGAAGCGGTGCTCGGGGCCATGATGCCCTACCTGACCACCCGGTTTGGAAATGCCTCCAGCCGCTCCCACAGTTATGGATGGCAGGCCGCGGAAGCGGTTGATATAGCAAGGCATCAGGTGGCTTCTCTTTTAAGCGTGGAGGATCAGGACATTTTTTTCACCTCTGGCGCGACAGAGGGTATCAACATGCTGTTAAAAGGCGTAGCGGAATCTTCCGAGGGAAGGGGAAGGCATATTATTTCCTTTCATACGGAACACCATGCGGTACTTGATGTACTCGCCTGGCTGGAATCGAAAGGTTTTGAGATCACCCGTTTACCGGTTCGACCGGACGGAACGATTGATTTTCAACTGTTTCAAGACGCGATCAGGCCGGCTACCTTGTTTGTTACGGCCATGTGGGCCAATAACGAGACAGGTGTTATTCATGAGATGGCCACTTTGGGGCGTATATGCGCCAATGCCGGCATTCCTTTGCTTTGCGATGCCACCCAGGCAGTTGGAAAGATTCCGGTTTCCCCGAAGGAAATGGGAGTGGATATGCTGGCTTTTTCGGCGCACAAATTATATGGACCGAAAGGTTGCGGAGCCGTCTATATCAATCCCCAACTTCGGATAAAACCGGTCGCCCTGCTGCAGGGCGGTGGCCATGAGCGGGGATTCAGGTCTGGTACACTCAATGTGCCGGGCATCGTCGGCCTTGGTATGGCTGCCCAGTTGGCACAGGCGGCCATGCCCACAGAGCCGGACCGGATCCGGTCCCTCCGTGATTTATTTGAAAAGGCTGTGCTGACAGACATGGAGGAAGTAAAGGTCAACGGCAACGTGGATCACAGGCTTCCCAGTGTCACTAATTTGCAGGTACGCTATACGGACAGCCAGGCCGTGATGAGCAAATTCAGAACCCGTCTGGCCATTTCAGCCGGTTCTGCCTGCAGTTCAGCGGATCCGGCTCCCTCCCATGTATTGCTGGCGATGGGGCTCACGGGGATGCAGGCCAAGGGATCATTCCGGATCACTTTTGGTCGCCAGACCACCCGGGATGAGGTCGAAACGGCGGCGGCACTCTTTAAAGAAGGGATCCGGTCATACAGGGCCCAGAGCCCCGTTTGGCAAATGCACGAGCAAGGTATCGATGTGGATGACCTGGAGTTGCATTAAACTTTGCCCGGTTCCTGCTTGTTCCTATATCTTTGTCTGGTTATTGACCCACTATGCTATTTGTTGCTGACAACGCAAAAGAACGGATCCTGGAGATCCTGGGCAGTGAGAACAAATCCCTGTCTGACTATTTTGTGCGGGTGACCGTCACGAGTGGGGGATGCTCAGGGCTCAGCTACAAGCTTGATTTTGACAACAACCTGAAACCCACTGACCAGGTTTTCGAGGATAAGGGCATTCGGATGGTCACGGACCTGAAGAGTTTCCTGTATGTCCACAACACGATCCTCGAGTTTTCAGGTGGTCTGGAAGGAAAAGGATTTTACTTCAACAATCCAAATGCTTCGCGCACCTGTGCATGCGGAGAGAGTTTTTCCGTTTAATAGATCAACAGTTCTTTTATCGCTACAACTACTTTATCAACGGAAAGGATCATCTCTTTCTCCAGCGTTTCATTTAGGGGCACTGCCGGCATATCGATGGACCCGATGGTTCTTACCGGGGCATCGAGCGATGTCCAACAGTTTTCCTGGATCCGGGCCGCCACGCTCTGCGCAAAGGAATTGGAGATCGTTTCCTCCGTCACCACGAGGCATCTGCCATGACGCTTCACGGTGGCGTAGAGCAATTCCTCATCCAGGGGTACGAGGGAGCGCAGATCCAGTATCGTGATGCGTCCCTCAAATTCTTTGGCTGTTTTCAGTGCCCAGTGGACGCCCATGCCATACGTGACAATACATGCGGCCCGGCCCTGGTCAATAGCCTCCGCTTCGGCTTCTAACGTGATCCTTCCTTTACCGATCGGAACGATATAGGATTCATCCGGCAACGGGCACCTGGCGGTCTCCGTATGCGGCACCTTGCTCCAATACAAACCTTTGTGCTCAAAGATGACGACCGGGTTGGGGTCATAATAGGCGGCTTTCATCAGCCCCTTCAGGTCCGCGCCATTGCTCGGATAGACCACTTTCAATCCCTTGATGCTGCACACGGCTGTCTCCACACTGGAGGAATGATACGGCCCGCCGCTTCCATAGGCACCGATAGGTACCCGCAGGATCATGCTGACCGGGTATTTCCCGTTTGTCAGGTAACAGGAACGGGCGACCTCAGTGTATAGCTGATTCAGACCAGGCCAGATATAATCGGCAAACTGTACTTCGACGATGGGCTTTAAGCCCACCGCAGACATGCCAACCGTGGATCCTACGATAAACGCTTCCTGGATCGGGGTGTTGAATACGCGGTCATCGCCAAATTTTTGAGCCAGGGTGGCTGCTTCTCGAAATACGCCTCCAAGTCTTTTGCCTACGTCTTGTCCGTAAAGCAGACATTCCGGATGTCTGCGCATCAATTCTTCAATCGCGATCAGGGCACAATCCACCATGACTTTGATTTCTGCTCCTTCGGGCGCGCGTTCACCTGTCTCGGCGACAATCGGGGTAGGAGCGAATGGATGCGTGTACAGATCAGATGGCAGGGGATCCTGGGCATTTCTCGCTTTATCAAAATCCTCCTGCACTCTTTCCTTCGCCTTTGTTTCAATCCGGCGGATTTTAAGTTCCGGTATACCGGCCGACAAGAGCGCATTCCTCAGTTTGGGATAGGGATCCTGGGCCCGGTCTTCGGCCAGGTCATCACGATACCACTCCATCCGGACACCGGAAGTATGGTGGTTGAGCAAGGGTACTTTCGCATGCACGAGAAAGGGCCTGCGTTCTTTCCGGATCAGCCGGATGACCTCGGCCAGTGTATCATAGCAGAGGCCAAAGTCGGTCCCATCGATGCTGCGGGTTTCGATTCCGGTGAATCCCCTGGCGTATTCGGACGCATTCATGGCCCGTGTCTCCCCCGCATTGGCCGAGATATCCCATTCGTTGTCCTGCACGAGATAAAGGATAGGCAATTGCTTCAGGGCGGCCATTTGAAATGCTTCCGCCACTTCTCCTTCCGTCACAGAGGCATCTCCCAATGAACAGACGACAACCGGCGGTTTTTTCCATTGCCGGAGTTTTCTGTTTTCCAGGTACCGGATACCCATGGCCAATCCGGTAGTGGGGATGGCCTGCATCCCCGTGGCAGAGGATTGATGCGGAATTTTGGGTTTGTCGTCATCCCGCAGGCTCGGGTGGGCGTAATAAGCCCGGCCTCCTGAAAACGGGTCATCGCGCTTGGCCATCAGTTGCAGCATCAATTGATAGGGCTGCATGCCGATGGCCAGCAAGATGGAATCGTCCCGGTAATAGGCAGAGAGCCAGTCATCCGGCGTCAACTGCATTCCCAGTGCGATCTGGATCGCCTCATGACCCCGCGAGGTGGCATGGACATATTTGGAAACCTCTTTGAAGTGGGCTTCGTAGATATCGGTCATAGCCTTGGCCGTAGCCATGAGGTCAAAGGCCTGCTCAAAAATCCCGGGAACGGTGGCTTCCTTTTCCTTGTGTTTCTTTTTCTTTTCTTTTGCCGGCATGCGTATGGCCAAAGATAGATATTGCATCTGCTCCCCGGTTGCTTTATCTTGTAAACCCGCCGGAGCCATTATCTTTAGCGGCTAATGCTATGCAAATGGAGGATTACAACGGTCTGATCGCGAAGGTCCAGCGCTATCAAAGCGTTCTGGCCAATACAAAAGCCTATCGCGAACGGTGGGCATCCCAGCTCAAATCTTTGATTATCAGCGAACTTGAAAATATGCTGAAAGTCGCCGGGCTCCCGGGCAGTATTGAAACCTCCGATAAGGTGCGGCACCTGGAATACGTTATCCTCTCCCTGGGATCAGAGGAGAGCGGCATTTCCGAAATCATCAACGATAAAACGGATAAACCGCTGATTAAAAATAACGGCAGCCTGATCTATCAGCAGTTGTTTAACGGAAAGATCCAGGTCATGATCGTATACCCGTATATCGAGGGGTTTGGCGAACCGAGACCACCCAAGGTCATTGCCATCTACCGGCCTGAAGAAATCAAAGCGCCATTCCTGATCCGGCACATGGAGGATTTTATCAAAGAGATCACGCAGTGGGAAGATTTCGACGATGATGATCAGCCCTCCGCGAAAATCGGTTTCCAGGTGCAATCGCTTCAACCACCGGCCAAACCTACCGCATCGGAAGGCGGATGATGTGGTTCTCCTTCTGTAAGAATTCCTTTTTGAAAAAAAGCAAGCCAAAGTGAAAACAATCCACACTTTGGGTGATTTCCGGTAGGCCGATCAATTGCCGCCAGCCGTCCTGCATATCCGGTGACCAATACAGATCATCGATGATGACTATCGCCTCAGCCGTCAGGCGGTCTTTGAGCCCATGATAATAGCGCAGCACCGCTTCGGACCGATGATGACCGTCGATAAACAGGATGTCGATCGGCGTGTTATTTCCTGCTTCCTGCCGGATATAATCATCAAAGGAAGCCATGACCAGCCGGATATGGGGCAGACCCAGGTCATCAAACGTTTTTTGAGCCCGGCGGCCTATAGCAGGATCCCCTTCCACCGTGGTGAGCCGGCATGCATCTGAAGCCATTTGCAGGTATGCTGCTGTAATTCCCAGGGAAGTGCCCAGTTCAAGCACATGCCCGGCACGCGTCATTTGCACAAGACGAGCCATAAATCGCGCCTGGAAAGGGCGGCTCAATGCCTGCCGGGCAATATCCCGGATACGGGCAGTGGCGTTTTTTCCCGGATAGACACTCCCGGCCCCGGGATCCGTACGATGGATCCTCTCCCGGTCCCGCAGCAACTTTTGCCGGTACCCTTCTATCTGGGCAAAAGACCCTTCCTGGCTTTGCTCCCGGCAGCAAAAGGTGAAAAGCGCAAAAAGGTAGGGGGAATGGAAGTGATCCCACCGCCTGGACCGGAATAAGTGCCGTGCGTATTGCTCTGCGGTATACAGCCGGGACATGCTGCAAGGTAGGCAAAGCCCGGTGTTGTCCGGGTGCCGTCTGTTGGTCAAACAACAAATGGACACGCGCAGAATACCGGAGGAATAGTATTTTTGGTTTTTCCTGTCACGTGTACGATCTATCATGAAAAAGAAAAACCTTTTTTCCGCGGTTCTGTTGGCCATTCCGGTCCTGCTGCATGCACAAATCCAGTTTATCAACAGCAATGCTTTACTGAAGGACAAAGCGATCAACAGCGCCATACCGGTTGCCGTCTCGGATATGAACGGGGACGGCCTGGATGATATCGTATCGATGGATGACGGTCACATCCTGTTTGTCCAATACCAGGTGCCGGATAAGACCAGGTCCTTTGTACGCTATGAGGTCTCCCGCAGTGTTGATCTGATGGAGCAAAATGACATTTGTATCGCCGATTTCAACAATGACGGCTACAATGACATCCTCACGGTGGGGTCCTATGACCGGATCAAACTTTTTTATGCGATTCCCCATACCTATCAATACCAGTTGGTCTACTACACGGTCACGCCCTTCTTTTCGCAGGGCGCCTCGGCCGGGGATTTCAATCACGATGGATGGATGGATGTCGTCCTGCTCAATGACAATGGCGCAAATTATACCATGATGAATGACGGAGCCGGCAATCTTTCCCAGCAGACGTTGTTTGACTGGATCACTGTCCCTGCCTCTGACAATTCGGGTAATTACGGATCGCTCTACACGGATTTTGACATGGATGGTGACCTTGATTTTTACATCGCCAAATGCCGGCAGGGTGTCAACAATCCTGCTGATCCCCGCCGGATCAACGTGCTGCACGTCAATGACGGCACCGGTGTTTATACGGAAAATGCAGCCCAATATGGCTTGGCGATCGGGCACCAGTCCTGGACGGCTGACTTCGGGGATGTGGACAATGACGGAGATCTCGACTGTTTTATCACCGAACACGATGTGATCTCCGAACTGTATGAAAACATCAATAACGACACTTTCGTCAACATCACGCCCTCGACAGGCCTCAACATTGGCGGGGTGCCCCTACAGGGGATGCTCCGTGATTTTGACAATGACGGATACCTGGATATTCTCGTGAGTGGTGACCGCCTGGATTATTATCACAACAATGGGGATAAAACGTTTACCAAAGAAGCACCCTTCGGCAATACCATATTTGGCGCCTTTGCCCTCGGTGATCTTAATCACGACGGATTTACAGACGTATATGCCTCACACGTCATCCCGTTCAATAACCCGGATCCGCTCAGGCCGGATATCCTCTACCTCAATTCAGGGAACAGTAATCATTACCTGGCCCTTTCACTACATCAAACCGGAACAAATCCCTCTGCCATCGGGGCCATGGCCCTGTTATATGGCCCCTGGGGCATCCAGGTCCGTGAAGTGCGGAGTGGTGAGCAATATGGTGTTTCCAACAGCCACTCGATGATTTTCGGATTGGGGCAGGAGACCGCCTACGACAGCCTGGTCATCCGCTGGCCTGATCAAACCCGCCAGACGTTGACGAACCTGGCCGTGGATCAGTATCATTATATCCCTAAATCAGGGTGTACCTATACGTCCGCTCAGTTGTTCGACGCCTTCAAGGTGTTGTGCAACAACGACTCCATCATCCTGAAAGCGGACGCGCTCCTCAATGTCATCCAATGGAGTACAGGAGAGACGGCCGATTCGATCGTCGTCAGGACGGCCGGGCTCTACTACCTGGAGGCTTCCGGGACAGATCAATGTGCGTTTGTTTCCGCCCCTATCGAAATCTCCACCGATCCCGATACCATCAAACCGGAAATCAGCTATGATGGCCCGCCCTCGCTTTGTCGCGCGGACGTGGTCGAGCTTGCCCTTCCGAATGCTGTAAGCTATCAATGGTCCAGCGGGGAAACAACCCAGTATATCCAGCCTCATGAAACCGGAGCGTACTATGCGCTTGTCCAGGGATATTGCAAAGCGCAATATTCAGATACCATTCACCTGGACTTCCTGATCCCTTCGCCACCCTCCGTGGAGCCGGATACTTTCCAGGCCGGCGAGACTGCTGTCCTTACCGCGTCCGGGGATAGTATCGTGTGGTATGCCGATGCCAACGGAACTATCGTTCTTGGTACGGGTCCTTCCCTGTCACTCAATGATCTGACGGAAACGACGACCGTCTATGCCCAAAACATCAACCCGCTTGCAGGATTTGACTACCAAGTAGGTCCGGTGACACAGCAGGGCAATAACAAATACAACGCGCCGACGATCAATGGTGGGCTCAATTTCGATGTCCTGCAACCCATCACGCTCCGCCAGGTGACGGTCTATACCGATACAATCGGGCCACGGACGATCGAAGTATTTAATAATGCTTCCGGTTTTCTCTTCCAAAAGCATGTGGATCTGGAAGCCGGCAAGACGGTGCTTGATCTCGATGTGGACCTGGAGGTGGGCAGTTATGTGATTTCCACCAATACACCGGATAACGTCGCCAATTTCGGCGTCAATAGTCCTTTCCTCTGGAGATCCTCTTCCGGGCTGCTGTATCCCTACACCGTTCCGGATGTGATGTCCATTACCACCTCCACCTACGGAGATGGATTTTACTATTATTTCTATGACTGGAATATTACGACCCAGGACCGTTACTGCACCTCCGATCTCGTTCCGGCAGAAGCCTTCTTTGACATGGGCGTCGGCATAGAACCGGTTTCGGATCCGCATACAGTGTTGATTTCACCCAATCCTACGCAGGGAACTGTACAACTGGAGCTGAAGAACACACAACCGGTAACGGTAGAAGTGATGACCATGGACGGACGGAAGCTCTTTGAAGAAAGAGTCGAACCGCTCAGTCATCCCACGCTGGATCTCAGTGGATTGAATGCCGGTATCTACCTCGTCCGTTTTTCCCAGGATGGAAAGTGGTACGCGGCAAAAATGGTGAAGCTATAGCAGGACAAACGGCTTAAGCCCGGTCTTTCCATCGGGCGCTTCCAGGAGCAGATAATAGACCCCGGCGGGTAACCGGGAAGGCAATTCGATTTCCTCTTCCATAAGGCCGGAATGAACGGAAAGGCCATCGGGGGACAGTACCCGGTAACGCCATGATTGAATCGGTATCGTGCCCCTGTATTCCACGTGCATTTTATGATCGATGACCGGATTGGGGAAGACGTCAAACCAGCCGGAGGCGAGGAGGAGATCCGTCCCGGATGTATTTAAATCAATTGAGTTAAGACGGACCTCATTGATCTTTTCCTCGAATCGCCTGTAACCGGTATACATGGATTTAAACTGCGCGACTTGTGGTAAGGTGTCGTTCTGGAAGAGATCATTCATCCATCGGGCCGGGAGGGTTTGATAATGGAGCGAGATCACCAGGTTACCCAAGCCCTGATGGCCATGGAGAGGAATATGGTATTGTACCCGGTCCAGGCCTTGCGCGCTTTCCGCATCGTAATTCGGGTCCTGAAGCGCGTTGCCCCAAATGGCAACCGTATCGTAAGTAAAATGGGTGCGTTTAAATCCGACTGGTAACAGACGATTGTCTTTGAGCGGTTCAAAAGCACTGTTAAGTCTCGTCGTCAGGTTGCCGTGCAGGTCGCGCATGACGAGTTCGTAGATCTGGACATCGCTTTCCTCTCTGCAGATTTCATGGTGCGGCTCAAACGGGAAGTCCCTTCCCGTGATATGGCCATCCATATCCATCAGGCCATTGGCATAGAGGGTATCCGTTGTTGCATCGTCCGTCAATAGCACCTGCAGCCAGGCCAGGCGGCTTGGATAGCCGGAAGGGAATTTATGCCCCGTTTTATTGAGCAGTTGCAGGGTGACATGCAAAGTGTCGTCCGAAACCGATACCTGATCAACGACCAGGGAAACCGCGTTGAGGAGGCTTGACCGGTTGTTGGCAATAGATTCTGTCCAGGCAGCATCGGAGGAGGGTTTGGGCACACCGAGTTCTTTTTGAAAATCGCGCATCATGGAAAGCATGGCGGTGTTGGCTCCGTAAAACTGGTGGAGCCCGAATGGCTGACGCGGTTCAAGCGCGAGGAAATCGGTGGCAATGACGACCCCATCCTGGATCTGGGGCATATGGCAGGACTGGCATTCCTTACCCTGCGCGGGGTAAATGGAATTTTGCCATTCATGATAGGTGGCTTGTTCCACAAAAAAGTTGCCGGTGTGTGCGCCCTGGTCATCCAGGGTTTGCGTGATCAGGGTGTGGCACCCGGCGCATATCCCGCTGCTGAAAATGTGTTCCGCAAATCGGGGTTCAAAGCCCACATAAATTTGCATGGGGCCCGCGAAAGGATTCGGAAAGGGCCCAAAAAAAAGCCGGTTGGTATCTACCGTGAAAAAGCCGGAATGCCCTTTCCCCAGGTCCTTATCCGGTTGCTGATGGCAGGCGCTGCAGGATACGCCATCGAGACCCAGCGAATCGCCAAGCATCATCGCATAAGAATAGGGTAATCCCTGAAGCCGGTTTTGAATGCTGCCCAGCGGGGCGTGGCAACGCAGACAGGTAGATTCGATTTCTTCCTTGGCCGCCGGAAAAAGATTGACTTCGTGGGTCAGGGTGGCTCTCCAGAAAGGATCCCTTGCCGCCAGGCCCATCATACTGATCTGCCAGTCATCGTGAATATTGACATCCCTGCCGGCCTGATCAACCAGTGCCAGCCCCGTTTCATCATAGCCATGGCAGCCGGCACAATGATTGGAATGGGCCACCTTCTGCGAGGCAGGTACCGGTCCGCGTTGCGGGCCACCAGGAAAGGTAAGCCCAAGTAACACAATACTCAGGAACAGGCATCCCATCAGGGTGTATCGGATCATGGATTAAAAGTAAGGGTTTTGTAAAACGCGGATGCGCTAGAGCGGCTGGGGAAACCCTGGCCGGTTTGGGGAATCGTGTTTTTTAATATTTTAGCAAAGTCTTTTTATGCACCGGGGCCGCGCTGCGGAGGAAATGAAAAACCATTCATGAAAAAGATTTTGTACCCGACGGACTTTTCCGATACCGCGGAAAATGCCTTCCGTTATGCGCTTCAACTGGCAGATGCACTGGGCGCTTCCCTCATTACACTGCATGCGTTTGACCGACCTGACATCAGCAGTTTCAATCTCCCCAATACGCTCCGGGACGTATATGATTCTATTGATCTGGATGAGTTTGAAAACTACGAGGATGAAATTCCTTACCTGCGGGATGTCGCCTCGGAACAGGGGTATTACCATATCCCCATGGTCCATGTGCTGGAAGAAGGCGCACCGGTTTCCGCCATCCTGCGCACCGCCAATAAAAACAAGGTGGATCTCATTGTGATGGGGACTACCGGTGCGGGCCGGATGGAAGCTTTTTTCTTCGGCACCATCTCCGGAAAAGTACTGGAAGAAGCCCACTGTCCGGTTATCGTCGTCCCGGGAACTGCCTCCTTTGACGGCTTGATGGACAATATCGCTGTTGCCATCAATCTCAAGGAAGAGGATATCCTCCTGATCGAAGCCCTCCGGCGATTCCGGGATGTCGTGGGCAGCCACCTGCACATCCTGCATGTGGATACCGTACAGGATGGTACAGCACAGCAGCAGATGAATGCCTTCTGTGAGCCCTGGCAACAGGATAAGAAATTAACGATGCATTGTATTACGCACAAGGATATCAACGGCGCGCTGGAGGGTTTTATGCAGGCGCATGAAATGGACCTGCTGGCGATCCTTTCCCATAAAAAATCATGGATCGATGAGTTGTTTCATCATAACCGGGCGAAGGAGTTATCCTATCATCAGAAAGTACCCCTGATGGTCTACCAGATGGAGCACTTGCGCAATTCCCATAAATCCAATACGCAGGGAGGGCACACCTAAAAAAGGACGCGTTTAATCGGATCCTTTTTTCTTTTCCCGGATGGCCTTAAACTCCGATCCGTTTTTCCAGGCAGGCCATGCTTCGCTGTTGGCCAGTTCGGAAGCCATGTTCAGGTATAACGTGGCATCGGCGATGATCCCTCCCGTGTCGAAGGTATCCGGATGATATTCGTCCGCGGGCTGATGATATTTCTTTGTCCTGAATTCATTCTCCGCGTCCTTGACGTAGGGCTTTCCTTTTTCCCGGTGATCATATTGTCCTTTTGCGTAAAAGGCGGGTATGCCCACTTTGGCGAAATTGAAATGATCCGAACGGAAGAAATAGCCCTTCTCCGGTTCATCATCCGGCAGGATGTACCGGTCCTGTTTGGCCGTCCAGCGGGCTGCGTAATCTTCCAGTTCACTCTGGCCATAACCGATGATGCTCAGGTCCTTCATTTCGCCGAAGGGATAATACCCGTCCATGTTGAGGTTCGCGACGGTCTTTTCCACCGGATAGACCGGATGTGCCGCATAATAGGCGGAGCCGACCAGGCCCTGCTCTTCGGCGGTGACCCACAGAAATACAACCGTGCGTTTGAAGGGTCCCATTTTCTTCATAGCCTCTGCGATCGTCAGGAGTGCCGCTGAGCCGCTGGCATTGTCGCATGCGCCGTTATAAATAGAATCTCCATCGACTTTTGCACCGATACCCAGGTGATCCCAGTGCGCGGAAAAGAGAATGTATTCATCCTTCCTGGAAGTACCGGGAAGCGTGGCGATTACATTTTTCGAGACACTTGACCGGATATCATTCTTCAGGGTGACGTTGACCCGGTAGGGCAGCGGTATAGCCTTAAAGCCTGGCTTACGGGCGGCAAACATGGCTTTTTGGAGATCAAGATCTGCACCCGTAAAAATTGTTTTTGCGGCATCCAGGGAAATCCAGCCCTGCATTTGACAAGGGGTGTCATGCTGGTTTTCGAGGTTTAGTTTGGCTCCGGAACCGGCCGTTCTGACTACGTTCCACGGATAGCCCGCCATGTTGGTCTCATGCATGATCAGGACCGCTGCAGCGCCTTGCCGGGCAGCCTCTTCATATTTGTAGGTCCATCGACCGTAGTACGTCATGGTGTTGCCTTTGAAGAAGGTCGAATCATCACTTCCCAGGCCCGGATCATTGACAAGGATCAGGGCTGTTTTACCTTTCATATCCAATCCTGCATAATCATTCCAGTCATATTCGGGGGCGACAATGCCGTAGCCGCAAAAAACCAGGTCAGATCCTTCAAGACGGATCAGGGTATCTGTCCGTTGCGAATACGCCACATATTGCTCACCCAGGTGCAGGGTCAGGGGGGGTGATCCCTCGAGTTCAAGGGTGGGGGATGGATGGCCGGTGATCTCCACCAAAGGAACATCCTGGAGATAGGAGGTTCCGTTTCCGGGGGCGAGTCCGATTCTTTTCACTTCCTGCTCCAGGAAATCGAGCGTTTTTGTTTCGCCCGCCGTAAAGGGTTTGCGCCCCTGGAAATCATCGGACGCCAGGGTCGAGATATACCGGCGCAGCTCGCTGTCGGAAATCGGGCCGGCATCCCTGCCACTTTTACACGCCGGGATGAGCAAAAACAACAGATAAATAAAGGTCAACCCCTTCATCTTTTTCATATTTGCACGGAAGGTAACGAAAACCTCAGGCCCTGGGTGAGCAATAGACATGCCGGCATGAACTATAGACAGACGATCGATTTTCTCTTTTCGTCGCTGCCGATGTTTCAGCGAATCGGTGACGCGGCGATAAAAAAGGATCTGACCAATATCCGCAAGCTTTGCGCCATGTTGGATCATCCGGAGCATACCTTCCCGGCGATCCATATTGCGGGTACAAACGGGAAAGGCAGCACGTCCCATATGCTTGCCTCAGTTTTCCAGGCAGCCGGGCTCAGGGTGGGTTTGTATACATCGCCCCACTATGTCGATTTCCGCGAAAGAATCCGCATCAATGGGAAAAGGATCAGCGAGAAAGAGGTCATCGGTTTTGTTTCCACGTATAAGGATCCGTGGAAGGCCATAGCGCCTTCTTTTTTTGAAATTACGGTGATCATGGCGTTTGATCATTTTCGGCGTCACCGCGTGGACATGGCCATTATCGAAACGGGTCTCGGCGGCCGCCTGGACTCGACCAACATCCTCAGGCCGAAACTCTCTGTCATCACCAACATCGGGTTTGACCATGTGGCGATGCTCGGCCATACACTTCCGGCTATCGCTGCGGAGAAAGCAGGAATCATCAAGGAGGCCACCCCGGTGATCATCGGCGAATGGCATCCGGAGACAGCCCCGGTATTTAAAGCAAAAGCAGCCGATACCGGAGCGGCGATTTATTTCGCCTCCAGGCATCTGCATTTGCGCCTGCTTCGTGCCGGAATTGAAAAGACTGCCTGGCAAGTGCTGGTTGGCCGGGAAACGTGGTTGTCCCGCATCACCTGCGACCTCACAGGCCCATACCAGGAAAAAAATATCAGGACTGTGTTGGAAACGATCTGGCGATGGAATGAACATTTTCCGGAACAAAAAATAACGAAATCCGCCATCCGGCATGGGCTATCCCGGGTCAAATCCAGCACCGGCCTGATAGGCCGTTGGATGATCCTCCATAAAAATCCATGGGTCATCACGGATGCGGCCCACAATGATCACGGCATGAAGGCGATGTTGCCTGGCTTGCTGCGATTGGCTGCCCGGAAAAAGCATTTTGTGCTGGGTTTTGTCTCGGACAAGGATATCCGGAAAATACTGGCCCTGTTTCCCAAAGACGCGGCGTATTACTGGTGTGCGCCAAACATTCCGCGCCGGCGACCGGCAGGGGAAACGCAGATAACGGGTACCCAGATGCAACTGCTGGGAAAAGCCTATGCAACTGTATGGATGGCTTACCGGGCTGCCCGCCAGGCGGCCCACCCGAAGGATCTCATATTCGTGGGAGGCAGCAGCTATGTGGTCGGGGATTTCCTGGGTGCGCTGAAAAAAAACCGGTGACTGCATGACATCAGGCACCGGTTGCTGCAGGGTGGGAGATCGGATTCGAACCGACGGCCTTCAGAGCCACAATCTGACGCTCTAACCAACTGAGCTACAACCACCACATCAATTTTTCCACAGGGCGGAAAACCGCCGAAATGGAGGCCAAAGATAACCCTTCTTTACTTGGCCGCAGGGGTTTTTTCAATCTGAAACTTGCGGGTGACGGGATTCAACGGGCATTTGACGACCTGGCCGGTCGAATCCAGCAAGGTAAGCGTGATGGAATTGTCTCCTTCCGGCAAGCCCTCGATATAGTAGGGCTGCCAGGTATCGATCAGGTGTTTCTCTCCATTGATGTCTGCCTGTACCTTATAGGAAGGCATCGGCGCGTTGACCACATAAAAGTCCAGCATGACTTTTTTGGTATCATCACCCGTATACAGTCCTTTGGGGCGGCTGTAAAACAGCATCGGGCCATCGATTTCTGAAGACTTGGCGATGCTTTTGTTTTTTACGTTGACTTTGACCGCCCGGTGCGCGGCAGGGGTCTTGATGCTTTCATGATAGGATCGGGACAGGAAGCACAGGAGATAGTGATCCCCATCCGGTATGTCATAGGTAAAGGATGACTCGTATTTGGCCACATAAGGTTCGTTATCCAGGATGACATGCAGATGCTGCCCTTCCTTGCTGTTGGCACATTGTTTTTCAGCCGCATCGGATGTTTGCTCGCCCAGTTTGTACGAGGCGCCGCTGATGACCGTGGAAAAGGTGCCACTGATATAAGCCATGGCCTTGATTCCGGCATCCGGAAAATCCTTCGAACTGCTGAAGGGCGTCAGCGTGTATTTGACGGCGTTGGAATCCGGCGTGGCAGTGGCAGTCTGGGCTTCCTGGGAAACCTGGTTTTTGCAGGCAACCGTGAGGAGAAGAAGCACCGGTAAAAGGAGGAATATGCTTTTCATATTGCAAAGTTTTTTAGTCATTATCGGGAATAAATGTAGGAATGTCTCCAAATTTACACTACCTGTCTGGTGAAAAGACAGTGAATCCGTTGCACCCTTGGATCCTACCGGAAAACCGTCTTTGCTAAGCAATGAAATAACATCGGTTGAACTTTTGTTCAAACAACATTACCCTTTTGTCTGCCAGGCCATATACCGGATTCTCCGTGACCGGCACAAGACAGAAGACGTGGCCCAGGAAGTGTTTGCCGAATTGTGGTCGAAAAGGGACCAGCTCCATATACATACGTCGGTGCCCGCCTATCTCCGCCGGATGGCGGTGTCCCGGGCTCTCAACTACATCCGGGATTCCAGGAAGCATCAGTGGCAGGAGTTGGACCCGCCCGAAACCGGGGAAACCACACCCGCCGTCGAGCCGGAAGCCGTGCTGGCCCTGGAGGAAAATGAATTGCGCCAACGGATTGAGGCAGCGATCAGTCAGTTGCCCGACAAATGCAGGATCGTATTTCTGCTCAGCCGGGTCGAAGAGATGTCCTACGGGGAGATTTCGGATCATTTGGGTATTTCTGTTAAAACTGTTGAAAACCAGATTGGAAAAGCATTGCGTCTTCTTCGTCTCACGGTAGCGGGGCATAGGGGATGAGCGGATATTACGTGTCTAAGAGCATATACACATGAAAGAATCGGTAGAAGCCAGGATAGGCCGGTACCTCGCCGGCGAGATGGATGGGCAGGAGAGGGCTGGATTTGAGCAGGAATTAGCTCAGGATCCTGTCCTGAAGGAAACCCTTATGCCCCTGCAGCGGATCTGGCAGCACAGCGAGTCGGTCGATCAAGGGCAATGGGATGTTTCCGCCGCCCTGGAACGATTCGCCGCCAATCATGAAGGATCCCCCGTGGAAAGTCCTTCCCGCCGGTATGCCATGGTATGGGCCATCGCTGCCTCCCTCTTGTTACTCCTGGGATCAGCCTGGTTTCTATGGTTTAAACCTTCCACGATCACCTATTTATACGCTGATGTCAAAGACACCCCGGTCCGGTTACCCGATGGAAGCAAGGTATATCTCAATAAAGGTTCCGCTGTTACCGTCCATCCCTTCACCCGGAAAAGTCGCCCTGTTGAGCTTTCGGGAGAGGCTTATTTCGAAGTCAGCCCCGATCCCGGTAAACCCTTTATCATAACCTGCGGACTAACGACGACGGAAGTAGTAGGCACCTCCTTTAACCTGGCGCAAGGACCAGATCAGGTCACCTTGTTTGTCAATTCGGGAAAAGTGATCTTTCGGGCGAAAGAAAATACCAAGGAAGCACTGGCCCTCACCGCCGGCGAATCCGCCCTGTATGCGGATCACAGCCTGACGATGATCCCCAATCCTTCCCCTAACACCCATGCCTGGCATACCCGCCAGTTACAGTTTGTCAACACCCCTCTTCCCGATGTCCTGCGGGATGTACAACATTATTTTGGGCTCCCGGTCCGCGTAGACAACGATGCTATTTTATCGTGCCGGATCAGTATTCACCGTCCACTCAAAGATCCACAGATGTCCGGGGTGCTGGACATCATCACCCGTCCTATTAATGCCACCTGGGAAAAACAGGGCGACACCTATGTGATCAAGGGCGGGAGCTGCCAGTAGCCGAAAGAAAATTGACCGGTAGCCCGGTTTATTTCATTTGATATGCTGGCAGGTACGCCAGAGACCGTGTCAAATTCCTTTTTTTCCAGCAGTTCTATTGCTTTCCCTGCCTGCTTCTTCCCCTGATTCGTAGCTACTGCCTTTTTCTACCTTTGCGGCGCTATGAGCAAGGACACGGTCAAGACGGATATCCTGATCATCGGTGCGGGCCCTGTGGGGTTGTTTACGGTCTTTGAGGCAGGATTGCTGAAGTTGCATTGCCACCTGATCGATGTCCTGCCCCAGGTGGGCGGACAACTGACGGAGATTTATCCGAAAAAACCCATCTACGACATCCCGGGGCTGCCTGCTGTCCTGGCCAGCGAGCTGATCAGTAACCTGAAAAAGCAAATTGAACCTTTCAAACCTACCTATTCCCTGGGTGAACGGGCGGATAGTCTGGAGCGCCAGGCAGATGGAAGTTTTATCCTGACAGGGCATGCAGGGACAGTCATTCATGCAAAAGTCATCGCCATCGCGGGAGGGTTGGGCTGTTTTGAGCCCCGCAAACCACCCATCGCGGGAATCGATCGCTTTGAAGGGAAAGGAGTGGATTATTTTGTCAAAGATCCCCTCCATTATGCCGGGAAAAAGGTGGTCATTGCCGGCGGCGGCGATTCTGCCCTGGACTGGACCATCGAACTCGCCGAACAGGGAGCCAAAGTCATCCTGGTGCATCGTCGGAGCAGCTTTCGGGGTGCGCCCGATTCGGTGGATAAAGTGATGAAGCTGGCCAGCCAGGGACGCGTGCAGTTGATCACAGAGGCCAACGTGGTAGATGTTGTGGGAGAGGAAACATTAAAACAATTGGTGGTGGAACGCCCCGAAGGAAAGAAGACCCTGGAGACTGACTATTTCCTTCCGCTCTTCGGGCTTACCCCTAAACTTGGGCCCATCGCGGAGTGGGGGTTGCAGTTGGATAAAAACGCCATCGTCGTCGACCCGTATGACTGCAGTACGGGTGTCCCGGGCATATTCGCCATCGGGGATATCAATACGTATAAGGGCAAACTGAAACTCATCCTCTGCGGATTTCATGAAGCCACGATGATGTGTCAATCCGCTTTCCGGTATATCCATCCGGACCAAAAGCTTTCCTTCAAATACACGACGGTCACCGGGATCGAAGGATTCAGGTAGGAAACGTTGCTGACAGAAAGGGAACAGGTGCCTGCGGCCGGTTTATCCACCGGTCTCCTGGCGAAGTTTTTTAATCTGGCTGTCCCAGAGCCGCTTCAGGTCATCCACTTCTTTTTCATTGGCGAAGTCCGTGATCTCCAGGACGGTTTCTTCGGTGACAGGGGACAGGTACATCCGGAATTCGAGGTATTCAAACCGGGGAGCGCCTTCCCAGCGAAAACGCAGTCTTTCCTCCTCGATATCGTCCACCACCTCGGCGTTTTCTTCATTGCCATCCCAGGAGAAGGTATACACATCTCCATTGATGTCAACGCCGTCGCAAAACCATCTGACGAGGCATGCCGGGGTCGTAAGAAACTTATAGAGAATAGCCGGAGAGGCTTTAAAGATATATTCGAGATCGACGGGTATTCGCTTCATACTTGAGTTTCATGACCTGCAGCACTTGTGACGGCTCAGCCGGACGGCACGGCGTAAATAAAACAGAATTCCTGAATCTTGCAAATAATTGAACTTTTTTTCAGGTGGGGACATTATCCCACTGTCTTACTGCCATCCGCTTTCGTGACCCGGGAAGGAGGTCCGAAAGTCCCCGCAAGTATGGTAAAATGAGACGATTAAAAAAATATATTTTTGACATTGCACGTGGGAAATCCCTACCTTTGCGCCTCTTTTGGCGTGGAAATCGCAATTAGGTACGGATTTTGACGCCATCTTGGACAACCACGTTTAAATTGTAATTTGAGGCTATGAGGCAGCTTAAGATCACAAAATCCATCACCAACCGGGAGAGTCAGTCCCTCGAAAAGTATTTACAGGAGATCGGCAAAGTTGACTTGCTGACCCCGGAGAAAGAAGTGGATTTAGCCAAGAAGATCAAACAGGGTGATCAGATCGCGCTGGAGACCCTGACCAAGGCCAATCTCAGGTTCGTCGTGTCTGTAGCCAAACAATACCAAAACCAGGGACTTTCCCTGAGCGACCTGATCAATGAAGGCAATCTCGGCCTCATCAAAGCCGCTCAGCGTTTTGACGAGACCCGTGGTTTCAAATTTATTTCTTACGCCGTATGGTGGATCCGTCAATCCATTCTGCAGGCCCTGGCCGAGCAGTCCCGGATTGTCCGCCTTCCGCTGAACAAAGTAGGTTCGCTCAACAAGATCAACCGGGCTTTTTCTCAGTTGGAGCAGGAGTTTGAACGCGAGCCTTCTTCCGAAGAACTTGCCTCCATCCTGGAGATTTCGTCCGATGAAGTAGAAACTACCCTCGGGGTGGCCGCACGTCACGTATCGATGGATGCACCTTTCGTGGACGGCGAAGACAATTCACTCCTCGATGTCCTGGAAAATCCCAATACGCCCGGGACGGATGCCAACCTGGAATACCTGGATTCCCTTCGCCGCGAAATCGATCGCTCCCTCGGCACCCTCACGGACCGCCAGGCGGATGTGATCAAGTTGTATTTCGGTATCGGCGTGGAACATCCCCTCTCCCTGGAAGATATCGGGGATCGCTTCGGACTGACCCGTGAACGGGTGCGGCAGATTAAGGATAAGGCGATCAATAAACTCCGGTCCGCCTCCCGCAGCAAACTGCTCAAAAATTACCTCGGCGCATAAATAAAAAAGCCACGGTTTCAAACCGTGGCTTTTTTAGTTTACTTCTCGTTGAGTTTATTCAGGTATTCGAGGTTATCGATATCGAGCGCTTTGGCCAGCTTCCCGATTTTCTTGAGATCGATATTGCCGATAAAACTCAGCAGGGCAAAGTCCGTGTCACCCCCGACAATCATCAGGAGTTCCTGCACGATATCGCCGCTTTCCTTCACCATAAAGCGTACGTTTTCGCCCTTGTCGCGGGCGGTGAGGAGCAATTCGTATTCATTGGTGTTGATGGTCTTCAGGGCTTCCTGGTAATATTGAGGCGCATTTTGATCCGTGTGCAGGATGCGGAGTCCCTTCATGCTGCGGATGACTTCCTGTAATTCGGGTTCCATGTCTTCGATCTCAATCTTGGAGACCATGTTGAACATTTTCGGACTGATGTAGACGGCGCTGAATTTGGCATCATCGATATACTTGTTGAAGTACTTGGTGATGGCGTCTTCCTGCGCGGAAACGGTAAGTGTGGCGAAAAGGACCGCCAGTAAGGTTAAGCTGAAAGATTTCATGATCATTAGTATGTGTTGTATGAAAGTGATGACATCCGGTTTACTTGAACAGCTCGGCATATTCGCCGGCTTTCTTGATATTGACTAAGGCCTCATTTTGGGATTTATTGAGTTTGGCGGAAACAAAGGCCAGGGCTTCCCGCACTTCTTCATAGGCTTCATAAGGGTCGTCATAGGTTTCCGCCATCTGGACGGACCGGGTGGCCTGGTGGGTATAATTCCATAACCCGAAAGCCGCCAGGGTAAAAATGAGGATGGCCGCGGCGCTCGCGATCCACCGGTATACCGGCAGGATCATGATCCTGGCCGGGGTTCCCTGGTGCCGCTCGTTAAATGCCTGGAGGTCCGATATGGACAGCCGGCTTTTTTGCTTGCGGGCCTCAGCGATCATCCGGAAATAGGCTGAATCGGCGCCGGAAGAAGCGGACAGGGACTTCATCAGTTCGGCCTCCTCCTGCAGGGAGGTTTCACCGTTCCAATAGCGTTCGAGAAGCGATTGATCCATGATCTGGTTATGCGTGATAGAGTCCGAAAGTGTTGATCTTGCTCAGCATGCGCTGCATATGTTTACGTGCCCTGAACAGGCTCACCTTGACATCATCCAGGTGGAAGCCGGTTATCTGGCAGATTTCTTCATACGTCATTTGCTCGATTTCCCGCAGGTGAAAGACCTGCTTTTGTTTGTCGGGCAATTGGTCCATACAGGAATGCAGTTGTTGCATCAGGTCAGCGTTTTCCAATTGCCGGTCGGCTATCGGATCCTTGTCGCTGATACCATAGGCCTCATCCACATCCACCTTGTTTTCTTTTTCCTTCCGCAGTACGTCCAGTGCCCGGTTGCGGGTGAGCACCATCAGCCATGCCTCCAGGTTCTCGATCGAATCCGCTTCCTGGCGTTTTTGCCAAAGTTTGAACATGACATCCTGCACAACGTCCTCCGCCGCACCGGGTTCCCTGACAAAGCGCAGGGCGAACCGGTAGAGCTTATCCCGCATCTTGTGGAAGAGGGCTTCATACTGTTCTGTCGTCATGTCGATAAGGAAGACGGTAAACCCGGAAAAATGTTACACCTAAAACGCCCGCTCGACCGCTTTCCGGGTGTGTTCCAGGTCGGTCCGGATGGCCTCCATGTCCCGGTTCAGTTCCGCCAGGTCGGCTGTCTCGTGGGCAATGAGATCGTCAAACTTGAGGAACTGCTCGTTCATCCGGGTTTTGAGGGTTTCGATATAGGCATATAGCTCGGTGGATAGTTCGGTATGTAGCCGGCTTCTGCCTTTTTCCATCTCATTCCGGTACCGGCGCATCACTTTTCCCCGTTGGAAACCAAGCGTGATCCCGGCTACCAGGAAGCCAAGGGCCGTCATGACTCCGCCGGTGATATCGAAGACCATGCCGTGTGTGACGGCCGCCAGGATGAGGCCAACGATGGCCACGCCACTGCCTGCCGCCACATTTGTCCCGATCCTGGAATCGGTATCAATGATGCCTTTGGTCGTGAAGTTTTCCGTGCGGCTGAGGAATTGGTCAAAAGCTTCCCGCAACTCCCGCAATACATTCAGTCTGCGCTGGGCGATGGCTGAAAACAGTTCATGGTCATTGGCGAGGATCGTCTTGCTGTTCCGGATCTGCAAATCGATGTTGTGGGCCATCTGTTGGATACTCTCGGCCAGGTCGAGGACCCGGTCATTGATTTTATCCTGCATTCCGGTGCCGAAATCCGCCTGGAGCCTGCGCGTGAAATCGTCAAACCAGCCTTTCAACGACTGTGATTTGGAAAACAGGGAACCGATCGATCTTTTCAGTACCGGGAAAAAGGAAAGCGCGGAGCTGAGTTCATCTTCATATTTACGGGAGACACGATCATAAGCGCCCATCAGGTTTTCGGTCAGGATATCCGCCTGGTGTTTGGCGCGCTGACCATGATCGGTCAGCGACCACTGGATATCCTGGCGGAAGGTAATGTCGGCATCCAGTTGCTGCTGACGCACCTCAAGCCCGGAATGCAGTTTGGAGATAATTTTGAGCAGCGTATCCGACAGGCCGAGCAACTTATGTTGCTGCGCCTTGCCGCCGGTGACATGGTCCAGGATAAATTGGCGCAATGGTTCGAAACCGCTTTGCTGGTAGTACCCATCCAGTTCCTGCTTGGCGGAGACCGAAAAAAGCACCGGCTTTTTGATGCCTTTTTTGGCGGCGTATTCCTGTACACCACGTTCGTTGACGGCCAGATCAACCGGTTCCATCAGGTCTTTTTGTTGCAGCACGAAGACTACCTTTTTATGCCATTCTTCATGAATGAAATCAAAAAAATCCCACGCGGATTGCCGGTATGGATTTTTTGCTTCGAAAACAAAGATGATGAGATCGGAACCGGGGATAAACCGTTCGGTGATTTCCTGGTGATGGGCGATGATCGTGTTTGTGCCGGGCGTGTCCACGATGGCAATATCCCTGAGGATTGCATTGGGCTGCAATACGCGCTTCAGGTATGGACTGATTACTTCCGTGCTGACCTTTTCCCCATAGATTATCTGCTGGATGGTGTCTGTCATCGGGGATGGCGCGACCGCACACAGATCAGGTTCGTTGAGCAGGGCGTTGATGAACGAACTCTTACCCGACTTGACTTCGCCGACAATGACAAACATAAAGGGTTCATCTATCCGGTCCCGCAGATCCGTCAGGATCCGCATGGTATCCGCGTGATCGATACGGCTGGTGAATTGATGGAGCCGCTGGAGCACAGCGGTGAGCTCTCCTTTTTGCTGCTGCAGTTTATGATCGACGACGTTTTTCATAGGGACGGGTACAATGCGGCTTTATACCGGGACAGGTAATCCGGGGTATCGGGGCCCAGGTGGCAAAGCACATCCAAGATACTGAGGTTTGCCTGAAAGGATTTTTGAAGGCGTTGTACCTGATCATAGACGGGTATGGGAATGCTGCCGGTGGATGAAACCCCGGCAGGAATGCCTTCACGAAAATCGCTAGGGTCTGTTGGCAGGGAGGTCTCATACGCAGTGGTGAGGGAATACGGTAATGGAATTGGAAGAAGGGACGCGACGTATTCCAGCAGCAGGCGATTGAGTTCAAAAAGGGTCGGCGGGCAGTCCTTCAGGACGGCTTCGATCCCGGGGATCACTTCACCGGCATAGGCGGTTTTGCCGTAGACAGACTGGATACTTTGCACGTGATGTTTCACCCAAGGTTCGTGGAAGGCAATGAGGACCTCCCGGATCGGTTGTTGCTGATGTTTTCCCTTGCGGAGCGGGACCGTCAGGACAAGGGGATCCTGGGATGACTGGATGGCGGTGCGGTTTCGCCACGTTCTTTTCTGATAATGTTCATGGGCTTCCAGCCTCGCTGTTCCGTGATGCATCCACCGGACGAGGTATTCGACGGGTGGCAGGTATTGATGTCCAAGGAGGCATCCGGGCATGATGCTATAAAGGTAATGGCATGCAAGCAAGCCGGCCAATGCCGGGGCTTACCCATTTGACCTGGCGACTGGTAACAGGAGGAAGGATCTATGCCGGGGGACTATCTGTAAATCTCTGTCTGGGCAAAATGGAAGGAAGCTTCGCGGACCGCATTCTCATCTGAGTCTGAACCATGCACGGCATTTTCCCCGATGTTTTTAGCATAGAGGGCACGGATGGTGCCTGGAGCCGCCTTGGAAGGATCCGTGGCGCCGATCAGGGTCCGGAAATCATCCACCGCATTGTCCTTCCGGAGGACGGCAGCCACGATGGGACCGGATGACATAAATTCCACGAGTTCGCCGAAGAAGGGGCGTTCGCGGTGGATTTCATAAAACTCGCCGGCTTTTTCCGGGGAGAGTTTGGTGTATTTCATCGCGATGATCTCAAAACCGGCTTTGTTGATTTGGGCGAGGATAGCACCGATGTGGCCTGCGGCGACGGCATCGGGCTTGATCATCGTAAAGGTGATATTGTGCGTCATTTTTCCTGTTTGTGTCTTGAATCGGTGTTCAAATGGGGCGCAAATTTAACATATTTGTTAGTATGGCAATAAAAACCGACCTTTGCGCGCTGAAAAAATCGGAGCGCACTTTTTGGAACCGCTGTATCAACTGATCCGACAACCCGCCCGTGTAGTCATCGTGACGCACAAAAACCCGGATGGGGATGCATTGGGGTCCACCCTGGCCCTGGCAACCGTACTCCGCAAACTGCTACACCAGGTCACGGTAGTGTTGCCCAATGACTATCCGCCGATTTTTGGATTTCTGCCCGGGATCGATGAAGTCATCATAGGCGAGATGAATCCTGAAAAAGCCATGGCGGAATTTGAAAAAGCAGAGATCATTTTCTGTCTGGATTTCAATGCACTGGATCGCATTGACCGGTTTGGCCTGGATGTCCTTGCTTCCAGGGCGGTGAAAATCCTGATCGATCATCACATCGACCCGGAGCCTTTTGCCGATCACCAGATCTCCAACTCGGAAGCCAGTTCCACAGCAGAACTCATCTATGATTTTCTGCAGGATCTCAGCCTGGACGGCTACATCGACATCCCTGCGGCGGAATCCCTCTATACCGGCATCCTGATGGATACCGGCTCTTTCCGCTACGCCACCAACCCGCACGTCTTTGAAGTGGCGGCCGCCCTCAAGCGAAAGGGCATGGATGACTATATGCTCCAGATCCGGCTTTTCAACAGCATGACGGAGAAGCAGCTCCGCTTGCTTGGTCATTGCCTGGCCAACCGGATGGAACTCCTGTCTGAGTACCAGGCGGGGATCATCTGGCTTGATAAGGACGATTACAAACAATGGGCGATCGGCCGGGGCGACACGGAAGGGATTGTCAATTACATCCTGATGGTCCGCAATATGAAACTGGCGGTATTTATCACCGAGCAGCAAAATATCACCAAGCTTTCTTTCCGCTCCAAAGGCAATATCAACGTGCAGGAGATCTGCGCCACGTATTTCAACGGGGGAGGACATCGCAATGCTTCTGGTGGCCAGATGAAGGGCAGCATCACCGAGACCCTCGCCAAGGTCAAGGAGATCATCCCGCAAACAATGAACTCATATCTTTTACAACATGAAACATAAACTGTTTTTTTACCTCCTGGGCCTCTTGCTGGTAGCAGGATGCTCAACGGAAGGCAAACGCATGAAAGCGGAAGGGGGCTATGAATACGAAATGGTCCGCAAGGGTTCCTCCGAACCAATCCCCGTCGAAAGCTATGTCTTCTTCAATATGGATCTCGCCTACCAGGATTCCATCCTGCAGACAAGTTCCAATTCACCGCAGCGCCCTGTCATCAAGATCACGGCCGAGAAAAAGGATTACGGTTATTTCACGGCACTTGTCAACCTGATGAGCAAGATGCATGAAGGGGACAGCTTCCACTATTTCTTTCCCGTCGATTCGTTTGATCAGAAACCTCCAGGCTTTGACAAGTTTACCGAACCTGTTGTATACCGGGTGGGGATCACTGACGTGATGGACGAGGCCGCCTTCCAGAAGTATACGGATTCCGTGCAGCAGGCGCAGGAAAAAGTAAAACAGGTAGTCAGAGACCGTTTACCGGAAGTGGAGGCATTTGTGAAAAACACGTATGATGCCTACAAGAAAGGAGACCTCAATGCGCAGGTTCAGACGACCGCTTCCGGTCTGAAATATGTCATCCATGAGAACGGCGATGGTCCGAAACCGGAAAAAGGAAAGCAGGTGGCGGTTCATTATTACGGGATGCTGGCCAAAGACGCCAAGATGTTTGATAATTCCTTTAGCCGTGGACAACCTTACCAGTTTCCGCTGGGTGTGGGCCAGGTTATTCCGGGTTGGGATGAGGGTATTTCCCTGCTCAACAAAGGTTCCAAGGCCACGCTGTTTATTCCGGCCGCGCTGGGCTACGGGGCAGCCGGTTCGCCTCCAACCATTCCGGAGAACGCGGAGCTCATCTTTTACGTTGAAGTACAGAAATAATCACCTGGAAGGGGGTTTCGGCCCCCTTTCTCATACCACTTTACCAACATGACCGTAGAGCAATTCAATCACCTTCAGACCCGCGTGGATGTCTTAGGGAGGTATCTTTGACGTCGCCAGGCGTAAAATACAATTAGAAGAAAAAGAGCAGCTCACGCTCGATCCTGATTTTTGGTCAGACAGTGAGCGCGCCCAGGCTACCCTGAAGGAAATCAAGGTCCATAAGCACTGGATCTCCCATTTTGAAGAAATCAAAGCTGTCGTCGACGATCTCGGCGTCCTCCTCGAGTTTTTTGATGCGGGGGAGACGACCGAAGAAGAACTGGATGCAGCCTATGAAAAAGCGGTAGAGTTCGTCGACGACGTTGAATTCCGCAGCACACTCAATCATCCGGAGGATGAATTGTCCTGTATCCTGGAGATCAATGCCGGTGCCGGCGGAACGGAAAGTTGTGACTGGTCCGAGATGCTCCTTCGCATGTATCTCATGTGGGGCGAGAAAAACGGGTATAAAGTTTCCGAACTCAACCGCCAGGCAGGCGATGTCGCCGGTATCAAAAGCGCGGAGATTGAGATCAACGGGGAGTATGCCTACGGCATGCTCAAAGGAGAAAATGGGGTACATCGCCTCGTGCGCGTCAGTCCATTCAACGCCCAGGGGAAGCGGATGACCTCCTTTGCCTCCGTCTTCGTGCACCCACTGGTCGATGACAGTATCGAAGTAGAGATCCGGTCCGATGATCTCGAGTGGGATACCTTCCGGTCGAGCGGCGCCGGAGGTCAGCACGTCAACAAAACCGAATCGGCCGTGCGTGTACGCCATATCCCTTCCGGCATCGTGGTCGAATGCCAGCAGGAACGCTCCCAGCATCAAAACCGGGATAAGGCGTTGCAAATGCTCAAATCGAGGCTTTACGAAAAGGAGATCGAAAAACGCAACGCCGAACGCGACCGGGTGGAATCGGATAAGATGAAAAACGAATGGGGCAGCCAGATCCGGAGTTATGTCCTGGATGACCGGCGTGTCAAGGATCACCGGACGCAATTCACCGTCTATAACCCTGATCTGGTACTCAACGGGGATCTGAACGGATTCATCAAAGCCTACCTGATGTGGAGCAAGAAAGGGGATGCCGGGCAAAACTGATCATCGCGAAAGGAGCCAGATAGCTTTTCGTAAGTCGGGAATAGGGAAGAGGCGTGCCAAGGGAGCTGGTGTTGAATGGCCTGGTTTTCAGATTTTCACCTGCTTGATCACCCAGAGCCCATATTTGTCATTCACCTCCGTCTCCCAATGGATGATGCAGGGCGTTTCATAGGAATGATGTTTTTCTATGAGGGCCTGAAGTTTGACGGCGGCTGCCGGAATCGTTTTGAGGATGAGCACGCTTTCCATGTCATGTTGCATCTGCCCTTCCCAGGGGTAAAAAGATTGCGAAGGATAAATATTGGCGCAGGCGGCCAACCGGTTTTCGATCACGATCTTGCTTAAAGCGGACGCTTCCGCATCATCCCGCACCGGTATATAGAATAGAGTCAGTTTCATCGTCAGAGGGATAGGATTTCCGCCATCCGCAGTAAATCGCGGTCAATTGTTTTAGTCTTATAGATCGCATCTTCAAAGGGGATCAATACAATCTGGTTGTTCTGGATGCCTACCATCTGGTTGAACTTCCCTTCCAGCAAAGCCTCCACCGAGTGGTAGCCCATCCGGCTGGCGATCAGCCGGTCCAGGGCGGAAGGTGCGCCGCCCCGTTGCATATGCCCGATGATGGTGACCTTGGTGTCATATTCGGGGAAACGGATTTTGATTTCATTGGCAAGTGTCTGGGCATTGCCGTTTTCATTTCCTTCTGCGACGATCACCAGGGAGAATCGTTTCTGGCGCTTGGCGGTTTTTTCGAGATGCCGGATGAGGTCTTCCACATCCATCTTGGATTCAGGGATCAGGATGGCCCCGGCGCCGCTTCCGATCCCCGTATTGAGCGCGATATACCCGGTGTCCCGACCCATCACCTCCACGAAAAACAACCGGTTATGCGAGTCTGCCGTATCGCGGATTTTGTCGACGGCTTCAATGGCCGTATTGACGGCCGTATCGAAACCGATGGTATAATCCGTGCCGTAGAGATCGTTGTCGATCGTCCCGGGAATGCCAATGATGGGGACGCCGTATTCTTCATAGAAAATTTTGGCGCCGGTGAAGGTGCCGTTCCCGCCGATAGCTACCAGGGCCTCGATATCATTCGCGTTGAGAGAATCAAATGCCATTTTACGGCCTTCCGGAGTCCGGAAGCGTTCGCTACGGGCGGTTTTCAGCATCGTACCTCCGCGGTGGATGATATTGCCGACATCTCCTTTATCCAGCCGGGTGATCTGGCCGTCGATCATGCCTTCATAGCCCCGGCTGATGCCAAAGACATGCAGCCCGTGAAAATAGGCTGTCCGGACCACGGCGCGAATGGCGGCATTCATACCGGGAGCATCCCCGCCTGAGGAGAATACACCGATCCGTTTAATGTTTTTAGGTTCTTCCATGTTTCGTGTGCAGTTCAAACAATTGTTGCCCCGGATCCTGGATGAATTTACCCGGATGCCATCCGCGTTTTTCCAGCTCGGGTCGGATTAAGCCGGCAAAGATAAAGCCTATTGAGCCAACCACATGCACCGGGCCTTCGGGCGACAGCGGGCCCAGGTGCAAGTCCATGAACGCATGGAAACGATCCAGCAGCAAATCCCGGATCCAGGGATTTGCCTGTTGTTGTCCGGCGATGCGAGCGAAAGAAGCCAGATACTGGTTGGGCGAACTACCATGATAAAGCCTGGCGATAAACTCTTCCCGGGTGCCGGCAATGGCCTCTTCCATCAGGGATTTGATTTCGTGTGGCATGGTCCCGTAGAAGTAATGACGAATGAGCGTTTTCCCGATATCCGATCCACCGCCTTCATCTCCCAGGATGTACCCCAGGGACCGGGCCGAGCGAATGATTTCCTTCCCGTCAAAAACGGCTGCATGACTGCCGGTGCCAAGGATGCTGACGGTTCCCGGCTGGTTTTCACAGGCAGCCACACAGGCGCCCCGGAGATCTGAAAACACGTTGATGACGCAGGAAGGGAAATGCAATCCCAGCATCTTCCGGATGTGTTCGGCCCTTTGCGCGTCCACGATACCCGCTCCGTAATACCAGATTTCATCCGGCTGTGCATCCGCCAGGGATTCGGCAAGTGCTTCGGCCAGCTGAAGGCCTGTGCCGTGTTCTTGTGCGATCGGATTGTAACCGGAAAGTAAAATTTCACGTTGGGGACCAAAATTGGCCCTCCAGGATGATTTTGTGGAACCAATATCCCCGACCAGGATGTTTTGCGGCATGAGTCGGGGTAAATGTAGAAACAGTTCCGCATTTTCTCCCTCGCCGGGACAAGGAAAAAGAATCCTCCCCGTTAACCAACTCCTTCTTACTTTTGACCACGTACAATTCAACCTTAAACACATGAGTATGATGACGATCATCCTGATCATTGTCGTGGTGCTTGGCTTACTGCTGATGAGCACCTACAACCGTCTTGTTCGCCTTCGCAATGGAGCCGAAGAGGCATTTAAATCGATCAATATTATCCTCAAGCAGCGGTATGATCTGATCCCCAATCTCGTCAGCACCATCAAAGGCTATACGCAGTATGAAAGTGGCGTCCTTGAGAAAATCGTCGAGCTGCGCAGCAAAGCCATGAATGCCGGTGGCAAAGATGGCGGAGTGGCGGAAAACGCGCTGACTGGAGCCCTGAAATCCGTCTTTGCGCTCGCTGAGAACTATCCGGACCTGAAAGCCAACCAGGAGTTTCTCAACCTGCAGCAAACCCTGACCGGCCTGGAGGAAAATATCCAGCGCGCCCGCCGGTACTTTAATGCCTCCGCCCGCGACCTGAACAATGCCATCGAAATTTTCCCCAATAATCTCATTGCCGGTCCGTTTGGTTTCCAGCGCATGGGGTACTTCGAAGTTGACGAAGCAGAAACGCAGAACGTCAAAGTTCAATTCTAAGTCATGGCGAGTCGGTGGTACCTTTTCCTTCTCCCCTTATTCTTTTGGACGGGGAAGGTAAAAGCGGAATACTATACAATTTCCCTTCAGGAAGTGAATGTCACGATAACGCCGGAAGGGTACGCTGATTTTGATGAATTATATGTCGTTCATTTCACGGAACCCCGGCATGGCATATTCCGGTTTATTCCCTATCGGGATATTGTCAATGGCAAAAATGTGGTCCGGATCATTGAAGCTATCGAAGTGGATGGTCATCCATTTTCTACCAGCAAGGAGAATGACAACCTGGTGATAAAAATCGGGGATCCGGATAAACTGGTGCAGGACCGCCAGGAATACAGGATTCGATACAGGGTGCTTAATCCATTTAATTTTTTTGAAGATGGACACTGTGAATTCTATTGGGATTTGGTGGGAACAAAATCCCCGGTAGAAATCGGAAGCATTAATTTTCATATCCGGCTTCCGGAACAAGTCTATCTGACCGATAAAGATGTGCGGTTTTTCACCGGTAAGGAAAAATCAACCGCCAGTGACCTGGAACCGACGATCTTCCCCAAACAAGTTAAAGGGCACACGATGCGGGTCTTTCAGCCCGGAGAGGGGCTGACAGTGGCACTCAATTTTCCTGCAGGCACGTTCAAGGCCATGGAGGACAGCACCTATTTCCTGAAAAGGCATGGCTTGCTGATCCCCCCGTTTTTTTTCCTGATCGCCGGGATCCTGGCCAAGTGGTTTTCGCGCAATCGGCGGCAAACCATCATGACCGAGTATTTTCCTCCGGAAGGGGTGTCTCCCGCTATTGCCGGCGGATTCGTGGACAACAGCGTGGACAATAATGACATCTTATGCCTGATCCCGCACCTGGCCAATAAAGGGTATCTGCGCCTGGAAGTAGAAAAGGGCGGTTTCCTGCAAAAAGACAACATCATCTTCTATAAACTCAAGGAAGCAGGTCCCGAATTGTTTGATTTCGAGAAGCAATTCCTGAATGGACTTTTTTCCCATGGGGATCGTGTTGAACTCAAGCACCTTCGGGATAAGTTTTACACCACCATGGCGGTTGTAAAATCCACTGTCAAAAGCTGGATCAATGGCCAGGGATGGTATGAGTCGGATCAAAAGAAATTTGGGTGTGCCACCGCGCTCGCCGGGCTTATCAGTATTGCCTGGGGCGTATATGCCGTTTTTGTCAGGCAAAACCTGGACGGATTTGCGCTGATGGGGGCCGGGGTGATCCTCTTTATTATCACGGCTACCTTTCATAAGCGCTCACCTTCCGGTAACGAGACGTACCGGAAGTTCGAGGGTTTCCGTCAATTTGTTTCCAGGGCCGAGCGGCCGATCATCGAGCGTTTGTTGAAGGAAGATCCGCTTTATTACGACAAGACGATGCCCTATGCACTTGCCTTCGGATACCTGAAAAAATGGAATCATCAATTTGAAGGACTGCTGACACAACCCCCCAACTGGTACTCCGGTCCGATGATGTACGGAACCAATTCCATGCAATCCTGGAATACGTTTTCAGAGAGTTTTCCTTCCGAAATCAGCAACATCGGATCGGTATTCAACAGCAGCCCCAGCAGCAGTGGTTCGGGTGGCGGAGGCGGTGGCTTTAGCGGTGGTGGAAGCGGTGGTGGTGGTACGGGTAGTTGGTAGGACGACAATTTACGCTTGTGTATTTTTCCGGTATGAGTATAACAGCAGATTCAGCTAATCCGTATAAAGTGTCGGTCATCGGTGCAGGCACGATGGGTAATGGCATCGCGCATGTGTTTGCGCAATATGGATTTCCCGTGACGATGATCGATGTGGCTGAGGATGCTTTACAGCGTGGCTTGTCCACCATCACCAAAAATCTCGACCGCATGGTAGCCAAAGAGAAAATCACGGCTGCCGAAAAAGAGGCGACGCTGGCCAGGATTTCCGTTTCCGCCACTATGGAAACGGCTGTCCGGGAAGCCGATCTCGTGGTGGAAGCGGCTACGGAAAAGACCGATCTGAAACTCAAAATCTTTGAAGGATTGAGCCAATGGTGCAAACCGGAAGCCATCATGGCCACCAACACCAGTTCGATCTCGATCACGCGCATTGCCTCTGCCACGAAGCGTCCGGGGCAAGTGATCGGGATGCACTTTATGAACCCGGTACCCGTCATGAAACTGGTGGAAATCATTCGTGGTTACAGTACAGCGGACGAAGTGGCGGACAGGATAGTGGCCCTGACCCGATCGCTCGAGAAAGTACCGGTGATTGTTCATGATTATCCCGGGTTTATTTCCAACCGCGTACTCATCCCGATGATCAATGAAGCGATTATCGCGCTGTGGGAAGGGGTTGCCGGGGTGGAGGAAATCGACAGTGTCATGCGCCTGGGGATGGCCCATCCCATGGGACCACTTCAGTTAGCCGATTTTATCGGATTGGATGTAGTCCTCGCGATTCTGCGCGTATTGCAGGATGGGTTTGGCGAAGCCAAGTATGCACCTTGCCCGCTCCTCGTCAACATGGTGCAGGCCGGCAAAATGGGCGTCAAATCCGGTGAGGGATTTTATGTCTATGCGCCGGGAACGAAGGACCTGGTCGTCAGTCCGTCCTTCCGGAAATAACCAGGTATAAGCGCTAAGATTGTTCCTTTACAGCTTCATCCATTTTTGCGTGGAGGTATTCCCGTCTTTTTCGATCACCAGCATATACAATCCCGGCGGATAGGCATCCATCTCTTCAAACCGGGCAAAGGCCGCCTCGCCGGCTGCCGCGTAAACGGTTTGTTGCCGGATTCGCTGGCCATGCAGATTGTACAAAGCGATATGATGATCCCCGGTGACAGGGGAGACAAATCGAAGAGTCGCCAGATCGCTTCCCGGATTGGGATAGACAACCGCATCGGTCAGCCAGGAAGAAGGATGTAGGGTAGCCACATCACAATCGGATTCCAGGTAATAGATATGCCGGTACCCGGAAGTGTCGGACGGACACACCGTGCGGATCTGCACCTCATAGGTTTTGCACTTTTCCAGATCCGTTATGTTGGCAGTAGTGTCGACGGTCGCCATTTCCGTATACTCGACCGTACCGACCTCCCGCCAGCGGTAGGTGTAGGCAATGGCATCGTCCACACTGTGCCAATACATGAAGGCACCGGTGAAGGAAATACCATCAAAGAAAACCGTATCCACTTCGGCGCATTCATCCGGCCTGCGAAGGATCTCGATGCAGTAATCCTCCACTTCCCCGAAATCCAGGATGTCACAAGCTCCCTGGTTGGTAGTAAAGAAAGGATTGGTATAGGCCATGCTTACCCGCATCCGTGTATTGCCGGCAGGGGTGGTGTCCGGAATGGTGAGGGAAGTTTCAATGAAATTATTGTTTTCAGAAAGGACGGAGTCCATCACGAGCTCGATGCTGTCAAAAACACCATTCTGATCATAGTCGATCCAGATCCGGAACTGCTCATCGTATTTGGCAGGGGTGCCAAATCCCGGCCGTAAACGGACCGCATAGGTGTCCCCGGCAACATAGGGGGTGCTCAGGGTATCAAAAAAGGCGTAACCGTCATTGTTCCCGGAGAAATTTTGGAGGGCACCGATGACCAGGCTGTCGATGTGTTCTTCGGAAGCATCATCCGCAAAGGACGGACAGTAAGGGAGGTCGATGCAGTTGCCGCAGCCTTTCGTACGCACTTGCTGGATATCCGAGAAACCGGTCTCGGTGGTATCACAGGAAGTCTGCAGGCGGACCTCGTACAAAGTGCAGGGTTGGAGATCGGGGATGGTCAGGCTTGTTCCGAAAGCCGCTTCTTCGAGCCAATCATCCGTACCAACAGGTCGCCACTGGATCAGGTAATACTCGGCTGCCAGGACAAAAGACCAGCTCAGCTGGATATCCTGTGCCTCGACACCTGCCTCGATGACATCAGGGAGTTCGCAACATCTGTCTGTTTCAAACTGGAAATTGGATTGAAAACCGGTTGACGTATCGGCGCAGATGGATTCGAACTCGATCTCGTACAGCGTGCACCCGAGCAGGTCAGTGAGGGTGAGCGGCGATGTGACATTGAAGAGAGTGTCCCAGTCAGTGCCGCTGACGGGTTTATAGCGCGCGTTGACGGCATCAGCCGTGTCGACCATGGACCAGCTGACGGTGGCGGATGTTTCCCCAACCGTATCTGCCTGAACAGCGAAAGGTACAGGGCACGCAGCGCATTGGGCCATGAGCAATTGCATGCTGTTGCCGGCATTGAGGCTGCCGCCAAAACGTAATTGGGAAGCCAGGCCATCGATCGGTCTGACCCCGGCAAAAATAATATCCCGGATATACCCGGCCGCGCCGGCAGGATCCGAATGACTCAGTTGGGCCAGGTTGGAACAGGGAGCGGAATAGAGAAGCGCTACCAGGCCGGCAGCCACCGGAGAAGCAAAGGAAGTGCCGCTGGTGGTGCCGTATTGATTATTTCTCCGGGTGGTGAAGATATCTGCCCCGGGCGCACCGAAATCTATGGTATTGAGGCCCCAGGCCGAAAAGGTCCGTTGATCGTTGTGGTTAAGGGCCGTCACACTGAGTAAGTATTCACTGGAGCAACCCGTCGGCAGATCGCCTTCCACATCGATATCGATGGCGAGATTGGCCGTCGCGGCAGCGCTGAGGATACCATTTTCCCCAAGCACATCGTAAAACGCACACCAAAGCGGCGCATCGGCCGGTTGGCCGAAGTCAATGCCCCAGGAACTATTCGTTGCCACCACAAAAGCGCCGAGAGCGCCATTGGTTTCATTGTATTGGATACGTTGCTCCAGCGCGTAGGCATAGGAAGCGATGGCGGAAGACTCCGGAGACCCTCCGACAATCATCATGATTTTCACCTTCCAGTTGATACCCGTGATCCCTTTGCCGTTATTTCCGGCCGCGCCTATCATGCCGGCCACATTCAGGCCGTGATTTTGACCCCATACATCGGGCGTCTCATCGTAGGCATTCCAGCCATGGATATCATCGATATACCCGTTACCATCATCATCGATGCCATTGCCATCGATCTCATGGTAATTGATCCAAGCGTTGGCCGCGATGTCTTCGTGATTGTAGTCCAGTCCGTCATCGACAATAGCCACCACGATCGTGTCCCCGAGCGCTGTGAGACCACCCGTGGAGATATCCCACGCGAGGTCAGCATCGATATCGGCATCGTCCGTACCGCCGGTCTGACCGGTATTGAGCCATTGCCATTGCGAGCCGAAGAGCGGATCATCGGGCACCTGGCGCTGGGTGAGGAGGTGATCGTATTGCGCCACCTTTATCCGCGGATCGGAGCGTAGGTGATCCAGCAAGTTCCCCTGATGGATCCTGGTATGATCAAACCGGATGGTAAAAATACCCAGCCTTCCGGATAGAGTGCGGTCGATCCGGATATCGCTTTGGTAAGCAGCGGAATACTCAGACAGCAGGCCCTGGAGTTGCTGATCGGGTTCGACCTGGATAATAAGGTACCCTAAACGGTGGTCAAGGTGTTGTGCCTGCGAAACAAAAGGGATCAGGAACAGGCACAACAAGATTGTCAATAGGTAGCGCATAAGGATCAAACAAAAGACTAGAAGTTCAGGATGAAACGATAAAAATAGAAACTCTGTCCTACTCATGGGGAGAATTCTCGGCGAGTGTCGCCCGGTATCTTTTCTGGGCCGGAAGCGGGCGGCGGGGAAGGCTGGTTTTTTATATATTATTTTTTAAAATAATATGTATTTTTTTGAAAAATATATATCTTTACATTAATTTTTATCATAATATCAGGCTCAATGAAGAATAAACTACTCCTCCCGGCCTTATGGGTCATTGCCCTTGGGTCCATGAATCTGGTCGGTCAGACCACCCCCGTCCTGCATGAGGCAAGGTTTAAAGTCTACGATTTCAGCAATAAAGCACCTATCGCTTATGCCGGCGTGTATGACAAGGCTGACAAACAGCTGGGCCAGACCGATCTGAAGGGAACTGTCGTCCTGCAATTGCCTGCATCCAAAACGGATGTATACAGCATCAAATATCCCGGCTTCAGTAACATGAATATCCGGTTGACACATGCTGACCAGAAAGCCGCTGATTACGAGGTCTTCCTTCAGCCAAAGGATGCCGGTCAGCCTTCGACGGAGACCGGCTCTGCCAAGCCATCCATGGAATCAGGTGACACGGAACTGGTCAAGGTGTACGTCAAGCAGGAACCTGCAGCCTATAAGAAAGCAAAGCCGGCGCAGCCCGGAGCGGTAGAGTTTGCCGTCCAGTTATCAGCCACCTCGAGGCCCATCACCGATAAGCATTCCCTCAAGTCCTGGGAAGAAATCGGCCCTGTTTTCATTCATACCGAAAACGGCCTCTATAAAGTGCGGATAGGTCCCTATGATACCCAGGAGGATGCCAAGGCGGTCCTGCTCGCTGTAAAAGCACGGGGAAAGAAAGATGCCTTCATCGTTGTGCAGAAAGGATTCGAAAACCAAAAGCCGTTTGAGCCGCGAGCCCATGAAGACAAGATTGAACCTGACGTCCGGCCGGAATCGGCAATGACCGCTACCACACCTGCCATGGAAACAGGTGGGGAGTATAAAGTGCGGCTGGCCTCATATCTGCATCCCGGCGGTTTCAATACCAAGGACATTGATCAATACGGCAAACTGGAGTCCTACCGGAAAGGAGACTGGACGATCATGCTGATCGGCGGGCTCAAAAATATGGAAGACGCGAGGCGTGTCAGGGATGCCGTGATAGCCAAAGGCTACAAGGATGCCACAATCGTTATCGATCGGGATGGATTATTGGAAGAATTGCGCTAAGCTTTTGCCCAGGTGGCACTAATTCAGGTTTTATTCATACGAAAAGTTGTAATGCCATGAAATGGATTTGCCGGGACCTCCCGGCAAATCTATTTTTACAGGATGTCCACTGATTTGTTGCAGGTCGAATCCCTCCGGATTACATCGGACCAGGGCACCGTCCTGCAGACTATTTCCTTTTCCCTGGCTCCCGGTGAGATTGTCGCGCTCACGGGTCGCTCGGGCAGTGGTAAAACGTCTCTTGCGCTGGCGGTTCTCGGTATGTTGCCTCCCGGCTTGAAACATACATCCGGTATGATCCGGTGGTCAGCACCCGGTCAGCCTGCGATGGTATTGCCCGCCGACCTTGACCAATGGAAAGGTTTGCGCGGTCTCCACATCGGGTATACACAACAGGATGTCTTCAGCGTATTTGATCCGGTGATTTCCATGGGAAAGCAGATGGTCATGGCGGCATCCGAAAGGACAAGGCGAACTGCCCGGGAAATCGAAGGCGAGCTCCGGATCCTGATGGAAGAAGTCGGTCTTCACGCTATCGATCGACTGTGGTCTTCTTACCCGCATCAGCTTTCCGGCGGCCAATTGCAGCGATGCCAGATCTGCCTGGCCTTGGTTATGAAGCCGGAGATGATCATCGCTGACGAACCCACATCAGCCATTGACAAGATCAATCAATTGGAACTGCTGGATGTGTTTGCCATGCTTCGCGAAAGGTACCAACTGGCCATTCTCTGCATCACACATGAGGCTTCCGTTGTGCATTACCTGGCTGACCGGGAAGTAAGCCTCGAAGGAGAAGCAGCTGATTCCAGGCTTGCGGTCCTGAGGCGTGATACGGAGGATTTGATCAGCGGCGAGCCTGTCCTGGCTGCCCGTCAATTGACCTATACCCATCGTTACGGAAATATGAGGTTTCATCGGGGAGCGCTCATCGGTCCTGTCGACATTTCCATCCGGGCAGGTTCCTGCCTGGGCATCATCGGTGAATCCGGAAGTGGCAAATCCACCCTGGCTCAAATGCTCGTGGGCTTGAGCAGGCCGGTATCGGGAGAAATCCTGCTACAGGGTAGGCCGGTTGATTTCCTGATGCCAGGCGCTGTTGCTAACCTTCGCTCAAAAGTACAGCTGGTCATGCAGGATGGCCGCGGATCGTTACACCCCAATTACAATATTGGGCACCTGTTGGAGGAGGTGGCAGCCCGTCAAAGACATGAAAATCCGGCCTATACCATGAAGGTAGCAGACATCCTCCGGGAAGTCGGCTTAAGTGAAGATATGCTCCAAAGGAAGCCATCCCGGCTATCCGGGGGCGAATGTTTGCGTGTCAGTATCGCCAGGGCCCTGTTGCTGGAGCCTGCTGTACTGATCTGTGATGAATCCACCGCCGGGCTGGATCCAGTCACCCGGGATCAGATACTCTCGATGCTGCTGAACCTGATGCACTCCCGTCAGCTGGCACTGGTCATGATTTCCCATGATGAGCATATCATCCGGGCTATGGCCGGGGAGATTGTGGTTATGGCTGATGGGAAAGTGGTTGAAAAAGGCCCCGCGGACCAGGTCGTCCGGTACCCGACGAACCCTGCCACGAAGAAAATCTTCACCAGCTATGCAACCTTCCGGGGGAAGCGAAATCCTTGAGGCGTCCATCAAGAGGAAAACTAAACGGAGGACCTGCTTCTGGCCGGATAGGTTAAGAAAATATTAAAGTACTTCTCCCTGAGAATTAAAAAGTTATATTTGTCATCGCGAAAAGGTTCCCGATGGATGTAACCTTTTGATCTAACAAATCGTTAACAGGAAATCATGGTCAGGATTCGCAAAAATACGGTCAGGTTGTCGGGCATCATCGCCCTGTTCTGCCTCAGCCTGGCCTGTTTCACCTACATCAACTCCATTCGCTTTGATCATACCAAAGTACCAGAGACGATTTACGTGGAAGAGATTTCCCCGGAGGACAATGATGTCATGCCGGATGTCGAATTGATTAAGCGGATCGTCCGTAAAGCGTTCGAATTCATGTCAATGACGGGTCTTTGATCTTGTATCCGTTTAAAAAATCGCTTACCTCCATTCTTCTTTTTCCCTGCAGCTGAACTTCCAGGAGTTCGATCATTCCTTTGCCAGCCTGTACGAGCATACGGTTTTCCTGCAGAAGGATGAAACCGGGTTTGTGATGGGCATCGCCGGTAGCGGCGATGGCCCTGAGTATTTTGAATTCATGCCCGTCCAGGATCGTCCATGCACCGGGAGATGGCGATAGCCCGCGGACGAGGTTTACGATGTTTCCCACTGGTTCGTCCCAGGATATCCGCCCGTCATCATGATGGAGTTTGGGTGCATGACTGACCCTGGAAAGGTCCTGTGGCACGGTCGTGTACTGGCCGCTGCAAATAAGGTCCGTGGAGGAGACGACCAGACTCGCGCCAACCTGCATCATGCGATCATGCAGTGTTGCCGCATCGTCCTGGGGCAGGATTGGTATGGAGCGCTGGAGCAGGATATCACCGGTATCGATCTGGTGACGAAGAAAAAAGGTAGTCACTCCGGTCATGGTTTCACCGCGGATGATGGCCCACTGGATCGGGGCAGCCCCCCGGTAAGCAGGCAATAAAGAACCATGGAGGTTGATCGTGCCCTTGGTGGGAAGCCTCCAGACACTTTCCGGAAGCATCCGGAAAGCGACCACGACAAACAAATCCGGCTGAAGAGATGAAAGTGTTTCAAGGAATGCTTTGGATTTCAGGTTGGCAGGTTGCAGGAGGGGCAACCGGTTCGCTTCAGCAAATTGTTTGATCGGAGACGAGATTAGTTGTTTCATCCCGCGGCCACCTCGTTTGTCCGGGGCGGTCACCACCGCGGCAATGGGATAGCCCGCA
This sequence comes from uncultured Saprospiraceae bacterium, assembly GCA_964617515.1. GTDB lineage: Bacteria > Bacteroidota > Bacteroidia > Chitinophagales > Saprospiraceae > Opimibacter. The sequence goes on along the minus strand of CAZTXO010000008.1, from coordinate 34,032 downwards.
TCCAGCAGGAACCGGAGGCTCGGAATGGCAAAGCCCGGAGTTCCCATAAATACAATGCGCAAATGTCGTGCGATCATCCTGCGTTAAATGTAATAACCCTTTTCATTCCTGAATTAATCTTCATTTTTGTAACCATCAACTGCTGACGATGACGACACGCGAATTTCTGTACGGATTGCCTGCGAGAGTGGACCCTGCCGCTATTGCGGGATTGGAAACCCTTTTCCATTTCGATATTGATGGTCCGGGGGGAGGACAGTTTACGGTCCGGCTGGGTGATGGGAAAGTATTGGTGGAGGATGGACTCTCGGGAGAACCTAAATGCACGGTAAGGGCTTCTGATGAAAACCTGGTCCAACTGGTGACCGGACAATTAAATCCCATGCTGGCGGTATTGACCGGTAAAGTCAAAATCAGCCATCAGGGTGAAATGATGAAATATGCCAAACTCTTCGGTCTCCTCTGATCATGGATATCGAATCCTTCCGCTCCTTTTGTCTTTCCCTTCCGGGTGTGGAGGAAACCGAACCGTTCGGTCCTGATACCCTGGTCTATAAAGTCATGGGAAAAATATTTGCTATCACCGGTTTGGAGGAGGTGGATTTCCAGGTAAACCTGAAATGTGATCCGGAGCGCGCCATCGCACTCCGGGAGGAGTACCCGGGTCAGATCGTTCCCGGTTGGCATATGAATAAGCGACATTGGAATACCATTTACTTCGAATCGGGTTTACACCGGGACCTGTTGCTCGGACTTATCCGTCATTCATATGATCTCGTGATTGCGGGACTGCCAGCCAAAACGAGGTCCCTCCTGGAAGGAAATGACGCTTAAGCCGATTCACATCATTGGACACGGCCTGGCGGGTTGTGCCCTTGCCATGGGTTGTCACCGGCGCGGGATACCGTTTAGGCTATCAGGAGTGGCACTTCCCGGCGAGGCTTCCATGGCATCGTCCGGGCTGATTGCTCCTGTCACCGGGCGACGATATGTCAAGACCTGGAGGATCGATGAGTACATTGCGTTTGCGCTCGATTTTTATCGTTGGACAGAATCCTTGTTTGGCAATCGTTTTTTTCACCCGGTTGAAATCGTCCGTTTCCTCTCCAATGATGAAGCAAGGCAAGCATGGTCAAGGAGAATGGAAGAGCCGGAATATGCGGCTTACATCTCCGGTAAGCGATATGCTTCGCTGGAGCGATGGGACAGGCCTTATGGAATCCTCTCTGGAGGATACCGGCTGGACACACCGGGCTGGCTCCGGGCAGCCAGGGAATTTCTCGGCGATCAGGGTCTTTTTCAAAACATCCATGTGGCCCCGGAGGCTTTGACGGACGTGGATCATACCTGTATCTGGGCCACCGGCTCCGTGGATCCGCGCGGTAGTCATGGCGTCATCCCCAACAAGGGAGAAGCCATCCTCGCGCGAATGCCCGATTGGCAACTTCCGCTGATTGTGAAGGACGAGGTGTTCCTGATCCCGGTCGGGACTGATCTCATTTGGATCGGCAGTTATTATCAACCCTGGCCTGATCATCCCGGCCCTACGGAGACAGGAAAGAATGAATTGGTCCAGGCCGTGAAAAAGATTTATGATGGGCGTTTTGAAATCGTGGAGCACATGGCCGGTGTTCGCCCGACCGTCCATGACAGGCGTCCGCTGATCGGACCCCATCCTGGACTCCCGGGGCACTATCTCTGCAACGGGATGGGCACCAAAGGCACCAGCCTGGCGCCTTTTTGGGCGGATCAGCTCCTGCGTCATCTTCAGGATGGAGTACCTTTACCCAAAGACGTATCACCATCCCGTTATTGAACCGAAGGGGAAAACCCCGAACCCGGCAGTAAACTCCTCCGGTTAATAATTCGTTAAATGCGGTAAGCCTTTCTGTATTTCCTGATTCCGGGGCATCAGATACGTGAACATTCGAAATGCATCAACATGAAATATGTCCTCCTTGCCTGCGCCTTGTGGAGTGCGCTGTCACTTTTTTCCTGTAAATCAAAGCCCTCCGCCGTGGAAAACGTAAAACCTGTGGATCTCGCGCAACTGGATAGCTGGTGGAAAAAAGTGGACTCACTGGAAGGCAAAGGCTTGATCACTTCAGCCCTGGAACTGGTCCAAAAAATTAAACGGGAAGCCCTCGCTGCACAATCCTCAGAGCACCTCATCAAAGCTGTGCTGTATGAGAACAAATATGAGGTCCAGTTAGAAGAGGATTCAGCCATGAAAGCATTGGAAAGGGGAGAAAATGAACTCAACGGATTTCCGGAACCCGCAAAATCCGTGATGCATTCCCTGCTGGCCCAGTGGTATGACAATTACCTGCAGGGACATCTCTGGGAATTGCGGAACACCACCGCTTATGCAGGCCCTCCGGGCCCTGATATCCGCACATGGGGCATCCGGCATTTCGTCGACCGGATCCAACAACACTACAAAGCATCTGTTCAATGGCCAGGACTCCGCGAGGCTATGGTCGAATCCTATGCGATCCTCCTGACGGAATCACAAAAGACGGATGAGCTGCGCCCTACCTTGTATGATATCCTCATGCACAGGGCGCTTGATTTTTTCATGCGTGTTGAAACCTATCTGACCAAACCTGCCTCCGATTTTATCCTGGCAGATCCCATCGCCCTGGCACCGGTGGCAGACTTTGTGCAGGCATCTTTTCCTACCCCGGATTCACTGAATCAAACCTGGCAGGCCATTCATTGGTACCAGCAATTGCTGGCTTTCCGCCTGCAGGATCCTGCGCATATACCGGCACTCCTGGATGCAGATCTGAAAAGATTACAATTCGTCTACCAGGAATTGATCGCGGAGGATAAGGATACTTTATATGAAAAAGCGCTGGAAGGACTTCGGATTGCTTATACCGGTCAACCGGAAACCGCGCTGGTCAACTATTATCTCGCCGCACGCTGGATGGAGCAGGCTGCGAACTGGCCAGCACAACAGGCGTCCCCATTCCGGCATCATTATGAAAAGGCCATGCGTTTATGCCGCCAGACCATTGAGACGTTTCCGGAGGCCTATGGCAGCCAATTATGCAAAAACCTGATGCAGCAAATCGGGCAGAAATCCATTTCGGCTTCCGTAGAATCCGTCGTCTTGCCCGGAGAGGATATCCTGGCGCGCCTGGAATACAGAAACATTTCTTCCACGTTTGTTAAAGTGGTCAGGCTGCCCGAATCGCCAAGGCGGTGGAAAGGACAAAGTTGGGACAGCGAAAAAATACTGGACCGGCTCAATCAGCTTCCCATCCTGACATCCTGGACGCAGGAACTCAAGGAATCAGACGATTACCAGCAGCATGTCACAGAAATCGGCTTACCCGCCATGCAACCGGGTCATTATGCCATCCTGCTCTCTGATCAAAAGGATTTCAACGGCAAAAGCTCGACCACCGGAGCGATGATCTTCACGGTTTCGGAACTAGGCTATTGGCTGGTCGATGATCGGGGGAGCGAACCAGTCCTGGCAGTAATCAACCGCCGGACCGGACAACCGATGGCAGGGGTCAGGGCAGAATTTTTTTCCTATGAGTACAATGCCAATCAGCGTCGCCAGGAAGAAGTGAAGATCGGCGAAGGGATCAGTGATGGCGGAGGTTGGGTAAAAGCGCCCGCGATGGACAATCGAAACCTGACTGTTCGGCTGACCTACCAGGCGGATGAATTGTTTCCCGATGAGACGTATTACATGTACCGGTATTCCGCTCCTTCCGGAACCCGCCCCACCACGCTTTTTTTTACAGACCGGGCAATCTACCGGCCGGGGCAAAAAGTGTATGTCAAAGGCTACGCCATTGAATTTAATGAGAAGAACATGCCGGCTACGATAACCAATAAGGACCTTGATGTCACCCTGTATGATGTCAATGGACAGGAAGTCGTCAGGAAATCCTTCCGGACCAATGAATATGGAACCTTTGCCGGTGATTTCGACCTGCCCAGCGGAGGACTGACGGGCCAGATGTCCCTGGCTTCGTCGGTTGGCAATATTCGATATTTTTTCCGGGTCGAGGAATACAAGCGCCCCAAATTTGAAATCACCTTCGATACACTCAAGGGCACTGCCCGCCTGGAGGAAGCCGTAGTGATTACAGGGATCAGTAAAGACTATGCCGGCAGTCCTGTTTCAGGAGCGAAAGCGGAATACCGGGTTGAACGGGTCGCTTACACGCCGTGGTGGTACCGCGGCTGGTATAAATCCTGGCCTGCTGAAGAGGATCGACAAGTGCTGACCAGGGGTATCTCCCTGACAGATGAGCAGGGAAAAGTCACCATCCCGTTTACAGCAAAAGCAAAACCGGGGGCGGATAAAGACCTGATGTATCGCTTTGAGATTACCCTGTATGTCACCGATCTGACGGGAGAAAGTCATGAAGCCACGAAGACCCTTGAGCTGAATCGCCAGGGGTATGAGGTGCACACGGATGTATCTGATCGCGTGAGACGGGACGCCCTGAAATCACTAAGCATCACGGCCACTAATCTTGAAGGATTTCCGGTGGACGTGTCCGGTTCCCTGGAAGTCGCTGAACTGGAAGGGCCAACGATGCATAAAAGGATACGGCTTTGGACCACTCCCGATGTGATCACGTTAAGTGAACAGGAGTACGCCACACGTTTTAACCACTATTATATTCCGGGTAAAGAAGCAATGAAGGACTGGCGTGTCCGGAAAATAACCGGCACGCAAAACCTGCAAGTGCGTGGAAGCGTGAAGGAAGACCTGTCCAAACATTTCCCGGGTCCCGGGTGCTACCGGTTAACCTGGAAGTGGAAGGATGCCTCCGGGCATGAGATGGAAATCATTCAATTCGCGCTTGTCTATGAGGAGGGGAAACCTCTGCCTGGGCAGGAAGTAATACAGGTGAACCGGGAAAACAAAACATATGAACCCGGGGAGGACGTCCATATTCGATTGCTAACCGGGATAGCTGATGCACCCAAGGTGATGGTTATCGAGGAGCACCTGACATCCGTTGCTGCCAGAACATGGCAACGTCTGCCAGATGACGCTGGGTACTCCGTTCGATTGACGGAAGCGGACCGGGGAGGGGCAAGCGTGAGTTTTTTAACGGTCTATGACAACCGGTATTATCGCCAGACCGAATCCATTCAGGTGCCCTGGACGAATAAAGAGCTAAAGGTAGCCTTGAAAACCTGGCGGGATAAACTGGAGCCCGGGGATAATGAAACGTGGACGATAAATGTCGCCGGCTCAAAAGGGGAGAAGGTTACGGCCGAAATGCTCCTGAGCATGTATGATGCTTCGCTGGATGCGTTTGTGCCACATGCATGGAGCATGAACCTATTCCCTGTTTTTTATTCCAGGGTGCAGATCCACGGTGCCGAAGCCACACCAGAATCCTATTGGGGATTAACCTATCATTGGGATCCTGTTCTGCAGGATGTTCCATGGCGTCAATACCGGGATATCAACACCTATGGGTATTATCCCGAAGGCGGTTATCATTTTGGTCGATACCGCGCCCGAAATGGTGGTGAAAAAATGGATGCTGTACTCATGCAGGCAATGCCCGCGCCAGCCGCCGATGAAGAGGTGCAATCAAAAAGCAAGGGTGAGTCAGCCGGAAAACCGGAATCCGGTGCCACCCCGGAAGCACCGGCCGCACAAACATCCACCCCGCCATTGCGGTCTGCTTTGGAAGAAACAGTCTTTTTCTATCCACAGATGAGAACAGATCAGGACGGTCAACTCACCTTTCAATTTAAAATGAAGGAAGGGCTGACACGCTGGAAATTTCAGGCGCTGGCCCAGACCACAGCACTCGCTTCTGGATTGCTAGAGCAGGAAGTGGTCACGCAGAAAAAACTCATGGTTTTTCCCAACGCACCCCGCTTCTTCAGAACAGGAGACACGATCGCCTTCCAGGTCAAAGTGACCAATCTCTCGGATTCGGATCAGTCCGGCATCGCGAAGTTGCACATCCTCGATGCTTTCACCAGGGAAGACGTATCAGCGCAATGGAATCTGGCGGTTTCCGAACAAACCATTGCCATCAGAAAAGGTGGTTCGGTACCGGCTTATTGGAACCTCCAGGTGCCACAGGACTGGACCAGACCCGTGGTATATCAGGTCTTCGCAAAAACTGGATTCTATACGGATGGGGAAGAATCTTTCGTGCCGGTCGTCACCAATCGCGTACTGGTGACCGAGACGCTACCGCTCCCGTTGAAAGCCAATGAGTCCAGGACATTCATCTTCAAATCAATGGTGGAAAACCGCACAGCCACCACGGTCGATCATCAGTTTACGGTGGAGATGACCACCTCACCGGCCTGGTACGCGGTACAGGCGTTGCCTTACCTGATGGAATACCCGCATGAGTGCGCCGAACAGGTCTTCAGCCGCCTCTACGCCAATACCCTGGCTGCCCATATCGCTAACCGGTACCCGGTCATCCAGCAAGTGTATAACGGGTGGCGCCATACAAATGATGACGCATTGTTGAGCAACCTGGAGAAAAACCAGGACCTGAAATCCGCCATGCTGGAAGAAACACCCTGGGTGCGGGATGCGATGGGAGAGACGCAACAGAAAAAGGATATTGCCATGCTTTTTGAACCCAACCGCCTGCAACTGGAAACAAAACAAGCGATCGAAAAACTCAGCCAGATGCAGTTAGCGAATGGTGGCTTTGCCTGGTTTCCCGGGGGCATAGACAATTGGTATATCACGCAATACATCGTCGAAGGATTTGGTCACCTGGAAAAGATGGGTGTGCCCGTCGAACCGACTCCGGCAAAGGAAATCATAGAGAGGGCTGTTCCCTATATCGATAGCCGGATGATCGAATGGTATGATGACCTGAAAAAACTGGAAAGTGCTGGCAAAATCAACATGTCCGACATGCACATCGGATCCCTGCAGGTACATTATTTGTATACCCGATCGTTTTATCCACAAATACAACATCCGGCCAGGATCGATGACATCCTGGGTTATCTCCGCAGCCAGATTGAAAAGTACTGGTTGCAACAGGGGCTTTACGACCAGGGATTGATGGCGCTTGGCACTTACCGGATGTGGCCCAATGATCCTATCGCCAAAACTATACTCGCTTCCTTACGGGAACGTACGATCGTCAACGAAGAGTTGGGGCGTTACTGGAAAATGCCAGCCGGATACTTCTGGTATGAGAGTCCGGTCGAACTGCAGGCACTGATGATCGAACTCTGCCAGGATATGGGCGTGCCACAAGCGGAAGTGGATGAACTGCGGGTTTGGTTGCTCAAGCAAAAACAAACGACGCGCTGGAAGAGCACCAAAGCAACGGCAGCCGCTATCTATGCGTTGCTGATCCATCCGGATGCCTGGCTGGCATCAACTGGCATTGTGGAAGTCCAACTGGGGGAAACCGAGGTGATCGGAAAGACAACGGACGCAGAAGCGGGGACAGGCTACATCCGGCTTAATTGGACCGGTCACGACATACAAAAAAACTGGTCCTCCATTGCCGTCCGTAATCCGAATAATCATATCGCCTGGGGCGGTGCCTACTGGCAATACTGGGAAGCTATCGACCAGGTAAAATCTTCGGTGGACAACAACCCGCTCAAGGTGACAAAAACCCTCCTGCTGGCAGAGCATTCAGACAGGGGAGAGCAGACGGTTTTGGCAAACAGCCGCGCCTTGCACGTCGGCGATAAGCTGATCGTGCGACTCACCATCGAGACAGACCGGCCGATGGATTTTGTCCATCTCAAAGATCTGCGAGCTTCCGGATTTGAACCGTTACAGGTGCTCAGCGGGTATGCCTGGAGTGGCGGATTGGGCTATTATCAAAGCACCAAAGACCTGGCCACCCATTTTTTCATCGATCTTCTTCCCCGCGGGAAGTATGTTATCGAATACCCGGTGACCGTGGCGCAAAGCGGAGCGTACAGTGATGGCATGGCCACCGCACAGTGTATGTATGCGCCTGAGTTCGGCAGCCATAGCCGTGGTTCGCGGGTATCGGTCGGGCTGGAGGATGACGGGAAATAAACGAATCCCGTGTTTGATCGCCGGGTACACGGGGATAGTCGATTTTTTAAGGGGGCGAATCCTTAAAATCCCTGATCTTCGGGGAGTTGGAGGATAAACAAAGACTGCAACACAAACGAAAGATGTCAGAGAAGACCGAAAGGGAAAAACACGCGGATACCATTATCAAAAACCATATCATCTGGTCCATGGGCGCCGGCCTCATTCCGGTGCCGGTGGTGGATTTTTTTGCTGTCAGCGGCATTCAGCTCGATATGATCCGGCAATTGTGCAAGTTGTACGACCAGGATTTCCGGGAGACAGAGGGTAAGGCGATCATCACCTCGCTGACCGGTTCGGGTCTTGCCCGGATGGGAGCCAAGGCCATGATCAAGTTTATCCCCGGTATCGGATCCGTCATCGGGGGTGTCACCATGGCCGTGCTTTCAGGAGCTTCATCTTATGCCCTGGGAGAGGTTTTTAAAAAGCACTTTGAGACCGGCGGGACTTTTCTTGATTTTGACCCGAAGCGGCTGAAAAAAATGTACAACGAAAAGTTTGAAAAAGGAAAACAGGTCGCCGAACAAATCAAACGGGAACAGGATCGTAAACGGCAGATGGCGGAGCAGGCCGTCGAAAATAAAGCTTCGGGCAAAATGGTGGATAAGCTCAAAGAGCTGGCGGAACTTCGCCGGGAAGGCCTGATCACGGAAGAGGAATTTGCCCAAATGAAAAAGAAATTGATCGGGGATTAGGAGTTGCTGACCGGAGCCTACCTTTCATTTAATTAGTCGTGTTTAACGTTCTGTTTGGAAACCCGAGCTTCCGGCACCTTTAGTCATTTCTGAATACACCCTACCTTTGGTGTCCCTCGGGGTGGCTTGGCGCATGCCCCTAAACAGGTACTGTCACATCATGCGAAAATTAACCTTACTTCTCTTCTCCTTTTTTTGGCTTACAGGTTTCAGCCATGCCGCTGGTACAGGTGGCGGGTACCGGATTGAAGTGGAATTACAGCACTATGAAGGGGATACGCTCAAGCTGGGTTATTATTTCGGGAAAGCGCAATACCTGAAGGATACAGCCCTGGTCAATAAGGGTAAGTTTATCTTCCAGGGCGATGAGGCTTTAAAGCCCGGGGTTTACCTGCTTGTGGTTCCACCGGATAACCGGTTTGTCCATATTCTCGTGCCGGAAAATCAGCAACAATTTTCGGTCAGCGTCGACCTCGACAATATCGTCAAGACAGCCCGGTTCAAGGGCAGCCCGGAGAATGAGATCTATTATGCCTACCTGCGCGAGCTCGATGAACGGAGACCCCGCGCGGACGAGTTGCGGAAGAAAATGGCGGAAGATTCACTCCACGTGGACAACTATAAGACGGAACTGGATAAAATCGATACGGATGTCAGGAAAGTACAGGACAATATCCTGGCCAGGCATCCCGAGACCATGACCGCCATGCTGATCCGGGCCAACCAGGAAATCGAATTGCCGGAGTACCAGGAACTATCCGAAGACGATCGTAAACTGAAGCAGTTTGCCTACTACCGTGTCCACTATTTTGATCATTTTGACCTGAACGACCCCAGGGTGATGCGTTCCGGGCTGATCCAAAATAAAATTGACTATTACACGCAGAAGCTGACCTACCCGATGCCGGACAGTCAGATCATAGCGATCGACTATCTCCTGGGAAAAATGAATCAGAATGAGGAGGCCTTCCAGTATTACCTCGTGTATTTTCTCAATGAAGCCGCCCGGTCCAAGCGGATGGGGATGGATGCCGTCTATGTCCATCTCGTGGATAACTATTATGCCAAGGGGCGCGCGCCATGGGCTGACGAGGAACAAGTAAAAAAACTCATGGCCCAGGCGGCTATCGCACGTCCATTGCTCATCGGCAAAATCGCGCCGGACCTCACCGTCTATAAGGAAGACGGGACACCGGTCTCGATTCATGCGGTCCAGGCGGACTACACGGTACTTTTCTTCTGGGATCCGGAATGCAGTCACTGCAAAAAGCAAATTCCTTTTGTCATTGATTTTTATCAGGAGTACAAAAGCAAAGGAGTCGAGGTCCTGGCGATATGCACCAAGACAGGAGAGGACATTTCCTCCTGCTGGAGCGCCATCAAAGAACGTGGCATGGATCTGTGGGTCAATGCCTCCGATCAATACCTCCGGAGCCGGTACAAAGCCATCTATGATGTAAAGACGACTCCCCAGCTCTTCATCCTGGATAAAGACAAGAAAATCGTCGTCAAAAAGATCGCCGGGGAGGATCTGAAAATGGTGATGGATGAATTGCTGAAAACGAAGGGATAAGCGCGATCAACCGTCAGATAAAATCTTTCGCGTCCGTTGATTCCAGGTAACGCTGGATGGCCGCCCAGGCGGCGGAGAAAGACATCAGCGTCCCCAGGGCAATGATGAAGATGAGTCCCAAAATCACCATATCCATATTGGTGATAAACACCGAATGCCCCACCAGCCTGCCCATCCATAATAATGTCAGGAGATACGCGATGCCGGCCACCAGGATAGAGAAACTGCTCATCTTGAGGACTTCCAGGATAAACGGTTTGCGGATGTAACTGCGGGTAGCGCCGACCAGGGACATGGTGCGGATGTGATACCGGTGCTGCATGATGTACATCCGGATCTGGTGATGGATCATCACCAGGATCAGCAGGATCAGGATGCCCCCGATCCCGGCAGCCACCATGCTGATGTTGCGCAACCTGGCCCGAAGTGAGCTATAGAGATCTTCCGGGTAATAAAAGGCGCTGACACCTTCGAAGGAAGTGATTTTTTGGTCGAGTTCACGTACATAGGCGGTGTCCACCCGTTCCCCTGCCAGGCTAAAGCGGAAGGCTGCGCGAAAGGGGTTGTCCATCGTGTCCGGTAACGCGATTTCGCCCAATTCTTCCTTCATCATTTTCATGGCTTCAGCCGAGGTAATGTACTGCAGGTCCTTCACGCCTTCCAGTGCGGACAGTGAATTCCGGAGTTGTTTAACACCCGCTTCTTTCAGGTCCGGGGTGCACTCCACCATAAACTGGATGTTCTCCTTGAAGAGATCTTCCCAACGGTCAGAAAACCAGAAACTGCTGATAAACAGACCACCCAGGAACAAGAGCACTGCAAGACTGGTGACAGTCAGCCAGTAATACGGCGTGTAAGCAAAGTTGAAAGACTTCAAAGCGCCGCAAAGGTAATGCAATGCATCAAAAGCAAATCCGGGGTCCCCGTCAGGCCAAGGCCGGAAGTTTCGTAATTTTGCCCCTTCAACTGAGGCATGTAACTATGGCAAGAGAATTAGCATTGCGGGATGCCATCCGGGAGGGTATGACGGAGGAGATGCGCCGGGATGAGACTGTCTTCCTGATGGGCGAAGAGGTGGCCGAATATAACGGGGCCTATAAGGTCAGCAAAGGGATGCTGGATGAATTTGGCCCGATGCGTGTGATCGATACGCCGATCGCGGAGTTGGGCTTTGCCGGCATCGGGGTAGGGGCCGCCATGAATGGCCTCCGGCCCATCGTTGAATTCATGACATGGAATTTTGCCGTGCTCGCCTTTGACCAGATCGTCAACAATGCGGCCAAGACCCTTTCCCAATCCGCCGGACAATTTTCCTGCCCGATTGTTTTTCGGGGACCAAGCGGTTCGGCGGGACAACTGGCTCAACAGCATAGCCAGATGTTTGAATCCTGGTTAGCCAATTGCCCCGGACTGAAAGTCATCAGTTGTATTGACCCGGCCGATACCAAGGGTTTGATCAAATCCGCCATCCGGGACAATGACCCTGTCTGTTTCATGGAAAGCGAAAGCATGTACGGCCACAAGGGCGAAGTGCCGGATGGGGAATACCTCGTGCCCATTGGCAAAGCTGCGATTCGCCGGGAAGGGACTGACGTGACCATCGTATCCTTCAATAAAATGATGGAGGTGGTCAAGAAGGCGGCTGAAGAACTGGCCAAAGAGGGAATATCAGCCGAAGTCATTGATCTCCGCACCATCCGTCCGCTGGATCATGAAACGATCGTCCGGTCCGTCATGAAAACCAACCGGATCGTCGTCGTGGATGAATCCTGGCCCTTTGCCGGGGTCTCTGCGGAGATTGCGTATGAAGTGCAGAAGTATGCGTTTGATTATCTCGATTCGCCGGTCGTCCGCGTCAACAGCGCGGATACCTCCCTGCCCTACGCGCCCACACTGGTCGACGAATATCTGCCCAATCCTGCGAAAGTGATCCGGGCAGCGAAAGAAGTCCTCTATCGCTAAAAACAAACGGGGTCAGAACACGGATCCCGCAGACGGCTAAACATTAAAGCGGAAATGCATGATGTCGCCATCCTGCACGACGTATTCCTTTCCTTCGACCGACATCTTCCCTGCTTCCTTGATCGCCGCTTCCGTTTTATAGCCGAGGTAGTCTTCGTACCGGATCACTTCAGCGCGGATAAATCCTTTTTCAAAATCCGTATGAATGACACCGGCTGCCTGGGGCGCCTTACTTCCCCTGCGCACGGTCCAGGCCCGTACTTCTTTTTCACCTGCGGTGAAATACGTAATGAGATCTAATAAATCGTAGCTGGCGCGAATCACGCGATTGACACCAGGCTCTTCGAGCCCGAGATCCCGGACAAATTCCATGCGTTCTTCCATGGTGTCCAGGGCTGCGATTTCCGATTCGATGGCCGCGCTGATACAGATCAACCCGGCACCTTCGGACGCAATGGCTGCTTCCAGTTTTTTGGAGAATGCGTTTCCGGTGACGGAGGAAGCTTCATCCACATTGCAGACATAGAGCACCGGCTTGGCCGTCAGCAGCATCATTTCCCGCATGACCTCCGCATGGATATCCGGCACGTCAAAACTGCGGGCCGGTTTTCCGGCGAGAAGATGAGCCCGGAGGGATTGCAGCCACACGACAAGTTCCGCATCTTCCTTTTTACCGCTCTTGGCCGCCTTGCCCGCGCGGTCGATTCGCTTATCCAGGGTCTCGAGGTCCTTCAGACCCAGTTCGATATCGATGATTTCTTTATCCCGTACCGGATCGACGCTTCCATCCACATGCACCACGTTGTCATCTTCAAAACACCGGACGACATGCAGGATGGCATCAACTTCGCGGATGTTCGCCAGGAATTGATTCCCCAGCCCTTCTCCCTGCGAAGCGCCTTTGATCAGGCCGGCAATGTCGACGATGTCTACCGTGGTGGGCACGATTTTCTGCGGATTGACCAGCCGGGCCAATTCATCCAGTCGTTTGTCCGGTACCGTGATCACGCCGATATTGGGTTCCTTGGTGGCAAAAGGATAATTGGCTGCCAGGGCGCCCGCGGAGGTGAGCGCGTTAAACAAAGTGGACTTTCCTACGTTTGGTAATCCGACAATTCCACATTTCAGGCCCATAGGGTATTCAATTGGAGGGCGCAAAGATAGTATTCTCTCCATGCCCGGTCACCGTTGGTTATGAATTACCTGGCACACGCACTGTTATCTCCCGCTAATCCGTATGTCCTGATGGGCAATCTGTGGGGCGATTTATTGCGGCCCAAAGACTTTCCCGGGTTACATCCGGACATCCTCGCCGGCGTAAAACGGCACCGGTTGATTGACGCCTTTACCGATCAGCATGCCGCCGTCCAGGAGATTAATGCGCTGCTCCGTCCCTACCAGGGGAAATACACGCCGGTGGTCACCGATGTCCTGATGGATTATATCCTATCCGCGCGCTGGTCCAAGTATCATGGCCACGCCATCGAAGACTTTTGCCAGGAACGTTACCGTACCGTAGAGCGTTACCTTGGACATTTACCGGACCGGCTGCATCCGAGAATCACCCGGATGCTGGGTCACCGATGGCTTGAGTCCTGTAAAGACCGGGACCGGCTGGAAGCCACCCTTCGCATGCTGGCCAGGCGTGCTTCTTTTGACAACCACATTCCGCATGCGCTCATTCCGTATGAACGGCACCAGTTGTTGATAGATCCGTTATTTGAAGCATTTTTCCTGGACCTGCGCGAACATCTTATCCTTCAAAATGAAGGCTGATGGTGAACGTGCGGGATAATACTTTTTCCAGGACAGTGGATTGCGCAAGGTTGCGGTTGTAGATGAGGATATTGCCGATGCCCTGCGAATATTTTAACTCCGGGGAGAAGATGAAAAAAGGAAAAAAGAACTGGCACCCGGCACCGACTTCGACCGCGAAATCATGCGGGGATATCCGGACGATGCGATTGGCCTGTTCCTTGCGGATACGCGCGTTGGACGCAACATCATAAGTATACTTCGCACCCAGCAGAACAAAGGCGCGCATATCATGGAAGGGTTCCGACTTAAACCGCACCTGGAAAGGCGCCTGGATCAGGACACTCTCGATATTGCGGGTCTGTTCGATTTCATCATTGGCGGAGAGATAATAAAACTTGCGCCCGACGAAGGAAAATCCAGGCAGGAAGCGGAAGTCGAAATATTCTCCCAGTTTCATGTTGGCGACCATCGATACATTGAGCCCGGGTCCGCCCATGCCTTCCGTGATGTTGAAACTGTCGTTGAGGATGAAGCGCTGCGATTGGGCCACCTGGAAATTGGACTGGTTATACCCGAAGGTCAGTCCGAAATAGTACGCCTTGGCCTGGAACGCCCTGAAGTTTTGATTACCCCGGTTGTATTGGGCACTGCCGGTGCGGGGCAGCCCCAGGATGATCAGGACAATCAGGACTTGTATGCCGTATAGATGGCGCATATGCCTAGAGATAAGGATTTGTACGAAGGTTGTGTATAGCCGGCACGCAAGAGCTCCTGGTTGAACCTGTCAAAATCAGGAAAAGCCTGCACGGATTCATAGAGATACCGATAAGCCCTCCGGTCGCCGGATGTCCACGAACCTAATAACGGAAGGAGATACTTAAAATATATATCATACAACTGCCGGAACGGAAAAATACGGGGTGTGGTAAATTCCAGCACCACGAGCATGGCGCCCGGTTTCATCACCCGGAGCATCTCTTTCAGGCCCGCCTGCAGGTTTCCAAAGTTTCTGACGCCAAAAGCGACCGTTATGGCATCAAAGACATCCTTGTCAAAGGGTAATGCCTCAGCGTCCCCTTTCAGAAACGTAATGTCGGCATGCCGGGGCCTGTGGTGTTGTCTTTTCCCGGCGACCTCCAGCATCCCGGCGGACAGATCTATACCGGTGATGCGCTCCGGGTGAAGCAGCTGATCCGACAGGAAGACCAGGTCGCCCGTGCCGGTGGCCACATCCAGGATATGCCTGGGATGAAGTGGCTGCAGGAGCGAAATGGCCTTTTTTCGCCAGGACCGGTCAACGCCCAGCGAGAGGACTTTGTTCAGTAAATCATACCTCCCGGAGATGGCATCAAACATGAGTTCGACCTCCTGTTTCTTGCTTTTTTCAGCCGTCCGATATGGTTTGATTTCTGCCAAGTGGCCGCAAAAATAGCCATTCTGATTTTCTTCCGGATGCGGGGTTTAATTCGTATCTTTGCGCCCTACCCGTACGATTCATTTTTTAATTATATATGGCTGATAATCTTAGAGTTATACCGATAAATATCGAAGACGAGCTGAAAACGGCCTACATCGACTATTCGATGTCCGTGATCATTTCCCGTGCCCTTCCCGATGTGCGTGACGGGCTCAAACCAGTCCATCGCCGGGTGTTGTACGGCATGCATGAGTTGGGGCTCGGCTACAACAAGACCTACAAGAAATCAGCCAGGATCGTCGGGGAAGTGCTGGGTAAGTATCATCCGCATGGCGACGGGGCGGTCTACGATTCCATGGTGCGGATGGCCCAGGATTGGTCCCTGCGCTATCCGCTGGTCAATCCACAGGGCAATTTCGGAAGCATGGACGGAGACAGTCCTGCGGCGATGCGTTATACCGAAGCAAAACTGGAGCGTATCGCGGATGAATTGCTCAACGATATCGAAAAAGATACCGTCGACTTTCATCTCAATTTCGATGATTCCCTCGAGGAGCCCACCGTATTACCGGCCAAGATTCCCACGCTGCTGATCAATGGCTCCAGCGGTATTGCCGTCGGTATGGCCACCAATATGATGCCGCACAATCTGCATGAGGTGGCAGACGGGATCATTGCCGTCATGCAAAATCCATCCATCACGCTGGATGAATTGATGAAACATATCAAGGCCCCGGATTTTCCCACGGGCGGGATTATCTATGGCATGGAAGGCATCCGTGAAGCGTATGAGACAGGACGCGGCAGAGTGGTCCTGCGCGGGGTCGCCGAAATCCAGGAAGGTCCGCATGGCAACGATGTGATCATCATCAAGGAGATCCCTTACCAGGTCAACAAAGCCAACCTGGTCAAGACGATCGACGAGCTCAAGACCCTGGACAAAGTAAAAGGCATCGCGCATGTACAGGACGAATCCAGCCGGGAGGGCATCCGTATCGTCGTCGAACTGAAACGGGATGCCATTGCCAACGTTGTGCTGAGCCAGTTGTATAAGTTTACCCCGCTGCAGACCTCCTTTGGCATCAACAACATCGCCCTGGTCAATGGCCGTCCCCGGACCCTCAGCCTTCGCCAGCTGATCGACGAGTTTATCCATTTTCGGCTGGATGTCATCGTGCGCCGCACGAAGTATGAACTGAAAAAAGCGGAAGAACGGGCGCACATCCTCGAAGGATTGCTGATCGCGCTGGATCACCTCGATGAAGTCATCCAATTGATCCGCGATTCGAAGACGGTCGAAGAGGCGCACACCGGCCTGATGAGCCGTTTCGGCCTGAGCGATCTGCAAGCCAAGGCCATCCTGGAAATGCGCCTGCAACGCCTCGTCGGACTGGAGCGACTTAAAATAAAAGAGGAGTACGAAGCTTTGCTGAAGACCATTGAAGACCTGAAAGATATTCTCGCCAGGGAAGAAAGAAGGAAAGAGATCATCCAACTGGAGTTGTCGGAGATCAAAGAAAAATATGGTGACCCGCGGCGAACAGAGATCACTTTTGCCGATGGCGAGATCAGCATCGTGGATATGATCCCGGATGAAGCGATGGTGGTCACCATTTCCCATCTCGGGTATGTCAAGCGCACCAATGTCGCCGAATTCCGTCTACAGGGCCGCGGAGGCAAAGGTTCCAAAGCCACGAAGACCCGGGACGAAGATTTCGTGGAGCACATGTTTGTGGCCAGTGCCCACAACCATCTCTTCCTGTTGAGCGAGCAGGGGTTCTTTTATAAGATCCGGGTGTATGAAATTCCGGAGGCATCCAAGTCTTCCCAGGGTCGCGTCATCCAAAACCTGATCGAACTGCCGAAGGAAGATAAAATCAAAGCCTACATCATCATCCGCGATATCGAGGACAAGCAGTTTATGAACAGTCATTATATCCTGTTTTGCACCAAGCAGGGGACGGTCAAGAAAACGCTTGTCGAGGAATATGCGAAATCGAATATTTCCAAGATCCGCGCCCTGACGATCAATGAAGGGGATACGCTGATCGATGCCCGCCTGACGGACGGCAACAGCCAGGTGGTGATTGCCAACCGAAAAGGATATGCGGTCCGTTTTCATGAAGATGATGTGCGGGCCATGGGCCGTCCTGCCGCCGGTGTCCGGGGTATGACGTTGCAGGGAAGTGATGACGAAGTGGTCGGCATGGTTACCGTCCGGGAAAATGACCTTGGATCGAGCATCCTGGTCATTTCGCAAAACGGTTATGGCAAACGGTCTGAATTGG
>CAZTXO010000008.1:0-16174 GCA_964617515.1 uncultured Saprospiraceae bacterium | reverse complement strand
GGATCGAGCATCCTGGTCATTTCGCAAAACGGTTATGGCAAACGGTCTGAATTGGAGGAATACCGGCAGACGAAAAGAGGCGCCAAAGGCGTTGGTACGCTGAAGATCACGGATAAGACGGGTGAGTTGATTGCCATCAAAGGGGTCCAGGAAACGGATGACCTGATGATCATCAATCATTCCGGGATCACCATCCGGATGCCGGTGGCCGATATCCGGGTCATGGGCAGAAAGACGCAGGGCGTCAAACTGATCAACCTGGCGGAAGAGGATGTCATCGCGGATGTCGCTGTCATCCACAACGATTCCGCTGACGAATCGGTGGCTCCGGACAGGAGTGAGGAAGAGTAGGACCGACGGTTGTCCGCCGGAAGCGGCGGGATTTAATAAAAAAATAAAACTATTTTAACAAAAAGAAAACAGCCTTGGATGAGCTGTTCCGTCTTCCCCCTGGGTTATAACATCAAGTCATTCACTAGCACAAAATCACTGTAGATGAAAAAGGTTTTCTTCCTGCTTTTCGCGTTAGGCATGCTGGTCCCTATCCAGGCCCAGGATCCCGCCAAGGATATCAAAAAGGCAGCCCGGTCACTGGGTTCATACAACCTCGACCAGGCGGGCATGGCAGCCAAACTGGATGAAGCGATCCAGTTGGCCGATGCCTCCATCCATGATCCGGTGGTAAGCGCTGATCCAACTGCCTGGCAGACCTACGGCGAAGTCTTCATGGCGGCCACCAACCGGGATGTCATCGAAAATGTAGCCAACGGTGCCGCACCAATAGTTCATCCGGATGGTCCGGCCAAGGCCTTAAAAGGGTTTATGATGGCTGCCCAGCTGGCGCAAAAATCCTATCAGACCAAAGATGCCATGAAGGCACTTTCAGAGGGCCTGCAGAATATCTATTACATGGGGTCCGCTTTGTACCAGGCGGGTAATTATGCGGCGGCGTATGGGGCATTCAAATCCACCTATGATGGGTATGCCCTCCTCAAGAAAAATAATGAGCCTACCACGTTTGATCCTTCCGAGCACCAGAAATCGTTGCGTTACGCGGGGGTCTGCGCGCAACAGGCTGGTATGAAAACGGAAGCGAAAGCCGTCTTCAGGGAACTGATCGATCAACATACCGATGATCCGGCCGATTATGAAGCACTCATCAACCTGGTCAAAGAGGAAGACCCGGCGGAAGGCGAGCGCCTGTTGACCGAAGCCCGGCAGAAATTTCCGGATGACACCGCGCTCCTCTACGCGGAAATCAATCACTACCTCGCCAAAGGCGAGTTGACCAGCCTGATCTCCAAACTGGAACTGGCCCTTTCGAAAGAGCCCAACAACGTATCGGTTCTCGTGACACTCGGCCAGGTATATGACAAACTGTACCAGGACAATATCACGAAAGAGCCGGCTACCGCTGAGGATTATTTCACCAAGGCGATGTCTTATTACCAGCAGGCGGTCGCTAAAGACGATAAGAGCTTTGACGCTATCTATAGCATTGGCGCGCTCTGGTACAATAAGGCCGCTGCCTATTCAGTTGAGCTCAACGAGCTGGCCAATGATTATACCCCGGCCGGAAATAAAAAGTATGATGCCAAGAAAGCCCAGATGGAGGAGGCGTTCAATAAAGCCATGCCTTTCTTTATCCAGGCTGAACAATTGCAACCAGACGACTACAATACGCTCGTGGCGCTGAAAGAGATCTATGCCCGCCAGGACAATTTCCAGCAAGTGGAAGCCTACAAGCAGAAACTGGAAAAACTCGGCAATAAGTAAGCCGGGCCAAGTCATTCGCAGCCTCCGGTGATACGCGCTCCGGAGGCTGTATTTTTTTTATAAAACCTCTCCAATCCTGATATATTTACAATTCCTAATTTTTACGCCATGACAGATGAAAGGTTCCCCGAACCGACCCCCCTTAATGATGTCGCGGAATTTCATCGCACGTTTCATTTGCCCATTCTGGATTCACCGGCCATACCGGGTGAAGACCGGTGCGCGCTCCGGGTGACTTTACTGCAGGAGGAACTGGACGAACTCAAAGAGGCTATCGCACAGAATGACATCACCGCCGTGGCGGATGCTTTGAGCGATATCCAGTATGTACTCTCCGGGGCCATTCTGGAATTCGGACTGGGCCGTAAATTCAAAGCCTTGTTTGAAGAGGTGCAGCGCTCCAACATGAGCAAGGTCTGCGAGGATTACGTTACCGCAGCGGAGACGGTCGCTTATTATATCCAGCGGGACGGCACACGGGGGCTTATCCATGAGAGCCATTCCGGGTTCCTGGTCTACCGGGAGTCAGACAGAAAAGTGCTGAAATCGGTTAAGTATTCACCGGCGGATCTCGAACGGATCTTATCGGAAGAATAAGCGGGCCCGCTTACTCATCCAGCGTTTTGATTTCCTGGACGCTGACCGGATCCCAGGTTTCCTTCAAGGATATTCTGCAGGCATGCGCTATGATATGGGATTTCTTTCGCAGGACATGCAGGGAATCCGGGTAAGCAGTCGGAGCAAGGGAACTGGCAAATGATTTCAGCGAGTTCATGACGTGGAGATCCTCGACCATGATGGATTTACCGGAATATAAGATCCAGAAATGCCGCTTTAACGAATCCATGTCCACAGAATCCGTTGCGTTGGCGATGCGTGAACTGATGGTACTTAATTCTTCATAGACATTATAGCGTTTGTCCCAGTATGCTTTGCGGAAATCCTCTGACCGGGTGTCCCGGTAATGGTAGATGCCGACCAGAAAAGCCACGATTGCCCCGACCGGGGTGAAGATTTTGAAGACCGTCTCGAGCCGATCAAGCCCGGAAGTTTTTTGTTTTTCCATAGAGAAAGAGGGTGATGATAGCGATCAATAGACTTCATATATCCCGGCAATTCCCTGCCCGCCGCCCACACATGCGGTGACCATGCCATATTTTTCTTTTCTTCTTTTCATTTCATGGAAAAGCTGGGTGGACAATTTCGCACCGGTGCATCCCAACGGATGGCCAAGGGCAATGGCACCTCCGTTGACATTGACCTTGTCAGGGTCAAGCCCGGCTTGCCGGATGACAGCCAGGGATTGAGTGGCAAAGGCTTCATTCAATTCGATGAGCCCGATATCCGCGAGGGTGAGGCCGCTTTGCTTCAGCGCTTTGGGTATTGCCGCGCACGGTCCGATCCCCATGTAAAGCGGATCCACGCCGGCCACCGCGCAGGCCGCCAGCCTGGCGACAGGCGCCAGGTTTAATTCGTTCATCATGGATTCATGCATCACCAGGACAAAGGCCGCGCCATCCGATGTTTGAGACGAATTGCCGGCTGTGACGATGCCCCCCTGTTTAAAGACCGGTTTAAGTTTGGCCAGTGCTTCTGCGGATGTATCTCTCCTCACACCCTCATCGGTATCCACGGTCACCGTACTGGTGACCCGCTTGCCGTCGATAAAATCAACGTGTTCTACCTGTACAGGTACGATTTCATGTTGAAAATAACCCTGATCGATAGCCGCGGCCGCTCGTTGATGCGAGCGCAAAGCAAAAGCGTCCGCATCTTCACGGTTGATACCGTACTTGTCGGCAACAGCCTCCGCCGTGGCACCCATGCTGGCGAGGTAATTGGGTGTGGTGGAGGCCACTTGGTAGCTGGGAGCAAATTTATACCCGGTCATCGGGATCATGCTCATCGATTCTGTGCCGCCGGCAATGTAACATTGTCCCATACCTGCTTTGATTTTAGCCACGGCGATCGATATTGCCTCCAGCCCCGAAGCGCAATAGCGGTTGATGGTCATGCCCGGGACATCCTGCCCCAGGGCTCGCAGGGAGATTTGCCGGCCGATCTGCAGCCCCTGTTCTCCTTCGGGATTGGCACAACCCACGATCACATCATCGATCCGGTGAGGCTCGAGTTGCGGCACCTGTTGCATGAGATGCCGGATGACATCCACTGCCAGGTCGTCCGACCGGTATTGACTGAAAACGCCCTTGCCGGCTTTGCCGACCGCACTGCGAAAGGCTTTGATGATGAAAGGCATCGTACTCGATAGGGTTTAAGAATTAACGTGTAGGGTTTATGGTGAATCGTTTATTGATGTATAGTGGGATGAACATAGGCACGTTGACTGCTTTTAATTTCGGAGAGGTTTTCCGTTTTCCAGTAAGTATTGAATACGCTGCTGCGTTTTTGGTTCGCCGCAAAGGGAGATAAATGCTTCCCTTTCCAGGTCCAGCAGATATTGCTCGGTCACCCGCTGCGATCCGGTGAGATCGCCGCCGCAAAGCACCCATGCGAGTTTGTGCACAATCTTGAGATCATGATCAGAGCCATAAGCGCCAAGCCTGAATTCATTGGCGAAGGCGTATAAGGAAGCCAGTCCTTGTCTTCCCAGGACCAGGATATCGGATCGTTCGATCGGCGTCACATAATGATCGCTCAGTTCCAACACCATTTTCTTGGCTCCCGGTATATTGAGCGCGGTGTTGATGATGACTTCATCTTTGCCTTTGATCAGGTAACCCAAGTCGAACGCTTCATGGGCCGAAGTGGATACGGAACCGGTGGCCAGGGTTTTACAGCGTTCGATCAATAAAGGTACCTGGACGTCACCTGGTTGAAATGAATCGGACAAACGGAGGGCAAATTCTTTTGTGCCACCTCCGCCCGGAATGAGACCTGCACCGGCTTCCACCTGCCCTATATAGGATTCCGCCGCTGCGGCGACGCCATCGCAATGCATGGCAAACTCGCAACCCCCTCCGAAAACATATCCCTGCGTGGCGGCCACCACGGGAACAGAAGCATACCGGCAGCGCATGGATGTCTGCTGGAAGTAATGCACGGCGGCTTCGAGCTCATCCCATTCTTCCTGAAAGGCCATCATCCCGATCAACATGAGATTGGCACCCACGGTAAAATGGGTCGCCTGGTTTCCGATGACCAATCCTTTCCATCCTTCTTCCTCCGCGATTCGAATCGATTCGTTTATGCCACGGAGGATTCCTTCCCCGATAGCGTTGGCCTTGCTGCGGAATTCAAAACAAAGAACGCCGTCCCCGATATCATGCAGGATGCCTTCCTCATTTTGATAGACCGGGGCTTGCTGCCGCAGGGTGTTGAGGTTGACCATCCTTTCCTGGCCGGGCACAGGCAGATAGGATTTGGTACGGGGATCATAGCAATGGAGGCGCCCCTGCTCATAGCGATAAAAAGCATCATGCCCTGCCTCGGCCATTTCGGTGACCCAGGAGGCTATCCTAAATCCTTCTGCCCGGGCATCGGTGATGCCTTGCTTCACTCCGATGATATCCCAGTATTCAAATGGGCCAAAGGTCCAGGCATACCCTGCCCGCATGGCCTTGTCGATCGAAACGGGTTGATCCGTGATTTCAGGTACGCGATGACTGGCGTATGAAAAAAGGCCAAGCAGATGCCTGCGGATCAATTGACCTCCGGGATCGGGAGAAGCATACAATGCCTTGATCCGTTTTGCCGGATCCTCGATTTGCCTGGAGAGTCGGAGAGCGGCGAATTCCGGTTTGGAGGGCAGTTCGTATTCCAGGGTTTTCAGGTTCAGGGACAAAAACACAGATTGTCCTTTTTCATCTTTTACATCACTTTTCTTGTAAAAACCCTGACCGGATTTATTGCCCAGCAATTGGTGGTCCAGGAGGAACTGCAGGTAAGGGGGCACATCAAAAGCGGCAGCCTGCTCGTCCTCCGGGCAATTGCGCCTGATGTCCTGCATGACTTTCACGCCGGTATCATGACCCACCAGGTCTGCCAGCCGGAAGGTGCCGGTATTAGGTCTGGCCAGGGCTGGACCCGTAAGCTTGTCCACCACGCTGATGGGAAGTTCCAGGTTCTCTGCCAGGTGAAAGATGCTGGCCATGCTGTAAACGCCGATGCGGTTGGCAATAAAAGCTGGCGTGTCCCGGCAAACAACGGTTTCTTTCCCCAGGAATTCCTGGCCAAAATCGGACATGAACGTGAGGAGGGCAGGATCCGTTTCCGGGGCCGGAATGATTTCCAGTAATCGCAGATAGCGGGGCGGATTAAAGAAGTGAGTGCCCAGGAAGTGGCGACGGAAATCATCCGATCTGCCTTCCGCCATCTGGTGGATCGGAATACCCGAAGTATTGGACGATACGATGGAACCAGGTTTGCGATATTGATCCACTTTTTCAAACAGGGATCTTTTGACATCCAGTTTTTCCACTATCACTTCAATGATCCAGTCCATTTCACGGAGGCGGGGGAGATCATCCTCGAAATTTCCAGTGGTGATCCGGGTGGCCATGGACACATGATAGAGTGGGGCGGGTTTCTGTTTGAGCGCTGCCGCCAGGGCGCTTTCAGCGATTTGATTCCTTAGGGAACCTTCCCGGGTGGTGGGAAGATCCAGCATGAGGACCTGGAAACCGGCATTGGCCAGGTGACAGGCGATACCGGAGCCCATGATGCCAGAGCCCAGAACAGCAATCTTTCGGATGGTTCGCATAGAAGGGCGACTCAGAAGTTAGAGGTGAAAGATAGCGAAGTCCCGCCAGCTTAACACATTAAAAAATTTTATAATATGAAAATTTTTTCCTAATTTTACCGCCTGAGGTACAGGGATGTATCCTGTTTTCGTTTTTACGTTGACAATCCAAATTCCATCAGATGATCAGTCTCGGTTCGGTTGTGGATACGAAAGAACAATCCTCCCTGGGAAAAGGGTGGATCGTCAGTTTGAGCATGCACATCCTGTTGCTGGCTTTATTATGTCTGCCCTTCCTGGTTACGCATCAGCCTCCGCCGGAATCAGAAGGATTGTTAGTCAACCTGGGCTTGCCGGATCAGGGACAGGGGACGGAAACCCCAAAAGGAGAAACGCATGAATTGAATGCTGAACCGGTAGAAAGCGAATCCCCCAAAAAGCAGGAACCCGCTCCTGTCAAAAGTCCTGTAAAACCGGTGACCACCAAAAGCATAACGGCCCGGGAGGATTCCGGTGTGTCTGCGCGGGAAGCGGAGGCAGCCAAAAAGGCCAAAGCGGATGCGCAGCGGCAAGCCGCCGAGGAAGCCCAGCGCCAGGAATCTTATTCCAAAACCAAAAAATCGTATGGTGATTTGCTGGGCGGTGCCGGGAAAGGAAATACGGGGAAAGCGGGTAGCCAGGGGGATCCTAACGGTGACCCTAACTCCGATATCCTCGAAGGAATCAGCAAGGGAAGCGGCCGGGTCGGCGGGGGTCTGGGCAATCGTGGTCTTTTACATGAACCTCAGATCCAGGACAGGAGCCAGAAAACCGGTCGTGTCGTCATCAGCGTGTGTGTGGATAAATCCGGTAAAGTCATTAAAGCGGAATACACGCAAAAAGGTTCTACCACCACAGACTCAGAATTGAAAGAGATTGCCCGCAATGCAGCAAGGCAGTTTAAGTTCACGGCCAGCGAGATCGAAGAGCAATGCGGTACGATCACCGTTGATTTCAAAATCAGGGGATAACCGCAGGGCACTTCCGGCGAATTGAGTATATTTAGCAAATCAATTCACCCGAACCTGCCTGAGATGAATAAGCTGCTGATTCTTTGCCTGCTCCTTGCCGGACTCACCTCCTGTTCGAAAGACAGTTTTGATCAAAGTCCTGATCCTGCCGCCAGGATTGAGAAGTCCGAGATTCTCGTGACGGTTTCGTATCTCGCCTATGAAAATGGCCAGTGTCAGCAGGGTTGCGGCGGTACGGCCACACAGGTGGTTTCCTATCTCACCAATGCCCATGTGGAGGTATATATGGGCATACCATCTGATGTGGATCAGGCCTCAGCGCCATCCTTTTCCGGTCTGACGGATATGGACGGAAAGGCATTCTTTGAACAGATAGAGCCAGGCACGTATACCATCCGGGTCAACACGCCTTTCGGGGAAAAATCCAGGACGATCAGTGCCCAGGAGCACAGACGCGCATTTGTCGAGTTTAGTTTTTAGGCTATCCCCGCCTTCGGAGGACACGGTTCTCTTTTCTGATGAAAGTATTTTACATGACCCATTTGGTTGGCATGGTGCAGCCTATAACCGCGTATCTTGTGCGCTAAATTCAGCTGCTCGATGCGTGCGTTAAAGAGACATGGTTCAGGCTTGCTTTTCAGGCTGATCGTTGTTATCGGGGTTGCCCTTTTTCCGGAATCCCGTTGCTGGTCTCAGCTTTTTCCGGGCCTGGAAGGAGAAGAGCTTGTGACGGCCATCCGCGCTGAATTCACACCACATCAATTGCTCACGGAAACCCAGGTCAAGGATACCTTGTATGCCAATGTTTTTCTGCTGGATGATTCTGTCCGGTGTATTTATTCAGACCTGGCCCGGTTTCTTCCCGATGGGGCCGATCCATCGCAATGGCTCTATGGTACGGGTCAGGAGCCCGGCTCGATCAACCTGGAGCACAGTTGGCCCCAGGCAAATGGCGCCGGGAAAGGGACGGATGGGAACCGGAACATGCATCACCTGTTTCCTTCGCGCTCGGAGATTAACAGCATTCGCGGCAATTATCCATTTGGGGAAATCGTCGATGTCACGGCTGAAAAATGGTTTTACCATGCCCAGGAGTTACATGCTGTTCCCGGTTCGGGGACAGATAATTACAGTGAATACAAGACTGGACTCTTTGAGCCCAGGGAGGAGGCCAAAGGCGATATTGCGAGGGCACTGATGTATTTCTGGACGATCTACCGGGAGGATGCCATCCAGGCAGCGCCCCTATTTTTTGAAGAACAAAGGCAGGCACTGTGTCAATGGCATGAACAGGATCCTGTGGATGATTTTGAGATGACGCGTACGCTGCGCATCGCGGGCTACCAGGATGGAAAGGCGAATCCTTTTATCCTGGATTGCTCACTGGCCAAACGAGCCTACTGCGGATCCCTGGGGGCATGTGAAATGGTCGGTACAAATCCGCTGCCGCCTGAAAAAGCAGCGCTCCGGTTTGACGCACAGGAAAACAGCCTGTTGATCAACGATGAGACAACCTCCGTCTGG
This sequence comes from uncultured Saprospiraceae bacterium, assembly GCA_964617515.1. GTDB lineage: Bacteria > Bacteroidota > Bacteroidia > Chitinophagales > Saprospiraceae > Opimibacter. Next base: position 7,165 of record CAZTXO010000008.1, on the reverse strand, counting down.
GACATCAGGGTATTGGATACCCTGGGCAGATTGCTGGTTCATCAAACACTCGAATCCAACCAACTCAGTAGCCCGATCCTTGCACCGCCCGGAATATACCTGGTATTGGCCAGCAGCCAGGGCCGCCGGCTCTATGGTCAGTTTTTCATTCGATAAGGGAAATCACCGAATCTCTTCTCTGCCTGAACCGCTGATCCCGGCTTGTTAAAAATTCTCAAATAGCTTTATTTCTGGTTAGAAATCAGGCAGTTCTGTAAAAAAAATGTACATTTGGTCCAGTTAAAACTGCCCCTTAAAGCCCTGAAGCCACCATGCTCCATTGGCTTTACGGCTATTTTTAACCTCCCGATTGCTGATTTACTTGTCTATTGATTTGAGAATCAATAGGTTTTAGTGCTGGTTTGAGATAATCGGATGGACTGAGACAAAACGAATCATCATAAACACCCACTTTCCTGATCCCACGGGAAAATGAAAGTGCTTTGAAAGAACTGGTTGACTGGAGATTCCCCCATTGGTTGATTATAGCTGACCGGCCCGGGAAAGGGTAGGGATGATGACACCATCGATTTCCTGCCTGTGGGGATGATAGGAATAGTTGTCTGCATTCCAGGAGGATCCTGCGAATGCAGGAATAATCAAACGGCATACTTAAAGAAGATTGCCGCAAAACGAAAGGCAGGCTTGTTTGACACCCAAACTGAATGACCACTTGAATACGCGCTCCGGGATGTTTGATTTGCGGAGGATTGGCATTGGCCATACCTAAACTTATGAACAGCCGAGCGGCTTATATTGCACCCACCCAAAAGACCTTCCGGTTCATACCTGAGGAGTATTATTCCTATGCCCTTTATGGAGGTTGCTTTTGTATCCGGCTTTTTGGTTGCCTGATTTGTTTCTTCCTGTCTTTTCAAAACAGCCGGGCACAATGCGATACAAAAGTCTCTGGTGTCTTCACCTACTGTAATTCATTTCACAACGGCAATCCCCTCGCGGGATATTTTGTCGGCTTCAGGGTCTCGGATCATACCGGCTGTACGCTCAATGTGGTTGACCTGGATGGTAACAATATTACCAACCGGGGGAAAAGAGTCAATACAGCCAATACCAATGAACCGGCGAATTATTCCGTAGCGCAATTGCAGATCACGGGCACTGCCGGGGATACGCTGGAGTATTGGTATTTCGGGCCCTATGCCAATGGGTCGACCTTTAATATCGCCCTGATTGACCCGACCAATACCTGTGACACCCTATATGTGGCGAGTGGTACATACAACTGTGCCGACAACAACTTCAACACCGATCCCATGGCCTGTGACAGCCCCGCTATTGCCTTGTATTACATGGACTTCTCCGGTGAGGTATTTGACTTGGGCCCGGATGTGGGCGGCTTCGGCGTGTATGACCTGGTCAACGTGCTACCCCGATCAAGAGGAACCACGTGTTGCGATGTGCCCAACAGTAATCGGCGCTGTCATGAGTTGATCGTGCGGCTGGATGATACGGATATTGGACTGTCCATTGATGATGTAGGATCGGGGAATACGGCAGGCCGTTTGTATGCAGACTCCCTCAATAATTTTACCTGTACCGGAAATACGAATACCACCTATCCTTTCCAGCAGGATAATGGTTCGAGCAATGATGCACCCTTATGTTTTAACGGACTGGCGGCAAGGGATTATATCGTCAACTCCTGCAAGAACGGATCAAACACCACCGGCCTGGTCATTGGCACTGTCAAAAACATCTTTATTCCTCCCGTAGTCACGCAGGGGACCTGCAGCGTTGGATTGGATGTCTTCAATGTGGATACAGCCTTTTGGTCCAGTCCGGATGACCCTGGCCTCGATAACCTGATCAGTTGCCAGGGAGACAGTCTCTTTTGTACTTTCAGTTACAACCAAGGTGTCTTTGGCCCGCTGACGACATGCAATGATACGTTTATCTATATCGTGGGCGGTCATCCGAGTATCAGCCTTTGCCTTCCCCTCGATACGATTCTTTACGACACGGCTTTCGTCGTTGTCTTTCCTCCTTTTACCCTGGACATACAATCTGCCTGCAATGCAGCGACCAATACCTTGCAGTTGACAGCCCAGATCACCAGTTTGGCCAGCGGCTGCGATTATTCTTTTCTGTGGTCTAACGGCGATACCACGCAGACCATCAACGTTCCGGTTTCCAACACGGAGTACTTTGTCACGGTCACCCGATCCGGTATCGCTCCGGATGCCCAGGCCTGTGCAGCGCAGGTGGACTCTATCCTGGCGGTGGATCTTCCCCCCGTGATCACCTGTCCCCCGAATATCACCATTCAATGCAATGCCAGTACAGCGCCCGCCAGTACCGGAACGGCCTCCGCTACGGATGATTGTGACACGACGCCAACCATCACCTATACCAACACCACCGTTTCAGGAGCTTGTCCCCAGGCCTATACGATCATTCGAACCTGGCGAGCAACGGACGACAATGGCAATTCCAGCACGTGTAATCAAATCATCACGATTGTGGACAGCACCCCTCCGGTGATCACCTGTCCTGCCAATGTCACCATTCAATGCAGCGCGAGCACGCTTCCTGCCAACACAGGAACCGCCACCTCCAGTGACAGTTGTGATCCATCGCCTATCCTTTCCTACACGGACATCACCGTGGCTGGATCCTGTCCACAGTCCCGGCTGATCACCCGCACCTGGAAGGCAACCGATCATTGTGGCAACTCCAGTACATGCAATCAGTCCATTGTCCAGGTAGACAGTGCTCCGCCGTCTATCAATTGCCCGGTCAACCTTACGATCAATTGTACCAGCAGTACCGCTCCCGGGGTCACCGGGTTCGCCTCTGCCACGGACAATTGTGATGGGAGTCCTGTCATCAGCTATAGTGACATTACGAGTTCGGGATCCTGTCCGCAGGCGTATTCCCTATGGAGAACATGGTCTGCCACAGACCATTGCGGCAACTCAACTACTTGTCTTCAAACGATTCAGGTTGTTGATGCAGCCGTACCCGTCATTACCTGTCCCCCGAATATCACCATCGGTTGCACAGCGAGCACCTTGCCCGTCAGCACCGGGACCGCTTCGGCCACCGACAATTGCGATGGAAGTGTCACCATGACCTATTGGGATGGCATACAGGGAGCGGGATGTCCGCAGGAAAAAACAATCACCCGTACCTGGATAGCGACGGATGATTGTGGTAATTCAAGCAGTTGCCAGCAAATCATCACGATCGACGACAATGTCTCTCCGGCAATTATTTGCCCGGGGAACATCACCATCGAGTGTACGTCGAGCACGCTTCCCACCACTACCGGAATGGCTTCGGCAACAGATAATTGTGATGCATCGCCATTCCTGAGCTATACCGATGCAACTGTCTCAGGCAGTTGCCCGCAAGCGTATATCCGTAACCGGACCTGGATGGCTACGGATGATTGTGGCAACACCTCCACCTGTATGCAGATCATTCAGATCAGGGACAGCACGGCGCCTGTCCTGACTTGTCCACCCACGATCAGCATAACCTGTACAGAAAGCACGCTGCCCTCCAATACCGGAATGGCCACGGCTTCGGATAACTGTGGAGCAGCCCCGGTTATCACCTATACCGATTATGCAACGCCACCTCCTGTTGCAGGCCCGGAAATGCATTGGGTTTATTTACCAGCCGGGGCAACTTCAGGGACTTGCACCTCTGCGACCAATTGTGCCAACGGGGTATTGTGTTTTGGCCTGGAATACATCCCCGGGCTAACCGGAACGCTCACTTCCTATACAACGGGATTCTTTGTTGATTGCTACAATGGCGCGAACCCTGTCCTCTCCAATACATCGTGCACCATGAGTAACAACAGCGGTGTCATTTCAGATTGCGGTAACTCCGGCCTGGTGTTGATGAACAGCTCGGGTAATACAGGGGCGTTGCCGGTGACGCAAAACGTGCCGGTGATCCTGCACCAGGTTTGTTTTCAGCTTGGTCCCGGCGGACAGATTGTCATTGATGAGGATGAGATCACGGATCTGTCTACGAGTGTCGATATTCCTGGTGGCGGTATAATGAATGAAGCACCATTGTATGCTAATTTTTTACTCCAGGCGGATGCGTATTGCGGGGACAATTGCCCCTATCCGGGTCCGATCTACAGACGGTTTACAGCGACGGATGAATGCGGCAACCAAAGTTCATGTATTCAGGAGATAACGATTTACGATGTGGAACCGCCGGTCATCAGTTGTCCACCTGATACCGTCGTCAATTGTGACGCCAACACTGCCCCCGTCAATACCGGGTCGGCCACCGCCTCAGATAGTTGTGATCCGTCCCCCGGTATAAGTTATTCCGATAGTATCATCAACGGCGTTTGTCCGGACACCTATACGATCACCCGCAGGTGGATCGCTTCCGATGCCTGTTTGAACCGGGATACGTGCTATCAAACGATCCTTGTTCAGGATACCACCAAGCCCGTCATCACTTGTCCGCCGGATACGATGATCAATTGCACGGAAGCGACTATCCCGGCAAACACCGGTTTTGCATCAGGCACGGATAATTGTGATGCAAGTGTGGCAGTCACGTTTTCAGATATAGTGACACCGGGCGTTTGCGTGAATGAATCGGTTATCCACCGAACCTGGGTGGCGACAGACAATTGTGGCAATTCTGCGACTTGCCTCCAAAATATCCTGGTTCAGGATACACTGCCGCCGGTGATTATCTGCGCGGCGGATATCACTGTCCTGTATCCGGCCAATACGGATCCGGTGAACACGGGGACGCCTGTTGCCACAGATAATTGCGACAGCAACGTGGACATAACTTATCAGGATTCTGTCCCGGTTCAAACCTGTCCGCCGGTCAATTTTATTAAGAGAACCTGGATAGCGACGGACAATTGCGGCAATAGTGCCTCCTGCATGCAATGGATCACGATCGATGACCGAGGGAATATATGCGGCCAGGTCATGGACGATTTGTCCCAGCCGCTTGGTGGCGTGCAGATATCCTTATACGCCGATTTGGATGGTGACGGAAGTATGAGTGCCGGAGATACCCTTGTCGCTGTTACCCTGACCGGTAATGGTACCGGTTCCTATTGCTTCAATGGATTGAATCCTTGTGCCTATGTTCTGGTGGAGAGCCAGCCTCCAACGTATGGGGATATGTCGGATGTGGATGCGTCACCGGATCCGGATGGGGATGATTCCGCAGATGGTCCGGATAATGAAATACCGGTTGTACTCGGACAGGGCGAAGCAGATCTGGACAATAATTTTGTGGATATTGTTTGCCCCACCGTTTTGCCTCAATTGCCCTATGATACCATTTGCAGCGGCGGCAGTGTCATCTTCCAGATACAGGGACTTCCGCTGGGAAGCCTTGTGTATAGTTGGAATTTTGGCAGCGGCTCCACACCGGCTGCGGGAACGGGCCTGGGCCCCCATACCGTAACCTATGTGACAACCACCTCCAACCAGGCCAATGGCGCTTCAGTGGTATTGACGATCAGCAAAACGGGATGCCCGGATTTGACCGGGCAGGTAACGCTGATCGATATTAATCCGTACCCCAACCCGGCCATCAATGCTTCCACCAACCCGATCTGTTACTATACGAACAAAGTTTTCCAGCCGGTGGCTCCGCTGATCCCGGGGGCTACCTATACCTGGTCCTTTGGCACATCCGCTGTACCGGCTACTGCATCCGGCTACGGGCCGCATACCGTGTATTACACGACTGCCGGGTCCAAAACGGTCAAACTGGTGATTCATCCCAATGAAGCTGGTGCGCAATGCCCGGATAGCTCAACGCTTGTGTTTACCGTGCTCAATTGTCCGGGGCAGATTACCGGTTTAGTCAAGTCAGTCACCAATGTGCCTATTCCCGGTGTTACGGTCCGGCTGCATTTTGATGCAAATGCCGACGGGATTCCGGAAGGGCCCGCTTCGTTGCCGGTGAATACAACAGCCGGAGGGATATTTGCATTTGCATCCATTATTCCCGGCAATTATGTGATTGTCGAAACGCAGCCGGTAGGGTGGTTTACTGTCGATGATTATGATATTTCCAATGATGGGGATGTGGTTGCCAACGCCAGTCCCCTTGATAATTGGATTCCGGCCACTATTTTGCCGGGTGAGGTGGATGCTGGCAATACGTTTGTCGAAAGCCCGGTGCCCGGCAATATCAGCGGTAATGTGTTTGATGACCTGGATATGGATCAATTACCGGATTCCGGAGAAGGCCTGGATTCCGTTATCCTGAAACTATATGCGGACACGAACGCCGATGGAATCGCGGACAACGGAACACCGGTGGCCTCCGATACCACGGACACGTCCGGAAGTTTCCTGTTCACGAATGTTCCAGTGGGCAATTATGTTCTGGTCGAGATTAATCCGGTCAACTACTTTTCTGTTAAAGATTATGATTCCAGTCCGGATGGAGACGTAGTGCCTAATACGAACATGAATAATGATACCATTCCGCTCACCATCACGAACAATGAGACGGATGCCAATAATTATTTCATTGATAATCGCCTGCCCCCATCCATCACGTGCCCACCCGATATCACGATAGCCTGTTCAGCCAGTACAGATCCGACTGTTACCGGATTTGCCACGGCAACTGATTACTGCGATGGCATGCCAGTGATCACGTATTCAGACGTGACGATCGGCGGCTCCTGCCCTGAGAATAAAACGATCCATCGTACCTGGACTGCTACAGATAATTGTGGTGATTTTACGACCTGTCAACAACAAATCGCTATTGTGGATACGGATGCACCGGCAATTACCTGTCCGCAGGATACGATTATCAATTGCACGGAAGACACCAGCCCTGCCAATACCGGGATAGCGACGGGTACGGATAACTGTGATACCAATGTGACCATTACTTCCACCGATGCAGTGACTGCAGGAGCGTGTGCGGATGAATCCGTCATCACGCGCACCTGGACCGCGACGGACAATTGCGGCAATTTCTCGACCTGTGTTCAGCTGATCATGGTGCAGGATACAACCAAGCCGGTGATCAACTGTCCGCAGGATACGATCATCAATTGCACGGAAGACACCAGCCCCACCAATACCGGGATAGCGACGGGTACGGATAATTGTGATACCAATGTGACCATTAC
>CAZTXO010000007.1:21037-85422 GCA_964617515.1 uncultured Saprospiraceae bacterium | reverse complement strand
CACATTGCCCCATTGTCACATTGTCACATTGCCCCATTGTCACATTGCCCCATTGCCACATTACCACATTGTCACCTTATTTAATCATCAATAAACCTTACCATCATGAACCCATTGCCGGACAACTATGTCCAACTGACCGGCCACCTCGGCCAGGATGTCGACCTCCGCGAGTTGGCACAGGGAAAAAAACTCGCCAGGATCTCCCTCGCGACCAACGAGTACCGTAAGAAAGGCGACGGCCCCGCGGAAAAATTTACCGCATGGCATTCCCTCACCGCCTGGGGTAAAACAGCCGAAGAAATGAGCGCCCTGCTCCATAAAGGCAGTAAGATCTGCGTCGAAGGAAAACTCGCCTATCGCCAGTATGAAACCAAAACCGGCGAAAAGCGCTATACCACGGAGATCGTCGTCCAGGCTTTCCGGCAGGTCCCGAAAGAAGAACCGGTCGCCTGACCCTTTCCCAGACAATGAAGGGGAGAAGCAATGCGCTTCATCCCCTTCACCGAAAACGGTATGTAGGAAAGAAAGAAAACCAAACCTTGATAGCACCAGCCTCCTTCCAAAGCTAACAAGCCGCCCGCGGCTTCACCGGTGTGATTTTCCCTTTTGACCGCTATCCGTCACTTTCCGGACGCCCTCAATAACCGGTTCGGAATCACCGTTATACACATAGTGACACCCTTTTTATATAACATTATTTTATAATTTGTAACTAATTCATATTTTTGGGGTTATATGCGTAATTTGGTTTACCCAAAGCATCTTCCAGGGCGACCGACCGCTTCCCGGCCGATAGGTCGAAGCATCCGGGCCGCAATCGCTTTTGCGAGCATGCTTTTCGCCTGCTGTCTCCCTGCCCAGCAGACCGTCCTCTTCCAGTCCCATCAAAAGGATTTCGAAGACCTGGTCAAAGCCTATGACCAGGGTCTCTATGGCCGTTCCTCCCGGTCAGCAGCCCTGTTTCTCCAGGCATCGCATGATCCATCCATACTGCTCCGGGAAGAAGAATCCCGCCTCTACCAGTTGAAGGCGCAACTCCGGATGGACCAGCCGGGCGCGATCGAGGCGATCATGGACTTCGCCGAGGCCCACAAGCCCGGCGCCCTCGCGCAACGCGCCCTCATGCTCATCGGTGACGATGCCTACAGCCGGCACCAATACGATGAGGCCATCCAATACCTGAGCATGGTCGATGCCCGGTTCCTGGAGCCGGAAGAACAATCCGGCCTCTATTTTAAACTGGGGTACGCCCTGTTCACCCGCAAAGAATTCAGCCAGGCCGCTTCCCTGTTTGACGCATCGCGGAATGCCAAAGACAAATTTTTCTACCCGTCCAATTATTACTACGGCATGACGATGTATTTCCAGGGACGCTATGACGAAGCCATCAGCAGTTTCGAACGCGTGGCCCCTTCGGATTACTACAAAGATTATATCCCGTATTACATCACCCAGATCCATTTTATCCGCCACGATTATCCCAAGGTCATCGGGTATGGCGACCAGGCACTGCGCAATCCGGCCGTCCAGAATAAAACCGAGATCCGGCATCTCCTGGGACAAGCCTTGTTTGAGACCGGCGACTACGCCTCCGCCTTGCCCCACCTCGAATACGTCGACCAGCAGTCCGCCAAACGCACCACAGATGATTTCTACCAGCTTGGTGTCACCTACTTCCAGACCGGCCAATATGCCAAAGCCATACCGGTGCTCAATGAAATCCGCAATGAAACCGGTGTCAAAGCCCAATATGCCAACTACTATCTCGGACGCTGCTACCTCGAAACCGGCGACCGCACGTCTGCGCGCAACAGCCTGATGAAATCAGCCCGCATGGACGATGATCCCACGCTCGCCATGGAAGCAACCTTTCATTACGGACGCCTGAGCGCCGAAGCCGGGGACGACCTGGAAGCCATCAAAGAATTGCAGACGATTCCTTTTTCTTCTCCCTGGTATGAGGACGCACAGAAAACACTGGCCGGGATCCTGACCAATACGGCGGACTACGCGTTGGCCGTCCGTGAACTCGAAGCCATGCCATCTCTTTCTCCCACGTTGCGGGAAGCATACCAGAAAGTCTGCCTGTACCGTGGCGAACAATTGTTGCAGGAAGGGAAGACGGAGGAAGCGATGGCGATGCTTGACAAGTCCCTGAAGTATCCGGTCGATCCTGGCATCGAAGCACGCGCATGCTTTTGGAAAGGAGAAAGCGCCCACCAGGCGGGCCAGTATGAACAGAGCATCGGGTGGTATGACCGTTATTCGAGGGCAGCCGCAGCGCTCACGACCTCGCCCCCAAAAGGCACCCCTCTACCTTACCATGTGGATCTGCCGGTGGCACAGTACAACCAGGGGTATAATTATCTCCGCCTTCAACAGTACGAGGAGGCGCAAAAACAGTTCGATCGCTGTGTCGCCAATCTCCAGGAGTACCGTAAGCTTCCGGGCCAGCCTGCCTTTATCAAAACACAACTCTATCCGGACGCTGTGCTCCGGGCGGGGGACTGCGCCTTTAAGCGCGGACAGTATGCCAAAGCCAACGAGTATTATGATGAGTCCATCCGCCAGGATTACCAGGGAAGCGATTACGCCGAATATCAAAACGGGATCATCAAAGGCCTGCAGCAAAAACCGGAAGAAAAGATCAGCCTTTTGTCCGCCCTGGTCAGGACACAGCCGCAATCCGTTTGGGCGGATGACGCGCTCTTCCAGATCGGGGTGACCTACCAGGAACTTAACCAGGTGCCGAAAGCGATCGAGACGTTTGAGCGGATCACGAAGGAGTACAAACAAAGCGTGCTGTTTCAGCCCGCACTCCTGCGGCTCGGGTTGCTTTCCTACAACACCGCCCAATATGAGGCGTCGCTTCAATATTATCAATCCATCTTCCGGTATCAACCCGATCCGGAGACTTCCCGCGAAGCGATGGCCGCCATCCAGGAAATCTATGTAAACGAACTCGACAAGCCCGCCGCTTATTTTGAATTTGCCGCCACGGTACCGGGTTTCGCGGTAACCGGGACAGCGAAAGATTCGATCCTCTACAACGCCGCGGAAAATCATTATGCCCAGGGTGAGTACGGTAAAGCAGTCGAATCCTTCGAAAAGTATATTACGGACAATCCCAAAGGACTCTATACGCTGAAAGCGACCTATCTCCGGGCGGAATGCCTCACGCTGCTCAAACGCTATGAAGAAGCGCTTACCGGGTATGAAGGCGTGATCCGGCAAGGGCAAAGTTCGTTCCTGCCGTCCTCCCTGTACAAAGCCGCGGCGATCGCGTACAATCAGAAACAGGACATGGACCGGGCCTTTACCTATTACACTGCTTATATCCCGCTCGCCCAGGATGATGAGTTGCAGTATGATGCTATCCTCGGCGCTTTACGCGCCGCGTACAGGCTGAATAAACCTGAGGACGTCTATGCGATGGCTTCCCGGGTCTTTACGCACGCGCGCGCCACCGAAGATCATAAAGCGCTTGCCCATTACTACATGGCCCGGATTGCCTATGATCACAACAGCCTGGACAAGGCTTTGGAGGATTTTAACGAAGTCGTGCGCGTCAACAGCGCCGAACTGGCCGCGGAGTCGAGATATTATATCGCTTCCATCTATCATCAACGGGGACTGCCGGAGATTGCCGCCAAACTGGCCGAAGAGGCGGCGCGGGCCAATGTGGGCTATCCGCTGTGGGTAGCCAAATCGCTGGTCCTTCTCTCCGACATCCTGTTCCAGCAAAAAGATTATCTCAATGCGCGCGCGATCTTGGAGGCAGTCATCGAAAATTACCAGGGGGATGAAGTGATCACGAAGGAAGCCAATGAGAAACTCGCCAAAGTCAAAACGGCGGAAGAAAACCAGAGCCGGATCAAACCCGCTGCCAGTGACACCCTTGAATTGCAGGTCAAACCAAAATAAGCGCAAAGCTATCCGATGAGGCATATACTCACGATCATTTGTATGAGCGGCATGGGTGCGTTGATCGCCCAGGACCAGTTGCCCACAGGGCAGATCGAAGTCATCAAGGATTTCGAAGTCAAACTGACCGAAGCGAAGAAAATCCGCATCGTGCCGCAACCCATCCTTCTCGATACGGCAGCCCGGCATTATACGTATACGCTGACAGCCGCTTCACCGCAGATGACGTATGCGACGCCACCGCTCAAACCCCTGGCGATAGAGCCTGAACAAAAACCCGCGTACTATCCGTTTTTCGCAAAGGCCGGTTATGGCAATCCAAATGCCTGGCTGGGCGCGTTATCCTACGACCACCGGTCCGGAGATGATCTCCAGTATGGAATCGATGTCCGTCATCTCAGTGCCAACAATAAAAAAATACCGCTTCAGCAATTTTCGGATTCCAGGGGCCGTATCAATGGCGCTTACCGGTTACGCGACGACATTCACCTGGAAGCGGCCATCGACGCCCGTTTTCAAAAAGACTATTTCTACGGAGCCGAAGATATTCCTTCCGACAAGGATGAACTCCGGCGCCTGTTCCGTCGATATGATGCAGACCTCCGCCTCACCAAACTCAGGTCTCCGCAATCTGCCTTACACTATCAAGGAGAACTTCGATACCTGTTTGACAAGGACGATCTTGGCGCCAGGGAGAGTGGCGCGATCCTGGGCGCCGAAGTGGGTACCGCCTTTGGGAAAAATAATTTCCCGGTCGGACTCAGTGCCACCGTGGATATGTCCAGGCTTACCCATACAGCCAAGTATGACCTGAACAACATCCTGCTGGAACCCTATGTGGAGGGGCACGCGGGAAAACTTGGATTCCGCCTGGGCGGCATTGGATTGCTCAACAAAGCGCAGGATGAAATTCTGCCCTCGATCGAATTGAGTTACCGGCTGCTGGGTGAGCGGATGAAGATTGCGGCCGGATGGAAGGGGAGTGTGGTGAAAAATAATTTTCACAGCCTTTCCGGCATCAACCCGTACATCGACACCCGGCTCGATGACCTGCGCAATACCGTGTCGCGGAGCATCTATGCCGTGGTGCGGGGTGCAGCCGGTACTTTCGGGTATGATATCACGGGGTCCTATGTACAATTTACCAACAAGGCCTTTTTCCTGCAGAATCCGATCATCGAAGAGCAATATGTGCCCGTGTATGATGATGGGCACTACATTGGCGTGGAAGGCGCCCTGAACTATGCCTTATTGCGGCATGTGATGTTGCGTGGACAGGCCTATGGCCGTTTCTATACGCTCGATCGGGAAGAAAAACCATGGCACACACCCACTTTCGGGCTGGACGGCATGATCACCTATACCGGTGGCTCGGATGAATACCACGTATCCCTCACCTTTCATGGGGAGAACGGCCTTCCGTATCGCACCGTGGGAGGCACGGAAGGGAGGCTGAAGGCTCTGCTGGACCTGAATCTGCAGGGGGATTATTACCTCACCTCCGCGCTTGGTGCATTCGTGGAAATCAACAATATCCTGGGCAATAAACGTGAACGCTGGTACGCCTATCCGGGCTTTGGTTTCAATGCCAAAGCGGGTATCGTCTTCAGGCTGCCGGAATAAACACGGGTGTGAAAAAATACGGCCTCATCGGGTATCCGCTCGGACATTCTTTTTCCCCGGACTATTTCAGGCAAAAGTTTGCCGGGGAAGGCCATCCCGATTTTACCTATGCGTTGCTTCCCATCCGGGAGATCGAATTGGTGATGCCGCTCCTGCATGACGATTACTCCGGGTTAAACGTGACGATCCCCTACAAGACTGCGGTCATGTCCTATCTCAACGATCTCGATCCGGTAGCGTTTGCTGTCGGAGCGGTCAATACCCTGGTCAGGACCGGTGACAACTCCTGGAAAGGATACAATACGGATGTGACGGGATTTAAAGTATCCCTTCAGCATTGGTTCAACGGTCACGTTGCACCCATGCAGGCACTTGTGCTCGGTACCGGCGGCGCTTCCAAAGCCGTCCGGTTCGCGCTGAGCGAGTTGGGTATCCGGCATCATACTGTCTCGAGAGGCGATCGCGGGTATTTCCGTTATGCGGAGTTAAACCAGGCTGTCCTCGAGGAGCATCTCCTGGTGATCAATACGACGCCGCTTGGGATGGCGCCGGCGGCGGATACATGTCCCGATATTCCTTATAGCGGTCTCACACCGGCCCATTGGCTCTTTGACCTGGTTTACAATCCGGTCAATACCTTATTTTTGACGCGTGGCGCGGCGGCGGGAGCCAAAACGAAAAACGGACTCGAGATGCTGCACCTGCAGGCGGATCATGCCTGGGCAATCTGGAAAGCATATGGTAAGTTCTAACCCGGAATCCCTGCCGCAACCTAAGGTGGTGGATTTTACGAATACGGAAATCGCCTTTTCCCATAAATCGGATGCCGAACTCAAGCGAACCGCTTGGCTTTTTGGCCTCATGAACAAGGCGTGGCTGGTGAAAACAGGCTCCAAAGTCGGACTTTGGCTCAACCGCTCCGGTATACAGGTCTTCAACCCGGTCATCAAGGCCACCATCTTCAGGCAATTTTGCGGCGGGATCAACCTCAAGGATGCAGAGGGGGCTATCGAACATCTGCTGAAGCGAAATACCTATTCCGTCCTGGATTATGGAGCCGAAGCGAAGTCAAACGAAGAAGATTTCAACAAGACCCTGGCGGAAAATCTCAAAGCGGTCAGTTTTGCCTCCAGGCATGACGGGGTGCCGGTGGTTTCTTCGAAGGTGACCGCCCTGGCGGCGGAGCCTATTCTGGAGAAAAATCAGTCCGGTCAGCCGATGACGGAAGAGGAAAAGCAGGCGTTTGATCGCGTCCGCCAGCGGATGGATAAGCTGAGCCGGGCTGCCTGGGAAAACAAGGTGGCGGTCTTTTTCGATGCCGAAGAAACATGGATCCAGGATTCGATCGATCAACTCGTCCGGGAGATGATGGCCAGGTACAATAAAGAACGCGCCGTGGTCTATCACACCTACCAGCTCTACCGCAAGGACAAACTGGCCAGCCTGAAAGAAGATCACGCGGAAGCGAAAGCAAAAGGGTATATCCTCGGCGCCAAACTGGTTCGCGGCGCCTACATGGAAAAAGAAAGAAGGCGTGCCGCGGAGATGGGTTATCCTACCCCGATCCAGGAGACGAAAGCAGATACCGACCGGGATTATGATGAGGCTGTGCGCTACTGCGTGGACCATTATGAAGAGATAGCGCTTTGCAACGCGTCGCATAATCTGCAGAGCAATCTCCTCCAGGCGGAACTGATTGCGGAAAAAGGATTGCCGCGCAATCATCCGCATCTCAACTTCTGCCAGCTCTACGGGATGAGTGATTACATCACCTTCAACCTCGCCCAGGCCGGGTATAACGTGGCCAAATACGTGGTCTACGGCGCGGTCAAAGAGGTCGTTCCGTACCTGATCCGGCGCGCCCAGGAGAATACTTCGGTCACCGGTGAAATGAGCCGAGAGCTCAGCCTGATCTCCTCGGAAATCAAGCGCCGGGGTTTGAAATAATACCTATCTTGGCGCCCTAAAAAATGGAAGACAATGAAGCATCTCTTTACCTTTTTAGTGTTGATGGGTCTTGCCTCTGCCGGCTACAGCCAATGGTGGTTTGATGCCGGGGTGAAAGGCGCCTGGGGCGGCACCCTGATGTCCGACCGTAATGTCTGGGACAGCGGCACCTACAAGCATAAGCTTTCATCAGGCGGTGCCTTTGGCGGAAGACTGGGATTCAATTACGGCCACCATGTTGGCTTGTCGATCGAGTATTCGGCCGCTACCTCCAAGCAGCAATTTGAATACCTATCCGATGTCTTCAATACATTCAAGTGGAAACATAATGATATCATCGGTGTGTTCCGGTATTCCGGCAACGGCGCTTATATCGAGGTCGGGGGCAAGCTAAGCTCCATCCGGAAAGTGGAACTGGACAATGTGAATGACGGGGTGACGGATGTCTCCGAAAACTTTGAAGACAACTATACCTCCGGCATCTTTGGTTTCGGTTCTTACCTGGCCGGAGACGACCTGCTGTCCGTCAATATCGGGGTGCGGTTCCACTGGGCCTTTACTGACATGGTCAATGAGACCGGCAAGGAGAACAATTACCCGATTAGGGTCTACCCATTGCCGGATCCGTCCAAAAAGACATTTGCCGCCGCCGCCCAGTTGCAGTTTGAACTCAACTACGCGTTTGGCCGCTTTGCCAAGACAGCCTGCCACGACCGCTGGCGGTTGATCCTCTTCCGGTAAAAGAAAAAGTAAAAAGCGTCCCTCCGGGGACGCTTTTTTTTGGTGGCCCTGCCAGGAATCGAACCCGGGCTTTAGGTTCCGAAGACCTACGCACTATCCGTTATACTACAGGGCCGGGGAGACAAAGGTAAACGCCCCTGAGTGGGCTGGTTTAAAAATCGTACCTTTGCAGCCGTTTTTATGGGACAAATCAACGAGAACATTCGCAATATCGCCATCATCGCCCACGTCGATCATGGCAAGACCACCCTGGTCGACAAGATCCTCCAGGCGACCAAGGTATTCAAGGATCACCAGGCGACGGGTGAACTGATCATGGATTCCAATGACCTGGAGCGGGAGCGCGGCATCACCATATTTTCGAAAAACGCCGCCGTCCAGTACAAAGGGGTCAAGATCAACGTCATCGATACGCCGGGACACGCGGACTTCGGCGGCGAGGTGGAAAGGGTGTTGCGTATGGCGGACGGCGTATTGCTGCTTGTCGACGCCTTTGAAGGCCCCATGCCCCAGACGCGCTTTGTTCTCCAAAAGGCGCTTCAGCTTCATCTCAAACCGATCGTCGTCATCAACAAGGTCGATAAACCGAATTGCCGGCCCGTCGAGATCCACAATGAAGTGTTTGATTTGTTTTTCAGCCTCGACGCGACCGAAGAGCAACTGGATTTTGCCACGTATTACGGATCCGGCAAGCAAAACTGGTTTAATGACAGCCTCGAACGCAGTGCTGATATTACTCCGTTGCTGGATGGTATCCTTAAGCTCGTGCCTCCGCCCGTGGCCTATGAAGGCACCTTGCAGATGCAGATCACTTCCCTGGACTATTCCTCTTACCAGGGCCGCATTGCCGTTGGGAAAGTGACCCGCGGGATCATCCGCGAAAATCAACCGGTGTCGGTTGTCCAGGCGGATGGAAAAATCGTTCGCAGCCGGATCAAAGAACTCTTCACCTTCGAAGGGATGGGCAAGAAGAAAGCCACTGAAGTGGCCGCGGGCGACTTGTGTGCGGTGGTCGGACTCGAAGATTTCAAGATCGGGGATACCATTGCGGATTTTGAAGCGCCCGAAGGACTTCCGTCCATCGCTGTGGACGAACCCACGATGAGCATGACGTTTGGGATCAACAATTCGCCGTTCTTTGGAAAGGATGGAAAATATGTAACCTCCCGTCATCTCCGTGACCGCCTGTGGCTGGAGACGGAGAAGAACCTCGCCATGAAAGTGGAGGAGACGGACAGCGCGGACAGTTTCCTGGTCTATGGCCGCGGCATCCTGCACCTGGGCATACTGGTGGAGACGATGCGCCGCGAAGGCTATGAATTGACCGTGGGACAGCCCCAGGTACTGATCAAAAATGTCGATGGGACCAAATGCGAGCCTTATGAAAACCTCGTCATCGATGTGCCGGAAACCTATTCTTCCCGCGCGATCGACCTGGTCACCCGCCGTAAGGGCGAATTGCACGTGATGGAATCAAAAGGAGAGTACCAGCACCTGGAATTTGAAATTCCTTCCCGCGGTCTGATCGGACTGCGTTCGACTTTGTTGACACAGACGGCGGGTGAGGCCGTGATGAGCCATCGCTTTATCGCTTACAAACCCTGGAAGGGCTCCATTCCGGGCAGGACCAACGGGGTCATCCTCGCCAAGGATCCCGGCACCACGACCGCCTATTCACTGGATAAGTTGCAGGATCGCGGATTCTTCTTCGTCGATCCGGGCGAGGAAGTGTACAAGGGCATGATCATCGGCGAAAATAATCGCCCCGGTGACCTGGTCGTCAATTGCACGGAAGGAAAGAAACTCACCAATATGCGCGCCAGCGGCAGTGATGCCGCCACCAATATCGCCCCCAAGCGGCAGATGACCCTGGAGGAATGCATGGAATACATCCAGCAGGACGAGTGTATCGAAGTGACTCCCAATAACATCCGTATGCGCAAGACCATCCTGGATGAAGAGGGACGCAAGAAAGCGCAGCGTCTGACGACCGTAGAGGGATAAATGAAAAAGCCCGGCAGTGATTCCTGACGGGCTGTTGGCAAAAAGGATTCTTTAATCCGGAACAATCTTTCACGAAAACAAGCGAACTTGTATTCGCGGTGTGGTTTTTCAGTTTACGGTATCGTATTCTCCCCAGTCCTTCCTCTCTTGTCTCGTGTATTACGTCTTGCGTCTTCCCGGACTACAAATGTTTCAGATACGTGAGGATCTCCTCATACGGCGTCTTTAACGGGGTCAGATCCAGGGTCAGGTTGGGCGTGATCTCAGTATCCTTCGCGGCGAAATAGTAATTGCCTTCGCCGCGCTCAGCGAGGACGATAAACGTGGTACGGAAACCAATAGGGGTAGCCCGGTGATCTTCGCAAAACTGTTTATCCTCCGGATCACCGGCGAGGCTGACCAGGCTGTTGTAATCCTTAAAGGCCATAAAGACGAGCGAATTGGTATTGGTAAAACCTTCCGGCAGCTTAACGCAAACGGCCGTGCGCTGATTTTCCGGAATGTTGGTGAATACGTCGACATTGATCCAGTCGGTGCTGTCGCTGAAACACTCATAGCCAAATCCAGAGATGATCGTGCCCTGGCTGCTGTCCTGTTGAATCCACCATTCCTGGTTGGCGACATTGTCCCAGGTATCCGGGTTGCCATCCGCCTGGATCCATTGTCCGTCGCCGCCGTAAAACAGCTCCATCCGTTCGATCGGATCCGGGTCATTGACGAGGATGCGGATCTTTTTGCCCTGCGCCAGCGGGACTGTGTGATCCCCATCCTTGATCCGGATATGCAGTTCGACGCGGGATACAAGCAGTTTGTTTTCTGAGATCGTTGGGATGCCGGCGATCAGGATCTCTCCTTTGGTATCACATACGGTCAACTCTACATCTAACTTACCACTGGTGCAGGGATACAGGGCCTGGTCAACAAATCCCGGGGGAAGGACCAATACCACATCTTTATCCACCTCAAAAGCGGTGTCGCCGAAACAAGGGCAGGAGACGGTGTAGGAAATATCCCCTGCGATGTCTTGTTTCAGTCTGGAAGTCAGCCGGGAGACATCCCCGCCAACATCCTGGCTGGTTTTGGGTATAAACAAGTCAATGTCCTGCCCACAGGACAGGATGGTGACCAGTAAAACCAACCCAAAAACGAACTTGCCCATTTCTCCGTTTTTACTGTATAAGAGCCTTTTTCCTTTCATATCGCTGCTTCTGTCGGTGAAGTTTTTATTCGAAAAAATATCTGAGCCCCAGGTTCAATCCCGCAAAATGGCGGTGTTCCTCCAATGGGTATGATTTGATCGTGACCGGTTTGACCCGGTAGAGTAAGCGTGGTTCAACCAGGGCTGCCAGGTGATCGGTCAGGGGGAACAGGGCCCCGGCCCCAAGGTAGAGGCTCAGACCTACACTGGTTTTATAAGCGGACAGGACTCCCTGCTCTCCGGGCGTGATATGTCTCGGATGCAGCATCGGGTCCAGGATTTGTCCTTCGTAACTGGTGGTCAGGTTAAATACCGGGCCCGCATTGATCATCAGGGTCGAACGACCCATCGGGATCTCATAGCCAAACAGGATCGGTACATCCAGGTGCCGGTAGGTGTTGTGGATTTTCTTGATCAGGGTCCCGAAAATGAGTACACGGTTTGTGTCCGCGTATAAGAAAGTGCCGTCCGCGGAAAAGAAAGAATCGATCCGGGTCGTGGATTGGGTTGCCAGGGTATCGGTGTAGTCGAAGATGTCACCGGCCTGATCATAGAGCAGGCCCAGGCGTATGGAAACACCATTGTGCAGGTGCATATTAAACCTGGCGCCGGCCGACCATGCATATTGATTCCGTTCGGTAGTCTTCCGGGCCTGCATATAAAACGGGGATTCGCCGCCATTTTCCGAAAACGACCGGGGACTGAAACCAGGCCCCGCAAACGCATCCACGGAGAAAAAGTAACGTCCACCCTTTGGTGAAAATTTATAGCAATTGGGATCCGGCTTGATCCGCTTCATCGTCTTCTTCTTTAAGGTCGCCCCGGCCTTCAGCTGATCCATAACCGTCAGCGGAAGGAAAGGCGTCGCGTAGGTGGAACGGGAATACGCGATAAGGTCCTGCAGGTTGTTTTCCATTGGTAAACTACTTCCGGTTTCCGTCCCGGCAGGACGAACGTCAGTCGGTGATGCAGTCACAGAACGCGGGGAGAATCCCGAAGCGGTTTTATAAGCTTTTGCTTGTGGTTGGTGCCGCTTTAAAGCGGAAGGGGTTGTGGATGATGTTGCGGTAGTGCCTGCGTCCGTGGCGGAATTGGCAGATCCGGATAGGCTTACAGCATTTTCACTTGTCGCAGAACCGGAGGAGGTAACCGAAGGGTCGTTGGATACCGGATAGGATGCACTCGTTGAAGCAGGGGTGTTGGCGGATAAGGAATGATCAGCAGGTGGAGCAGCAGGGGTTTCGGATGTGTTTTGTTTGTGGAGAAAGCCCAGCATGAGGGATCCGCCGAGCAGGGTACTGATAAACAGGATCGCCCAGAAGAAAGGCATCTTCCTGGATTCCTCTTTAGGCGGCAATCGTTTTTCAATGGCCTCCCATACCTCCTCACGCACCGGCATGGTGTGCGTGTGGAGCTTTTGCCGGAATGGGTTGTCTTCTTTCATAGTTCAACCTTGTGTGCAGCCGTCAGGCTTCGTTGAATAAATTTTTTGGCTTTGGTCAATTGGGATCGTGAACTGCTCTCTTCAATCCCCAGCATGCCCGCGATATCCTTGTGCGGATATCCTTCGATCACGCTCAGGTTGAAGACGGTCCGGTAACCATCCGGCAACCGGTCGATCAGCGTCATCAATTCATTCGCGCTCAACTGGTCGATGATGCCCGGGGATACCGCGAGGTCCGGCATATCATCGGATTGATAGTCCACCTGCAACCGCTTTGCCTTTTCCAGGTGCCGGATGCAGGTGTTGACACAGACCCGCCGGACCCATCCTTCGAAGGATCCTTCCTGGCGGTATTGCACCAGGTATTGGAAAATGCGGATGAAACTGTCCTGCACAACATCTTCCGCCTGGTTCGAACCCACATACCGCCTGCAAATGGCCATCAGCAGGGGAGCAAAACGCTCATAGAGCAAGCGCTGGGCTACCCGGTCATTGGCATTGCATCGTTGGATCAGTTCCTGTTCCTGCAAAAGGGCAAGCATTATTTGAATCCTGTGAAATTGATACTCCCGGCAGTGTTTTCGCTGCCTATAGGGTAAAATTAATCGCAAATCGGCCTTGAGGAGATAACCAGCACCTGAATATCAGCCACTTTTCCGACGTTTTGGGCGGTTTGGGGAAAAAAATCGGATTGACGTAAAAATAGTCATAAATTGGATTATATTTAGGTCAAAATCACGACCATGAAAGGCAGAGGCGCCCAGTTCAACACCGATAATCCCTACGCGAAGCACCGTTCGGCATCGCATCCTGATTTGGTTTTTTCAGGCCCCCCGGATACTGTCCAGACAGAATACCTGGAAACGCATCCGAAAACCATCATCAACAAAGTCGAAAGTCCCGATATCGGTCTCGAGTATTCCATGAATCCTTACCAGGGATGCGAGCATGGCTGTGTCTATTGTTATGCCCGCAATACCCATCCGTACTGGGGATACAGCGCAGGCCTGGATTTTGAATCCAAAATTCTCGTCAAAAAGGATGCGCCTCTGCTCCTGGCAAAGAAACTGGCGTCTCCCAAATGGATTCCTTCCCCGATCATGCTTTCCGGCAATACGGATTGTTATCAGCCGGCCGAAGCCAAATTTAAAATCACCCGCCAGTTGCTCGAAGTACTCGAGCGGTTTCAACACCCGGCCGGCATCATCACCAAGAGCGCGCTGATCCTCCGCGACGTGGATATCATCGCGCGGATGGCGGAGAAAAGACTGGTCAGCGTGGCGGTATCCATCAATACCCTGGACGAATCGCTTCGCCGGCAACTCGAGCCGAGAACTGCCACGGCACAACGCCGACTGGAGGTCATCGAAACGCTCTCAAAACATGGCGTGCATGTTCACGCGATGCTGGCCCCGGTCATTCCCGGGTTGAATGATCATGAAATCATGGACCTCATGGAAGCCGTGACCAAAGCAGGCGCCAAAAATGCCGGGTATATCGTCGTGCGGCTCAACGGCGATGTAGGCCCCATCTTTGTCGATTGGCTGAAGAAGAAATATAAAGACCGGGCACAACGCATTGTCAACCGGATCATGGAGGCACATGGCGGACAAATCCATGACAGCCGCATCGGCAAGCGCATGAAAGGAGAAGGCAAGTACGCGGAGATGATCGCGGCCCATTTCCAACTGGCCCGGCGAAGGTTTATACCGCACCCTGAACCGTTTGCATATGATCTCTCCCTCTATGAAAAGGCGCGCAATCCGCAGACGAGTTTATTCCAGCTAATGCAGTAACTGGCTCTGCAATCCGTATACCAGGATACCCGATCCATACCCGATCGCCGCATACAGGGTCATACGTTTCAGGTACCAGATAAAATTGATCTTCAGGATGCCCATGGCCGCCACCCCGGCAGCGGATCCGATGATCAGCATACTCCCTCCCGTACCGGCGCAATAGGCCAGAAGTTCCCAAAAAGCATGATCCGGGGGAAAGGCCTGGAGATCATACATGCCCATGCTCGCAGCCACCAACGGGACGTTGTCGACGATTGCGGAAAGTATCCCGATTCCGGTGTTGATCGCGTAAATGTTTCCCAGTGAATGATTGAGCCATTCCGCCAGCATATCCAGGTGCCCGGATACTTCGATGGATCCGACGGCCAACAGGATACCCAGGAAAAAAAGGAGTGTTGGGGTATCAATCCGGCGCAGGATATAGGCCACCGATAACGATTGCTGCACGTGGGGATCTTTGTCACGATGCAGGATAGCGGTGAGAAACCAGAGCAAGCCGAGGGCAAACAGGATACCCATGTAGGGTGGCAGGTGGGTGACCGCCTTAAAGACCGGCACGGAGATGAGCGAGGCCGAGCCCACGATCAGGATCAGGTTTCTTTCCGCAGGATGAAGATCATGGTCCGGTCCATGCTCCACGGGATCGTCGGAAGGCCCGTGTCCAATCGCAGCCGGCACGAAAAAGGAAGCGATCCCAAGCGGCACGAGCAGGCAAAAAGCAGACGCGAGAAAAGTGGAAGTGATGATATTGACGGAGGTGACCTGTCCCCCGATCCAGAGCATAATGGTGGTCACGTCGCCGATCGGCGACCACGCGCCTCCGGCATTGGCGGCGATGATGACGAAGCCGCCATACCACCAGCGCAGGGCAGGAGCGTCGACGATTCGCCGGAGGATCGCGCACATGACGATGGCGGTCGTCATATTGTCAAGGACAGCGGACAGGAAAAACGTGATCCAACTCATGATCCATAATAGCCGGACCGGGTTGGACACTTCGATGCGGTCGGCAATCGGGCGGAAACCGCCATGTACATCAATCAGCTCCACGATAGTCATGGCACCCAACAGGAAGAAGAGGATCTCGGCGATACTGCCCAGGTGCTCTGCCAACGCTGTCTGTAGAAAAGCACCGGTATCCGGGTGAAGATGAATTACTTCCGGATAGGAGGGGAGCGAAGGGAACGTAAACCGGAGGACCAGCCAGCCAATAACGCCGGTCAGTAATGCCGTCGCGGCTTTATCCAGTTTGACCTGGTGTTCGAAGGCGATCAGGATATACCCGACAACAAATACAAGGACGAGGATCATGCCTCGTAAAAATAACAAGGGAATAAAAATCGCCCGGCATATCCGTCACCCGCTGTCAGCCTTGCGCGATATATTGTTCCAGGAACTGGATATGATCTTTTTGCTCCTTCATGATGGCGCTGACGATGTCCCCGATGCTGAGCATGCCGATCACTTTACCTTCTTCCACCACGGGCAGGTGGCGGATAAACTTATCCGTGAAGAGTTTCATGCAATCGGAAATCAGCATGTCCGGGGACACGGTATACACGTGCGGGATCATGACTTCGGAGAGATAAGTGCTTTTCGCTTTACGACCCTGGATGATGCCTTTGCGGGCATAGTCCCGCTCGGAAAAGATGCCTTTCAGTGCTTCACCATCCATGATGAGGATAGCGCCGATGTTGGCTTCGGCCATCAGTTCGAGCGCATCAATCACGGTGTTGTCGGGCCGGAGGGCGTACACAGCATTTCTTCGCTTTCCATCGAGGAGGTTTTTAACGGATAACATGGCGCGTAGATTTGAATGAACCTTTTTTCGCGAAGTGAAAAATATCAGTCGACTTCGCGGATGTCTAAAATTAATCTTTTTCAGCCACATATTACCGCTTATTTTTATATGCGGATGAAATCGATCGGTCCGCCCTGGTGGCATAGTCAAAACCCAAATCAATGGTCATGATACCCGTAAAAAAACTTTTTATTCGGTTGCTCTTCTTCAGCCTCCTGGCCGGGTCAGCGTGTCGTCCTTCCGCTCCGGCTCCGGGGGTGGACTGTGCGACCTATCTCACCTCCCAGGAATCCGGCATCCGGAACGGTAATGTCCGGATCGTGACGCTGGAGACCGCCAAAGGTCCGATGAAGCTTTGGACGAAAAGGATCGGGAATAATCCGTCCATCAAACTGCTGACACTCAACGGCGGCCCCGGCGCCACCCATGAATATTTTGAATGCATGGAGAGTTTCCTGCCGGCGGAAGGCATCGAATTCATTTATTATGATCAGCTTGGATGCGGCAATTCGGACAATCCGGCGGACACGACGATGTGGAGTCTCCCGCGCTACGTGGAGGAAGTGGAGACGGTGCGCAAAGCGCTCAACCTGACCAAAGACAATTTTTACCTGCTTGGCCATTCCTGGGGCGGAATCCTGGCGCTGGAGTATGCGCTGAAATACCAGGACAACCTCAAAGGGCTGATCATTTCCAACATGATGTGCAGTTGTCCGGAGTACGGGAAATATGCAGCGGAGGTGCTGGGGAAACAAATGGATCCGATGGTCCTGGACACGATCCGGCAACTTGAAAAGAAGAAAGATTTTTCCAACCCGAAATACATGGCGTTGCTGATGCCCCACTTCTATGCCCAGCATATCTGCCGCATCCCGTTGGACGAATGGCCCGAACCGATGACACGGTCTTTCAACAAAATGAACCAATCGCTGTATGTGACCATGCAGGGGCCAAGTGAATTCGGTATCGGCGGCAATCTCGCCCAGTGGGACCGGAAAAAGGAACTCCCTTCCCTGCATATTCCAGTGCTGACGATCGGCGCAAAACATGATACGATGGATCCGGAGCACATGCGATGGATGTCCACGCAGGTACAACATGGCAGCTATTTATTTTGCCCGAATGGTAGTCATATGGATATGTGGGATGACCAGGAAGTCTATATGCAGGGATTGATCCGCTTCCTGAAAGAAACCAATGCCGGGGCAGCGACGGTGACCCTGTGAGCACATCGCTGGTCCGGTATAAGGCAGCAGGATCAGCGATGTGCCGGACCAACAGGCGGCTACGCTTGTTGAGGCGCAGAGAATAGGGTAAGCGGGAAGAGGTAATCGGGTGCAGAGAAAACAAAAATTTTATCCATGCCTGAGGGCGCCACGATGGGTGTATGGACTGGAACATGATTTTACAGGAGCTCCGCTTTCGCACAAGCCGGAGTTCCGGCGCAGGCGGTCAGCATGTCAATAAAACGGAGACCCGCGTCGAAGTGATTCTCGATATCCCTGCTTCCGCCGCGTTGTCGGAAGAAGAAAAAGCCAGGGTCATGCAAAAACTTGCCTCGAGGATCTTCGAAAGCGGGGAACTGGTCACGGTGGCAGGCCGAAGCAGGTCCCAATGGTCTAACCGGGAGGCCGCTATCGGGCAATTGAAAACGCTCCTGGAGAAGGCGCTCCTGCCGGAAAAAAAGCGAAAAAGAACCCGGGTGCCGCCAGAGGTGCGGGAAGCCCGTATCCAGGAAAAGAAAAGAACCGCGGAAATCAAGTCCTTGCGCCGTAAACCGGACTATTAGCCCGGGACTCGTCGAGTATTTCCGGTCCCTGATCGGCAGAAAAACATGGTAAACTTTTAAACCAAAAATAGTTTCCTATGTTTACAGCCCCAATGATTGCTTCTACCCAGCACGCCCAAATGCTCAACCGGATCGAAGAACTTTTCCTTCGTTTCGGAATCAAGAGCATCACCATGGATGATGTTTCAGCCGCCCTGGGTATTTCCAAAAAGACCCTTTACCAATGGTTTGAATCCAAGGATGACCTGGTAATCAAGGTTTTAGGCCATCATATAGCCCGGGGGAAAGACGAGTGTCTCCAGATGGCTTCCAAGGCGAAAAACGCCCTGGAAGAGATTTTCATTCTGCTTGATTCCAACAGCCAGGAGATCTCCCAGATGAAAACCAATATTGTCCATGACCTCCAGAAGTATCATCCCGATGCCTGGGAGCTGATGCGGACATTTCACTACGATTTTGTCTATAAAGTGATCCGGGACAACCTGGTCCGCGGACGCCAGGAAGGATTATATCGCGACGATTTTGACCTGGACATCATTGCCCGGCTTCACCTCGCCACCGCTTTCAATCTCTTTGATCCGCAACTCTTCCCGGATGGCCAGGCGAACCGCGTGCAGGTATTTCATGAATACATGATGCATTACCTGCATGGCATCGTCTCCGCCAAAGGGCTGGCTTATCTCAAAAAGAAATTAAACTGAATCATGCGTAAAGGAATCACACTGCTCGCCGTATTGGCTCTCTTCGGATTCTCTGTCCGTGCCCAGGAGCCTATGCGTCTCTCCGATTGCATCGACTATGCGCTGTCAAATCATTCGGAAATCCGGGTGGCCCAACTCAGTATCAAGGATGCCGACTGGCAGATCCGGGAAAACAAGGCCATCGCCTTTCCCCAGATCAACCTGGGACTCAATGCCCAACACTTCCTGATTCAACCGGCCCTTCCCGCGGAAGCGCTTGGTTTTGAAGGGGCAGAGCCCGGTACTAAACTCAAATTCGCGCTGCAGAATACGATCGGCGGCAGTGTCAGTGTCGGCCAGTTGCTCTACAACAGCAGTTATATCGCCAGCATCAAAGGGGCACGGATGTATCGCGATTACGTCAATCTGCAGCTCAACGGGATCCGTGAAAAAGTGCGTAACCGCGTCATCGATGCCTACCTGCCCGCGCTCATCGTCACGGAGAGTATTGCCGTGCTCGATAAAAATATCGAGAGTGAACAGAAACTGTTGGATGACACCAGGGCAACCTATAAGGCAGGTTTTGTCGAACAGTTGGATGTGGACCGCGTTGAATATCTGCTCTCCACGCTCAAGACCCAACGGGAAAGTCTTGTCCGCCAGCGCGAAATCGTCATCGATGCGCTCAAGTTTGCCATCAATAAACCGATGGACCAGGATATCCTGCCCTCGGATGATCTGGATCGACTGCTCACCGACTATGGCGATGTCGATCCGGAAGAGAAGCTGGACTATATGAACAGGCCCGATTACCAGGTGTTGCTCAAAGCGAGAGAGCTCAGCCAGGTGCAGGTCGATGCCTATCGCAAAGACTGGCTGCCTGTCGTGACCGCATTTGCCTCCTATGATCCCAGTTACCAGGGCAATGACGCGCTCTTCTGGGTTCCGTCATCCATCATCGGGGTCAAAGCGACTATGCCGATCTTCAACGGAGGCATGTCAAAGGCCAAGCAGGAGCGGGCGGTCATCTCCGCGCTGAAAGTGGATGAACAGAAGAACCTGCTGACACGCGCCTATGACCTTGAAGCCGAATCGGCCCGCAAGCAATACTACAGCACGAAGCTCAAGCTGGAGGACCAGCAGCACAATCAGGACCTGGCGGAACGGATATACAAAACATCGGAGGCGAAATTCCGGCAGGGGGTCGGTTCGAGTTTTGAAGTGACGCAATCCCAACTCGGATATTACCAGGCCCAGGCTGCCCTGATCAACGCGCGGTTTGACTATCTCAACGCCATTATCGCCTTGCGCAAAGCACTCGGTAAACTATAAGAAAACAAAACGATTGCGCTGATAACCACTATCCTCTTATCCCCGGAGGCGAATAAAGCGGGGACCATAAACAATAGTAATAACCAGGAATACCACAACAGACAAATACATGAAAATCGAATCCATCCTGTACAAATTGGGCGCGGTCACGATGCTGATCGCCGTTTCCGCGTGCGGTGCCAAAACCTCGACGGAAGACCCCGTGGCCAAATTGGCGGCCCTCAAGGACCAGCACGCAGCCATTGAGAAAGAAATCAGAGCACTCGAAGATGAGTTGGAAGCCAAAGGGCTGATTGAAAAGAAATGGCATACTGTGGCTGTATCGGAGGTCAAACCTGCCGTGTTCAGACATTATATCGATCTGCAGGGAAAAGTGGATGCGGATGAAAGTGTCATGGCTACTTCCCAGATTCCGGGTACGCTCAAATCGGTCCTGGTAGACAATGGCGATTATGTGCGGAAAGGCCAGTTGCTGGCCCAGATGGAAGATGCGGTGATGCTGAAGAGCCTTGCCGAACTGGAAGGCCAACTCGCGGTGGCGACGGACCTCTACAATCGCCAAAAGGCACTCTGGGAGCAGAACATAGGGTCAGAAGTGCAATATATCCAGGCGAAAAACGGAAAGGAATCCATGGAGCGCTCCATCGCCACGCTCAGGCAAAACTGGGATATGACGAAGATCTATGCGCCGACCTCCGGCACCGTGGATATGGTGATGCTCAAGCAGGGTCAGGCCATCGCCCCGGGTGTTCCCTTGTGCAATATCCTCAACCTGGAAAAACTCCTCATCAAGGGGGAGGTGACAGAAGCCTATGTCGCGAAAGTGAAAAAGGGAGACGTGGTGCAGGTCTTTTTTCCCGATCTCAACAAAGAAATTGCCACGACGGTCTCGTATGTCAGCAAGAGTATCAATCCGGTCAACCGCACCTTTACGATCGAATGTAACCTCGGCAAGGGAGATTACCGGGCCAACCAGATCGCTGTGTTGAAAATCGTCGATTACCAAAATCCAAAAGCCTTCACGGTGCCGGTCAACCTCATCCAGACGGCGGAGGACGGTGATTTTATTCTCGTCCTGGAGCCTGGAGGTGAGGCCGGTAAAGGAACGGTCCGTAAAGTCCCGATCCAGCAGGGGCAGAATTACAACGGGTATGTAGAAGTGGTGACCGGATTGAAAGAAGGGGACCGGGTGATTTCGACCGGATTCCAGGATGTGACCATCGGGGAAACCGTACTCTATTGATCCGCTGCCAGACCCTTGAAGAAACCACATTGATCAACTTCCTGATGCGGATATAAAGCACGCACCACGACATGAAACAATTCAAACTAACTTCCTGGTCCGTCGATAACCGGGCCACCATCATGGTGATTACCATCCTGATCACCCTCGCGGGGATCATGGCCTACATGTCCGTTCCCAAGGAACAGTTCCCGGATGTGACCGTGCCGCAGATTTTTGTGACCACGATCTATCCCGGCGCTTCCCCCCTGGATATGGAGCAACTCGTCACCAAGCCGATCGAAAAGGAATTGAAGGGCCTGACCGGCGTAAAAAAGATCACGTCTTCTTCCGTCCAGGACTTTTCCAATATCATCGTCGAGTTCAATACCAATCTCGATGTCAAAGAATGTAAGCAGAAGGTCAAGGACGGCGTGGACAAGGCCAAAGGCGATCTGCCCTCGGACCTGCTGGATGATCCGACGATCACGGAGTTTGATATCTCCGAGATCCCGATCATGAACATTAACATTGCCGGAGATTTCAGCCTCGATCAGTTGAAGGATTATGCGGAGGAAGTCCAGGACAGGGTGGAGGAGTTGCGGCAGATCACCCGCGTGGATATCATCGGTGCCCTGGATAAGGAGGTACAGATCAATGTCGATAAATATAAGCTGGCAGCGGCGAGGCTCACCTTCCGGGATATCGAAAATGCGCTCGCGTATGAAAACGCCACCGTCTCTGCCGGCAACGTGGATATCGGCGGCATGACGCGATCCGTGTCCATTCGGGGGGATTTCAAGAATGTCGAGGAAATCAAAAACATCATCATCGCCTCCCAGAGTGGCGCCATGCTCTATCTCAAGGATATTGCCGATGTGCGCATGGGGCATGAAGAACAGGAAAGTTTCAGCCGGCTCAACGGCCGAAATGTCATCTCCCTCAATGTCATCAAGCGCACCGGCGAAAACCTGATCGAAGCATCCGACCAGATCAAAAAGATTGTGGAGGAACTGAAGGAGACCAAGTTTCCGGATAAACTGGAAGTCAATATCACAGGCGACCAAAGCCGCGCCACCCGCGTGACGCTGCATGACCTGATCAATACGATCATCATCGGCTTTATCCTCGTGACGCTGATCCTGATGTTCTTTATGGGACTCACCGATGCCTTGTTTGTGGCGCTGTCCGTGCCGTTGTCCATGTGCATCGCTTTTATGCTGCTCCCCTTCCTGGGGTATACGCTCAATTTTATTGTTTTGTTTGCCTTCCTCCTGGCCCTCGGGATCGTGGTCGATGACGCGATCGTGGTGATCGAAAATACACACCGGATCTACCAGGAGAATACCAAACTGACCATTGTCCAGGCGGCCAAGCAAGCCGCGAGCGAAGTATTCCTGCCCGTCCTGTCCGGTACGCTGACGACACTGGCGCCCTTCTTTCCGCTCGTTTTCTGGGGAGGGATTTTTGGAAAATTCCTCCATTACATGCCCGTGACGGTGATTATCACCCTGACAGCTTCGTTGCTGGTGGCCTATGTGGTCAACCCCGTTTTTGCCGTCTGGTTTATGGGGAAACCGGAGCGGGAAGGCAAAGTCGTCGATCCGGCTAAAAAGAAACGCCGTGCCTGGTTTGGGTATTCGCTCCTGGTACTGGTGGTGATCTCGTTTTACCTGTCCGGCAATATCGGGATGGGCAATTTCGCGCTGATCTGCGCGCTGTTTGCCTTCCTGTATAAATATGTTTTATCAAAAGCCGTTAAATGGTTTCAGCAAAAGGGATGGCCTGCTATCCAGGGCGTTTACGCCGGATTTCTCACATGGACTTTACGTCATCCCTGGAAAATGTTTTTCGGCATGATGTTCCTGTTGTTCGCTTCCTGCGGCATCACCCTGACGCGTAAATCCAATATCGTCCTCTTCCCCAAAGCGGATCCGAACTTTATCTACGTATACCTGACCTTGCCGGTTGGAACGGATGTGAACGTCACGGATTCCCTGACGAAAGTGGTCGAAAAGAAAGTCACGGAAACCCTGGGGCCGGACAATCCAATCGTGGAATCGATCATCGCCAATGTCGCGCTCGGTGCCTCTGAAGATCAGTTTGACCGCGCCGCCACAAGCAATAAAGGAAAAGTCGGCGTTGCTTTTGTCGAATACGGCAAACGCAACGGGATCAGTACGCGAAAATTGATGGACGATATCCGTAACGCCACCAAAAATATTATCCCGGGCGCGGAGATTGTGGTTGACCAGGAAGCCGGCGGGCCTCCCTCTCCCAAACCCATCTCGGTGGAGATCATCAGCGACGACTTCGGCCAGTTGATTGAAGTATCGCAATCGGTCAAACATTACCTTGATTCCATTGCCGTCCCCGGGGTGGAAGAGTTGCGAAGCGACCTCATCGTCAGCAAACCGGAAATCAACGTGCATATCGACCGGGAACGGGCCAACCGCGAAGGCATCTCGACGGTCCAGATCGGCTCTGAATTCAGGACCGCCATCCTCGGGCGGGAAGCCACGAAATTCAGAGATGGAGAGGATGAAATCCCGGTCAATGTCCGGCTTAAAAAGGAACAACGGGAGAACATCAATTCGGTGGAAAATCTCAATATCACCTATAGGGATATGAACTCCGGCATGCTGCGATCCATTCCGATTGCCGCGCTCGCGGATGTCAGGTATGGCAATACATTTGGCGGCGTCAGGAGAAAAGACATGAAGCGGATGGTCACCATCTCCTCGAACATCACGACAGAATATCAGCCACGGCAGACGGAGGTCGTCAATGCGGTCAAAGCGGCCATTAAGGACTACCCGAGGCGGGATGGAGTGACGGTAGGGTTTACGGGAGAAGATGCGGAAATGATGGACGCCATCAATTTCCTCGGACGTTCACTCGTCATATCGATATTCCTTATCCTGCTCATCCTGATTACCCAGTTCAATTCCCTGGGCAAGACGCTCATCATCATGACCGAGGTCGTCTTTTCGATTATCGGCGTCTTGCTCGGGATGGCGATATTCAACATGGATTATTCCGTGATCATGATGGGCGTGGGCATCGTGGCACTCGCGGGCATCGTGGTCCGGAACGGTATATTGCTGGTGGAGTTCACCGATAAATTACGGGCGGACGGGCATGAGGTGGTTCATGCAATCATCGAAGCCGGCCGGATCCGGATGACACCGGTATTGCTGACCGCGACCGCGGCCATCCTGGGATTAGTGCCACTGGCGGTCGGATTCAATATCGACTTTGCCAGCCTGTTGTCCACGGGTGATCCGAAGATCTTCCTGGGAGGAGACAGCGTGGCATTCTGGGGACCCTTGTCCTGGACCATCATCTTTGGCCTGGGATTCGCCACCTTTATCACGCTCATTATTCTCCCGGTGATGTACCGGCTTGGCTATAATGTGAAAAATTGGTGGGCTGAGAAATTCTGATCCACGCACGGCACCCTGACGGGTTAAACGGCATTGCAGGGCAGGTAAATATTTGTTACCTATGCCCCGGCAAAACAAATCCACCACCTGCAATGCCCTTTACTATTGCCGTTTCAGGCTCCCGTACACCGCTGCGATCCAATTATTGGCTCCTGGGGTTCATCCTGGTTTTTCTTTTTGTCTGGGCCAATTCGTTGCTCGGAACCAGTGATGTTTCCAACTGGTTGTTGGAGAATACCCTTGTTTTTCTCTTTCTTGGCTTTCTCCTCTTCACCTACCGGCGGTATCAGTTTAGCGATCTGAGCTGTCTGCTGATCTGTGTCTATCTCTGTCTGCATGTCTATGGGTCGAAATATACCTATGCGGAAAACCCGCTGGGTTTTTGGCTGCAGGATCAGTTGCATTGGTCCCGCAATCATTATGACCGAATCGTCCACTTTAGTTTTGGCTTCCTGCTGGCGTACCCGATGCGGGAAGTTTTTCTGCGCTGGCTCAGGTATCCCAAATGGGTAGCGTGGCTGTTGCCGATAGAGATCACCATGTCCATCAGCGCGGCGTATGAGCTGGTCGAATGGGCAGTCGCGGATGTATTCTTTCCGGCACAGGGAGATGCCTATCTCGGGACGCAGGGGGACATCTGGGATGCCCAAAAGGACGTTTTCCTTGCCTTCTCCGGGGCGATTATCGCGACCACGATTGTATCCCTGATCAAGCGCATCGGAAACATCTACCCGGAAAATCAATTAAAACCCGTCAGACCCACTTCCAAATCGTAAATCCGCCAATGCCATGATGCGCCAAATACTTTTCCTGACCTGTTCAGTGGTTTTGCTATTACAGGCCTGCAAGCCCGAGGGCAATACTCCCGGGACCGCGATGCCTTCCGGACGCTATATCAACATGACAGTGCTGAAGGGCTGCCCGGACAAGATGCCATCGGATATCCCCAGCCTCTGCTTCGAGATAAACTTCAATGGCAAAGACAGCGCCACGCTGGACAATGGATTTGAGACATTCACCCTGGCTGTCGTGCCGGCAGACCATCCCGGTGAATTCAAACTCGTCAAAGCCTCACTTTACGGGGATATGCTCCTGACCGTAACCTCGGATAGTACCCTTGCCCTCACCGATACAGCCTGGACCAGGCAGACCGGTGCTTCCGCTTTTGAAAAAATCGCCCGGGGCGAACGGGCAAACTGGACTTTCCGTGAATTTCTCAACGATTGCCTCATCAGCGGCAGCGGATATGCCCTTTTCAAGGAAGGAAACCTCGTCCCTGGCGAGATCACCTTTATGGCAAATGGCGAGATCAAAGGGATGGCCCCCTATGTGCGCTATGCATGGTGTTATGCAGGCGATTGCCTCGAAGAAACAGATCCACCTTCCCGTACGCTCGACCTGCTGGACGCTCAGGGAAACCGGGAGACTTTTTCGGTCAAAGCCGTTGGCGGGAAAATGGCTTTTGAACTCTACAAGCTTGGCGATCCTATCCCCGATCAGAAAGGCGGCAGGGCCATCGGTCCGATGGTCTATGAGTTGAGGACAGAATAGCCTGAAAACCTGTTCCCGTTCACGCAACGATAACGATTTTAGGCCCCTAATTTCGATGATCATCCTGCTGCGGTTGACTACCTTTGGGCCGGAATTATGCGCATGGACAAGGCAGGAGGGGCTTCATCACTTACTTTACTCATTGTAACGTTGTTAGCCATTGGAGCGAAGGCACAGTGCCCTCAGTTTTCCAATTACATGATCACTGGCAACACCGGTACGCTCTGTGAAGGGGCCACTATCACGATTTCGCAGGATGCCCAAAACATTCCTGCCGGCA
This sequence comes from uncultured Saprospiraceae bacterium, assembly GCA_964617515.1. Lineage (GTDB taxonomy): Bacteria > Bacteroidota > Bacteroidia > Chitinophagales > Saprospiraceae > Opimibacter. The sequence continues at coordinate 58,638 of CAZTXO010000007.1, read as the reverse complement.
GTTTCGTCGACTGGTACATCGGGGACGGTACCAGCTTCAATCCCTATGACGGGGACGGCACCCTGATCGGTTCCGTGCCCATCAATTCCAACCCATGCAATAATCCCCCGCAGGTTTTGTACATCATGGTCAATCCGGATAATACCCAGGTGGGAAGTTCCGGAGATCAATGCGATGAATTCCTCGTGCTATGGACCGGCTCCGGTGGTTACACGATGAATGATTTCCTGGTGACCAACCTTGGACCCGGCAACCTGCAATGGGATGATTTCGCCCCCGGCAATGCATCCACTTTTTCCTGCGGTGTCCCGCTTCCACCCGGACCCATTCCGGAAAATGCGATCCTCATCATTCAAAGCAGCACGGCCAATAACGTGATGATCAACAGTGACGCGCTGTGCGCCTCCGGCCTGCCCGTTTACATCATGTCGTATACCGGGACAGTGGATTGCATGTTCGGCTATTTTGACAACAATGCCCCCTGTTCATCCTGCCCGATCAATATTGCCATCGACGGCACCCTGTGTGATTTTATGATCGCAGCCAACTATACGCCACCGGCCAACTCCATCGATGGCTGGGCCTGGGCGAATACCGGTGCGGGCGTTTACGCGGATGTGATCCCCAATCTCAATATCCCTTCGTTTGTCCCGCCCGTCGTCGATGTGCCGGATTTCAACTGGATCATCCCATCGGATTTCTGCGAAAATTTTGGTGAAGGGGACTGGCATCTCAATGGCATCCTCAATCCTCCGCCTCCGGCAGGATGCCCGGAGATCATGTCCCCGTATTACGCCGTTGATATCAGTTGTCCCGCCCTCATCCTGTCCGGCGGGGGAGAAGTTTGCGAAGGAAATTGCCCGGATATGCCCACCCCTATTTCGTTCGAAGTGATCGGGGACGATGTTCCCTTCAGCGCTGATATCATTGTGACGAGTACGGGTTTTCCGTCTTTCCCGATCAATGATTTGCCGGTGACGGATGGGCAGAGTATCCAGGTGTGCCTGCAAGGTTTCTTTCCTTCCTTTGATCCGGGCACTGGCATCCTCAATGTGCCTGTTTTAGCCATCGGGTTGACGGCAACCGTGCAGGTCGTATCCGTCACCAGCGATGCGGGATGTCCGGTAGATGTCGATCCGGATATGCTCACCCTAACCTTTATCGAGGCACCGGATGCAAATGCCGGACAGGACCAAACCATCTGTGCCGGGGAATCCGTCTCGCTGAGTGGCAGTATCGGTGGATCCGCAAGCGATGCCCAGTGGTCGACCAGCGGGGATGGGGACTTTGATGACCCCACGGATAACAATGCTACCTATACGCCCGGACCCGGTGATATCAGTGACGGCACGGTGACCCTGACCCTTTCCGGTACGGATCCGAACGGCACCTGTATTCCCGCGACGTCCGATATGGTCATTACCATCGAACCGTCGGTGTCGATTGAAGTCAATACGCCCCTGACTATCTGCAATACCGGTGAGGCAAATGTCACAGCCACGTTTACGGGCATCATGGTTCCTTCGACCTGGACCACGACGGGGGATGGGTCCTTCCAGGATCCGGCGCTGCCGTCCACAACCTATTTCCCGGGGCCGGGTGATATCAGTTCGGGTTCCGTCACACTCACCTTTGTGCCGGATGATCCGGATCTCTGCATCGGGACGATACAGCCATTGGAGGTGACGATTGTTTCTGCTCCCCAGGTATCCGCGCCACTGGACATCGAAGTCTGTGAAGGGGACAGCGCTGTCATCCAGATCAGTATCCAGGGCGACTATGCCAATGTCACCTGGATGACAGCGGGAGACGGTGACCTCGTCATCATGAGCCCGACAGAGATCACCTATACACCTGGCCCGGCTGATATCAACAACCAGTTTGTCCTTGTCTCAGTCACCGTGCAGAGTATTTATCCTGAATGCGGCCAGACAACGTATAATATTTCCCTTAGCATCACTCCATGCAATTGTCCGCCTTTACAGATAAATCCTCCTGCATCCGCGCTATGCGAGATCAATGATGCAATCGATCTGACCACTCTGGAAGTCAATGTGGATCCCGGGCAATGGACGATCACCGCTGTTCCTCCAGGCAGCAATCCGGCGACCATCCTGGGAGATCAGTTTATCACCAATAATTCCGATCCCGGCGTATACGAAGTGACCTATACGCTCAGTAATCCCCAGCCGGGTTGTCCCGCTTCTGCCAGTGAAAACATCCTCGTCAGTGATGCTGTCACGGCCCTGGTGGGCCCGGACATTTCCGTCTGTCATTACGATCCCGTGGTGCTGATGGGTAATTTTATTCCTTTCTCCATGTTGCCCATCGAATGGCAATCTTCTGGGGACGGCTCTTTCCTGGACAATACGGATCTCAACACGGTCTATACGGCCGGTCCGATGGATTCTATGGGACTGGGCGTTTTTCTTTCGTTGCATGTATATGATGCCATCTGTGGCGACCGGTATGATACCCTCACAGTATTTTACAATTCATCGCCGACCTTGACATTTTCTTCCGACACGGTCAATATCTGTAATGCCACCGCGTATGGTTCGGTGCTCAACCTGGTATCGCTTATCGCGTCCGGAGGTTCAGGCGGTACGTGGACTAACCTCAGCGGCGTGCCGGTAAGTTTAGGCAACCCGGCCGCGGTAGACTTCAATGGCATCGCGGAGGGGTACTACACATTCAGTTATCAGACCAATTCAGCGCCATTTCCCTGTCCGGAATCCATTGACACGTTAACCATCCGGGTGGAAATATGTGATTGCCCGCTGATCATGACGCAAAACCTGCCTGGCGGTATTTGCAATAGTCTCCCGCAGCTCGCCCTCAACGCTTTTGTGATGGCCGGGGCACCTGGTTCCTGGCAAATCATTGCTGCACCTCCGGGGGCCAACCCGGCTACCGTCTCCGGAGATGATTTTATCATCGGCGGCGCTGATCCCGGTAATTACCGCCTGCGTTTTACATTCGACGCCGCGCCCCTCCCGGGGTGTACCGACAGTGCGGAAATCGATATTTTTTTACAGGACGCTCCCACCATTGATCTCGTGCCGGATATCACCGTCTGCAGCAATCAGCAGACGCAGATATTTTCAGCCATCGGCGGATCCGCGATCGATGTTGCCTGGTCTTCGTCCGGTACCGGTACCCTGACCATCAATCCCGGTCTTTCGACGGTCTATATTCCTTCTCCGGCAGACGCGGTCGCCGGGCAGGTGCAAATCATCGGGACTACCATCGATACGTTTGGATTTTGCCTGGCAGAGAGGGATACGCTGCTTATGCACATAGCGGTCAAACCATTTGCCACTTTCAGCACGGATTCCATCGCGGTGTGTAATAATCCGGACAGCAACGCTGTCGTACACTTGGATGATTTTGTCAGCGGGGGAGATCTCAATGGACTCTGGACGGATGCGGCAGGCTCCGGTGCCACATGGATCGATCCCAACACGGTAGATTTTGCAGGCGTCGGGCCGGGCCAATATTTATTTCTCTACTCAACCAACAGTGCCGTACCACCCTGCAGTGAAGAACTCTATGAATTCCATATCCGGGTGAAAGACTGTCTATGCCCTCAACTCAATATCGACAACGCGCTGATTGCCCTTTGCGAAGGGTCCTCGTTTGACCTGGATGGACTGATCATCAGCGCGGATCCGGGATCCTGGGATATTGCCGCCGCACCGGCGGGCGCTGTGCGTCCCACGATCACCGCCGGCACCCTGCATACACTCAACGCTTCGGCCGGAAATTATACGCTTTCCTATTCGTTGACCGATTCTGTACCCGGTTGCCCCGCCACTGTTTTTATTCCTTTGCTGGTGGAGAACATTCCGGTCATCACCGTCACGGACAATCAATGCGATGACACCAAGATGTACTATACCGTGATGATCCAGACGGATGGGGCAGCAGTGACCGCTGATGTTGGGGATGTCAACGCCCTTGGAGCGGGTAAGTTTGCGGTGGATTCGATCCCGATCGATCAGCAAGCCATGATCGTGGTGTCTTCCGCAGCGGGCTTGTGCACCAATACGTTGCTGGTATCCGGACCAGATTGTGCTTGCTCCTTATTTACGGAAGATATCGCCGACACCATCACATTCTGTCCAGGCGATACGGTCGTATTGATACCCATCATCACGGGAGCGCATGGTTTACCATTCTCCACATGGGTCACGCCGACGGGCACCTTCATGCGACCATCCCTTCACCTCAGCATGCCCGGACAATACATCTGGATTGTTGTGGATTCCCTGCTCTGTGAAGAAAGGGACACCTTCAATGCAGTCTTTACCGGTCCGCAAAGTGCCACTGCTTCAAGCGTCCCGCCTTCCTGCCCGGGATCGACGGACGGGCAGATCGTGATAGAAAGCATTGTGCAGGGTTCTCCTCCTTACAGCGTGCAGGTGGATGGCGGCGCATCGCAACTCATCAATGCTTTGCCCTTTACCATCCAGCAGGTTGGATTGGGCGCGCATACCCTTACGATATCGGATGCTATCGGATGTGAACTTCTCCTGCCGGTCATCATCAGCAGTACCACCTTCGGTGAAATCGATCTCGGACCGGACAGAAGCATATCAAAGGGAGACAGTACACAGATCGTGCCGGAGATCCGGCAGATCGCCGTAAGTACATTTACCTGGGATCCACCTGGCATCACGCCGGACCTCTTGCCGTTTTGGATAAAACCGGATGTCGATACCTGGATCAGGCTCACGGTGACGGATACCAATGGGTGCGTGTATGTGGATAGCCTTTTCATCACGGTGTTGGAAGCGGGAATTTTCTATATACCCAATGTGATCACCCCCAATAACGACCAGGTCAATGATGTCCTGGAAGTCTATACCAATCTTCCCCTGGATCGTTTGTTATCCCTTCAAATCTATGATCGATGGGGTTCACTGTTATATGAACAAAAAGGAACACCCCCATTGCGGTGGGATGGAACCTCGGGAGATCAACCCGTCAACCCGGGCGTCTTTGTTTATAAACTTCTTTATCTCGACGCTTCCGGAAACCCGGTGGTCCGCTTTGGCGATGTGACCATCATCCGTTAATCGAATCAACGGATGCCGAGGAGCTTATGCACCTGGATGCTGAGTTTCCATTGCGGTTGTTGAAGGCAATATTGGGTAGCCCAGGCGGTGAATTCCTGTAGCCGGGGTCCATCCATCGGTTGCAAATAAAAATGGGTAAAATCCCAGTCTTCAAAAAGCTCGGGACCCCATGCATCCTGCAGGACCACCAGTTTTAATTCATCGCCGCTACGCACGACTACATCCGTGTTGGCTTTCGGGCTGACGCATACCCAATCGATTCCGGAAGGAAGGGTGATCGTCCCATTCGTTTCTATTCCGATCTCAAAATCATAGCGGTGCAGCGCATCTATAAGCTCTTCATCAAGTTGGAGCAGGGGTTCTCCACCGGTACAAACCACATAGGGTTGCCCCGCGTGTCCGGGCCAAAGGGCGGCTACGGCAGCAGCAAGCGTTTCTGCTGAATATTTGCCACCAAGTGTGCCATCCATACCCACAAAATCCGTATCACAAAACCGGCAGATGGCCGTTTGCCGGTCTTCTTCCCGTCCACTCCAGAGGTTGCATCCGGTGAAACGCAGAAAGACCGCAGGGCGGCCAGTGTGCGCGCCTTCCCCCTGCAGGGTGTAATAGAGTTCTTTGACTTTATATTGTTTCATGACCGATCACTGCGGTGGCCTCAATCTCCACCAGGTATTCCGGTGAGATCAGTTTCGCTACCTCCACCATGGTCGTGGCGGGCCGTATGTCTTTGAAATATTCACCATGGGCCCTTCCGATTTCCTCCCACTGCGAGATGTCCGTGACATACATGCGGGTACGGACCACATCATCCAGTTTGCCTCCGAGGTGCTGGATCGCGCTTTCGATGATCTCGAGGGCACGCATGGTTTGGCGGTAAGGATCACCAATCGCATATGCATGGCCTTCAGCGTCGACGGCACAGGTGCCGGACACTTCGATCAAGGAACCTGTTCGCACCGCTCTTGAATAACCGACCACAGGTTCCCAGCGGGCACCGCTGCTATAATGCTGATGAATGGACATAGATTACAACCAAATTTGAAAGACCTGGTACAGGAGCAGGGCGAAGATCATCAATCCATCGGTCAGTCCTCCGAAAAAATAATCATCCCCTGTATCCCAGCTTTTCCGGACGATCCACCATGTCAGCAGGCATAGGATGGTCATGGATGCGAAATAAGGGATGTTGAAATATTGAAAGGAGAGCAGCGCGGACAGCAACAGTATGATGAGCAATAAGACAGCCGTGATCCGTGTGGTGTTTTTCCTGCCAAATTTCTCGGGCAGGGTGACCACCCCGATGGCCCGGTCAACCTGTAAGTCACGGATTTCAAAGGGAATGGTGATGGCGATGATAAACAGCATGCGTTCTATTCCCGCGATGACGGACATCGCCAGGGGTTCATGCGCGAAATACCACATCGGTATAAAAGCGGTCAGCCAGCCCCAGGACCATCCGATCATGAGGATTTTAGTCCAGCCCAGATCGCGCAGTCGCCGGCCACCGGTCAGAAAAGGCAGGATATATCCCAATCCGATGCTGCCACCGGGAATCAGCCAGGCGGCCAGGGAAACGGAAGCGAAATCAAAAAAGAGCAGCAGGGTCAGGAAGATCCAGATGCCAAAGTAAAACCAGATATGCTTTTGGTATCGCCGGATGATGGCAAAACGCGGGGTAGTATCCGTGAGGGGTACTTTATGCAGTCCGATCACCCGGTGACCGCAATACAAGGCGGCGGTGGCCAGGCCGATCCAGATCGAATAGGCCAGGTTGGACTCACTATGGCCGTTGAGGGAAAAGGTGAACGCGGTAATACAGGCCGCACAGAGGCCGATGAAAAAGCCTCCATAGATCATCAGGTTGACAATATCCCGTATCGCCTTATCGATCAAGGTATTTGAAGTTATGCCCCGACTTGATGCGGCCGAGTGAAGCGGTGACTAGCTTGATCAGGTTTTCGACATCTTCGAAATGCGCCATCTCCACCGTGGTATGCATATACCGCAGGGGGATGGAAACAAGTGCGGATGGAATACCGCCGTTGGCATACGCGAAGGCGTCCGTATCGGTTCCCGTCGTGCGGGAAGAAGCTACACGCTGGAACGGGATCTGGTTGGCTTTGGCGGTATCTTCAATCAACTGCAGGAGGGTGCGGTGCACAGATGGGGCGTAGGTGACGGCGGGTCCTTCTCCAAGCCGGATATCGCCTTCCAGTTTGGCATCGATCATCGGGGTGCTCGTATCATGCGTGACATCCGTGACGATGGCCACATCGGGGCGAATCGTCTGGGCGATCATTTCAGCCCCGCGCAGCCCCACTTCCTCCTGGACGGAATTCACCACGTAAAGCGAGTAGGGGAGTTTGATTTTTTCCTCGTGGATTTTGCGGGCCACTTCCGCCATGCAAAATCCACCCAGCCGGTTGTCGAGGGCCCGGCCGATAAAACACTTCTTGTTGATTTCTTCGTACGGATCATCATAGGTGACGACACATCCGACGTGGATACCGAGCGCCTCCACTTCTTTTTTGTCTTTTGCGCCGACATCGATAAAAATGTTTTCCAGCGTGGGGGCGAGGTTCGCATCTTTTCCTTTGCGGACATGGATGGCCGGCCAGCCAAAGACACCGCGGACAAACCCGTCAGCCGTGTGGATATTCACCCTGCGGCTTGCCGCGATGGTCTGATCCGATCCGCCATTGCGGATGACATGGACCGTCCCTTTTTCGGAGATATAATTGACGTACCAGGAGATCTCATCTGCATGGCTCTCAATCGCCACGCGGTATTTTTTTCCCGGATTGATGATGCCGTATACTGTCCCGTATATATCCGAATGCCACTCATCGATATAGGGTTTGACATAATCCAGCCAGATTTCCTGGCCCTTGGTTTCATATCCCGTCGGGCTGGCATTGCCCAGGTAGTCTTTTAAGAATTTCTTTGATTTTTTGTCAATCACGGCATATCAGGATTTAGTGGCGATGTGCATATTCACTTGATCGGACCAGGCCTGGGGATCCGCTGCCCATTGGCGCAGGAACGCCAGGTGATCCGGGCTGATCATTTGCTGTTCGGCGGCAACCTCAATGATCGTTTCAAAATCGGTCAGGGTTGCATAAGGGCAGTGGGCTTCCGCAAAGGCCTGCCTGGCTTTGGGTAAACCATACTGAAAGATGGCGATGACCCCGGCCACTTTTGCCGGCACATCCCGCACAGCTTGTACAGCCTGGAGACTGCTCATCCCGGTCGAGATCAGGTCTTCCACCACCAGTACTTTGGCATTGTCCCGGATCAGGCCTTCGATGAGATTTTGCCGGCCATGTTCCTTCGGTTTGGAGCGGATATAAGCGAAAGGCAACTTCAGGCGATCCGCTAAAAGGGCCCCGTGGGGTATGCCGGCTGTGGCCACCCCGGCGATCGTATTAAAAAATTCAAAATCTTTTAGCACCTTCACCATCAAATCGATAACGCCTGTACGGATCTCCGGAAAGGAAAGCAGGATCCGGTTATCGCAATAGATCGGGGACTTCAACCCGGAAGCCCAGGTAAATGGTTGATCGGGTTGGATCCGGACGGCACCGGTCTCCAGCAGCTTGGATGCAAGTGTCTGATTGTTAAACATTTGTGGAAAAACACCCCTTGATGCAAAGGTATAAAATATACATTAACGAGAGCCCTTTGATTCTAACCCAGACCGCTGACCTCGATGACGAGACCGCTTTCGAGCGTTCGCTGATCCATGCCAAGTATGTCGGCAAACCTAAAATGCTGCTCAACTACATCGAACTGCTGGAGAAGAACAAGCATCATGAAGGGATTATCATCCAGGCAGACAACCTGCGCCAGCTCTGGCGCGATTTCAAATCGCTGTATAATTATATCAAGGCCGGAGGAGGACTCGTGATCAATCCATTCGGGAAAGTGTTGCTCATCTTCCGTCGCGGCGTATGGGATCTGCCCAAAGGAAAACAGGATCCCGGCGAAACCCTGGCCCAGACCGCCATGCGGGAGGTGCGCGAAGAAACAGGATTGTCTGATCTTAAACTGATCGAAAGGCTGGGGAATGGATACCACTGCTACATGATGAGTAAACAGCGCACGCTCAAACGAACGCGCTGGTACCTCATGCAAACCCAGTATCCGGAGCAACTGGTCCTGCAGAAGGAAGAGGGTATTCAGGATGCAGCATGGTTTGATCCCAAGGAACTGCCCAACCTGCAAATGCCGATGTACAACAACATCCGGGATGTCCTCCGGCGGTACGAAGCGGAAAAACTCAAACCGATCTCACCGGAAAAGTAAAGAGCCCACCCGGACCATGGTGCTTCCTTCCTCAAGCGCTATCGTATAATCTCCCGACATGCCCATGCTGATCGTATCAAACGCGGCATCCGTAGCGAAGCTGGTGGATTTGATTGAGTCAAAGCTTTGTTTCAGGAAATGCATCTCTCGCCGGATTTGCGCCCGGTCATCCGTCAGGGAGGCCATCCCCATGACACCGCGCCATTCAATGAACGGGGTTTGTTGCACCAACCCTTCCGCCAGGACGCGTAAAAGCGCATCGTATTCCCAGCCGTACTTTGTTTCTTCCGCGGCAATCTTGATCTGAAGCAGGCATGGGATGCGCTTGTGGATCCGGGATGCTTCTTCATCCATTTTCCGGACCAGTTTGAGGCTGTCAACACTATGGATAAAGGAAACCACCGGTAATGCCTGCTGGACTTTATTGGATTGCAGATGCCCGATGAGATGCCACTCGATGTCATCGGGCAATTGTTGCGCCCGGTTGACGAGGTCCTGCACCCGGTTTTCTCCAAAGGCGCGTTGCCCCAGTGCATATAGCCGCCGGATGTCTTCCAGCGGCCGGGTCTTCGAGACCACGACCAGTTGGGCGCCAAAGCGCTCACAAGTGATGCGCAGCTGCTGATAGATGCTTTCCTCGATTGGCACGGTTTATGATATTACGGATTTTTATGATATAAGGATCCTAAAGTAAGCGGGTCCGGCCCCCTGTTAACAATAGGTTGGGTAACCGGTTCGTTAATCCTGACGTCAATACCTAAAATAAATCGCATATCGGGCAACCGTTACCAATTAATCACAAACACAAACGTACATGAACACGATCAATGAAAAATCAAGCAGCGTCATGGGTATTGTCATATCCGTCTTATTGCACGGCATTTTCTTTGCCGGTTGTTTCGCCCTGGATGCGGCGACATCCTCCGTCAGCATCAGCCAGGAACATAAGGCCACCGAAATTCATTCCGTGGCGGATCAGCAACCTGCGCACCGGCCAAAGAGTTAATCGCTTTCTTTAAAACAATCCGTGGATCTGGCTGCTCACGAGTTCGATGATCCGGCCGAGGTCTTCCGCGTTTTTTTCAAAGTCCAGGTCATCCGCATTGATGATCAGAAGCGGCCCTTCTTTATAGCTCTCAATCCACTCGTCATATTTCTGGTTAAGCCGCTTGAGATAATCCAGGCTCATGCTTCCTTCATAAGTCCTGCCCCGGTTATGAATATGCTTGACGAGGGTTGGTATGGAAGCTTGCAGATAGATGAGCAGATCCGGCGGAGATACCTGGGTGCTCATATTCTTGAACAGGGTGAAGTAGTTTTCAAAATCACGCCGGGACATCAGTCCCATTTCATGCAGGTTGGGAGCAAAAATATAGGCGTCTTCGAAGATGGTCCGGTCCTGGATAACCGTTTTGTCCCCGTTGCGGATGTGGAGGATCTGCTGATACCGGCTGTTGAGAAAATAGATCTGGAGGTTAAATGACCAACGGTGCATATCATCATAAAAATCGCTGAGATAGGGATTGTTGGTCGTGTCCTCATAATGCACTTCCCAACCGAAATGCCTGGCCAGTTGCGTGGAAAGGGTCGTTTTGCCCGCGCCGATATTGCCGGCCACAGCCACGTGCTTGATGAGGGACTTTGTTTTATGACTTTCCGCGGGCATGGGTTGGGTGTGTAATCGACTGGCAAATTAAAAACCTTCAGCGATTGGGAAGGCTGAATCATCCAAATATTTCAGGAGTCAAGTTGTAAAAGCAATATTTTTGACCATATGGAATCAATCAGCCCCATTATTTCGGTGAAAGACCTGTCCCGCATCTACATCATGGGTACGGAAAAAGTTCACGCGCTCCGGTCTATCACCCTGGAAATCAGGAAGAATGAATATGTGGCACTCATGGGGCCCTCCGGATCCGGCAAAAGCACGCTCATGAATATCCTCGGCTGCCTGGATACGCCCTCCTCCGGTGAATATTATCTCAACGAGCAGTTGGTATCGGATATGAGTGATGGGGAATTGGCAGCGGTCCGCAATAAGGAGATCGGGTTCGTTTTTCAGACCTTTAATCTCTTGCCGCGTCTGACGGCTTTGGAAAACGTAGCCCTCCCGCTGGTTTACGCGGGCCTGCGCCGCTCAAAACGGATCGAAATCGCCGAGCATGTCATGGACCAGGTCGGACTCGGCGACCGGATGAGTCATAAGCCTAATGAGCTTTCCGGCGGGCAACGTCAGCGCGTGGCCATCGCCAGGGCATTGGTCAATAATCCATCCATCATACTTGCGGACGAACCAACGGGTAACCTCGATACGAAGACATCCCTGGAGATCATGGAGATCTTCGGTAAGATCCATGCGCTCGGCAATACCATCATCCTCGTCACGCATGAGCCCGACATCTCACTGTACGCACACCGGGTCGTCAAGTTGCGGGACGGCTATGTAGAGTCGGATGCCCTCAATCCCAATGTAACCGTCGCTGCTACGGAAATTCAATGATCCATCCAACCATCGACCCATATGGCTTCGAAGATTTATACCAAAACAGGAGATGATGGCACGACAGGGCTCTTCGGTGGTGCCCGTCTGCCTAAAGATCACATCCGGATTGAAGCTTATGGCACCGTGGATGAATTGAACGCGGTGATCGGATGGCTGGCATCCGCCATGCAGGATGCCACGTGGGTTGAATTTCTCCGGACCGTCCAGTCCCGCTTATTCACGATCGGGTCCAACCTCGCCAGTGATCCCTCGAAGGAGATGATCACGCCGGATCTTGTCCCAGGGGACATCCAGATGATCGAAGAAGCCATCGATATGCTTCAGGATCAATTGCCACCGCTCCGGCATTTTATCCTTCCGGGCGGAAGCCCTTCCGTCAGTTTGGCACATCTGGCCAGGACCGTCTGCCGCAGGGCGGAACGGCGTTGTGTTGCGCTTTCGCATGAATCCGTGGTCGAACCGCTGATCCTGCTGTATCTCAATCGCCTTTCCGATTTCTTTTTTGTCATGGCCCGGTGGATCGGGAACCAGGAGGGCGTGGAGGAGATCAAATGGAATCCAAGGGCGTAGGATCGGGAGGCAAGAGGTAAGACAGAGGATGGAAGACGGAAGACAGAAGAAGGAAGACGGAAGACGAAAGAGGGATTGCCAATGTTTAAGGAGACAAAAGACTTATCTCCTGAAACCTGGTGTTTAATTCCTGACCACCAATTTGCCCGGTTTGAGCATGAAGACATGCAGGGCAACACCAAATAAGATAAGGCTGTAAAAGAGGTCGCCGAGGACCTGGTTGACCAGGAAAGGAAGGCCTGCGGCATAGCAGGTCATCAACCCGGAAAAATTGACCGGGTAGGCTCCGGTGGAAGCCCATACACCGAAGTTGGACAGAAGGAAAAAGATGAGAGAGGAAGCCAACGCGCCGAAGACAACCTTTCCCAGGTTGACACCATGACGGAAGAGCGCATAGCCCAGGATCACGATCAATCCAAATGCCGCATAGCTCCAAAGTGCACCACGATACAGGAAAATAAAATGCTTGTAATCATCCGGGAAAGCCCGGGCGTAGACCACATTGTTGAGAATCATGTCGCTCAGGAGCATCGCCAGGTAGGGCAGGATGATGGCAATACTTCTCCGCCCGCCGAATGCAGCGCCAAACAGGGAAATGGCGCCAATCGCCGTGAAGTTGGGATAATGGGGTATGAGACGGCTCCCGATGCCAATCACCAGTAGCGAAATGATCAATGCCCGAGTCTGCTTCATGTAGCTCCAAATGTAATAAGTTTCCCGGCAATACTCGCCCCACTTCTCCACACCTCCATCGGAAATCTGTTCCTGTTCGTATAATTACGCTCAGAATCAGGGGAATGGGGTATCAGGGCCAGCCGATTCTTATTTACATTTCGAATATAATCTGAAGCATGCAGCAGGCAAGGTTTTTTGCCGGAAAATGTCTCGTATCCGGCGTAATTCTCTGTATTTCCTTTCCATTATTCAGCCAACCCGGCCCCGATTACTGGCAGCAGGAGATCCGCTACCAAATGGATGTCCGGCTGGATGTCCACACGGACCGGCTGTCGGCGCGACAGGAAATCACCTATAAAAACAATTCGCCGGATGTCCTGCACGAATTATTCTTTCACCTGTATTTCAATGCCTTCCAGCCCGGCAGCGAAATGGATGTCCGATCGATGACCATCCCCGACCCGGATCCGAGGATCGGGGACCGGATCAGTCAGCTGACACCACGCGAACAGGGTTATCAAAAGATCCTTCGTATCACCCAGGGCGCAACAGATCTCGCTTTTTCTGTTGATGGGACCATCTTGCGTGTCAAGCCTGCCAAACCAATCGCTCCCGGTAAAACCATCCGGCTGTCCATGGCATATGAAGCACAGGTGCCGTTGCAGATCCGGCGCAACGGCCGGGACAACATAGAAGGCATCCGGTATTCTATGGCGCAATGGTATCCGAAGATGTGCGAATATGACCGCTCCGGCTGGCACACGGATCCCTATATCGCCCGCGAATTTTACGGCGTATGGGGCGACTTCGATGTCACGATCTCCCTGGACAGTGCGTATACCGTGGCGGCTACCGGTCAATTGCAAAACGCTTCCTCCATGGGTCATGGATATGGCGGTCAAGCGCAGCAAAAAACAGCCATGACAACCTGGCGGTTTAAAGCCTCCCGGGTCCATGATTTCGTCTGGGCCGCAGATCCGGATTATGTGCATGAGGTCTTTACCGGTAAGACCGGGTTGGTCTTTCACACGTTTTACCAGGACCATGAAATTTTTACCCGCGCATGGCAGCAACTTCCGGCGATCATGGATGAAGTCTATGCATTTATCCGGGAGCATTTCGGCCCGTATCCGTATTCCCATTTTTCCATTATACAGGCCGGAGACGGAGGCATGGAATATCCGATGGCCACCCTGATCACCGGCGAACGTCCGCTCGGTTCGCTGGTCGGGGTGACGGTGCACGAATTTTTGCACAGTTGGTTTTACGGGGTACTCGGATTTAACGAAAGCCTGTATTACTGGATGGATGAGGGTTTTGACAATTACGCGGAAATCCTCGTCATGAACCACCTCAAGGCGAAAGGCCTGCTCCATGGTACACCGGATGAATTTCCTTTTGACGGGGATTTTAAAAATTATTACGCTATTCATACCAGGGGCATTGAAGAACCTTTGTCCACGCATGCGGATCATTTTGCCTACAATACTGCGTATGGATTTGCCGCCTATGGCAAAGGATCCATTTTTCTTCACCAACTGGAGTATGTCATCGGTTCCGAACCGTTCCGGAAAGGGCTTTTCCTCTTTTATGACGCCTGGAAATTCAAACACCCCGATGCAACAGATTTTATACGGATCATGGAAAAAGTCTCGGGCCTCCAACTGGATTGGTATCAGCAGTACATGGTCTATACGACCAAAACGATTGATTACACGGTGGACAGTCTCTTTGAAAAAGACGGTCAAACCCATGTGACGCTTGTCAATCTGGGAAAGATGCCAATGCCGGTGGATGTGGAGATCCGGGAGAAAAACGGAAAGAGCACGTGGCTCACCATTCCGATCGATCTGATGCGTGGCGCCAAATCGGCGGCTGATCCGCAGGGCCGTGCCTACACGGTCATGCCGGAATGGAACTGGGTTGACCCCGTCTATGGTTTCGTCCTGCCGGTGCCGGTACAATCGCTTGAGCGCATCACGATCGATCCGCTGCGCCGGATGGCGGACATGGACCGCACCAATAATGAATGGCCACGTCCATCGGAAGAGAATTGATTCATTTCTATCATCATCACATCGAATTGCATGAAAGCTATCTTTTTTTTGTTTCCCTGCCTGTTTGCCCTGGCCGTTCTGCGGGCCCAACCCCTCGATGAAAAAGTGCTGGAAGGCTTCCGGTTCCGGCAGGTGGGTCCTGCGGGCATGAGTGGAAGGATTACCGCTGTGGATGTCGTTTTACAGGACCCCGACCACATTTATGCCGGCGCTGCATCCGGAGGCGTCTGGGAATCCAGGGATGGCGGCACGGATTGGAACCCGATTTTTGATGACCAACCGACGCTTGCCATTGGCTCCATCCGGATCAACCAGGAAAATCCAAGTGAAATCTGGGTGGGCACCGGGGAAGGAAATCCGCGCAATTCACAGAACAGTGGCAAAGGAATCTTTCGCTCCCTGGATGGCGGGCGCACCTGGAAGTGCATGGGACTCACGGAAACGAAAACGATTCATCGCATCCTGATCGACCGGCATGATCCTTCGACTGTCTACGTCGGCGTGATGGGCTCCGCGTGGGGACCTAATCCGGATCGCGGTGTTTACCGGACGAAAGACAGTGGGAAAACCTGGGAGAAGAGTTTATTTGTCAATGACCGGACCGGCGTAGCGGATTTAGTCATGGATCCCGGTAACCCCAGGAAGATCCTTGCCGCCATGTACGAATATGGCCGTACACCATGGGATTTCAAAAGCGGGGGAGAAGGTTCAGGATTATATATCACCTATGACGGTGGGGATAACTGGAAAAAAATCACCTCCGAGGAAGGATTGCCGAAGGGGAACCTCGGCCGCATCGGATTGGCCATCGCGCCGTCAAGGACAGATATTGTATATGCACTGATCGAAGCCAAAGAAAACGGCTTATATAAAAGCACGGATGGCGGAGAGCACTGGACGCTCGTGAGCACAAAAAACATCGGCAACCGTCCATTTTACTACAGCGAACTCTATGTAGACTCCAGGAATGAAAACCGGATCTGGAATTTATATTCGACCGTTTCGCGGAGCGAGGACGGAGGCAGGACATTTGAATCCGCCTTTGGATTTGGTAATGCGGTGCATCCGGATCACCACGCATTTTGGATCCATCCGGATGATCCCGGGTATATCATCGACGGGAACGATGGTGGATTGACTATTTCCAGGGACGGTGGCAGGTCCTGGTATTTCTGCGCCAATATTCCGGTAGGCCAGTTTTATCATGTCAATGTGGATCTTGAATATCCCTACAACCTGTACGGAGGCATGCAGGATAATGGTTCCTGGGTAGGGCCTGCGTTTGTACTCAAATCCGGAGGGATCCGCAACCAGGACTGGCGCGAGTTGTATTTCGGAGATGGTTTTGATGTGCTGCCGCAGCTTTCGAATCCCCGCCATGGATGGGCCATGAGCCAGGGCGGATACCTGGCCTATTATGATCGCGAGACCGGATTCAATCAATATGTCCGGCCCGTGCATCCGGAGGGGACCAAACTGAGATTTAACTGGAATGCCGCTATAGCGGCCATACCGGGTGAACCCTGCGGAATCTATTATGGCAGCCAGTTTGTCCATCGCAGTGTGGATTGCGGTAAGACCTGGACCATTATCTCTCCGGACCTCACCTCGAATGATACGACCAAGCAGAAACAAAATCAATCAGGTGGTCTGACGATTGATGCCACCAATGCCGAAAACCATACGACCATCCTATGCATTGCACCCAGCACGCTCGATCCTAAAGTGATCTGGGTCGGCACCGACGATGGAAATCTCCAGCTTACCCGTGATGGCGGTATGACCTGGACCAATCTCATCGCTAAACTTCCCGGGTGCCCCTCCGGCGCATGGATTCCTCAGATTGAAGTCAGTCCATACCAGGCAGGTGAGGCCTTCGTGGCAGTCAACCATTACCGGCGCAATGACTGGCATGCCTATGCCTATCATACGACGGATTACGGGCAGAGCTGGAAGAAGATCGTGACCGACCAGGAAGTAACCTCGTTTGTGCAATGCATCACGCAGGATCCGGTCGTCCCGAACCTCTTATTCCTCGGTGCCGATGACGGCTTGTATGTCAGCACGGACGGGGGGGATCATTGGTCCAGGTTCCCGGCCAAAGTATATCCGAGGGTTTCGACGATGGATTTGAAAATTCATCCGACGGATCACAGCCTCGCCGTGGCCACTTTCGGCAGGGCCATGTACGTGATGGACAACCTCATGGCCCTTCGGGAGATCGCCAGGAACCGCTCCGTCACCGACAAGCTTTTCAGCCTGTTTCCCGTCCCGGAAGCGACTCAAGCCAGTATGCGATCAGTGGATGGCATCCGGTTTACGGCAGATGCCGAATTCAAAGGAGAAAACCGGCCCGGGGGCATGCGTATCCCGGTATATGTGAAGCCTGCGGAGAAGAAGGACAAAATCCCTCAGGCGGCCACCGAGGAAAAGACCACCGGAAAAAAGAAAAGCGAAAAAGTAGAAGAAGGAAAACCACAGCCAGCTCCTGCCGATACGACAAAGAAGAAAGAAGAGATCAAAGACAAAGACCTGCTGCGGATCACTGTGCTGGATGTGCGCGGGGATACCATCCGGCGGATGAGTCAAAAGCTGAAGGAAGGGTGGAGTCAGGTGTATTGGGATCTTCGCGGCAAAGGTGTTCGCTTTCCTTCCCGCAATGAGCCACCGAAGGACGCGGATGATCCGGGAGGTGAATATGTCATGCCCGGTGCTTACAGGATTGTCGGGCGCTACAACAACCAGAAGGATTCAATCCTGGTGCAGGTCCGGCTTGATCCGAGGTTGTCGATTACCCCGGCTGACCTGGAAGCGCGAAATGCGATTTTCCGGGAATATTACCGGGAAGTGGCGTTTGCCCAAAAATCGTTTAAAGCGCTTCAGGATGCCCGGAAGGATATGCGCATGATCGAATCCATGATGGCCAATGCGCCGGATAGTATCCAGACAAAAATCAAGGATCGTCATAAAGAGCTCAACAAATCGATGGGCGAACTGGAGAACAAATTCATGGAGCCGGAGGACGTGAAAGGGTATACCAATGAAATCAACCTGGACAGCTACCTCGGTGAAACAGGAAGTTACCTCAACTCCGCGCTGGGCAGTCCCGGGGCCAACGCTATGGATATGTTGAAGCTGACCACGACGGAAGTGGAAAAACTGGGCAGCGAGGTGAATCAGTTTTTGGAAAAATCATGGAATCCCTACCGGGAATTTATCCAGTCCCTGCGGTGGCCCCTGTTCAAATCCATCGAGCCTTTGAAGCGGGAATGATGCTCACCGGAATGCCAGCAGCCGGTCCACGATGTCCGGTACGCCCCGGGTGGCGGGAAGCGCTATAACCTCCAGGTGGTGCCGGTGGGAGAGTTCATAATTGATTTTCGGCCGGGGATCGATATACCAGATAGCCGCCTCTTCAGAAGCATATCCGACAAGACCAGCTGCCGGGTATACCTGCATACTGCTGCCGATGACCAGCACGACATCGGCCTCCGGGATTTCCTCCATCGCTTTTTCCAACAACGGCACTTGCTCCCCAAACCATACGATGTGTGGCCGTAATTGAAACCCTTTCGCACAAGTGTCGCCGATTAGGATATCTTTTGTCCAGGGATAAACCAGGTCCGCGTACTCGCTGCTGCGGGCCTTCAAAAGTTCTCCATGCAGATGGATCACATGGCGGCTGCCGGCACGTTCATGCAGGTCATCGACATTCTGGGTGATAATGATGGTCTCAAATTTTTCTTCCAGCCGTGTGAGAGCTATGTGCGCCGCATTGGGAAGAACAGTCAGCAACTGCCTCCTTCTTTCGTTGTAAAAATCGAGCACGAGTTGCGGCTGCTGAAGCCAGGCATCCGGCGTGGCGACATCCTCGATGCGATATCCTTCCCATAAGCCACCCGCATCCCGGAAGGTCCGGATGCCACTCTCGGCGCTGATACCGGCCCCGGTGAGGACGACCACCTTAGCCATCCTTTTCATCTTCTTCCTGCAAGTCCACCTCCCGGTGCCTTAATTCTTCATAGGCATCGCCCAGGTACTCGACGATGTCACTGGCGATGAGCGCCTCATAGCCCTCATCTTCTGCCGCCAGGTCACCGGCAGTGGCGTGTAGGTAGACACCCAGCAAGGCAGCATAATCCGGAGAATATCCCTGGCTCAGCAATCCCAGGATGACCCCGGTCAACACATCCCCGCTGCCCGCGGTGGCCATGCCCGGATTCCCCCTGGTGTTGAAGAAACTGACACCGTTTGACTGGCAGATGATGGTGATGCCACCTTTGAGGACGATGTTGATCTTTCGTTTTTGCGCTTCTCTCCCGGCTGTCCGGAAACGGGCATAATGATCTTCCTGTTCGCCAAAGAGCCGGTCAAATTCGCCGGGATGCGGTGTGATGATCGTCCCTGCCGGCAGCCGGTCAAACAGGTCCGGGTGCATGGCCAGGGCGTTGAGGGCATCCGCATCCCAGACCATCGGCATGATTTTGACCTGTTCCAGCAGATGGGATAGTCCTTCGATAGTTTCCGGATTCAGTCCGAGCCCGGGACCTATCCCAATGGCGGAAAAGGCCATGTCCGCCGGTATGCCGGTGAAGTGGTGCTTATGGTTGTCCAGGCTGACCATCGCTTCCGGCACAGAGGTTTGCAGGATGAGATCCAGGTGCTGCGGCACATGGACCGTCAGCAACCCAATCCCAGACCGCAGTGCCGCTCCTGCGGCCAGTACCGCCGCACCTCCCTTACCCAGGCTACCTGCCACGAGGAGACCATGACCGTAATCGCCCTTGTGACTGAAACGTCCGCGTTCGATCAGGAAGGGGAGGAGATAGTAATCCGTCAGTTCGAAATGACGGATATCATGTTCGAGCAAAAAACTGTCGGCAAGCCCGATGGGACAAACCAGCACCTCACCGAAATAAGGTTCGCTTTCAGGCATCATGAAACATAATCGCTGGCACTGAAAGGTTAGCACCAGGTCCGCGTAGACCACTTCGCCATCCGGGGCCCGGTCAACATACATACCGGAAGGCATATCCACCGCGACGGTCAGGTTGCTCTGTTCGTTGATCCAGTTGGCTATATCAAGCCATTTACCTTCGAGCGGACGCACCAGGCCGGTGCCAAACATGGCATCGATAATGGTGCCCGAGGGGCTAAGCTCAATCTCTTCCGGTTTCCAGGTGGTATGGATATCGAGATACTCGGGGTCGAGGTTCATCAGGCGCTCATAGTTGATTTCCCATTCCGGCGAGTGTTTGCCCTCCAGGTTGACGTAGACATCCACCAGGTAATCCATCTCCACCAGTTGGCGGGCGATGGCCAGGCCATCGGCCCCGTTATTGCCATTACCGCAAAGGATCAATACTTCCTGGTCTTCTTCCCCCATCAGCAGGTCGATCTTGTCCACCACGGCCGTAGCCGCCCGCTCCATCAGGTCGATGGAGGCCACGCCCTTGGCGATGGTGTACGCATCCCAGGCCTTGATTTGCTCCTCGTTGAGAATGATCATAGGGTAAAAATACGTTTAAGGCTTTTTCAGGGTACCCGTATCCTATTTAGAAAAAAATCTTATCTTTCGTTAAGAATCGTCCCTCTCGTTGCTGCTGAGAATACCATCCAGCCAACTATACCAAGCACCCTCTCAAAGAATAATGACCGAAAGATTGAGTACAGTTTTTGCTGTACCGGTATTTGGGTGAATTATAGTCCTTACCCTTTTGTTAAAAGTTTGATTAATAATGAGTTAGATATATAATTTCTGCTTATATCAAACCTGAGACGCTGACATGAAAATGAACATATCCACTGCAGGAGTAATTTTTTACTTCCTGATAATCCAAACTTTATCTGCCCAGGACATTCATTTGTCCCAATACCACTTTGACCGGCTGCAGATCAACCCCGGTCTGACGGGCATTTTCAACGGGGATAAACAAGTCTCCCTAATCCACAAGCAGCAGTACTTTTCAGTGCCGGTTGACTACCTGACCTTTTCCGGGAGCTTCGACATGAAATTCATGAAGCTGGCGGATCAGAAAGGGTTCTTCTCGGCCGGAGTCCTGTTCAATTATGATCAGGCCGGGGATTCCAAACTCAGCCTCGGTTCGCTGGCGTTGAGTGGTTCCTATACCCGGGCCCTCGCCAAGGGTGTTTTCGCTACGCTGGGGGTTTCTGTCGGAGGAGGACAGCGATCCTTCAAGCAGGATGACCTCTGGTGGGACAATCAATGGGACGGGGATTCACATGATCCTTCCTTGCCCTCCGGCGAAAATTTTCCCAAGACCAATTTCTTTTTCTTTGACCTGGGGGGCGGAGCCAATATCCGCCTGCAGGGAAAAGACCGGACAAAACTGGACCTGGGCGTTGGCGCTTTTCACCTCAACCAGCCCGGATATGCCTTTTACAATGAGCCTTCCGTCAAACTTCCTATACGCACCTCCCTCCACGCGCTCGGTGTCCTCAAACTCGCCAACAGGCTCGATCTGTATGCCAACGGCCTTTGGCAGAACCAGGGCCCTTACGAAGAGAAACTCGCCGGCGGCGGCCTCATCATCCATATCAGTAACCGCAAGGCCAGGGAAGTGGAATTCCATGTGGGAGTCGCTTCCCGGTTTGACGATGCCCTGATTCCCATGGCCGCGCTGGGGTACGACGGTTGGAAAGGCGGATTCAGTTATGATATCAACACCTCGCCTTTCAAGGCGGCTACCGATAAGAAAGGCGGCCCTGAGTTTTTCCTGAACTATACGTTCAAGAAGCTGCGCCCATTGCAGCAAACCAAAGTCTGCTCCATTTTCTGATCCGGTACTTCCTCAATAGCAAATGATCATGCGTCCACTAATCATCATAGCACTCTTCACCTTCACCTTCTTCCGGGCGGATGGGCAGACGCTCAACGCGTATGTCAAGGCCGGCAAGGAAGCCATGGTGAAAAAAGATTATTACTCGGCCTATACGTACATGCGCACCGCGCATGAGATCGAGCCGAATAATATCGAATACACCTATGCGCTCGCGGAAGCAGCCCGGCTCTACGCGGCCTTCACTAACGCGGAAAAATATTACACGGAAGTGGCCAATGATAAAAAAGCCAATGATTATCCCGCCACCAATTACTGGCTGGGCTATGTCAAAGAACGGCTCGGCAAATACCAGGAGGCGTTGGACCTGTTCCAGATCTATCTTTCCGAACACAGCGATGATGACGCCGAGCTGACTGCCCTCGCGCAGAAACATACGGAGATCGCCGGATGGGCCATCCGCGAACTGGAGAATAAAGACACTACGCTTGAACTCGTCCATCTCGGTCCCGAAGTGAATACCACATTCTCCGAATTCGGCGCGCAGCAGACGGAAAACCTGTTGTACTACAGTTCGCTTCGTTTTTTGACCAAAGACAGTAAATCACTGCAACCGGATAAACCGTATGCCAAGATCCTCATCAGCGAGGATAACAAGGAAGGCGTCGTCGATACGCTGATCAATGACCCGAACCTGCATACCGCGCACACGGCCTTCAACGCGGCTAAAGACCGCGTCTTCTACACCTTGTGTGAATACATCAATGCCTCGGAGATCCGCTGTGATCTCTATTACCGTGACCTGGTGGATGGCGAATACGGCTTACCACAAAAGCTGCCTGAACCGATCAACGCGTCCAGGTATACCACTACGCAACCGCACGTCGGATATGATCCGACCTCTGGCAGGGAGGTGTTGTACTTTACCTCCGACCGGCCCGGGGGCAAAGGCAAACTTGATGTCTGGTATTGCTACATCTCGGGCAAAGACAATTTCACCGAACCCGTCAATTTTGAACAGATCAACACGCCCTACAGCGAAGTATCGCCTTTCTATCACAGGAGTTCCAATACGCTCTACTTCAGTTCGGAAGGATTCCTGGGATTCGGAGGACTAGATGTGTTCAGTATCGAAAACAACAATGGTGTCTGGGGGAAGCCGATCAACCTGGGCTCACCCACCAACAGCAGCCTGGATGACGCGTTTTACAGTCTGTCCGATGATGAACAGGAAGGCTACTTTTCCTCCAACCGGCTCGGTTCGATGTACCTCTCACCGGAAGATGAAGCCTGCTGTTTTGATATCTACTATTTCACCAAAGAACCGATCGAAGTCAGCCTGCGGGTGCTCACCTTTAACAAACTCACCGGGGAACCGCTCAACAATGTGACGGTTTACCTGACAGAAGCGGCCGTCAATACGGAAACCTATTCGACCGGGGATACCAATGAAGTGGTCATCACGATCAACCGCAATACTTCCTATGACGTATTGGGTGAAAAACCCGAGTTTACTTCCGACTCCGCAAAAGTATCCACCGCCGGTATCCGTGAGTCCACAGAAATCGTCCGCAAACTCTATCTCGCGCCCGCCCAACGGCCGCTGCTGGTGCGCACGTATGAAAAGCGTACCCGCCAGCCCTTGCCCGGCACCCGTATCGAATTGAAGGAAATGCCGGATGGTACGCCGAGGATTAAGCAGGATCCGCTGACCTATCGCTACCTGTTCCTGGTCGATCCGGGACGGGAGATGAAAGTGACCGGTACCAAAAAAGGATACCGGCCGGAAAGCCTGACCTTCAATTCTTCTGATCAGCCGGATGCGGATACACTGGTCGTCGATCTGTATCTCGAGCTCGGTAACCTGGAGGATTTCCTGCCGCTGGCGATTTACTTTGATAATGATGAACCCGGGCGCCGGAGTCGATCGGAGACCGCTACCGTTCGTTACCTGCAAACCTATGATGCCTATATGGCAAAGCGCGGGCAATTTATCACCAAGTACAGCAATGGCGTTCCGTCCGCGGAACGTCCTGCAGCCTCCAAAGCCATCGCCGAGTTTTTCGATGTGGACCTGGCCAATGGCAAGCGGGAATATGAATCCTTCATGCACATCCTGGAGCAGTACCTGCAGGAAGGTCTGACCTTTACGATTTACCTCAAAGGGTATACCAGCCCGCTGGCGTCCAACGCCTATAACCTGAGTCTGGGCAACCGGCGGATCTCCAGTATCCAAAACGAATTCAAATCCTTCCAGGACGGTATACTCTGGAAATACATGGAATCCGGTGACCTCGTCGTCACGCAGAAATCATTTGGAGAAGAAACCGCCCCCAAAGGCGTAAGTGATGACCGTCGAAATCTCCGCAAATCCGTCTACAGCCCTGAAGCCTCCAGGGAGCGCCGTGTAGAAATAATCGAAATCCAGAAATGATCGCCATGAAATCATCTATATCCACGTTACCCATCTACAGCAATCCGATGATCCGTTGGGCTTTCATCCTTGGCGGGCTGCTGCTCCTGTTTTCCCAGGAAGCACGCGCGACCCACATTGTCGGTGGAAACCTGACCTACCGCTGCATCGGGCAGGATATGTTCGGAAACAACCGCTATGAGATCCGGCTCACCGTGCGCCGTGATTGTTTATTAGGCGCTCCGGATGCCCAATTTGATGATCCGGCTTCTGTCGGCTTTTTTGACGCGGTGACGCACCAGCTCCTAACTTTTGTCGGAACGGCGGGTGAACTCAGGATCGATCTCAACAATAATGATACCCTCAACGAAATCCTGCACAGTGATTGCGGTATCGTGATGGGGGATGTCTGTGTCCATACGACAACGTATGTGGCGGAGATTACGCTCCCGTACCATCCCAATGGGTATATCATGGCCTATATGCGTTGCTGCCGGAACGGTTCGCTGACGAACGTGTTAAACCCGTTAAATACAGGGATGACGTTGTCTGCTGAACTGAGTGGCTTTGCCCAACTGGAACATAGTTGTTCGCCGCAGTTTAAGTCCTTTCCACCGATCTATGTGTGCGTCAACAAGCCATTGGTCATCGACCAATCGGCGATTGATCCGGAAGGTGATTCCCTGGTATACTCGCTCTGTACGCCCAATTCCGGAGGGGACCAGATCATGAACAGGCCGCAGCCTCCGTTCCCGCCGCCGTTTGCTCCTATTGTTTTCCGTCCACCGTACAATCTCAATAATTTAATGGGCGGTGTACCGCTTACGATAGATCCGGATTCCGGGATACTCCGCGGGACGCCCAATACCATCGGGCAGTTTGTCGTGGGTATCTGTGTCACGGCCTACAAAGACGGCAAGCTCACGGGCATGACGCGAAGGGATTTTCAGTTTAACGTCCGGCAGTGCCGCGACGTGCCGGTGCCTCTATTTGCTGCGCCTTCGCTCAACTGTGGCGGACGTACGATCACCTTTGATAACCAGTCACTCCTGGCGGATGAGTATGAGTGGATCTTCGACCTCGGAAATCCGGGCAGTGCCACGTCGACGGAGTTTGAGCCGACCTATACCTACCCGCAGGATGGATTTTATGATGTGGCACTGATCGTTCGTGACAGTGCACATTTTTGTGTGGATACGATAGTCCACCGGATCGGGGTGTTTGATTCCCAGATCCAGGCGGACTTTACCTATGATGTGAGTTCCTGCACCACGGAAGGGATTGTCCTGAATGTCTTTGATCAGACCACCGGTTTTGGCAGTTGGCCGATTCAGACCTATGAATGGTTGTGCACGGTCAGCAATGGAACCGTTCTTCCAAGCGGTTCACAGAACCCGACCTTCAATTTTGATATAGAAGGTACCGAGACGGTTTTCCTGGCGCTTAAAGTCACTTCGGAAAACGGCTGTATGGCACAGGTATCGCAAACTTTCCCGGTGCATGAAATCGACCTGCAGCTCAATCCTGATGCGGACAGCATATGCCGGGGAGAAACCACCCATTTGCTGCTCAACGGCGATCCGGAATTGACCTATACCTGGACGCCGCCCAATGGATTGAGCACCGTGCCTCCGTATGATCCGACAGCTTATCCGGGTTTATCGACGACCTACTATGTCACGGTGACGGACGGCTTGTGCGAGGTGTATGATTCTATCCATGTCGGTGTTCAGCAATTACCCACGCTGGATTTCGATTATTCAACGGATTGCAAGAGCCTGGTAGTGACGTTTGACAATAACTCGGTCAACGGGGTCTTATATCACTGGGATTTCGGTGACAACACCGGGTCGAATGATAGCAATCCGACGCATACCTATACGCAGCCCGGTAATTACACGATCACCCTCTCCTCGCGCGATGGATGCGATGTACAGACGGATACGACGATTACCGCCAATGCCATCACCGAAACACTGGATGACCAAACGATCAATTGCTTCCATGATGCCGTGGAGCTCAACCCGGATAATAACCCATTGTATACCTATTCCTGGTCTCCCATCCAGGGCCTCTCGGATCCGCATTCACCCAATCCAAGTACGAGCGTGGACGATGACACCAAGTATTATGTAACCATTTCACAGGCGGGACTCGAAGGATGTGAAATCGTGGACAGCATATGGCTTATCGTCCCGGATGACTTCTCGGTAGACGCGGGGGCCGACCAGATCCTCTGCAATTTTGATACCATCCAATTGCTCGCAACCTCCAATGGTCAGGTGACGTATGTATGGACGGATATCAATGGAGGGCACCTGGCAGATGGACCGGCACTTGCGGTAAGTCCCCTCGAAACGACGACCTATATTGTGACAGCAACCGACACCTTGGGTTGCAGCAAATCCGATCAGGTCATTGTATCAAGGCCACCTCCTGGTTTTAGTGTTTTCATTACAAATCCCGTTGAGGACACATCCTATTGTGATATACAGACAATCGCTCTGGCTGCTTCTTCTGTTCCCGGCGTTACCCTGGAGTGGTTTAATGCTGCCGGTGAAAAGATCGGGGATGGTCCAACGGTGGATGTCACGCCGGGAACCCCGGCTTGCTATAAAGTGATTGGCACCGATCAGCTGCAATGCCAGGTGGATGAGATCGTCTGTCTCACACCCACCTTCTTTGATCTCAACATCACCAATGACCAGCAAATCTGCCTGGGCGAGGAAGTCACTATTGCCGTGACGGACAACAATGGACAAAACCTGAGCTATCTGTGGGCGCCGGACGGCCAGACATCTTCCTCCATCACCGTTCAGCCTGTGGATACCACCTTATACTGTGTGGAAGTGACCAACATGAATGTGGGTTGCAAAGACACGCTTTGCGCCAATGTCGTGGTGAGCCTGTTTGATCCGCTGATCGTCTCCATCACGGCTACCGAGGACTCCGTCATCTTCACGCATTCCACCCAGTTGTTTGTCAACCAGGATCCCGATTTTGATTATGTCTGGAGTTCCTCCGATAATGCACCGGTAGATCCGGTTTTCAACCCGGTCGTGACACCCGCTACGACGGAGAATACAACCTACACGGTCACGGTGACAAATGAAGACGGATGCACATCGACGGCTTCCATCACCATCACCGTCCGGAATCCATTCTGCGATGACCGGGATATCTTCATTCCAAACGCCTTCACGCCCAATGATGACGGTGAAAATGATGTCCTGTATGTGCGATCCGCTTATCCGGTCCAGATCGATCTGCATATCTACAATCGCTGGGGGCAGGAAGTCTTTTCTTCCACGGACCAGACTATCGGGTGGGACGGTACCTTCAAAGGGGAGAAATTGGTACCGGATGTGTTTGGGTACTACCTTCAGGTCAACTGTCCCAATGAGGAATCCTTCTTTAAAAAAGGAAATATCACCCTGCTGAAATAAACGGATAGAAGCGGCACCTGCCGCTTCCATCCGCCTTTCGACTTTTTTTGCCACCTTTGCACTCTTATCCACCCGTTTATGCAGGAGGAAACCAAAAGTTGGTATCAGCGGTTGCGCCATGGTATTCAGACCGCGACCAAGTCGAAGAAGGAAACCCCTGACGGTCTCTGGTATAAATGCGAAAACTGCAATGAGACCAGCACCGTAAAAGACCTGAAAGAAAATTTTTACAAATGCCCGCGTTGCCAGCACCACGAGCGCATCGGCTCCAGGGAATATTTTGAACTCATCTTTGATACGGGACATATCCGGCTGTTTGATGAGCTCGTTTCCTATGACTTTATGGGATTCACCGATCTGAAACCATACGGGGATCGCCTGGAAGAAGCCCGGAAGAAATCGGGCATTGACGAAGCGATGGCGGTTGCGGCCGGCACAGTAGATCAACAACCGATCGTGGTGGCGGCCATGGATTTCAAATTTATCGGGGGCAGTATGGGTTCCGTGGTGGGGGAGAAGATCAGCCGCGCGATCGATTACTGCCTGGAGCATAAAATCCCACTGCTGATTATTTCCCGGTCGGGTGGGGCGCGCATGATGGAATCCGCCTTTTCCCTGATGCAAATGGCAAAAACATCCGCCAAGCTATCCCAATTGGCTGCCGCCAAAATTCCTTTTATCTCCTTGATGACGGATCCAACCACGGGAGGCGTCACCGCCAGCTATGCCATGCTCGGAGACCTCAACCTGGCAGAACCCGGAGCGCTCATCGGGTTTGCGGGCCCACGCGTGATCCGCGAGACTATCAAAAAGGATCTGCCGGAAGGTTTTCAGACAGCGGAGTTTCTCCTGGAACATGGCTTCCTCGATTTTATTGTCGATCGCAGTGAATTGAAATCCAAACTCGCGCTGCTATTGCTCTTGCTGGAGAATCGCGCCAAGCCGCGAAAAGCAGCTATCGCTGAAGCTGAACAATCGTAAACTGCCGCTCCATCGGATCACAGATCGTCACCATTTCCCTGATCCATTCAGGTCCATACGTGACATAATAGGCGATAAAATTGTCGTACCGCTCCTGCAGTCCGCCTTGCGGAGACAATTTATCCTTCACCTTCTGAATCTGCCGCAATTGTGTATCCTGGTGCTGCTTTTCCGTCCGAAGCAGACGGGAACCAAGCTGGTCGAACTGTTTGACTTGTTTGTGTTGCTCAGCGATGATGGCCTGCGCCAAAGTAGGATCCAGCCGTTTTGCCTTCGACGCGAGAGAAGCGTATGCTTTTTCCAGTAGTTCAAGTTCGTCTGTATAGCTGAGGTCCGTCTGACTGTTGCGGAGTAAATACGCTTTGACGATGGTGTCATAATCCTCCAGGACATCCTCCCACGCCAGATCGGCTTTTTCCATAAGCGCTGCCGCCGACGAGTCGATCAGCAGCATCGAATTGCGCCTGACCAGCATCGGAAAATGCACGCCTGCCGCTTCAAATTGCTTTTTCCGTTCCAGCCAGTAGGCGATCTCTCCACCGCCGCCGATATAGGCCAGGTTGGGGAGGATAAACTCCTGGTACAAGGGCCGCAGGATAACATTGGGGCTGAAGCGTTCGGGATATTGATGCAATTCCCGGATCATAGCCTCGTCCGTCAAGGTCGTCTCGCTGTCCATTCGCTTCACGCCTCCCTCCACGGGTTCGAGACGCTCCCGTACCCCTGGTGACAGGTAAAAGAGATTGACCGGCCGGCAATAGGCCTGGGGCTTGTATCCTGCTTGTGAGAGTGCCTCCTGTACCGGGGTCACGTGTTGATACGAGAAATGTTCGCGGAGTTCCTTTTCCATCCAGGGAATGAAAGCCCGTTTGAGATCCGGATCATCCATGTTGAGCACCACCAGCCCGTGTGCCTGAAACAACGCGATCAGCAGGGCCTGGTGAAATTCACCATAGCTGGAGGCACGTTGGTGCGCCGTGGTCAGGAGTTGGATCAGCTCAGGACCGAATTCAGTCTGACCGGTTTTTTCCGCTACGGCATTGATCACTTCTGCTAACCCATCCAGGGAGAGTCGTCCACCGGGTCCCGATGCCTCGCGCTCCCACGTGAGTTTTTTACCGTAGAGATGAAAGTGATTGATCTCCGCCCAGTCATGATCTTCCGATCCAAGGACAAAAACCGGGATGATCTTATGCCCCGGATGGGCGGCTTGCCAGTCCTGCGCGAGATGAATCGTCCCCGCTATTTTGTAGATATGATACAAGGGTCCGGTCAACAATACCGGTTGATGCGCCGTGGTCACGGTAAACGTGCTCTCCTCCATCCAGACCTCATCCGTAAACGGCAGCGTGTAGCCGATCTTCCGGTATTGACTTTTCAGCGCACGCAATACCAATGCGCGATCCACGGGAAATTTTTTTCGTTGCCGGAGAATCTCCGTCACTGCTTCAGGCTGCTGCGGATAGGTGTAAAAAGAAGAAAGCGCGGGATCCTGCCGGATATAAGCGAGATCGGTTTGACTCCAGTTGCCAAGCCGTTCGTAGGGGATGGAATAAAGGTGCATGCCTTCGGTGGATTTGAGCAAAGGAGTCTAACAGATCAAATGCCAAAGTGTTTGAGGTGGCAAGTTATCAATTAATACGCCAACACCCGCCAGGTTCATTCCGGATGACTTCTCTATCTTACACGCGAGATTATTCAAAGTTTACGTATTACCTGCATCATGAAACGAACGCTTTATTTTTTCCTGATCCTCCCATTTTTCCTGACAGGGTATGCCTCCCTGAACGCCCAAAAAAACAAAACCAAAAAGACGGAAGAGACGGTCAAAGCCAAAGAACCCAAGACCGGATTTGACACGGTGGCCATTTCAGGTCTTCGGTTCAGAAGCCTGGGGCCGGCCGTCACCTCTGGTCGAATCGTGGACTTCGCGGTCGATCCCCGTAATCCAAAGCGCTACTTCCTGGCAGCCGCGGCCGGCGGCGTATGGCGCACCGTCAATGCCGGCACCACGTTTGAGCCAGTCTTTGACGGGGAAGGATCCTACTCGATCGGCACGGTGGTGATGGATCCGCTTAATCCCAATATTCTGTGGGTGGGTACCGGGGAGAATAATAATCAGCGGTCTGTCGGCTACGGAGACGGCGTATACAAGTCCATGGATGGCGGTAACTCCTGGACTAATATGGGACTAAAAAACAGCGAGCATATCGGCAAGATTGTCGTTCATCCGCAAAACTCCAATGTAGTCTATGTGGCGGCCATCGGGCCTTTATGGGCGGCCGGCGGCGACAGGGGCGTTTACCGGTCCAAAGACGGAGGAGCAACCTGGGAAAAAGTCCTCACCATCGATGAGCATACAGGGGTATGTGACCTGGTCATGGATCCCCGAAATCCGGACGTACTCTATGCCGCGGCGCATCAGCGCAGACGTCATGTATTCACGTACATCGGCGGAGGGCCGCAATCCACGATCTATAAGTCCGTCGACGGTGGTACCACGTGGACGAAATCTGCCAACGGACTTCCCTCGGGTGACCTGGGAAGAATCGGCCTGGCCATCTCGCCTGCAGATCCGGAGACCTTGTACGCGATGGTGGAAGGCAACGGCGATAAAGGCGGCTTGTACAGGAGCACCAACCGCGGTGCCTCCTGGGAAAAACGGAGTGGTTATTTCACGGCCGGCAATTATTATTCTGAGATTATTCCGGACCCGCTGGATAAAGACAAGCTCTACAGTATGGATGTGTGGATGAAAGTCTCCCGGGACGGCGGCAAATCCTGGTCGAATGTGGGAGAAGATATGAAGCATGTGGATAACCACTGTATCTGGATTGATCCCAAGGACACAGACCACCTCATGGCCGGTTGCGATGGCGGGGTCTATGAATCCTGGGATGCGGCCAGGACCTGGTTGTTCAGGGGCAACCTCCCGGTGACCCAGTTTTATAAAGTGGCGGTCGATGATGCCGAACCTTTCTATCACATCTATGGAGGCACGCAGGACAACTGCAGTCTCGCCGGACCATCCCGGACCATCTCCGGTAACGGAATCGACAATGCCGAATGGATCATCACGCATGGCGGCGATGGATTTGAATCGCAGGTGGATCCCTTCAATCCCAATATTGTATACGCGCAGAGCCAATACGGAGTCCTGGTCCGTTTTGATAAACGCACGGGCGAAGAAGTTGGGATACAACCCCACGAACGGCAAGGAGAAGACACGTACCGTTGGAACTGGGATTCTCCCCTCGTCGCAAGCCCACACAAAGAGGGAAGGATTTATTTCGCCGCCAATAAACTTTTTGTCAGTGAAGATCGCGGCAACAATTGGACGGTCATCAGTGATGATCTCACCCGGCAGATTGACCGCAATGCCCTCAAAGTCATGGGGCGGGTATGGGGGATTGACGCCGTGGCTAAAAATCAATCGACTTCCCCTTACGGGAATATTGTGGCTTTCAGTGAATCCCCTGTCAACCCCGACCTCTTGTATGTCGGCACGGATGACGGTTTGATCCAGGTGACCACGGATCGCGGAAAGTCCTGGAGACGCGTGGACAATATACCAGGTGCGCCGGATACATCCTACGTCAATATGATCCTCGCTTCCGCGCATGATCCCCGGGTGGTGTATGCCTGCTTCAACCATCACAAGTACGGTGACTTCAAGCCCTATCTCTTTGTGAGCCGGGACCAGGGCGTGACCTGGTCATCCATTTCGGCCAACCTGCCCGAACGGGGTTCTGTCTACTCGATCGCCGAAGATTTTATCGATGCCAACCTGTTGTTTGCCGGAACCGAATTCGGATGTTATTTCACCAATACAGGTGGAAAGCAGTGGCGTAAACTGGGAAATGGTTTGCCCACCGTGGCCATTCGGGACATGGCCATCCAGCAGAGGGAATGTGACCTGGTGCTGGCCAGTTTCGGCAGAGGGTTTTATGTGCTGGATGATTATTCCTGCCTGCGTCAATTGTCCGAGGATAACCTGTCAAAACCCGCGCTGGTGATGCCCGTCCGGGATGCTGACCGCTTTGAATTCAGCTATCCGCTTGGGTTGCCGAAGAAAGGATTTATGGGCGACAGTTATTACCAGGGTGAAAACCTGGGATCGGAAGCACTCATCACCTATTATATCCGGGATAAGGTGCAATCTGCCAAAGATCTCCGTGCCAAAGAGGATGAAAGACTCGCGAAGGCCGGCAAAGACAACCCGTACCCGACCTATGATCAACTGGCCAAAGAACGCGATGAGGAAAAGGCAAAAATCTATGTCCTGATCAGGGATCAGGAAGGCAATATCGTCCGCAAGCTCATGCAATCCGCCGATAAAGCCGGCCTGCAGCGTATCGCCTGGGATCTGCGAAGAATGGATGTCGAACCCACCACCAATACCCCGGGGTCATTCTACAATCCTTTTGCCGGAAAAGATGAAGGCCATCTCGTGCCTCCGGGTACCTATACCGTTTCCCTGGCGCTCTGGCAAAATGGCATGATGACTCCGCTGGGGAATGAGGTTTCGTTTGCTGTCAAACCGGTTACCCTGCAGGCTTTGCCGGTAAGCAATACAGCGGCTGTGGATGCCTTCAAGCAAAAAGCGGAAGAGCTTAGCCGGGTACAGCAGGCAGCCTCCCTCGCCTTGGATGATGCGCTCTCTGAACTCGGGTACATGCGTAAAGCGGTGGCGAAAATGAGTGTGCAGGACGAAAGCTGGCTGAAGAAAATATCCGCTGTTGAACTGAAAGTGAAAGGCTTGCAGCGCCAATTGTCCGGGGACCCGATCAAGGTTCAGTTGGACATGGATCCCAGCCCTTCCGTGGCGGATCGCATTGGGCGTGTCATCGGGGAAAGCAAATACAGTTCGGCTGAACCCACCGGCACGCACCGGATGAGCCTTGCCATAGCCGAAGAAGAATTGAAACCCCTTGTCACGCAGGTAAAGGAGGTCCTGGAAAAAGACCTGGCGGACCTGCGGGACATGTTGCAACAAGCAGGGGCACCCTATGTGCCTAATGCCATTCCCGCTTTTAAAGGGCAGTAATCAAACCCTTGCCTGCCGGTAAACGATCAGGGTTGAGGACCTGGGTCCTCAACCCTATTTTTGTACTCAACCATGAAGACAACAGGTAAACCGCACAAAATCGGGATCGCGCTGTCTGGAGGCGGTACGCGGGGGATCGTGCATGTCGGTGCCTTGAAAGCGCTGGAGGAAAACGGGATCTTCCCTACCGTCATCGCGGGCACCAGCGCGGGCAGTGTCGTGGGGGTCATGTATGCCCATGGCTACACGCCGGCTGAGATTTATGCCATTGCCAGTGAGCGGAGCCTCATCTGGATGTTTTCCCTGCGGTTACCCACCCGGGGATTTGTCCGGCATACCTTCCTGCGCAAGATGTTGTCCCGGTATATCCCCGAACGCCGATTTGAAGAATTGAAAAAACCGTTGTCGGTGGCGATCGCCAATCTCAACACCGGCAAGGCGGAAGTACGCGCCTCCGGGGACCTGCATGAAATCATCATCGCCTCTTCGAGCATTCCGGTCCTGTACGAACCGGTCCGCCTGGGTGAAAACTGGTACGTGGACGGAGGATTACTCATGAATCTGCCTGTGTCACCGATCCGGTCCCAGGCCGACTATATCATTGCCGTCAACCTCATCCCGAGGATCGAACTGGCATCCGAAGAGGTGACCACGATCTCCGGCATTGCCGCCCGAACGTTCAACCTGGCTGCTATCAATACGATCGAACCGGAGTTACATCACGCGGATATCGTGATAGAGCCCGAAGCGATCTACAATTACAGCCGGTTCAATTTTACCAACATCCGGGAGATGCATGAGATTGGTTATCAGGAAGCGCTGAAACACATACCGGAAATCAAGAGCCGCCTCGAGCAGTTGTCCACCCAGGCGGAAGGATAACGACCCCGTCAGCTGAGATACACGCCCCAGTCATCGGTGCCGATGATCTGAAGATCGATATCTTCCTTCAGTGTAGTGGCCAGGGACATACCCACATATTTGGGATAGATAGGAAAGGTCTTGTGCTTCCGGTCGATCAGGACGGCCACTTCGAGTTTTTTGGGAATGATGCCGAGAATCGGTTTGCAGGCATAGAAAATAGTTCGCCCCGTATTGGCTACATCATCAATCACGATCACCGTCTTCCCCTTTAAACTTTCCACCGGGGTATTGATTTCAATCGGGGTGGAGAGGGGAGCCGCCGGATTTAAGCGTACGGTATAGAGTTCGATGCTGATGTCCGTGATTTTTTTTAATTCCTTCAGCAGCAGCTTGCCAAAGCCCGTGCCGTTATTATTGATGCCGACGAGGATGATGGATTTTTCCTCGAAATTGTTTTCCAGGATTTCGATGGCCAGCCGTTTGATTTTTTGCTGGATCTGGGAACGGTCTAATATCTTCATAACCTGCGGTGTAGGGAGCATCAGCCACCGGATCACGCATCCGGCTCCTGAACCTTCAGCGAAAGTAGACAGAGTAGAGGAAAATTACTAATCTTTGTCGGGGGCATCCCACAGGCTTGCATGAATATCAGCATCATCGCGTTTACGCTTATCACCCTGGTGGCCTTCTGGATCGGTGGACGCCAGTTTTACCGCATCTGGCAAAACATTCATCTTGGCCGGCCCGAAGAAATCAGCGGCCACGAAGCGGTGCGCTGGAGAAACGTACTGCTGGTCGCCTTCGGACAGCAGAAGATGTTTAAACGCCTGATCCCGGCATTTTTTCACTTTTTTATTTACGCAGCTTTCCTGCTGACACAGGTGGAGTTGATCGAAATCCTCATCGATGGTTTTTTCGGAAAACATCGCTTTTTCGCTCATTACCTCGGCGGGTTTTACACGCTGATCCTGTGGGTGATTGAGCTGCTTTCCGCGCTCGCCCTCGTGGCCACCTTTATCTTCCTGGCCCGGCGGAATGTGCTTCGCGTGGCCCGGTTCTGGAAAGCGGAGATGACCACCTGGCCGCGCCTCGACGCCAATCTCATTTTGCTGGGGGAGATCATCCTCGTCTGCGCGATCCTCACGATGAACAGCGCGGATATGGTACTGCAACAGTTAAACCCGGAAGCGTACCATGCTACCGGATGGCTTCCGGTGAGTGGAATCCTCGGGCCCTTGCTGTTCCGGCATCTCCCCTATGACTGGCTGGTTTGGCTTGAACGCATTGGTTGGTGGCTGCATGTCCTCGTGGTGTATGGATTCCTGGTTTATCTGCCTTACAGCAAGCACCTCCATATCTTCCTGGCTTTCTTCAATTCGTGGTTTGCCCGCACCAGGCCGAGAGGCGAAATGGCCAATATGCCTGAAGTGATGCATGAAGTCCGGTCGATGCTCGGACTGCCGGTGGAAGGCACTACCGGTGTGCAGGACGTGATAACCGAATTTGGCGCGAAAGATATTACCGGGCTTTCCTGGAAAACCATCCTCGATGCGTACACCTGCACAGAATGCGGGCGATGCACCGCAGTCTGCCCGGCCAACCTCACCGGAAAGAAATTATCGCCGCGCAAAGTCATGATGGATATCCGGGACCGGGTTGAAGAAGTCAGTGAAAAGCTCCGGAGCGGCAGCGTACACTATATCCGTCCCGAGGAACGCCGTGAAGGAGTGTCCCTGACGGCGGCCAATTTTGCAGACGGCCAGTCCTTGTTTGACCGCATCACCCCGGAGGAGATCAACGCCTGCACCACTTGCAACGCCTGTGTGGAGGCTTGCCCGGTGCTGATCGATCCGGTGGATCCGATCCTGCAGCTCAGGCGATACCAGATACTGACTGAGTCGAAAGGGCCCCAGGATTGGTTGCCGATGTTTAACAGCCTGGAGAGCAGCGGGGCTGTATGGCAGGTGCCTGAGCCGAGAAGCCAGTGGGCACAAAGGATCAATGACTAATGAACGAACAGGAGTATCCAGCATCATGCAGGAAGACAGGATCGACATCAAGACCATGAGCCAACTGGCCGCCGAAGGCCGGGTTCCGGAATATCTCTTTTGGGTCGGCTGTTCAGGGAGCTATGATCCCCGCTCGCAAAAGATAAGCCAGGCCCTGGTGCGATTGATGCATCGTGCGGGCGTGGACTTTGCCATTCTCGGCGATGAAGAAGTATGTACAGGTGATCCGGCACGCCGGGCGGGCAATGAATTCCTCTTTCAGATGCTGGCCCACCAGAATATCGGTACACTGCAGCAATACGGAGTGATACGCATCGTCGCTTCCTGTCCCCATTGTTTCAATACCCTGAAAAATGAATATCCGGCCCTGGGGGGACGGTTTGACGTCATCCATCATACGCAACTGATCCGGCAGTTGGTCCGGGATGGAAAAATAGTGATCCGGTCGGGTGACCGGGAGACGGTCACCTATCATGATTCCTGTTACCTGGGAAGGGTGAATGGCATCTATGAAGTGCCCAGGGAGATATTGGCGGAATTGAATGTGGGACTCAAAGAGATGAGCCGGCACCGGTCCAATGGCTTGTGCTGCGGAGCGGGTGGCGCCCAGATGTTTAAGGAAGATGAACCCGGGGACAAGCGCATCAATGTGGAGCGTGCGGAGGAGGCCTTGCAGACAGGCGCTAAAACCATTGTGGCCAATTGTCCGTTTTGTATGACGATGCTGACAGACGGTATCAAAGCTAAGGACCGGCAGGATGACGTGATGGTCTACGACCTGTCGGAATTGGTCTTAAGCCGGATGGAATAGGAAATGAGGGGGTAAGGGGTTGATTGTTGAATTGTT
>CAZTXO010000007.1:0-20937 GCA_964617515.1 uncultured Saprospiraceae bacterium | reverse complement strand
TAACTGTTTAACTGTTTTGGGGTGGACGATAATATCTTTACGATAACAAGATTCCGTGTATGAGAAATCTGCTTGCCTTTCCGGATGAATCCCGGGTCTGGGTGTACCAGGCGGACAGGCCATTTGCAGAGGAGGATGTGGAAGCGGCCAACCGTGAAATCGAGGAGTTTTGCAGGCATTGGACGAGTCATCACCAGGATCTCCGGGCACTGGGCGGCATCATGCACGATCTCTTTGTCGTGCTGGTGGCGGATGAGACGATGACCTCTGCCAGCGGCTGTTCTATCGATAAATCCGTGGCTTTCATCAAAAGTCTGGAACAGAAATACGGCCGCCGTTTGTTAGAACGGCATAGAGTCGCCTGGCTGGATGAGCAGGAACAGATCCACATTACCCCTTTGGAAAGGTTGAAGCAAGCGATCGATTCAGGACAGATGACCCCGGACACCCGGGTGTTTGACAACCTGGTTGCCAACCGGAGGGATTACCTGGCGCGGTGGGTGGTGCCGCTCAAAGACAGTTGGATGAAGCGGTTTGTTTAGGTCAAAGGATCGCCCTGCAAGGGGCCGCAAAAAATAATGCGATGTTTGGAAAAGTAAAACGATGGCTCGGTATAGAGGGAATCAAGATCAGCATGATCATTCCTGAGGCGGTGGCCGCGGCGGAAGGTGTCATCCTGGGGCAACTCAAGTTTGATTCCATGCACACGCAGACGATCACCCATATCCGGATCACCCTCAGTGAAAAGTATATCCGTGGCCGGTGGAAAAACAAACTCACGGATCTCTATAAGATCGGGGAGATTGAACTGGAAGAAGAAATCGATGTACCGGCCGGGGAAACCCTAGTGATCGATTTCGAATTGCCCTTTACAGTAGCCAAGTCCGAGATGGATGAACTGGGCGATAAAAATCTCGTCCTCAAGAAATTGGTTGGCGTAGCCAAATCGCTGAAAAACGTGCACTCGGAATTTTACATCGAAGCGGAAGCCACGGTAAAAGGCACCGCGCTCAGTCCATTCGACAAGCAGCAGATCAATATTGTGTGACGGAGTGAAGCAGTGATGGGTTTTTTTTTATCACCAAATCACTTGATCATTGGAGGTTTTCTTTTGACTTCTGTTCCAGTATTTTTTTCAATTCCTCTTCTGACTTCCCAAGGTTATCCAGCAGAAATTTGGCGGATTCCGCGAATTCTTCATTTGGGAATTTGGACAGGTATTCGTTATAATACTTGCCTGCTTTGGCGAAGTCTTTGAGATCGTTGTCGTAGGTAAAGGCTTTGAGGAAGAGGGAAGTAGCGCCGCGCTTGTGTTGCGGATAGACGTCGATGATCCAGTCATAGAGAAGAATGGCGCGCGGGATATCCCGGAGGGTGCGGGCTGTCTCTGCGGCGCGATGCAGGTGTTCGGGAGCGTTGGGAAGCTGCGGATCGGCCATAGCCGCTAGTTCACACCCGTCGATGTAAAGCAAAGCCATCGGTTCATCTAAGCGGAAGGTCGAATCGTCAAACATATGGCGTCCCACATAGTGGAGGGTCGAATCGACGGAAATATCCTTGTTGGTGATCTTCGCCGCATAGCCTGCGGCCCGGTTGTCCTGCGGAAAGCGGTTGACGAAGGATTTGTAGAGGATCTGGTTGAGCTCCGGCTGCTGGCGCGTTTCGGTCAGGGAGATCACCTCCGACAGTTTGTCGGCCTGATCCGGGCGGCCGGGATAACGTGACAGATAGAGTTTGAAGTAGGCGAGGGCGTCGGCCGGGCGATTTTGTCCGGCGGTAAACCGGGCAGCGGCGAGGACCTGCCGGGCGACGATGGAGTCGTTATAGCTGCGGGTTTCAGCCAGGTGACGGAGGGCATCCGACAGTTTGGTAAAGCTGCTGTCGGCGGGATTGGCCCTGGCAGCCGCAAATGCCTCGGTCACGGCCTGTTCTTCCGGGGAGGTCCTGCTTTTACAGCTGATGAGCAGCCCCAGGAACAGGGCGAGATAAAACAATTTCATGGGATGTGATACTTGTTCAGGTCAAATTTACGCTTTAGGAAGCATTCGGTTCCGGCAGCGAAACGGCATTTGCATATTATTCAACAATCGCCTTTTGGAATTTCAGGCCTTCAGCGCATCGAGTTTTTCCATAATCCAGTTTTTGCTCACCACACCTTGCGTCGATTCGATTTCTTTCATCAATTTAGAAATTTCTTTGCCGTCACCCATCTGAATTTTTGACAGTTTACGCACAATGCTGAGAGTGTTTAAATAATGTTTCCGGCGCGTGGACGGAAGTTCCTTATTTCGATTCAGATAGACTCTGAATGTATCCAGCAGAGAACTCAGTGCTTCGATTTCATCTAATTCATAATAACTGGCCATGAGCAAAGTTTTGGAATTCAAATTATAGGTCATGTCGTCATACTCAACCTTGCTTAACAATTCAATTACTTTAGGATAATCTTTTTTGTAAAAGTAGAGCTGGGCGTAATTGAAGGTAACCGCATTGTCTTTATGGGCCGGATCCAGGAAGACGCTGTAATCATTAATGAATTTTTCGACCCAGGTAAACTCGCTAAGTCTCAGACCGGCCGTAACAATGTTTTTAAAAGACCAGGGCGTTATCTGATTGTTAACGAAGATTAATTTATTTTCAAGTGATTCCACGTATAATTCGAATAATTCTCTGACGAACTCCAGTTGTCCTGTATTGGATCTCTGTATGCAATAATTGAAACCGGCATCCAGAATTTCTTTAACCTGATCCTCCGGAAACAAGTGAATATGTTTTCGGATCAGGACTCTTAAATCATCATAGTAGGTTCTGTCCTCAGGGTTTTTATAGACCAGGAAGATTTGATAATAGATGCGAATCGAGGGCACATCCAAATAGTGCTCCTGCTCAACGTGGGAAATTATTTCATCCATGAACAGCATTTTATAGTTTGCTGAGCTCAGGGACTGGTGGTTGAGGATCGTGCAGTAATACCGTAATTTTTCCGCCAGGTAAAACTTGTCAAGGTTTAGGGCGATTTCTTCAATGTTTGATTTTTCACTTCTTTCCGATTTCTGTTTAGAGAGATCAAAGGTGCTTTGCTCGATCTCGTATTGATAGTAATAAAAGGAAGCGGGACGCAGGTTCTGATTTTGGATCAGGCTTTGCGCTGTCTTTAAGGCTGTTGACTGAAGCGAATCCAGTCTTCGGTTATTGATGGCTTCCAGCAGATACTTGGCCTTGTGCATGGGATTCTTTTCAAAGATTTCCTGGGCATAGTAATCTTCGATTAAGCGAAGAAGGTCACTTTGAAGTTTTCTAAATCTTCCGTCGTTGTAGGGTTCTTCTTTTCCAAACACCGTTCGCCAAACGGTTTCCTTATTGCTTTCGGGAGAAGTTGGTTGCTTAAGGTCATTCTTTATCCATTCGTACAGGCGGGTAATGGCTTCACTTTGATTGAAGTAGGGACTCAGAATGAAACGATGGAGCCGGTTCAGCTCAAAACCGTCCAGTTGGACCAGGGTACTATAGAGTTTGGTCTCACGCATGCAAGCGCAAATTATATAAAAAATGAAGTTTTGTAAAGAATTGATTTATAGTGAAAAAAACATGCGTGGAAATTATATTTAATAGCCTTCCAGCCTGTAGGAAACCCCGAAAAATGTTATTTAATTTATTGATAAACAGTATATAATACATGGTAATTAAAAATATGCTAAATTTTATCTCCAGCCGTAGTCTTTCCTGGGTAAAAAGAGTATCTTGGCATCGCTTTTTAATTGATTGTCCATTCAGAGGAACCAAAAATGAAGAATCTGTACCGATTACAGACCCTTTTGGTAGTGCTTTGTTCACTCCTGGCCTTGCCTTGGGCACACAGTCAATTGGCGACTCCCCTGACCGTAAATGTAAAGAACTCCGGCTCCAGTTTCAACGATCAGTTCCCTGCTTCCCTTAGCTATGCGTATGGGATCGTGCAGGATGTAAACCCTTCCCTGGGATTGGCCAGCATTACCACGGGATCGGGTTCCAACACCCTCAGAGTCACTTTTACAGCTGCCCCCGGTGCCGTCGGGACGACAGACCTCATCGTGACCTATTTCACCCTGTCAGCCCCCATCCACCCGGTCACCCGGTCCTATCATTTTATCATTTCCGATGAGATCATTATTGCCACTTCGGACCGGTATGTGGTAGATTCAGGCTCGGTCGATGTTGCTTTGGATGTTCTGTCCAATGACTCCACCAGCGCTGGCAATATCACGCTCACCACCGTTTCTGTTTCCAATGCGGGTACAGCCACGATCAATACCAACGGTGACGCTATTCTCTTTACCCCGGATCCTGAGTTCGCCGGAGATACCTGGCTCCAATACATCGCC
Source organism: uncultured Saprospiraceae bacterium (assembly GCA_964617515.1). GTDB lineage: Bacteria > Bacteroidota > Bacteroidia > Chitinophagales > Saprospiraceae > Opimibacter. The sequence goes on along the minus strand of CAZTXO010000007.1, from coordinate 16,576 downwards.
TGCGATTCAGCCGGCAATTGCGGAGAAGGCAAAGTGCACGTACTGGTCCGGAATCCAAACGCCCAGGATAACATCGCCTACACGAAATTCCTGTTGAATCAGGAAGTCCTGCATGTCCTGACACCCTTTGAGAATTTCGGAGTCTCCATCGTTCCGGCACATGGTACGCTGGATTCACTGGATGCTTCTTCCTGGTCCTACACACCAGACGAGGGCTTTACAGGTCAGGACACCTTTGAGCTCTCCCTGCTCAACCTGTCCATTCGGAAGTATATCATCACTGTATACGAGAAGGCCACCAATATCCAGGCCAAGGATGATAAGTTCTATGTCCGGCCGGGCCTCAGCGTGACCTTCAACGTACTCAACAATGACCTCCTCGACTTTCCCATTACCGATCACACCAATCCCACCAAAGGTATTCTGAGTGATCTCGGTAATGGACTGTTTACCTACTCACCCAATAACGGGTACAGAGGGGTGGATAAGTTTACCTACACCGCCTGCTATGACGATACGGTGTATTGCGAGACCGCCACGGTATTACTTCATGTCACTGACCTGGAACCGGAAAACGTCTTCACGTATAAGCTCCAGACATCGACGAACCTCCCCCTGACAATTGATTATCCGATCGAATACACGGATTTCTCCTATATCGTAAGCGATGATCCCGAGCATGGCGATTTTACGTTTTACGCGGGTGTTCAGAATATAGCGCTTCCCTGTGACACGATTGAGGCATACAACATGCTCGTGTATGAACCGGAAGCCGGCTATACCGGTCCGGATCATTTTGAATACTACTACTGTATTCAACCCAGCAATATTTGCTACCTGGTCAAGGTGGATATGAATGTCATCGAAGCCCCAGAGCCTGAAACCTGCGCCTGCGTGGTCGATTGTGTATGGCCCGGGGACAACGATCGCAACGGACGGGTAGATATGGGGGATCTTCTGTCAATGGGATACTACCTGGGTGCCACCGGGCAAGCCAGGCCCTATGCAGATCCGGCTACCTGGTTTGGCCAAAGTACCGGCGCATGGCCCGGAGCAAATGACGATGAAGGTATTCAGTATAAGGATGGTAACGGGGATGGCAGCATTACGGCGGACGATGTGGACATGATCGACCAGCACTATTACCGGGCTCATGACATTGTCGCCCGGGATGTGCAGCAAAAATTACCTTACCAGTTTTCCATCATTCCGGTCCAGTTTTCATTGGACTCCGGCGACCTCGTCATCCTCGATATAGCCTTGGGCAATGCCAATGTTCCGGTTTTGGACATGAAGGGCACGAAATTTTCCATCAATGTTCCGCCGCAAATGATGGACTCCTCAACGGTGGAAGTTACTTTTCATCAGGATGCTTGGCTCGCGGAAGGGTCTCCTAATATTTCTTTAGGGAAAGTTCCCTGGGATGGCCGAATCGATGCCGGTTTTGTGAAGGCCAATGGAAATGGTGCCAGCGGTTTTGGGGTCATTGCTACAGTAGTATTTATCATTGAAGATGATCTTGAAGGGTTCAAAACCAATGATGGGTTTATCCGAATCCCTGTCTCTCTTAGTTCCGGTGTAGCCATGGATGAGCGTGGTATCCTGTATGATGTGGATGGTGATGAGACATACATCATCCTGGATCTGAATAAGTCCCGGACCAATCCTTACAGCCTGATCGTTTATCCGAATCCCGCGCAGGACCTGGTCAACGTCCATCTCAACGGTAAGACCAGCATGCAGTCCATCTCCATCGTAGATCCCCAGGGCAGAATCCTCCGAGAAGTGACCGGGATTGATGCCAAGCATCACCAACTGGACGTCAGTATGTTACCCAATGGACTCTACTACCTGCAGGTGCATCACGATAAAGGCATGATGACCCAACTCCTCTCCGTCATCCGATAAGAAAAAAAGAAAAGCCGCGATCAGCGGCTTTTTCTTTTACAGCTTGTTCCTGTTGACGATATCCAGGATTTCGTCCCGGTAATTTTTGCCGATCGGCAGCTGCTTGATCTGGCCTTTCTCGTATACGTCGACCGATGTGCCATCCACTGCATGGATCTTGTCCAGGGACACAATGTACGACCGGTGGATGCGCTTGAATTTGCTCAGCGGCAACTTATCCTCCAGGCTCTTCATGGTCTGTAAGGTCACGACGCGGCCCTGTTCGAGCCGGATGATCACATAGTCCTTTAGTCCCTCGATGTACAGGATTTCATCATACTTGATTTTGACCAGCTTTTTGTCTGCCTTGACGAAGAAGAAATCTTCTCCCTCCGTCCCGGAGGCGGGTTCCGCATGGGTTTCTTCCCGCCGGCGGAGCTCAAACTGGGAAAGGGCTTTGTTGACCGCCTTCATAAACCGGTCGATGGAGATCGGCTTGAGGAGATAGTCGATGGCATTGAGCTCATAGCCTTCCAGGGCATAGTTGCTGTAGGCCGTCGTAAATATGAACATCGGCGGGTTCTGCAGCGTCTTGATGAACTCAACCCCGGAAAGCTGGGGCATCTGGATGTCCAGGAAGATCAGGTCGATCGGCTGTTTCCGGATCCATTCATTGGCCTCCAGCGCATTGGTGCACCGTGCCACAAGTTTCAGTTCCGGCACCTTGCTGATGTATGTTTCCAGTACATCCAGCGCCAACGGCTCGTCATCGATGATTAAGGTATTGACCATTTGGTATGGGTGATTGGTTAAATGTTTATTTGTTTAAGTGTTTATTTGTTTAAGGGTTTAGGGGTTTAACTGTTTAAGGTTTAACTGGTTAACTGGTTAACTGTTTAAATGTTTAGGTGTTTATTGGTTTATTCGTTTAATCTCCTAATCTCCTAATCTCCTAATCTTCTAATCTTCTAATCTTCTAATCTTCTAATCTTCTAATCGATTAGCAGATCAGAAGATTATCCTGCGATCCCCACAGTTGCCTTATCCGTCCTTTATCCTGCTCCGTGTCTTCATTCGGTCAGATCGAGGGAAAGCTCCACAATATGTTCTTTTTCATTGTCTTCGATGTCCAGTTTGTACTGGTTCGGATACAACAGGTTGAGCCTGCGTTTGACATTGACCAGGCCGATGCCTCCGCTGGGCCTGTCGTCTGCGGCCTGTCCGTTTCCCATGCTCACGCCTGTGGCAGACGCTTCTGCCGTATAGCCGGCGGATCTTGCTGCCCGGGCAGGCCCTGCGGACACGGCCACCGGCTGGCGGGCAGGGATTTTCACCGGCTTACTGTTGACGATCCGGAGCAGGAGCTTATTGTCCAGCACCTTCATGTTGACATGCACATATCCGTCATTGATCTGCCGGTTGACGCCATGCTTAAAACTGTTTTCCAGGAAAGGAACGAACAGTAAGGGCGCGATGGTCTGATCCGAGATCAACCCTTCCACGACAAACTGGATATCCGTGTCACCGGCCTGCCGCAGTTCTTCCATGGCCAGGTAATTTTCGATATAGTTGACTTCTTTTTGCAGCGGGACCCGGCGTTCGTTGCACTCATACAGCATATAACGCATCATCTCGGAGAGTTTGATGACGATCTCCGGCGCCTTGTCCGATTTTTTAAGCGTCAGCGCATATAAGCTGTTGAGGGTGTTGAACAGAAAGTGCGGGTTGATCTGGGATTTGAGAAATTTAATCTCCGATTGCATCCGTTGTGTCTCGAGGTCTTTGCGGTCACGCTGGTGGCGCTGCCAGTCGGAGATAATCTTGATGACGGTAGAGCCCCCGGCAATCATAAACAGCAAGAGGAATATGTATTGCTGGTTCATGATGAGAAATTCCCTCGGATCCACTTCATCATAGGTGATATACAGGAGCAGGACCTTGATCGGCGTGAAGACCGCGACCATGGCCAGCAACAGCAGACAGTAGGTCAGGAAGTTCTTCTGGCTCAGGTACCGAGGGATGAGGTAGCCGAGATTGACATAGACCACCAGCATATAGAAAGCCAGGTTGATCCCTTTCCGCACCAGCTCCATCAGGGAGGTGTCATTGTCCGGGCCGGCCATCAGCATCATGGCAAAGACCATGGTCCAGAATACCGCGTGCAGCACCCAGGGCCGCTGGACGAACTGCATGACCCGGAAAAGGTGATTTCGGTTGAAAATTCTGGCCACGAAGTAAAGTTAGGCAGGCGGAGCGGATTCCGGTTGATTTCTAGATCAGGAGTAGGCGGCCGGGTGCCATGGCCTGCATTTCGTCGTCCAGCGTTAAGCGAAGGCCAGGGATAGGCGTATCGCGTACCGGGAAAGCTGCACCGGGCAAAGGGACTGAGGGTCGGTCAGGGTAAAAAGGCCGGAAACAAAGAGCTACTTTGCCTTGTTAAAGGCTCCATAATAAGTTACCTATCTTTCACCCCATAGACACCGACCGCATGGCAAAATACCGGAAAGACGAACACTACAGCCAGGAAGCCATCCTGAACCTGCAAACCCTCTTTAAGGAGGTCATCCTCAACGTGGGGGAGAACCCGGAGCGGGAGGGGCTGCTGAAAACACCGGAACGCGCCGCCAAAGCCATTCAATACCTGACACACGGGTATGACATGAATCCATCGAAAGTGCTTACGTCGGCGATGTTTGCCGAGGACTACAGCGAAATGGTGATCGTCAAAGACATTGAACTCTATTCGCTCTGTGAACATCATATCCTCCCGTTTTTCGGGAAAGCGCATATCGCCTACATCCCAAACGGGCATATCGTGGGGCTGAGCAAGATCCCCCGCGTGGTAGACATCTTCGCCAGGCGCCTCCAGGTGCAGGAACGTCTGACCCATGAAATCCTGCATTGCATTGATGATACACTCAAGCCGCTGGGCTGTGCAGTTGTCATCGAAGCGAAACACATGTGCATGATGATGCGTGGTGTGCAAAAACAGAATTCCACGACCACGACTTCCGCGTTTACAGGACAGTTTAATCATGTGGAGACCCGCAACGAGTTCTTACATTTGATCTCATCTGATTTAAGCTAATGAGCAATCCACGCGCATTCCTCTTTCCCGGGCAGGGTTCCCAGCTGAGCGGTATGGGCAAAGCCCTCTATGCGGCCCATCCCTCCATCCGTTACCTCTTTGACCAGGCTGATGAAATCCTGGGATATGGATTGAAAGAACGGATGTTTCATGGTGCGGAGGAAGAATTGAAACGGACCGAAATCACCCAGCCGGCGGTATTCATCTATAGCTATGCCACCTTCAAGAGCCAGGATCCGGGATTGCCGGATGCGGTAGCCGGCCATTCACTCGGCGAACTGACGGCCCTGGTGGCCGCGAAAGCGCTTGATTTCACTTCCGGGCTGCAATTGGTGGCTGCGCGCGCCAGCGCGATGCAGGCAGCCTGTGAGATCACTCCGAGTACGATGGCGGCCATCCTGGGGCTCGATGACGCCACTGTCCATAAAATCTGCAGCGAAACCCAAGGCATTGTCGTGGCGGCCAATTACAATTGCCCGGGCCAGGTGGTGATCTCCGGGGAAATCGAAGCGGTAGACCTTGCCGCAGAGGCCTGTAAACGGGCAGGAGCAAAACGGGCCATCCTGCTTTCCGTCGGGGGGGCTTTTCATTCCCCGCTCATGACCCCGGCCAGGGATATGTTTGCCGAAGCCATTCACCGCACCGTTTTCCATGCGCCTGTATGCCCGGTCTACCAAAATGTGGATGGCAGCCCGGAAACCAACCCGGAAACGCTGAAACATAAACTGCTCCATCAGCTTACCTCTTCCGTCCAATGGACGATGACCATCGAAAACATGGTGGACAACGGAGTGCGTGATTTTGTCGAATTCGGGAGCAAAGTCCTCGGGGGATTTGTTAAGAAAATATACAAAGAAGCCAATGTCACTTCGTTTGAGTAGAGGATGAAGCATGAAGTTCATATGGGGAGTTTGCTGGTCGCGGAACCATTTATGCTGGATTCCAATTTCCGGCGCTCAGTGGTGCTTGTCACGGATCACACGGAAGATGAGGGCACTGTGGGGTTTATCATCAATAAGCCGCTGTCGGTCAAGATCACGGACCTGGTAGAGGATTTCCCGGAAATCGATGCACCGGCCTATTACGGCGGCCCGGTATCCACCAATACGATTCATTATATCCACAATGTCGGCCTGCTGCTGGATGGCAGTACGGAGGTAGTTCCCGGCGTCTTCTGGGGCGGTGAATTTGAAAAACTCAAATTTCTGATCTCCCATGAGCTCGTCAAAGCGGACAACATCCGGTTTTTCGTCGGTTATTCGGGGTGGTCCCCCGGCCAACTGGAGGAAGAACTTGAAGGGGGCTCCTGGATCACCTCGGAGATCCATCCAAACTATCTCTTTAAATCCAAGCCTTCCCGGCTCTGGAACCAGGTCATGCACCATAAAGGGGATGTATTCAGTGTCCTCGCCCAGATCCCTGAACAACCCAGCCTGAATTAACTGAGGCTTTCCCGTCTACCGGACCGGCTCTTTCCGGACAAGGATTACCTTTGCGCCCGCTATGATTTTAGTTAAGGACATCTCCCTCCATTTTGGGGACCGGGTTCTCCTCGATGACGTTTCCTTCAGCGTCAGGCAGGGGGAAAAGGTCGCCCTGATCGGGCGCAATGGCGCCGGAAAATCCACTTTGCTGAAGATGATAGCGGGCCTCGTGCAGGCGGACAGTGGTTCGATCGACTGCCCTTCCAGCCTGGCCTACCTGAAACAGGAAATCTCGATTGATCCTGCCATGACGGTCTTTGAAGCCGCGCACACGGCGTTTGAGCGGGTCCGGGAGATCCATGCGGAACTGGATAAGACGATCCGGCTGCTCGAAGAGCACAAAGACGATGATATGCTCATTCAGCTCAGCCAGCATATGAGTGAGCTCTACCATGAACTGGAACATCTCGGGGAGGCCACGATCGAAGGGGATATTGAGAAAGTCTTGAAGGGATTGGGTTTTGATGAGGAAACCTTTCAAAAACCCGTTGGACAACTTTCCGGTGGGTGGCAAATGCGGGTGGAGCTTGCCAAATTGTTGTTGAGCCGGCCGGATTACCTGTTGTTGGATGAGCCGACCAATCATCTCGATATGCCGTCCATCATCTGGCTTGAGCGCTACCTCAAGACGTCGGATACGGGCATATTACTCGTATCGCATGATAAGCGTTTTCTCGACCAGTTGACCAACCGCACCATCGAGATATCCCTCGGTCGTATTTATGACATGCCTTATCCGTACAGCAAGTTTATCGAAGAGCGGCAAAAACTGAAAGAGATCCAGTTGGCATCCTTCCAGAACCAGCAGAAAGAGATTGAGCGCAAGGAGAAACTCATCGATCGTTTCCGCGCGAAAGCGAGTAAAGCCAGTATGGCCAAATCCCTTGAAAAGCAACTGGACAAAATCGAGCTGATCGAAGTGGAAGAAGAGGACACGACCGTCATGAAGGTGCGTTTTCCGGTGCTGGATCGTTCGCCCAGGACCATGGTCAGCACCCGGCGACTCGGAAAATCATTTGGCACCAAGCGGGTACTGAAGGATGTGGATTTCATGCTGGAGCGGAATGAAAAAGTTGCTTTTGTGGGTCAGAACGGGCAGGGGAAAACAACCCTCGCGAAACTGATCGCCGGCCAGCTATCGCCATCGGAAGGGGAAGTCGAAGTCAATGAAAAGGTCCTGATGGGCTATTATGCCCAGGACCAGACCGAGCTGTTTGATACCAGCAAGACTGTATTGCGGACTATGGAAGACCTGGCCGCCCCGGATGTGCGTACACGGGTGCGGGCGATCCTGGGAGCCTTTCTGTTTAGTGGCGAGGATTCAGACAAAAAAGTGTCTGTCTTATCGGGAGGGGAGCGGGCCCGCCTGGCGCTGGCCTGCATGATCCTGTCCCAGACCAACCTGCTCATCATGGATGAGCCGACTCATCACCTGGACATGCTTTCCAAACAACGGCTCAAAGATGCGCTCCTGGACTATCCCGGGGCACTCATCATCATCTCTCACGACCGTGATTTCCTCAAGGGGCTGACGTCCCGGACGATTGAGTTTGCCGGGGGGACGACGACCGAATATATCGGAGACATCGATGAGATGTTGAGTAAAAAGGGCATCCAGGACCTGGTCGATATCGACCTTTCCCAGGTCAGCGCTACCAAAGTAAAAACCCCGGACCCGGTCGAACCACCGGTGCCCGCTATCCTGGCCCAGGAAAAGAAGCAGTTGCAAAAGCGTTTTTCACAGGTAGAGAAAGAGATTTTTCAAAATGAGACGTGGCTGCGGGACCAGGAAGCCCGTTTGGCCGATCCCGCCTTTTATGCCAGCCCGGGTTATGACCAGGAAGTCCGGGCATATGAGCTGAAAAAGCGGGAAATGGAGAAACTCACAGCGGAGTGGGAGGGACTGGTCGGGAAACTCTCCCAGTTGGGATAAGCACAAAAAAAAATGCCGGTTTCACCCTTTGATGACCCCGGCAAGTCTCACCCCTTTATTAATCTTCAGCAGAAACCAATCTCAAAATTTTCTGCTCTCTTTTTCTTAGCGTGCTGATCTTTTTATCTGATCAACGATGTAAAGGTCAAATTAAATTCGGCGCTGCACATGGACGAAAACACCCATTTTTCATTTTCAGGGTTTACCCCTACTGAAGGGCAATACGACGTACCATGCGTTGATTACCGTCCTTGATCTTCAGATCAAACATCCCGGTGAGCAGGACAGGCAGTTTCACCTGGATGCCTCTGCGGTCAGCGGTGATGATGGTCAGCTGAAAGCGCGTATCCGGGTGATTGAGGTCCAGCAGGGAAGCATTCACCTCCTGGTGTTCATGAAGCCGGTCATAGGTGATAAAAAGGGAACGCATGTGGTTATTGCGGCGAATCAACAGGGATTCAGGTGGTGTACTCAGTCGCATGGGATCGGATTAGAGTGTAAAGGTGCGGCGCACGGACATGCCTTGCTACATGGTTAACCCTGAAAAAAAGCAAAGGAATGGATGGGCACTCAGCCGGCGCCCCGTATCTGGCGCTCTTCATTTTTGCGTTTCAGATAAAAATAGGTTTCATGTTGGGACCGGATCGCCAGGTCCGAATCCGTCTGGATGTACTCATTGATGCGGAGATGATGCAGGGACCGCGATTTGACATTGTCGCTACGCTGAATCTGAAGCACGTCTTTGATCTCGGCAATGATGGACGGGTCGTAAATCGGGAAGGCGGTTTCGATGCGGAAAGAAAGGTTCCGTTCCATCCAGTCGGCCGAACTTAGATACACTTTCTCTTTCCCGCCGTGGTGAAATATAAAGATGCGGCTGTGCTCCAGGAACCGGTCGACAATGCTGTAGGCCCGGATATGTTCGCTCAGGTTTTTCTTGCCGGCGACCAGGCAACAGATCCCGCGGATGTTCAATTCCACCTCCACGCCCGCCTCGCTGGCCTCGTAGAGCTTCTCAATCATCTCTTCATCCTGGAGGCTGTTGACTTTGAGCACAATGGATGCTTTGCGCCGCGCTTTAGCCTCGGCGATTTCGTAATCAATCAGGTGGATGAGATTTTTTCGGAGGTTAAACTGACCCACGAGCAGGTGCTTGAAGTCTTCATTGGGGAGTTTGACGGTTTCCAGGAAAGCGAAAACCCTTGCCACTTCGGAGGTAATCCGGCGGTCGGCCGTGAAAAAGCCCAGATCGCTGTAGATCCGTGCGGTGACCTCGTGGAAATTGCCCGTGCTCAGATAGGAATAGAGTTGCGGTCCGTCTGCCTCCAGCCGGCGAACGAGGGCCAGCTTGCTATGCACTTTAAGTCCCGGGAAACTGTAACGGACCACGATGCCGGCCTTTTCCAGTTGTTCCCCCCAGCGGAGATTGGCTTCTTCATCAAACCGCGCTTTTACTTCGATAAAGGCGTAGACCTGCTTTCCGGATTTGACCGCATTGATCAGGGCTTCCATGATGCGGCTATTGGGGGCTACGCGGTACTGGATGATCTTGATGTGCGTGACCGCCGGATCTTTGGCCGCATGTTCGAAAAACTGCACGACTGGTTCATACGTGTGGTAGGGAACGTGAAGGAGATGATCGGACTGCCGGATCGGTTCGAAGATCGATTCCTTCTGATGCAAGGGCAGGTAATCCATCGGCGGTAAAGGCTGATCCTTCAGATGTTCCATGCCAAAGGAGGGGAACTTGAAAAAATCAAAATTGTTATGATACCTCCCTTCCGGAAAAAGGCCCAGTTTCTCGACGCCCAGGACCGACATCAGGTACTGGAGGAATTGGGCCGGAATGGTTTTATCGTAGACCAGTCGGGATGCCGGGCCAACATCCCGCTTGAGCAGGCTGTTTTTGATTTTCTTGACGAGGTCACCCTGGTACTCATCATCAATATACAATTCCCCGTCCCGGGTCAGTTTGATGGAGAATGAATCCATGATCTGGTAGCCGGGAAACAGCCACATGACGCTGTGCCGGACGATATCATCCAGCATGATCAGTTCATGCCCCGACTTCCGGGTGGGCAATTCGACAAAACGAGGCAAATGATCGGAGGGGATTTTGATGATCCCGTATTGCAGTTGTTGCGTGGGATCTTCTTTGTCTTTCATCGAGATCGCCAGGTATAGCGCCTTATTGTTGAGGAAGGGACGGATCTTTTCCTTGACCAACAATACCGGCTGAACGAAGGGCAGCAGATTTTCCTGGAAGAACGTGTCGACAAATGCCTCCTGTTCCTGGTTGAGCTCTTCTCTCCGCACCAGGCAGATATCATGTCGCTTCAGTTCGGGGACAATCTGATGCTGGAATATTTCGTCAAATTCAATGGCCTGTTCGCTGACCACTTTTTGGATGCGATGAAGGACGGCTTCCGGATCATAATCCAGTTGCTTCATCGTCTTCTTGCCTACCTGGAGGAGATTGCGGTGGTTGGCGACCCGGACCCGGAAAAATTCCTCCAGGTTACTGCTGTAGATGGCCAGGAACTTGAGCCGTTCCAGCAGGGGTACGTTTGGGTCTTTGGCTTCCTGCAGGACGCGGTAGTTAAAGGCCAGCCAGCTGATATCCCGCTGGATGAAGCGGCCTGATTTGACTGAGGTATCTTTTGACATACATCCGCGGGTTTTAAGGGCGCCAACATCCCAATAACGGCATTCCCGGGGAAAGCCATCTCCCCGGGTGCCTGGCTTAAGGGGCAAAAATTGAACCAAAGGCGGGTAAAGAAGGTCTTTTAAGCAAATTTTAGCATGGATTCTGATCTATATTTGATGGTCTTGTATTATTGACCTTTTCCAAACTCAACGGACACGAAACATGCAAAGGAGGAAAATCGCCGCAGCCAACTGGAAGATGAATTTAAGTATCCGGCAGGGGCTGGAGTTGGTCAGGGAAATCGCCCGGGGTATCCCCGGGCTTCCGGATTGTGCTGTAGTCATCGCGCCGCCCCTGACCCACCTGCAGGCTATTGGCGAGGCACTCGCTGCTACCCCCATGCAATTGGGTGCGCAGCATTGTCATTTCGAGAGGTCAGGTGCTTACACAGGGGAAGTCTCTGTAGCCATGCTGACGGATCTGGGGGTTCGCTATATCATCACAGGGCATTCGGAGCGCCGGCAGATTTTTGGTGAGGACAATGAATTCATCCGGTTGAAGGTACTGGCGATCCTGGCAGGCGGATGTACCCCGATTTTTTGTTGTGGAGAACCACTCCCGGTACGCGAGGCCGGGGATCACCTTGCGTTTGTACAGCGTCAATTGGAGGAGAGCGTATGTTCCCTGGAGGTGGAGGAGTTTAGCCGGTTGGTCATAGCGTACGAGCCCATCTGGGCAATCGGCACAGGTGTGACCGCCAGCCCTGAACAGGCAGAGGAAATGCATGCCTTTATTCGTTCGGTGATCGCGGATCGATATGATGAAGCACTGGCCTCATCGGTCCAAATCCTGTATGGGGGCAGCATAAAAGCGGACAATGCGCACGCTTTGTTTTCAAAACCGAATGTGGATGGTGGACTGGTCGGAGGGGCATCGCTGCAAGCGGCAGGATTTATTGAAATCATACGCGCTGCTTGTGGATAAAATTGTGGATAAAATTTACGGGTACGATCATGAAAAATGGGGCTTCCGGAGGTATATTTATATCGTTGGTCAAAGGACCGTCATCAGAAAATACAAAACTGATTGTCGAAGCCTATTCGATCCTTTCCGCGTTGAAAGGAGATCGTGCGGATCGAAAATGATCGCCACCGGCGAAGATGAGTAGTTCTGCTCAGGACGGATAATCAGGTTATCGGGTTGACCTAGTGGTCAAACCCAGTTACCGGTAGACTTAGACAGTCACAGTGACCGGTACGGTGCTGCGCACATCCTGTTTTGCCTGGGTTTCAACAGAAGCCGGCATACCAACTTGAGATGGCAAAAGCACAAATGGAAAAGGGATTCATATATCAGCGATGATCATATGGATCCCTTTCCGGTTTTATGGCGGACAGGCCGTTACGTTATTCCATCAGGATTTTAAATTGTATTTCCTTTCCATCCTTCAGCGTGATGGCCAGGATATACATTCCAGCCGGCAGGGAAAAGGGTGGTGCCAGGCTTACGTGATCGTTGGCCGGTAAGAGGAAGGCAGGTTCCGTGTGCAACCGCTGCCCGTTGAGATTCCACCAGTTGGCTGACAGCACATCCAATGAAACTGTCCCGGTGTTATACAGATTGATTTTTTCATCCTCCTTGACCAGGCTGGGATAACACAGCAGCGTCTGTGCCAGGAGAGGATCGTTGATGGCATTGACAAAGGGTACGTCAAAGTCAAACGATTCCTGGCAGCCAAACCGATCCGTTACGGTCAGGATGTAATGACCGGTGGCAATGTTGAAAATACTTTCCGTTGTCTGTCCGCTGCTCCATTTGAACGTAAAAGGCGGAGAACCGCCGATGATTTCGACGAGGATGGCACCCGTCGTATTTCCATTATCCGCCATGATCTCCAGGTCATTGATGACAATGGCCGGGCGAACAGTCAGTTGCAGGGTGGTGGTTTCGAAACAACCGGGTCTGATCTCCTCCGTGTGCGAATAGTTACCCGGCAGATAGATCTTGATTCCTGCAAAGTTGATCGTATCTCCGTGGCAGATGGTTTGGGAAGTCGCTGTATAAAAGGTATCCCGGACGATCAGATCCACCTGGGTGTAGTTGGGACATCCTTCGGGCCCCTGGTATTCCAGCAATCCGTGTGTAGTCACTGTCAGCGGGATGCCATGGACGAACAGGGTATCTCCATGGCATATCACATCACTCACGGTATCATAGAGCGTCGGGATCACGTCCAGGGTCAACTGGATCATACTGTCACAATCATTGGCAGCCCCGTCATCCAGGAGGATCTCATACGTTCCTGTTTCTTTAAAAAACGATCCGCCGACCAGAATCGAATCGCCGGTGCAAAGGGTGGTATCCAGTATATAGGAAGAGGAGGGCTTGACGATCACATCGACGAAACCGGTTCCGGCACCTTCGCAATTCGCATCGGACAGGCTTCCGATACTGAACCTTCCGCTGACTTCCGGATCGATCTGGATGGAAATAAAGTTTGTCTCGCTCAGGATGTCCACAAAGGGTTCATTATCCCTGTAGAGGCCGACACTGTAAGGTGGAGCGCCCAGACTTTGGAACGTAAAAGTAACCGGTGATCCGCTGCATACGGTGGTGGGCCCTGTACTGCTGATTTGACTTTTCGGGGCAGGCAGGACGGTGATTTCAAAATCTTCCTGACCGGTGATACAGCCCGGCGCCTCGGCCCGGATACTATACCGGACTTTAAACGGGATAACGGCCGTATTGGTCAGTACCTGGTAAAACTGAGGAGCCTGGATGCCGGAAGACGCGCCAACGATAAAGGGATCAGGCGAGGCGGTCCAGGTATACGTGACCGGGGGCAGGAGATTGGATGCCGGTTCAAAGGCAATCGTGTCTCCGGAACAAATGGAGAAATTCTGAATATTGGAAATGGTGGGATTGAGACAGCACCGCATGAATGCATGGAAATTTTCGGGCTGATCATAGACGCAGGCGAGGCTGGAATTGATGCCTACTTCCCCGTCGGCAAATGTTTTGAAAGAGATGCTACAATCCAGGTCTGATTCACATTCACTGACCACAGGCAGGGTAAAACACACTTTCCATTTGTCCGGTGTTGGCAAACAGTTGTTGATGTCGCCAGTCGTTTGGTCCGGATTGTCATGGGGCGGGGGATCTCCGGTATTGGTAAAATACCATCCCGCCGGCATGCCCTGGCCGCCATCATACCCGTTGATCGGATTGGAGACATTATAGTGGACGTCTCCCAGTTTGTACCAGTCCCAGGATCCCATTTCCACCGGAGCCAGCAGGGAATCCACCTGCAGGGGTTCGCCAAACAGATTGAATCCGGTTGAATCCCATCCCGGACCAAAAGTCGGGATCAGTCCCTGGAATCCATTGCACTCCAGTTTGTTCCAGTTATAGAGTTCATAACAGATGGTGACTTCTTCGCCGGGTTTGTATGGGCCGTTGAGCGGGCTTCCCTTGGAGGTGTTGGTGACGAAGATCCTGTCTCCTTTATTGCAGAAATCGACATTGAGCGTGGAGGCACAGAAATCAAAATTACCCACATTGCCCGCGGCGTCAGAGATGGCCACGACATACTTGGACAGGGGACTGATCTCCACATACGGGAGGATGACCGTGCCTCCGGATCCGGTCGCACAGGTGATTTGCTGATAGGTCGAACAGTTGTTGGTCTTAAAAAGGGCTATCCGCGGCTCATTAAAATCATAGGAGGTCACGCTCAGGGTCAGCAATTCGGATGACGTATCCGTATGCACTTTAAAATAGGCCGTGGGATCATTGAAATCCATACACGTGCTGCCTGTAAAATTCGGTCCCGGCGGCAGCCCGGCGGTGCAACCGCTCACACACAAGAGGGAATTGTCATCGGGTGGAAATAATTCATTGCCTAACATCGTGTCCTGCCGGCATTGAAACTGGTCAGAGCAGGGTTCAGGCCTGGTATCCAGGGTGAAATACCACATATCCTGTTGGGCCAGTGTGTTGACAGGCACATTTTTATCCGATGACAGGGAATTGCATAAGACATGAAAGACACTGTCGATGGTCAATACGTCAACCGAAAAATCATTGACGCTGCCACCATAATTCATTTGTTGCGTGATGACCCCGTTCAAATCCGTGGTGATGACCCAGACATCGCTGAGGCCTTTATTTCCGGTGAGATCGCCATCATCGCTGGTGGAGTTGGTCGTCAGGACCAGGTGATCGAGCCCAAACAGATCCAGGTGGGCATTGTAGTCATTGCCGGAACCACCAAGATGCCGGAAGAGCACCGCATCTCCGTCCAGGGCATCCAGCTTGATCAGCCATAGATCATTGATGCCATCATTGGTATCAAAATCTCCATCCACGGACTGGGATTGCACCGTCACATAGACAAACCCGCTGGGATGAAACAAAATATCGGTCGGAATATCGACTTCTGATCCGCCAAAGGATTTTTGCCACAGCAGCTGACCGGAAGGGTTGAGTTTGATGATCCAGACATCTTTTTCCCCACGATTATTGGGTAGCCCGGGCAGATCCGAGGTGCTGGAGGCGCAGATGTAAATATTTCCATTGACATCCTGGAACATGGCCGTAGGGACATCTGCACCATTCCCTCCCAGCAAGGAAGACCAGCTGATCTCAAAAGCGGCGTTGACCTGTACCACCCAGACATCCGTTAGCCCGTTGTTGGTCTGGCCGTTGAGGGTGGGAGAGGATGCTTCCATCAGCAAGGTGACATCTCCATTGACTTTCCGGTGTGCATCGACTGCTGTCTCCGTGGTCGTACCGCCGAATATTTTGCCGTCGATGAGGACGCCACCACTGGTTGTTCGCAACAGCCAACCTCCCGCCACGCCGTTGATGGTGCCAAATTGTCCCTGGTTGGTGTGGGTCGTTCCGAAAGCGAGCACCCCGCCATCGCTGTGGGCCATGACGGTAGCCAGATCATCGTTGCCCGTGCTGCCGAAGGTTTTGCTCCAGACGAGCGTGCCATCGGCATTACGCTTTTGGATCCAATAGTCACTGCCCCCGGAGTTGCCGGGTACGTCGCCGTCGGTCGAAAAAGAACGGCCTCCCAGGAAAAGGGAGGTACGGGAGGCGTTGACCGCGATGTCTTTGGCTTCGTCCAGAGCGTTGCCGCCCAGGATCAGATTGTGGTCAATGCTGAACTGACCGTTGGAAACCAGGGGAAAAAGCAGCAGGGAGGCCAATATGTACAATCTTTGCATCGGTATAGCCTTGAGTGAGAAGGATTTGGATGCCAAAAAGTACGGAATATTTATGATTTGACCCCGGCCGGGAGGCCGGGGTCATCATCACCTGAGGTCGGGATGACTGGATTTGAACCAGCGACCCCTACGTCCCGAACGTAGTGCGCTACCGGGCTGCGCTACATCCCGCAGGAAAAGTGGCTGACAACCAATGTTTTTCAGCCCCAAACCGGAGCCACCAAGCGGACTCGAACCGCTGACCCACGCATTACGAATGCGTTGCTCTACCGACTGAGCTACGGTGGCATTCAAAGAACCTTA
>CAZTXO010000006.1:7267-92056 GCA_964617515.1 uncultured Saprospiraceae bacterium | reverse complement strand
CATCCGTGATCGGGTTACCGTTGACGGTGGGCCAGCCGGTATTGTCCGGATCAGAGGATTCGCCGCAATGGCCGATATAGGCCGGAGGACATACAACACTGTCGAGTACCAGCGGATTGACGGTGATATGCTGATCGCAGGCAGAGGTATTGCCACTGCCATCGGTAGCCACCCAGTGACGGGTTACTACGAGGCCTTCGCAAGGATCACCTTCTTCGGAATCCGTGTAGGTAACATCTACGTCACCACAATTGTCTGAAGGAGCAACTGCAGGAGCATTGACGTCGATTGCCAGACCAACTTCACGTACAAAACCATCATCACCGGCAGCCAGGTCGGAAATCCGGACAGTCCAGATACCATCGGCATCGAGGCCATCAAACGTATTGAGCACCTGGCAGGAAACACCCGGAGCGCAAACAGGCTGCAGGTGAGCGCCATTGGCATTCAGGGTAGCGCACTGGGTAATGTTACCAAGACCCTCGTCATCGAACCAGCAGTCGATCGGCCATTCCTGGCCAAAGCAACCGGTCAATTCGAAGATGCGCTTTTGTGTACCATTGGGAGCAATGACCGTGATGTTGAGGTCAGGCAGCCAGGTATGTTCCTGCAGGTTGATACGGCAGTCTACGTCCAGAACCGGGGTGCTGGGCAGATAGCTGTAATCAAAGTAGTAGTTGAGGACGATCGGGTTCTCAATGTAATCATTAAGGCCGGTGTATTTGATGGTCTGAGGACCAACGAAAGCCGGAGCCGGTTCGTCAGGCAGTTGCGCACCGCACATGATCACCTGGTCGCGGCATTCGATCATCGGCGGGATCTTGTCTTCCACGCTGATGGTACCCCAGCAACTGTTACCCGTTTCAGGATCGAATACAGTTACCAGCAATGTCTGGCCAATGGCATCATTGTCGATGGTCACTCCACCCGGACCGGAACCATAACCCTGGATCGTTACGATATAATCATCGTAGCAACCATATGGGCCACCTTCCAGGATCATGTCTGTCGTCACGTAAGCTTCGCACTCCTCATTGACAGAAACCTGAACGTTGTCATTGCAGGCCAGTGTAGAAATGGGGAATGGATACTCCTTCACAACAACATTGAAGCAGCAGGTAGATGTCATCGGGTTACCGTTGATATCGTTAGCTGTGACGGAGAAGCAGTTGGTGGTTGTGCCACGCGGGAATACCGATCCGCTCGGGAGACCTGAGGTCTGAACCGGAACAGAAGGTATAATCGCAGAAACTGCAAAATTGGTAATATTAATAGTAGCAGGACCGGCGACGGCGTCAACGGTATATCCGGCCAGAGCCAAACGGCGTCCGGCGGGGATCATGATATTGACCACACCGTTTTGGTTGAGACCACCGTTATTATTAGAAACAGTGACCCAGTTACCAACCTGGTTACCAAAGTTGTTATTGGAGAAATTGCTGGCGTCGCTACCAATCAGGTAAACGAAACGATCCCAGAACGCACCGTCGTTGGTTGTATACGTCCAGTTGAAGGATACGTTTTGCGTTGAGGTGGTATTATTCTTCCACTCAACACCATAGAAGAAGTAGTAGATCGGACCCGGCTGGCTAAAGTCAGCGGATACCAGCGTGAGCTGGGTATTGGTCGGGCTGTTAAATACCACTTCCGGAGGATCGTTGGCAAAAACGCCTGGAGGATTGGTCTGGATCCCGTTACCCGTTTGCCAGTAATTGATGGCAGAGGGTGCATAGGTTTGCTGGAATCCGTTGATGATACCTCCTACGAAACATTGACCCGTCAATGTTGGTAACGGGTAGCTATACACGATGTCGCAAGCACCTGGATCCAGGTTGAGTGTGACATTCGGCGGGCAAGTCATCGTACAGGGTACGAAAACGTTATAGGTGATTTCCAGTGCCCAGGAGGTTAAGCAACCGCCATCAAAGAGTGCACCATCACCCATCCCCAGTGTCCATGTTCCGTTGGCCAGCGATGCATTTGCATAGGAGTTGGCCAAGGACGCAAAGTTGGTGAAGGGAGAGGTAATGATCCCCTTCGAAGGTTGGTAGGTGTAAACATTTACATTACCAAGACCATCGGTTGTTCCGGCACCGCCCATATTCTCGGAAGAAATGGCAGCGGCATCAGAGAAAGTGATGTCCGGGGCAGATTTGAGCAGGTCAGCGGAGTTACCGCAGCATGTTCCTGCACCATCCACTCCTTCGGCCAGACCGGGACGGCTCATCAGACCCATCACCTGGTTGCCCTGGTTGAACAACTTAATGGTAATGTCACCGACCCATCCGCCGGTACCATCACCACCAGAACAGTTGTCCGAAGTGGAGCTACCACCTGTGGCATCATGGCTCATGTTGGCGATCACCCGGATATTGGTAATCTTGGCATTCACCGGAAGCCCTGATACGCTGACGGTCTTGGAGGCCATGGAGGCCAACGTACCATTGTAAGCTCCGTCCGGGATACTGGCCGCAGCTGACGCAGAGGTAAACGTTTGCGTAACCGTCTGGGCATTCAGCTGCACTGAAGCCCAAATCAGCAACGCCAACGTCGTTAAACTGAAATGAGTAAAATATTTCCTTTTCATGAGATTGGAATTTGAATTATCAAGTTCGATTGGTTTATTCATTCGATATGTCATTTATTAGTAGGTAATAAGCGACATCAATTCCCCACGGGCCGTGCTGACCGTGCTGTTGCGTGAAGCCTGTTGTCCCTGGGAATTGAATTCAGCATCCAACGCCTGAACAGCCTCAGCTACACCACCGGTGAGCTTGGTCTGCTCCAGGAAACGCTGGAAATAGCCTATCTCAAACACCTTTACCTGGGATTGAGGCATGCCACTGTTCAACTTGGAAGGGTTGGAAGTGGTGGTCGTGAGGGTTGGCCCCACAGACTTCCCCTCCTTCAGCGCATCCAGCGCGGTCTCCACCGACTGAACAGCCTCATTGAGTGGTTTGTAATTCTGTGCGTGTGAATTGGTCCAGCCCAGGCAGAATACCAGGACTAACACCGGAATCACTTTCACCCAGAACGACGACAAAATCGGATTTGTGCTTTTCATGAGATTAAGTTTTGGTTTAATTAATGATAGATTCATACGGAATTTGTTGCTAACTGAATGTTGCACTCAGAGCTTCATGAGGAGGACCAGTCTTACACGTCGAAAACAGCAATAACAGAGATGGCGAGACACCAATTCTGCCACCGGGCGGCGACAGGAATAGGTTCTTCATTCTATCAGGCTGGTTCGAGGTGATAAACCAATCTTTACCACACTCTCCAAGTCAACGTTTACTATGCCAAAAAGCATGCCAAATGCAGTGCTTGGCCTACTAAACCGGACAAAGATATAATAAGGCTAATCAGGGCTTATACCCGTAATTGGGTAATTATTGTATTACAGATTAGTGGTATACTTAGAAACCCTGTGATTCAATCAAAAACAAATTATAATATACTTTAATTTGTTAGAATCCTTCTAATTATTTTATTTCCCTATAAATCAACCCTTCAGGATGATAATACTATACAATAGAGGAATATTATATATGTTAAAAATGTATTTTGAAAAACCGATTTTTCCCACCAGGACTTCCTCCCGGCGTCGGAAATACACCATTTTTCAAAAGGAAACCTTTTCCGGCACGCACTCGGCTCAACAGCGCACCATCCAAGCCGGAATAGCGGAAACCCCGGAGGCTTTACTGCATCGGGGTGCTCTCCGTCGCCATCGCTTTTCCGGGTATGCGATAGACCAGGGTCAGTTCGTGCGAACCATTGTTGTACTGCTGGAAATCTCCAAGACTGACATCGTAGGAGTAATACAGGCGAAGTGCGTTGATCCGTGTACCCAGCAACAGGCCCGCCCGGCTGTTATCCCCGATTGAATACTCCAGGCCGCCCACCAACTGTTCATCCAGGAAAGAAAATTTGACATTGGCATCCACCAAAAACGGACTATACCGAAGGTCTTTGATGGTGACGGAGGGTTCCACCGTGAAATTATAATTCTTCACATCAAAGCGATATCCCAGAAGCACCGCGTACGAAAAAGCATCCAGTTCATCGAGGTTGACATCGCCCTCGATATCCTGCAGCCGGTTTTTGATGAGATTGGGAAAAGAAACGCCAAAGAATAATTTTTTGTCCACCTCTCCATAGACACCGGCCGCCCCGTCAAACAAGAGGTAACCGTCCACCGCTTCCTGTAAAAGCGGATCGTCTCCGACCACCAGCGGATCTTTTCCGGTCCCTTTGATCTTGAAGGTCTGAAGCCCGGTCGACAGGCCTACGCTGAGCGTGACATCCTCAAACGAAAACCGGTATGCATAATTAAGCTGTGCGCCTGCCAGTTGCCCTGCACCGATCTTATCCGCCATCAGCTGGACACCCAGGCCGATCTTATCGGCGAAGGATCCGTGGTACATGGCAGTGAACGTACGCGGGGCATTTTCAAAATCCGCATAACTCAACCGGTAATCCGCGAGCAATTGGTGATCTCCCTGGAAACCGGTAGCCCCGGGGTTGATCATCACCGGCTGGAGGTAATAATGGTTGAAATACCCCACCTCCTGGGCGCTCAGTCGAATCAACGACAGGCATCCGAAAGTGATCAAGAGAAACTGGAGAAAATGTTTTTTAATCATGATGTTCCAATGTATTAATGGATTCAATGCATGTTTGCTCTTCAGGATAAGTGTACATCAATCCGCTGTGCGCACTACGTTGACGACGCCCTTAAAAAGTTGTTTTGTCCCCGCAGGACCATATACTTCCAGGACCCAGAGATAACCCCCATCCGGTACCTCCACATCATCCTGATCCACGCCGTCCCAATTGTTCTGGTAGTTATCCGTTTCATAGACGAGTCCCCCCAGGCGGTTGTAGATGTAGAGGTGGTTGGGATCATCGAGGACACAGGCAATAATGAAGTAATCATTTTTCGCATCGTTATTCGGTGTGATCACCGTGATGCCCTGATAACAATCAATATTTTGATTAAACAGGTGAATGACGGTATCCGCCTGGCATCCGCTGTTGTCGACTATCTGCAGGAGGTAGCTTCCGGCCGGAATGTTATTGAGCGCTGCCGTGTTACCGCTGACCGGACCCGACCAGGAATAGGTATAGGGAGGCGTGCCGCCATTGACGACTGCAGATAAGGCACCATCGAAGGAATTGAAATCGGTTGGCAAAGTGGAAGTGATCACCATCACGATATCCGGGGGTGAGGTAATAACAATCGTGGCCGTGGCTGTCTGTCCATCCTGGTCCGTTACCGTGAGGGAGTAGGTGCCTTCACACACATTGGTCATCAGGTCGGGTGTTGTTTGCGTGTTGGACCATTGGTAGGTGAACGGCGCATTGCCGCCAACCACATTGGAGGTGATCATCCCGTCACAGGTATTGCCGCAACTGGTTTGAAAATTACCGTATGCTTTTGCAGTCAGGCTCACATTGATGCCTCCGCCGAAGATGGTAAAACAGGTGTCCGTGGTACAGCCCTGTCCATAGGTGATCGTGACACAATAGGTGCCGGGAGAAAGCCCGATCCGGTCCTGGGATGTTGGACCATCCGCCCATTGATAGGAATAGGGTTGCAGTCCTCCGGTGACATTCATATCAATGGCCCCCTGCCCGTTTTCATTGACATCATGGGTCAGCGATGCGGTTACGTTGAGCGGATCCGGCTGCGTCACGGTAAAACAGGAATCCCGGGTACTGCCACTATTGTCGGTAACGGTCACACAATAGATGCCGGCTTTGAGGTTATCGATATCCTCTGAAGTGCGCGGCGGTGTTGTATTCCAGTTGAAGGTGTAGGGTGCGGTACCATAATTCACCTGCAGGTTGATCGCACCATTCATTCCTCCGTTGCAGGAAACATTGGTGATGGCCGCGGTCAAATCGGCGCCAACCACAAACGGATCCGGTACAAACTGGCAGGAATGACTGTCGGTGATCGTCACGGTGTAGGTTCCCGCCGGAATGTTCGAGAGATCCTGCGTGGTGGTTCCATTGGGTGGAGGATAACTCCAGTGATAGGTGTAGGGAGGGGTCCCTCCGGTGACTGTGAGAATATCAATCAATCCATTGCTGGCATTTCCGGGTGTGGGATTGGTGATCTGGCTGGTGATCGCGAAAGGATCCGGTACCAATAAGGTATCACAGGCAATAATCACTTTAGATCCGACTGTAATGGTCACACAATAAATGCCCTCATCACAGAGGCCGGTGATATCTTCCGAGGTGGCCCCGTTGGACCACAGATAAGTTGGGGATTCGGGACAATTTTCGATCACCTGGAGATTCATGACACCGGTGCATTCTCCGGGACATGGCGGATACAGCACGTTGAGCAAATAGGAAACGTCGCATCCGGGATCGACACAATTTGTCTTTATCTGCGCCTGCCCTTGCAGCAATCCATAGACCAATACGCTATCCTCCGCATTGAGGATTTCGATATCAATCGGATTGGCGGTGAAGGTTACCGGGGATGAGGTGTTGACCGGGCCTACCGCTTTGAGGCATAACCGGAAGATCGTGGCGAAATCGGGAAGCGTGACGCCCTGCAAAGAGAGATCGATCCAACTGACCGTTAATTGGCCCTGCTTGACATCCGGAAAACCGGGTGTACCAAACGCGTTGATATCCAATCCGGTCAATCCAAAACCCTCGACGTGATCAAAAATAAACTTGGTGGAGTCCCAGTTCATGCTGAACTGCATCGCGACGATATCATCAAAATCGTTGACTTTGACATCCATGCAGACAACCGTGTTGGGTTGTGTGCATACTGTGTCGGCTATCAGGGCAAAACCTTCCAGCGCGCATTGCGCCGTGATGTTGGCCGGGGTGATGGTGACCGTGTGCGGATTACCATCAATATCGGAGAAACCGGGAGGTGGATCATTGCCAAACGTAATATCGCTGGACTGCCCGCCCGTACCGATGACATCGAAACAGATTTCGAATAAGACCGTCCCGTCGGCAAGTGTATCATTGACCACATTACTGTTAAACCAAAGGACACGCAACAATCCCGGCATCAGGAGATTTGTATTGCCGGTACCGAAAGAAAGGAGCGGCGCGAAATTCTGGAACTTATCAAATTGGAGGACAGTGGGATCATACGTCAACGAAAACTCCATTGCACCAACCGTCACGAAATTCTCCACGGTAAACTGAATGCATACATTCGAATTGCAGGCGCCTATGATCGAGTTACCGATGAGGTGGATATCCTGTGAACAGCCTGTCCCTGGTACGGTGACGGTTCCATTATTGGAAACCAATCCAACCGGCACCTCACCTGCCTCTGCCACTTCTATCTCGGTGGGATCATTGGTGATGGCGACAGTAGAGGCATCACAGGGATCCCCTAATACTTCGAATTCGACGGTAAAAAACAGCGAGTTGTCCGGAATGGTTATGGGGGTCACACTGCTTTCAAACCATCCGAAGGTAAATTTGCCCTGGTCGAGTAAATTCTGCGGCGTACCGAAATTGGCGATGGACAACCCGGGCACATTGGCATTTAAATTCTTAATGCTTTTGAACTTTATGACAGTCGGATTCCAGTTGACGGAGAACTGGGCGCTGATGATATTGGTGAAATTGTCGACATGAAAATCGATGTTGATGATCTGGCCAGGGTTGGCATCAACACTGCTGATATTGAAGATGGGTTGTTCCGCTTTCAGGGCGAACGAAAAAAACCATGCGACCAAAACACCTAGGATGGATTTACTCATTCTTTGATGACTTTAAGCAGATTAGAAAACTTTAAGTTTCGGCAAATCAGTGGCAAATATAGTAATATTAGTTGCAATGTCTTAGCTTATGACCATCAGGACCCAAGCTCATAGGGGCAGCTAAAACCATACCATATTAGATCCAAATAAACGATAAAGAGGGAGTGGCTGGAATTTCGCGGGCGGGGTCAGATCAGGGGCAAAAATGCGCATTTTTCCAGAAACTAGCATCAGGAGGAGATGTCCTGCAGACGGCAGATGCAATTTCTCTTTCGCGCGTCCTGCCGATCAAATAAAAACACCCCGGGGTGCCCGGGGTGCCTGGAATTGGTTTTTCTTTCGTCCTGTCTCGGTGGAAATAAGTCATTGCCTCCTGGGAGGCAATGACTTATAGAGATAATCGAAAATTACTGTCGAATGAATTTTCCGGAAAGTTCACCCAGATGGGACGTTACACGGTAGTAATATATCCCGGAGGATGCCACGATATCAGGTCCGATAATCACCTCTGCCTTAGGGGTATAGGAGACAAATGTCCGCCGGAAAAGCTCAATCCCCTTGATGTCAAAAATGGAGACTTCGAACTCCGATCCAGCCGGAATCGTAATCTGGAGTGTCGTATTATCCGTAAATGGATTGGGACTGATGAGGGTTTCAAAGGTTCCTTTGCTTACAACATCCTCCCAGGACCTCAACACAATCATTTGATTTCCAAGGTCTTCTGTATAAATCTCCGGGAAAAGTCCTTCTTCATCGGACATCAGGAGGTCCGTCAGGTCAGAATCAGAGGATAAATTGCTGATAGTGAACAGGATGGCATCCTTCTTCAGCGCAACCGGAGTGCTTTGACCCCAGCTTAACCGGGAGAATCCTTCCTTATCCCTGGCCAGGCTTGCATTATCGACCGGCAGACTGCCGCTGACAATATCCAGATCCGGGGCTTCAAAGGACATCTGTAGGCCATAGATGGTGGCGTCCTTTCCTAAAATGAAGTCATACGTATGGTCTGCCGGGTTTTTCCGTACATAGACCGGGAAGGAGGCACTGGTACGCGGAGAAACCATCCAGGCCGCATTGACCATATCGCCATTGACGTCTCCCATCTTGATCGCCTTGAAGGTGACCTGGGCCGGGAACGTCCCATTATGGTCAACCTCTACCCCATTATGGCAGTACGCGTTAAAGAGATCTTCAGGTGTATTGGGGGCACACGGATCGCCGAAGAAGATCCAGGAGAGGTTGCCCTTGAATCCGGGCAATTTGAACCCGCCCAGCAGCGCCTGCTTTAACAGCAACAGGTCATTGGCTCCGACGTGTCCGTTTCCATCCAGGTCAGCAGCATAGAGTTTGGCCGGATCCGTGATCAGTTCTTCCCCGCTGATGTGCCGTTTCAGGGCGATAAAGTCCAGGGTGGACATACCTTCCAGGGGTTTGCCCTGGCGGCTGAGATCCACCATCCGGTCATACTGGGTTGTCCCAAAGCCGAGTTTGAACTGACCGTGCGCATTGGACATGGATTTGGACTCATCCTCCTCGAGCGATTGATCCGGCATGATCTTAAACATGGCCGCGGACGTTGCCGGAACCGGGATGCCGGTAAAGGTGGTCACGAGTCCTTGTACCTCATGTAAGCCCGTACAGGAATGCTCATTATCATTAATGATGATATAGGTCGTACAATAATCCTTGTTGCCATATTCATCATGCACCCAGATGTGGATCGGATTGGTACCCAGGTCATCACACGTGAAGGTGCGCGAGGCATCCCATGGATTCTCGCTGAACGAATATTTCAATTTGTACTGGGGTGTGCAATTATCGGAGCTGGACACGTTGAAATCCTTTGCCCAGATGGTCACCATGCCGCCGATCGGCATCACGACGCTGGAAAGGCCGTAATAGCATACCGGGGTTGGTGCCTTTTTGTCTTTGACATGTACTTTGTAGCTGCAGGTGGTATAATTACCACACTGATCCCCGACATTCCAGAGGATCTTGTGCCATCCATTGGGAATGACTTTATCGACCGTGGGCTGACCGGTGCCTTCGTAGGAAATGTCATAGGTGCCGTCATTCCATAGGTCGATTTTGTAATCCCATTTCAACTGATCGACCGGGGTGCAATCATCCGTCACCTGGGGTTGCTGATAGAAACGACCGGAACAATTAGGCTCATAGCCATCCACTTCAACATCCTGGCATCCGTTGACAAAGGTGGGCGGATTGTGGTTAAAGAGTTTTAATACCTGGGTATGTTTCCAGATACCGGGACTCCAGGGATTGTTGGGCTGATATTTACACCAGTCGATGACGGTCCATTCACGGAGGATCTTGTAGCAGGCTCCATCCAGGAAGGTGAAGACGAGGTCGTCATGCGCGTAGCCGATCAGGCTGCAGGAACTGCCGTATCCGCCATACCCGTTAATGGTAGGTTTATTGTAGGGAGCCGGGAGATCCTCGGGTTCGACGTTCTCAGGTCCATAGATACAGCCGTCCGCATGGTAATCGGGTGGCCAGTTGATATTAAAGTATCCGCCGCTGTAATCCTTGACCGTGATGGTTTGGTAGCACCAGTCTGACCAGTAGCCGGCTTCGATGTAAAACTTACGCTTGATCACACCGACGCCGCAGGAATTACGATAGTCAATGACTTCGGGAATCGTCACCCAGACATTGCCACCGCCACAAACACCGCTTCCGGCCGTCCCATCGATGCCCCAGTTCTTCGGTTGGGGATCCCAGGCATTGCCCGGGTCGTTGATAATAATCGGCAACCGGGGAGCACCGTTTACAGCAACGGTACCGAAAGTCCTGTTGTACGGATTGTTGAGGGCGTCATAATTGAACCAGTAGCTGCAACTGATGGTGATATTGGGTGGGCAGATAATGTGCGGGCTGGTGTTGTCCTGCACCGTCACCTCGGCCATGCATTCATTGTAGTTGCCAAAAAGGTCGACGACGCGAAGCACCACCCAGATGGTCTGGCCGATGTCTTCGCAGCAGAATTCCACATAGGGGCGGAACTGGGTGTCATCCGCGACTCCCGGCGGGCACCATCCGGGCACCATCCGGCGGACTTTATATTCAGCGATCTGGCAGTTATCATAACTGCCGTCATCGATATCCGTGGCCCATACTTTGGCAGTTCCGGTATTGGAGAGCGCCACAACGGTATGGGCGTCGCAGATCGCGACCGGGGAGATGTTGTCATAATAACAACTCGCATCTCCGCGGACCTGTCCGGTCATCAAAAGGGTAAGCAGGGGGATTAATAAAAGGGTAAAAGATGGTTTCATATGTGCAGGGATTGTTAGATGAGTCTGGTTTTCATAGTCTTAAAACGTATTAAAGACTTTAAACGGAATAGGGATTTCACGTCTAAAGTAAAGATTCAGGTATAAAAATGATAGGGAGGGCGATCAAAAATAGCTTAAAAATTGGATTTTCAAGCCTTTAGCCAAAAAAATTAGCATTCGTTGAAATAGGGTCTAGCCCAGTTGGTTTTCGATAGCGAACCGTACGAGGCCGGCGGTAGTGGAGATATTAAGCTTTCGCATAATATTCTTCCGGTGGGCTCCCACCGTTTGGGGGCTGATAAACAGGCCGTCCGCAATCTCGGTATTGCTCTTCGCCTGGGCGATCAGTCCGAGGATTTCCTGTTCACGGCGGGTGAGATTATACCGCGCCAGGAAGGATTCCCCAAAGACCGGGGGATCCAGTTCTTCCAGTGATTCTTTTGGATAGAGCTGGAGCCCTTTACTGAGGTAAGATAGCCCCTGATAAACCAGCCGGATTCCCTCCAGGAGCTCGGAAAAACCGCTGGTCTTGAGAACATATCCGGAAATCTGGTGCACTTGCAGACATTCCTTGATGAATTTGGGATCACTGTACTTGGTCACCACCAGGATCCGGAGCCTGGGATATTCCGTTTTGATAAGCGGTATAGCTTCCAGCCCGTTGAGGACCGGCATGTTCAGGTCCAGCAACAAAATATCGGGGCGAAGCGATTGCAGTTTCAGCAGTAGCTGTTCTCCGTTGGAAACAGTACCGATCACCTTTACGGGAAGCAGCTCCTGATGGTGCAGGGCAATAACCAAGGCATCCACATACAAGGTGTGGTCGTCCGCAATCAACAAGGAAATGGAATGGTTTACTGCCACGGCTATACTGTCAACCCAACCACGAGCAATTATTATACCACCTGATGGGGGGAATCCGGGATAAAAATATGGCATCTCCGGCTATTTGCAGACAGGATATATTTGGGGGTGTCCTTGCCTTATAGCCTCCTGGATGGCACCGTAGCCTTGATCCTCCAGTACCTCCTCCGGTACAGGCGCAGGGTCATTCGGCAAAACCTCGAAAATGCCTTCCGCTACAGCAGGCCTGGGGAAATCCGACGGGATCTGCGGGCCTATTACCGTTTCCTGGCAAAAGTCATCCGTCAGACCCTGGTTGGTCCCACCACGCTAAGTTTAAAAAAGCGCATGCATTATGTGCATCATCCGGAGTTGGACACATGGCTGGCTGAAGGTAAAAGTGTATTGATTACGTTTGGGCACATCGGCAACTGGGAATGGGCCGGATCTCACGTTGGGCTTGTGTACCCGGACCAGGTGTGTGCCTTGTACCGTAAAATCAAGAATCCCTGGGTAGACCGGCTGATGTACAACCGGCGGTCGACGCAGGTGAATTACCTGGTGGAAGTGGGACAAATCGGGGAATTGCTCCGGTTGATGAAGCGCAAACCCATACTCGTGCTCATGCTGTCAGATCAAAATCCCGGCAATGACCAGGGAATCATCTGGGCTCCATTTATGGGTCGCCAGACCGCTTTTGTCAATGGCCCTGAATCCCTGGCCCTAAAATACCGGCTGCCGGTGGTCTATATGAACATTCAACCATTACCAAAGGGGCATTACGAACTCCGGTGTGAGACGATCTTCAATGGCTCCGAGCCGGTGGAGACTGGTGAGATTACCCGTCGCTTTGCGATGGCCCTGGAGAAAAACATCCGGCAAAGCAGGATTGAATGGTTATGGTCACACCGTCGCTGGAAGCGAAAACCGGAAGGATAAAGGACAGGTCCGGCCCTTCCGTTGTTGGGTTGATTTCATACTTTTATGGCTGGATGGATACGTATCAAAAGGGCAATGGGTGAAGTTCAACAAAGGGGAATAGGAGCCTACCTCCAAAGCAAGGATTTCCGCTATACCATCATCGCTATCGTCACTTTCCTGGGGATCTTTTTATTGGTATCTTTCTTATGGCTCAGGCTATATACGCATCACGGGCAGGAACTGGAAATGCCCGACTATACCGGATACAGCTATGCGGAGGCGGTGAAAGACGCGAAGCGCCATAAGTTCAGGATGAGTATCCAGGACTCCCTGCACATCCTGGGCAAACCGGGTGGCGAAATCATCAAGCAAAATCCTCCGGCCGGGTCCTTCGTCAAGCAAAACCGGATGATCTATGTGACGATCACCAAGCGTAGCCCTGACCAGATCATCTCCAGCCGGCTTCCGGAAATGTATGGCAAAAACTATGAGCGCAAGAAAAGAGAACTGGAAGAACATTTTGAAATCAAATCCCGCATTGTTGACACACGATTTGATCCCGGAGATCCCGACCAGATCCTGGAAGTACGGTACAAAGGCCGGACGATCATTGATGCCAAAGGAAGGGACAATACGGTGCCGGTAGAAAAAGGGGATTACCTCGAATTTGTCATCTCTTCCAAAGCCGGTGGCAAAGTGGAAGTACCGAACCTGATCTGCAAGACGTATGAAGAAGCACAATTCCTCCTGGAAAATCTGGGCCTCAAAGTGGGAGACCTGACCCGGCAGGGGAATGTCACCGATATCAATACCGCGTTTGTGGTTGACCAGTATCCCCTTGCCGACGGCAGTATCATTGATATGGAATCCACGATACAGTTAACCCTGAGTGTCGAAAAACCGGCATCCTGCCCATAAATCCACCTGTTTCAATCATCGCTCATCATGCACCAAATCTTCGTCGCCGAATTAACTGAACGCCTGAAGGAGGATCCTTCCGTCCAACTCCTGGATGTGCGCGAACCTTACGAACACGAGGAATACAATATCGGGGGAACCAACATTCCGCTGGCAACGATTCCGCTCCACCTGGAAGAGATCCAGGCCATGGCGGAAAAAGGGGACATCGTATTGTATTGCCGCTCGGGAAACCGGAGTGGTATGGCGCAAAAGTTGCTAAGCATGCATGCCGGCATCCTGAACACTTATAACCTGATCGGCGGTATGATGGCCTGGCAGGAGCATCATCAGGAGCATTGAGTGTTGCTTCTGCGGGAATCCGATACAGGTCAACGGATTAAAATTTATTTTTCCACATCATGCTTTCCATCGGGCGGTCAGTACGCTCGTTGTACTTAGCCCCGGGTTTTTTGTTATACCGGTTTTCGATGTCTCCTTCCACGGTAAAATAGATCAGTTGACCGATGGGCATATTCGGATAGATGCGAACAGGTTTTACACAGGAGATCTCCAGGGTCCATGTATTGCAGTATCCGACATCCCCTTTCCCGGCCGTGGCATGAATATCGATTCCCAGCCGGCCTACGCTGGATTTCCCTTCGAGGAAAGGAACGGCGCAGTGTGTTTCCGTGTATTCAACGGTCACGCCGAGATACAGTTCACCAGGCTGGATAATAAATCCTTCCGGACCGATTTCAAAATGACGGATGGCGTTATGTTTTTTCGCGTCCAGCACCTCGTCCACATAGACAGCGAAATGGGCGGAAAGGTGAACATCATAGGAATTGGTGCCCAGCTTGGATCGGTCAAACGGAGTGATGATAATATCCCCGCGTTGGATGGCTTTCAGGATCTGGACATCGGTCAGTATCATGGGAGGTCTTTTTCAGCAGTCGGCAAAAATAGCGAATTAGGCACTAGCGGGCATTTACGGCTCTTTGCATTTCAATACATTTACCGCCTATGGAGAAACTGCATACCATCCGGCATCCCGGGATGACGGCCGCTGTGGGGCACCATATGGGTGTGCAGGAATATCTCACCGATCATCTCACCCCGGAAGAAAAGGAAATCCTTGAACCGTTATCCCCACGCAAGCGCAGGGAATGGCTGGCGAGTCGTGAACTGCTCTATCAAATATGGGGCTTGCCCGAGCGACCCGGATGCGTCTATGATGATTTCGGCAAACCCGTGCTCCGCGGCAGTACCCAGCATA
Organism: uncultured Saprospiraceae bacterium; assembly: GCA_964617515.1. Lineage (GTDB taxonomy): Bacteria > Bacteroidota > Bacteroidia > Chitinophagales > Saprospiraceae > Opimibacter. The sequence continues at coordinate 77,060 of CAZTXO010000006.1, read as the reverse complement.
TCTCGATCAGTCACAGTGAACGCTGGTGCGCAGCGATGATCAGTGACCAGCCCTGCGGCATAGATATCCAGGTATACTCCGCTACGATCAGGCGCATCGCAACCCGATTTCTTTCCGCAGACGAACTGGCTGTTGCGCAGCAAAGCACGAATCCGTTGCATAGTCTCCATGTCTTGTGGGGTGCGAAAGAATCTATCTATAAAGCTTTTGGAAAAAGAAAGCTCGGATTCAGGGAACACATATTCATCCATGAACTGCATCCGGGAACTTTAACGGCCAAAGGAGAGATCCATCTTGAAGGATTACCTTTACAGTATGATATCGAGTACCGAATGCTGCCGGAAGTGGCGTGGGTTTTTTGCAGGTTGCGTCCTGCTGTGCTACCTGCTGGTGATCGTTAGTTGCAAGCCGGGAACCGGGACGACCTCCGGAGCGGATGCCGCATCCGCCCAGGATACACTGCCACAAGATTTCATCACCTTCTTTGATCGTTTTCACCGTGACTCTGCCTACCAGATGGAACACATCATCTTTCCCCTGGAAGGCCTTCCGAATGCGCAAGGTGACCTCGATTCGATTCCGACCACCCGTTATTTCTGGCAACGGGCGGACTGGAAACTGCATCATCCTTTCACGGATCCCTCTCAGCAATTTGAACAGTGGTTTGAAATGTTCAATGACCGCATTATCGAACATTGGGTGCACATGAAAGGTACAAACCTGTACCTGCACCGGCGTTTCGCTAAACTGGAAGACGGGTGGCACCTCATCTATTACGCAGGTATGCGTCCTGACAGCAAGAAAGCAAGCGAGTAATTTGCCCACCGATCCATACGTCGGCTATGCCCGGCCCTGGGTAAAGCTGAATTCTAAAACCCTGCGGATAATCGGTCGCCAACCAACCCCCTGTGTCCTGCTAAAAGTATTTGTTGGGCAACAGATAATTTTGGATATAATCTGAAATCCCTGTTTCCAGCGATGTAGCGGGCAAATCCAGTCCGGCCCCGGTCCACTTGGTCATATCGGCTTCCGTGAAATATTGATACTTGTCCCTGAGGTCCGAAGGGATATCGATGTATTCGATCTGCAGCTGGGCATTCAAAGCGGCAAAACAGGCTTTGCCGAGATCTGCAAAAGTCCTTGCTTTGCCCGTTCCCACATTGTACAAACCGGAAGCTGGTTTCTTCGCATGTACCTCCCACACCATTTGCAGGACATCCCTGACATAAATAAAATCCCGCAATTGCCCACCATCCGGATACTCCGGCCGGTGTGATTTAAACAGGCGAAGCTTGCCGTAGTCCCGGATCTGGTGAAACGCGTGAAAGACCACGGAAGCCATCCGGGCCTTATGATATTCATTGGGCCCATAGACATTGAAAAACTTCAGCCCATACCAATACGGAGGCGATTTTTTTTGTTGCAAAGCCCACACGTCAAATTGATGTTTGGACCGGGCATAGGCATTGAGTGGGTGTAGACTCGACACCCCGGCATGATCATCCCTGAATCCATGGGTGCCGTCTCCATAGGTAGCGGCGCTGGAGGCATAAATCATGGGAATGGAGTATCGGGTGCAGATGTCCCAAAGGACTTGGCTGTATTGCAGATTCAACCGGTCAAATACCGCCACCTCTTCACTGATGGTATCCGTACGAGCGCCGAGGTGAAAAACAACTTCTACCTGTGAGGCCAGTTTTTCAAAATAGCCAAGGAAAAGATCGCGATGCACCCAATCATGGATGCGTTTGCCCTTCAGGTTATTTTCCTTGGACCACTTATAAAAATCATCGACGACGAGGATGTCCTGGCGACCGAGCTGATTGAGCCAGCTGACAAAGCCGCTCCCGATAAATCCCATCGCCCCGGTGACGACAATCACGCTCCGATCGCTTCAGAGGATGAGTAGGCTTCGATCGGCGGACAGACGCAGACGAGGTTGCGATCCCCGTATGCATTATCAACCCGCGCTACGGAAGGCCAGAACTTATGATGGCGCTTCAATTCCGCTAACGGGTAAGCGGCCTCGCGGCGGGAATAAGGGTAGGGCCATTCATCGGCGGTGGTCATGCCAAGCGTGTGGGGCGCGTTGGTCAATGGATTCTGATCAGCCGGGTATTTTCCCGCGGCGACCTGATCGATTTCCGCACGGATCTGAATCATGGCTTCGCAGAAAAGATCCAGTTCAGCCTTGGATTCGCTTTCTGTCGGTTCGATCATGATCGTACCCGGCACGGGGAAAGACAGGGTCGGTGCATGAAATCCGTAATCGATCAGCCGCTTCGCCACATCTTCTGCGGAGATACCCGCTGCCTTAAACGGCCGGAGATCGATGATCAATTCATGGGCGGTCCTGCCGTTTTCACCGGTGAATAATATCTGGTAACGGGAGTCAAGCCTTGACTTGATATAATTGGAATTGAGGATAGCGAATTGCGTGGCTTCCGTGATCCCCTCGACACCGAGCATGCGGATATAGCCGTACGAAATCAACAAGATGGAAGCACTGCCCCAGGGGGCGCTGTTAACTGCATGGATCGCCTTATCGCCTCCAACGGAAGCCAATGGATGACCCGGCAGGTAGGGAGCCAGTTTCTCGTTGACACAAATGGGGCCCATACCGGGACCACCGCCTCCATGCGGAATGGCAAAGGTCTTATGCAAATTGAGATGACAAACATCTGCGCCAATCATTCCCGGGCTGGTGAGTCCGACCTGTGCATTCATATTGGCTCCATCCATATAGACGAGTCCGCCGTTTTGATGAATGATCGCACAGAGTTCCTGGATGGTGGTTTCGAAGATCCCGTAGGTGGAAGGATAGGTGACCATCACGCACGCGAGTTGTGCCGCATGTTTCTCCGCCTGCATCCGGAGATCCGCTACATCGATGAGACCATGCTCATCACATTTCACTACCACAACCTCCATGCCTGCCATCACCGCACTGGCCGGATTCGTGCCATGTGCGGAGGCAGGAATCAGTGCGATATTGCGATGTGCCTGACCATGCGCCGCATGATAGGCGCGAATCGTCAGCAATCCGGTCAATTCCCCCTGGGCCCCGGAGTTTGGCTGAAGGGAACAGGCCTTGAAACTGGTAATCTCACAGAGATAATCAGACAATTCTTCAAAAATCTGTTGATACCCCTGGGTTTGTTCTGCCGGGGCAAATGGATGAATCGTGGAAAACTCAGGCAAGGAGACCGGGAACATTTCAGACGCCGCATTGAGTTTCATTGTACAGGATCCCAGCGGAATCATGGCATGCATGAGGGACAGGTCTTTATTCTCCAGGGACTTGATATACCGCATCATCTCTGTTTCGGTATGATACAGGCTGAAGACCGGATGCGTAAGAATGGGCTCTTTACGGAAACTGATATCCGGAATCATGATGGCATCAAGGCCTTTTGCGGCATTTATTTTTGTTTTTCCTGTTGCCACGGAAAAAACGTTGCAGACGTCCCGCAAATCTTCATTGGAGACGGTTTCATCAAGGCTGATGCGGACGGTATCCGGCGTATAATGGAAGTTGATCTGATTGCGTTCGGCTTCTGTCCTGATCTGCTGAAGCAGGGCCGGATTGACGCTGACGCTGATTGTATCAAAAAAGGCATCCGACACCGGTTTCAGGCCGATCCCCTGGAGATGCTGATGCAGGGCAACGGTTTTGGCATGCACATCAAGGGCGATCCGTTTCACCTGGTCAGGTCCGTGATAGACGGCGTACATACCGGCCATGATTGCCAGCAAGGCCTGGGCCGTGCAGATATTGGAAGTGGCTTTTTCTCGCTTGATATGCTGCTCCCGTGTTTGGAGCGCCATACGCAATGCTGCATTACCGAGGCGATCCACAGATACCCCGATGATTCGTCCCGGGATGCTGCGTTTATATTCTTCCCGGGTCGCAAAGAAGGCCGCATGCGGGCCGCCAAATCCGACGGGCACACCAAATCGCTGTGAATTTCCTACCACCACATCGGCACCCCAATCGCCGGGAGGTGTCAGCAGGGTGAGCGCCAGCAGGTCGCTGCAAACGGCCACCTTGATATGTTTGGATTGCCATTCGATCACTTTGGCCCGATAATCGTAAACGGCACCCACGCTGTCGGGATACTGGATCATGGCACCAAAGAAATCGTCGCCTCCTTCAAAGGTCTTCCAGTCCCCGGTGACAATCCGGATGTTGAAGGGTTCAGCCCTTGACTGCAACACGGCGAGTGTCTGGGGATAGATATGCTGATCCACAAAAAAATGGGTGGCATGCTCTGCTCCGCCTTTGGATTTCTTCTGGGAAACATTGAACAACATGGTCATGGCTTCACCTGCCGCCGTTCCTTCGTCCAGCAGGGACGCATTGGCGATCGGAAGCCCTGTCAGATCGCTGACCATTGTCTGGTAATTGAGTAACGCTTCCAGGCGGCCCTGTGAAATTTCGGCCTGGTAGGGCGTGTACTGGGTGTACCATCCCGGGTTTTCAAAAATATTTCTGCGAATGACGGACGGCGTATGGGTACCAAAATACCCCATACCGATATAGGAGCGGAAAACGCGGTTCTTCTCGCCGATGGCTTTGATGTGGCGCAGGTATTCCTGCTCATGCATCGCCTCCGGGATCCGGAGTGGTTTTTTGAGCCGGATTTGCCGGGGGACCGTTTCCTCGATCAGCTGTTCGAGGGATCCGGCTTTGACGACCTCGAGCATGTGCTTCAGCTCACGGGGATGATACGTACCGATGTGACGGCTCACGAATCCGCCCATCGCTCCATTTTGTGTCATATGCTATTGGTTGAAAGAGAGGTTCAAGAATTGAAATTGAATGGAATGCCTTACTTGGGGATCAGCCCAGGTTGAAGGCTTTTTTCACGTCCCTGACTTTATCCAGTTTTTCCCAGGTAAAGGTTTCGAATTTGATTTTCTTCGCCCGGCCACTGCCGTCATAGAACGTCTGTTCCTTTACTTCCGGTTTTCTGCCCATGTGCCCATAGGAAGCGGTTTCGCTGTAGATGGGTTTCCGAAGCTTCAGGCGTTGTTCTATATCATAAGGCCGCATCGGGAAAACCTTCTTCACCACTTCTGCAATCTGGGCATCCGTCATCGGTACGTGACTGGAGTTAAAGGTGTTGACATAGATATTGGTGGGTTCCGCAATGCCGATGGCATAAGAAACCTGGACCAAAACCTCTTCGCAAACGCCTGCCGCCACCAGGTTTTTGGCAATGTGCCGCGTGGCATACGCGCCCGAACGATCCACTTTACTGGGATCCTTTCCGGAGAATGCGCCGCCGCCATGAGCACCTTTGCCCCCATAGGTATCCACGATGATTTTGCGGCCTGTCAGACCGGTATCACCATGCGGTCCGCCGATGACGAAGTTTCCCGTGGGATTGATATGAAACTTGATCTTGTCGGTGAATAATTTTTTCAGGGAGGGTTTGAGCTTTTTGATGACCCGTGGAAGCACGATCTTGATGATATCTTCTTTGATTTGCGCCTGCATGGCCTTCTGTGCTTTCAGCCGCTCTTCATCCTTACCATTTTTCGACAGGACAAATTCATCATGTTGCGTACTGACGACAATGGTATCAATCCGGAGGGGCTTATTGTCATCACTGTATTCGATCGTCACCTGGGATTTGGCATCCGGCCGGAGGTATTTCATCTGTTTGCCTTCTTTCCGGATGGCTGCCAGTTCGATCAGGATGCGATGCGCCAGATCCAGCGCGAGCGGCATATAATTGTCCGTTTCATTGGTGGCATAGCCAAACATCATCCCCTGGTCACCTGCACCCTGTTCTTCCTTGACTTTGCGTTCGACGCCCTGGTTGATGTCGGAGGATTGCTCGTGGATAGAGGATAAGATGCCGCACGAGTTGGCTTCAAACATATATTCGCTCTTGTTGTAGCCGATGCGATGGATGACATCGCGCGCGATCTTTTGCAGATCGAGATAGGTGTTGGATTTTACTTCTCCGGCCAGCACTACCTGTCCCGTCGTGACCAGGGTTTCGCAGGCTACTTTGGATTGGGGATCGAAGGCCAGGAAATGATCCACCAGCGCATCGGAGATCTGATCGGCTACTTTGTCCGGATGTCCCTCAGAGACTGATTCTGAGGTGAATAAATAAGGCATGAAATTGAATGGTTTAGTAAGATTGGAATATGGATTTTCTCATTTGAATTCGCGGGACCTGGGTACTCCGGAAGCCCCTGAATCGAGGCGCAAAAATAGGTTTTTTTATCCTGAACCATGAGGCATCTCCCCTCCTGAAAAGGAGCCATGTGCCGGGGTTTTGAAAAGCCTTCCGACGGGGGTCTTATTTGATTTCACAGCGAAGCAGATCATGCCCTTCGATGGTGCCTTCCAGCACGTCCCCGATCTGTACAGGTCCGACTCCGGCCGGGGTCCCCGTAAAAATATAATCCCCTGCCTGCAGTTTAAAAAACCGGGACGCGTAACAGATGATTTTACTGAACGAATGGATCATGAGCGCGCTGTCACCCTGCTGGACTACGCGGCCGTTGCGCCTGAGCTGAAAGCGGATCGATGCCCGGTCGGGAATTGTCTCCAGGGAAAGGAAAGTCTTACTCACGGCGGCACTGTGATCCCAGGCTTTGGCGATTTCCCAGGGATGGCCTTTTTCCTTGCATTGCTGTTGAAGGTCGCGGGCGGTGAAATCAATGCCAAAACCGATTTCCTGGTAATATGTATCGGCAAATTCCGGCTGCACATGGCGGCCGTTTTTGGCGATTTTCAGCACCAGTTCACCCTCATAGTGGAGATCCCTGGTGAAGTCCGGGTAATACAGTGGCCGGTTGTTGATCAGCAAAGCAGTGGCGGGCTTCATAAATAGCATGGGCGATTCCGGAAGCTCGTTCCCCAACTCCGCGGCATGGGCGGCATAGTTACGACCGACGCAAATAATTTTCATGTGTCAACGATTCATGAGACCGACAAGATCCTTGACTTCATACAGGGTCTGCTGCGCTTTTTTTCGAATCACCGCGGAAGATGCCTTAACCTGTTCCTTGTAACTCTCCTGATGCCGGACGATGTCCTGGCGCTTTTGACGGAAAGGCTCTGTCATGTTGACAATCGCGTCCGCGACCGCCTCTTTGAGCTTTCCGTATTGGAGTATGCCCCGTTGCGCATCCTCGAGATACTGACCCATATCAGGATGTCCTCCAGCTGCCCGGAGCATCACGAAAAGATTTTCCACCCCAGGGCTCAATTGCCCTGCGGCCACGGGTCCTGAATCCGTCACGGCGCTTTTAATTTGTTTCCGGATGGTGTCCGGATCACTGAATACCTGGATATGATGCTTGGGGCCCAGCGAAGCGCTCATTTTTTTTGATGGATCCGCCGTGGATAAAATCTTACTCGCCTCCGCATGGAGGACCTGGGGAAGGACAAAATATTCCTGACCAACTACCTGGTTAAAGCGCTGGGCAATATTCCTGGATAATTCCAGGTGTTGATCCTGGTCTTTTCCTACCGGCACATAATCGGCCCGATAGATGAGAATATCGGCGGCCTGTAAAACCGGGTAGGTAAACAATCCGGTGGAGATAAACGCATCCTTGTCCTTTTCATTGACCTGCTGGCTTTTGTCTTTGAATTGGGTCATGCGGGACACCTCGCCGAAAGAGCTCATGCAGTTGAAAATCCAGGCCAGTTCGGCATGTTCCGGGATCAGCGACTGAATAAACATATTTTCCGGTTTCAATCCCACGGCGATCAGATCAAACGCCAGGTTCCAGACCTGCTCCCGGAGCTGGCGGGGATCGAACGGCATGGTCATGGCGTGATAATCCACCATGCCATAGACGCAATTGTAACCGGACTGCAGGTTAACCCAGTTTTGGATAGCGCCAAAATACCGTCCCAGGTGAAGATTGCCGGTGGGTTGAATGGCTGAAAGGACTTGTTTGCGCGTCGTGGTCATGGAATTCATTTTACCTGATCCGTAATGAATCAAACGTGAGCGATGGCGCCAATTTCGATATTGACATTCTTAGGCAATCCTGAAACTTCCACCGTAGCCCGTGCCGGGGGCATCTCTGAGGAAAAATACTGCGCATAAACAGCGTTGATCGCGGCGAAGTCACTAAACCGGCGAATGTAAACCGTGCAACTGACGACATGCTCGTATCCGAGACCGGCTGCTTTCAGGATGGCCCCGATGTTTTTCAGTACCTGGTGCGTTTCCTCTTCGATGGAACCGTGGAGGACTTCATTGGTAGCCGGGTCAATAGCAATCTGGCCGGAGATATACAGCAGGTTGCCTGCCTGGACCGCCTGGCTATAGGGCCCAATGGGCGCCGGTGCGTCGGAAGTGATATGCGCTTTTTTCATCGATGTACCTGGTTATTTCGAAAGGATTTGACAGCTATTACAACAAACAGCAAAGGCTCCCGGGTCAATCCTGACCGGGGAGCCTTTCCATGTATTCCTTGTGTCGGAAAGACGGGATTACTCTTCTACACCCGGCGTCTTGACCAGCATCTGGCCCTTGTAATACAAGTGTCCGTTATGCTCATAGGCTTTGTGCCAGACATGAGGCTCGCCGGTTTCAGCACAGGTAGCGATCTGCGGCGCGGTCGCCTTGTAATGCGTGCGGCGCTTGTGCTTGCGTTGTTTCGATAAACGACTCTTAGGATGTGCCATTGGATAGCGAAAATTTAAAGTTTACAGTGTATCGTTTAATTTATTTCCCGGCCACGGGCTGGGCCCTCTGTCCAGGAAAGTCAATTGTCCATTGCTTTTTTCAAATCGTCCCAGAGGGGATTGATTTCCTCCGGTGCATTTTCAACCTGTTTTGTTTCGGCGAGATAGTTGAGAATGGATGTGTCACAGGGGACAGGATCCATGGATTCACAACCGGGGATGCGATGGCTGATCGGAACTGACAGCAGGATAAAATCATAAATCGTCTTACCCACATTCAGCTCCGGCGCTTCCGGATCCAGCACGATGACTTCATCGGTGCTTTCAGCCGGATCACCAAACTTGACCAGGATTTCATACTGACCGGCAATCGGCATGGCGATCGGAGCGGTGCAACGATCGCAAAGCGTATCCAGTTTGCCCTCGATCTGAAAATCAAGGACTGTCACGCCGCCGGTATGCTCGAGTTCCAGTTGAATGGCAAACGTGCCTTTCGGGGGCTGGTGATCTTCATCAAACAGCGTGAAGAAACCCGGTCCGACCTCCCACCCGTAAGAAGCTGAATCCGCCTTGAGGGCGCTCAGGGGTATGCGGTAAGGGGCCAATGCATCCATCTCCCAAAGAACTTTTGTTAAAAATGGAGCGCAAAGATAGGAAAAAGTTGAAAAAAGAAAGGTTAAATCCTAAAAATCAGGCTTTTGCCCTTTGTTTTAGCGCATTTTGGGGCGTCGGCGCTTACCTCCCGGCTGGATAGCCTGCCCGGAGCGGAGATGGACCATGTTGCCGCTTTGACCAAGGGCTTTTTCAAACTGCCTGACCTGGTCCTTCAGCATCCCTTCGGTGATATTGAATTTTTTAAGTTGGTGGAAATAACTTTTCGCCTGGGTCCATTTACCCTGGTTGGCCTTGATATTGGCCAACTGGAGGTAGATCAGGGCCCGCTCATTGTCCGAAGGAAGTTTCAGGTTTTTAGCCTGTTCGAAATAGTGTTCTGCTTCATCTTCCCGTTTGAGGTTGGCTGCGATACTCCCTTTCATGATAAAATAGAATGCGCGGTTGGTCACATAGAGCCATTCCGGCTTCAGCGTCCATTTCAGTCTCTCCTCTGCTTCCACGAATTTCATTTTCTCCAATAGCTGGGCAGCCGACTGGACAGTCCCCAGGAGGATATACGAAACCAAAAAGCCAATGCCTATGAGAAGAAAAGGAAACCCGTACCAAAATCCAAGGGTGAACATCAGGGTCAGGCCCCCGAGGATCCCGACGGCGATGATGGCCAGTTTAAGTTTTATTTGGATAGTAAACATGTGTGCCCTGTGAGGATAAGGGAGGCAAAGATACGAAAAAGGCGAAGGCTTTGCCGTCCGCGGTCGTATGCCTTTTTCCTGAGAGGTGTCGACCACGCCATACGCGATGTACGCCTCATATTGGATAAAATGGCGACCTTTTGACGGTCAAACCAACCGGAACCAACGCATGGCATTACAGGCACTGGACTGGGGCATCATCGCAGCCTACTTCATCATCTCCCTGATCATCGGACTGGCGGTATCCAAACAATCGGGCAAAAGTGTCGCGGAATTTTTCCTGAGCGGCCGCAATATGCCCTGGTGGTTATTGGGTGTTTCCATGGTCGCCACCACCTTCTCGGCCGATACCCCCAATCTCGTTACGGACATTGTGCGTAATCATGGGGTGGGTGGCAACTGGTTGTGGTGGGCATTTTTACTGACCGGGATGATGACGGTTTTCGTTTATGCCAAGTTGTGGCGAAGGACAGGAATCCTGACCGACCTCGAATTTTATGAGCTCCGTTACGGCGGTAAAGCGGCATCTTTTCTCCGGGGATTCCGGGCGATCTATCTCGGTTTGTTTTTCAATGTCATGATCATGGCTACCGTGTGCCTGGCGGCCATCAAAATCGGTAACGTTTTATTGGGACTGGCTCCCTGGCAGACGTTGCTGCTCTCCAGTGTCATCACGGTTGCGTATACGATGGTAGGCGGCTTCAAAGGCGTGCTCTTTACTGATTTTTTCCAATTTATGCTGGCAATGGCGGGCATGGTGGCTGCCGCCATCGTCTTGTTGCAGAAACCCGAAATCGGCGGATTATCCCAGCTCCTCACCCAGCCTACCGTCAGGGAGGCCATGGCTATATTTCCGGATTGGGGCAATCCGGCTGAATGGATCCCGATTTTCCTGATCCCGCTGGCGGTGCAATGGTGGAGCAGCTGGTACCCGGGCGCTGAACCCGGCGGAGGGGGATACATCGCACAACGGATGCTCGCCGCCCGGGATGAAAAGCATGCCATGGGCGCCACCCTGTTGTTCAATGTCGCGCATTATGCCCTTCGGCCATGGCCGTGGATCCTGATTGCTTTATGCTCGATGGTTACCTTCCCCACGATCCAGGACATTGCCACCCAGTTACCGCATGTAGATCCTTCGATTATCAAGGATGATCTCGCCTTCCCGGCGATGCTTTCCTTTTTGCCCACGGGATTACTTGGGCTGGTGGTCGCGGCACTCATCGCCGCCTTTATGTCCACGATTGCGACCCACCTCAATTGGGGCTCCTCCTACATCGTCAATGATTTTTACTGCCGGTTTATCAACCCGCAAGCCAGTGAAAAAAAACTCGTTCAGATCGCCCGGGTAACCACGCTTGTCCTGATGATTGTGGCCTGCATGGTTGCCACCCAGCTACACAGTGCCCTGGGAGCCTTCAACATCCTCCTGCAGATCGGAGCGGGTACCGGGTTGATCTTTATCCTTCGCTGGTTTTGGTACCGGGTCAATGTATGGTCGGAGATCTCGGGCATGTTGGTAAGTTTCCTGGTAGCGGTTTATTTCCAATGGTTTTATTCGGGAGCGATGGGTGATCATGAAAAACTCGTGGTGGGTGTCGGTATGACCACTTTTGCCTGGGTACTTATTACTCTCCTGACTCCGCCCGAAGCAAACGACGTCCTGATTCGCTTTTACCGGCAGGTCAAACCGCATGCTTTTGGCTGGCGAAAATGGCTGGCAAAAAACCATCCGTCAGACATTCCTTCAACCTCCGGAACAGGTCTGGTGCGTGAGTTATATGCCATGGGGCTTGGATGCCTGATGGTCTACGGCTATTTATTTGGTCTCGGTTATTGGATTTACGGAAGCGGCCTGGAGGCCATCGTGGCGCTTGCCATTGGCATACTGGCATCACTGTTGCTATGGCGGTTATGGCCAAGACTCTCCTTCCAATAAATGCTTGCCGGCAGAGCGGTTGGGTGACGACAACGGGTGCGGTTGTATCACCTGAAACTTCAATAAAAAATCACAGGACCCTTTTTACCCGGTTGCGGTCTTACCCGTCACGTCCAAGCGCTTCCTATTCCTGCGGATAACGGCCGCGGGTCACCACAATGGATATGACTTCAGATCTTCCCTGACAGGGCGGAAGCAATCGATCACGCGACAACGTTTCAGGGCAACAGCACCGTGGGGCACATGCGGTGGCATATGAGCGATCATGCCCGCGGTGAGGATCCGGGTCTCGCCTTCCAGGGTGAATTTCAGTTCGCCTTCCAGGACATGGGTCCATTGCTCCTGGGGGTGTTGATGTTGGCCGACGACAGACCCTTCTTCGAGGATGAAGTAACCAAAGGTGAGATCCGGCGAATGAAACACGGGACCATGGATCCCGTCCCAAATCCTGAGATGGGGAGCATGGGTGGTATCAAAAAATGGCATTGGATTACTTAAGTTTGATTCCCTTAAAAATAAATAAACGGAAGGAGCCGGCATGACCGGAAACCTGGCCGGTGCACGTCATCATGTGGAGGACTACCCTTATTTTCGGCTTATGCCTGGCTGTTCTGGTCGCGCTGCTAAAGTGGCTGGAATTTTCCTTTTTCATCCGGGATCTGACGCTGGAAGCGTACCTGGGTATCGTTGGACTGATTTGCGCCGGACTGGGCACCTGGATGGGCTGGAAACTGACCCATCGTCACCAGGCCGATCTGCAGCTGATCCGGGAATCCCTTACAGGACCGGAAAAACCCGTAGCCTATGATCCGGAAAATCAATTCCGGTTAAGTCCCCGTGAGCACGAGGTGCTGGTCAAGATCGCGCAGGGGCATTCCTACCAGGAAATAGCGGATCAGCTCCATGTATCGCTCAGCACCATCAAAACCCACGCCGCCAATATATTTTCGAAAATGGCTGTCCAGCGCAGGACCCAGGCCGTGATGCTGGCCCAAAAATCAGGGTTATTGGCTCCCCAAAAAGGATGAAAAAAGGAAAATCATACGAAAGGATGATGGTCCAATAAGCTGGTCCCCAGTTCTTTGCCGCATCACTTAATCAAACCTAACCAATGAAAAAAACAGTTATTACTTACGGGCTTCTGGCCGGATTTATCCTTGTATTCCTCACCTACATCACACGCCCGCTGTTCATAACCCCCGACGGCAAAATGGACATGGGAAAAGGGGAGGTCCTTGGATACATCAACATGCTCCTTTCCATGTCGATGATCTTCTTTGGGACCCGGCAATACCGGGACAAGCACCTCGAAGGAAAAATCACGTTCCGAAAAGCCTTTTGGGCGGGCTTCCTGATCGCGGTGATCGCGAGCGTCATTTATACCATCGGGTGGATGATCTACTACAACACATCCGAAGTGGCCCATAGTTTTCCGCAACAATACCTGGAATACATGAAAACCAAATGGGCGGAGTCTGGTAAATCTGCCGAGGAGATGGCAAAAATGACGGAGCAGATGGCAAAAAACATGGAGCTCTATAAAAATCCCATCGCCATGACCCTAATGACCTTGCTGGAAATATTGCCTCTGGGGGCTATCCTGGCGGTGATCAGCGCTTTTATCCTTCGACGGAAATAACAAGTATACCCACCATCTGATGGCCCTCCTGTAATGGCAAAGGACATTTTACCGGAGGGCCGTCAGCGCCTGTTGGACCGCGACTTCCTGACGCCAACCCTTAAATTTGTATTGCCCATACGGGGGCATCCCGTATTTTTAGCGGATTCAATCAAAAATGTTCAGAATGACCACCGCCAGGCTTACACTTTGTCTCGTCGTATGGATAAACTGTATGGCGTATGGCCAGATGCCCCCGCCCGGTTATGAACGTGCTGTCAAAATGGAGATGGAACGCCGTAACACGCCGGTGCTGGACCGGGACTCCATCACGATCATTGATACGGTTTCCGTTTTCGATCCGACTACCTATGAAGAATCCATCCAAATCATACACGCGACATACTCGCTGCGGGATTATTGCAAAACCATCCTTCGCATCAGCGATCCGGACATCCTGCTGGACCGGAAACCGCATACGGTGGTGGACCCGGAAACCTACGGAGACATGATCGTACGCCTGACACCGGAAGGTAAAATCGAGGTGACCCGGAAAAAGGAATAATCATCAGGAGCGAGCGGAAGGATACAACATTTCAATAAAAACGTAAATCATGGGAATCATACCCGCCACCTTAAAATTTCTGAAGGACATTGAAAAAAACAACAACCGGGATTGGTTCCTGGCGCACAAGGCGCAATATGAAGCGGCCCTCGCCAACCTGAATGCCTTGCGGGACGAGATCGTGAAAGGGTTGAATAAAAAAGATGTCATTGAAGAAGGAAAGGTATTTCGCATCTACCGGGATGTCCGGTTTTCCAAGGACAAAGCCCCTTATAAAAACAATTTTGGCATTCATTTTAAGCGGGCCACCAGGCAACGCCGGGGAGGGTATTATCTGCATATTGAGCCTGGCGGCAGTTTTGTGGGCGGTGGATTCTGGGCGCCCGAGCCTGCCGACCTTAAGCGAATCCGGGATGAATTCGCCTTTGACGACAAGCCCATCCGAAAGATTATAAAGGCTAAAAATTTTAATAAATACTTTGGGTCTTTGCAGGGGGATGAACTCAAAACAGCCCCTGCCGGTTATGACCGGGATAGTCCCGCCATTGACCTCATTCGGAAAAAGCAGTACCTCATCTCCCGGACTTTCACGGATAAAGAATTGACGAGCCCTACCTTCGTCAAAGAGGTGGTAACCACCTTTGAAGCCATGCGTCCCTTTTTTGATTACATGAGCGAAGTATTAACGACCGATCTCAACGGCGTAAAACAGTAATTGATTTTCACCTGTCCGTGAAAGGGTTGGAGGATACAAGAAAGTCTCAGGCTCCTGCACTGGCAAGATTAACTTTTTCGATCGCTTCCCGGATGGCTTTGACCGTTCGCAGCACATCTTCATCGGAGGTGCGCCATCCACAGACGGAGATCCGCATGCCATGTTTTCCTTTGCACGTGGAAGGTTGAAAAAACGCTTCCCCGGAAGCATTGATGGCGGAAATGACTTTATCTGTAAAGCGGTCATTTTCCAATACCGCGGTGCTGCCTACGGACTGGTTAAACCGCACCATCGCCTGGTTGATAATCGGGTAAGCGATAACCTCCACCTGTGGGTGATCTTTGATCCCATCCACGATTTCCACCGCATGACGGCATAGCCTGTTGACCAGGTCTTCAATACCGCTCGTGCCCAGTTCCCGGATTGCTGCATAGGTAGCGAAACCGCGCGCCCGGCGCGAGAGTTCGGGGGTCCAGTTCATCTGGTCCCGTGCTTTATCGTTTTGGACGAGGTAGGAAGCATGCTGGTTGAGGGATAGAAAGTGCGCGTCAGGCCAGGCGACAAAAGCATATCCGCTGTCATAAGGCACGTTGAGCCATTTGTGTCCGTCTACCGACCAGGAATCGGCCGCTTCAGCCCCTTCCATCAGATGGCTATACTGCCTGCTGGCGAGGGCCCAAAGGCCAAACGCGCCATCAATGTGTACCCAGGCCCGATGGGCATGGGCGACCGGTATGATGTTTTTGAAATCATCAAATGCGCCTGTGTGAATATCGCCTGCCTGGAGAATCAGCAAGGTTGGTATATCCGGATCGCGCCTGAATTCGCCCTCTACCAAATCTGTCAATACCCTGCCCTGTGCATCACTTGGTATCTCAATCGAATGACCGGATCCGAAGCCCAGCATCCGGAGCGCCTTAGTCACCGTACTATGCTTCTGATCCCCGGTGATTATGCGAATGCGCGGGGCACCATAAAACCCATCCCGTTCAATATCCCAACCTGCCAGGTGGAAGAGATGATTGCGTGCCGCGTTGAGACAGGTAAAGTTGGCCATTTGTCCTCCGGTGACAAAGGCGAAGGTTGCCTGGTTGGGAATGTGAAACAGTTGTTTCAACCAGGCACCGGCGATTTCTTCCACGATGCCGCTGGCCGGTGTGGCGAGATAAAGTCCCGCGTTCTGGTCCCATGCTGACGTGAGCCAGTCGGCAGCGATCGCAGAAGGATGCGCGCCTCCAATCACCCAGGAAAAAAAACGACCGGATTGGTTGTGTACCAGGCCCGGTCGAGCGGAGCGGTTCAACTCCTCGATCACCTGCGCCGCGGGAGTAGCGGACTCAGGCAACTTCCAGTCCCAAAGGGCTTTCATTTCTTCGTAGGAAAGGGATACATCCACGGGTTCGGTGTCCAGGCTGGACAGAAAATCAGTGGCTGACCGAAACGCTATTTCCAGGGCAGCCGCATAGTCATGCGTTGGCGAATTCATGGATCGAACAATTTAGCCGAAAGGTATCCCTAAATCAAACAAGGAACACGCAGCCATGTACAGAAAATCCCGATTTTTGTCGAATGGATTTACCTTCCTTGTTGATCGGCGCCGGGATCGGGGTCGTTATCGCTTATGCACTCGCCTATTTTTATTTCACCGCCAAGACCATTTCCAAATCGGAGCACCAGGCGCTGGTCAGCCAATGGAATGAAACCCGTACCCAGCTCAGCCTCGCCGAAGACCGCCTTAAAACACAGCAATCGCTTCATGCCACCGCCGAGCAAAAATCCATTGACCGGGAAACAGCCCTGAACGCGCTTCAATCCCGCACTGCCGGCCTGGAAGCTTCCCTCCAGGCCAATGCCCAACGCTTAAAAGAACTGGCCGATGCGCTGACACAACAATCCGAACTCAACCGCCAGCAGCAATCGGAACTGAACCAGCATCAAAAGCAGGTGGTGGAATTACGAACCCTGAATCAATCCCTGGCAGAAAAACTGGAGACGCAGAAAACAGATATGGTAGAGATGCAGCGAACCGCTCATCTTCAGTTTGAAAAAATCGCACAGCAAATCTTTGAAGAGAAGTCCGGAAAATTTACGGAAGCCAATAAAGCCAATATCGAGTCCCTGCTGAAACCCCTCGGCGAGAATATTGAATCATTCCGGAAGAAAGTAGAAGAGACCTATGACAAAGAATCGAAGCAGCGTTTTTCCCTGGAAGAAAAAGTAAAAGACCTGATCGAGAATACCACGCGGATCAGCCAGGAAGCCAACAACCTGGCCTCTGCCCTGAAGGGGCAGACTAAAAAACAGGGGGATTGGGGTGAAACGATCCTGGAAAGCATCCTCGAGAAATCCGGATTGGTCAAGGACCGTGAATATACGGTCCAGGAAAACCTGAAGGATGAAGATGGAAACAATATCCGTCCGGACGTGATCGTCAAACTTCCGGACGCACGCCATATCGTCATTGATTCCAAGGTGACGCTTACTGCCTACACCCGGTATACCGAAACGGAGAATCCGGAGGAACAAAAGATCCAGGCCAACCAGCATCTCCAGGCCATTTATCAGCATGTCGATGACCTGGGCCGGAAAAAATACCATGAATACACCCGTTCGCTTGACTTTGTCATCATGTTCGTGCCGGTCGAGCCTGCCTATCTCTTAGCGATCCAGACTGATCCCGAATTGTGGTCCTACGCTTACGGAAAGCGTGTCTTGCTGATCAGCCCTACCAACCTGATTGCCGTATTGAAGATTGTGGCGGATCTCTGGAAGCGGGAAAACCAAAACAAGCATGCCCTGGCGATTGCCAGTGAGGGCAGCAAACTCTATGAAAAATTTATTGGCTTCCTGACAACGCTGGAGGATCTCGGCAGAAGCATCACCAAAACCCAGGAATCATACAGTAAAGCGCTTCTCCAACTGCGGGATGGAAAAGGTAACCTCCTCCAGCGGGCAGAGCGGCTGAAAGAACTGGGGATCAAATCTTCCAAAAAACTTCCGGGTGTTTTTCAAACCTCCGACCCGGACGAAGAGGAGCCCCTGGGGTTACCGGACCGGGACGAAGAATCCGGCGAGGCCTGACAAAAGATTTGTACATTTAGGTTCTCTCCGTTCGATTGCAGGCCGGAATATTATGTTCTCCTGGGCACACCTGCCCCGAAACTGCAAGGATTCCCATTTATTTTTTCACTATAAAATCATACCTATTCATGAAAAACCACTTGCTCGTGTTCGGCTTTTTCGCAGCCGGTGTCCTGGCAGCAGGCTGTAAACCTGAAGCCTCCACCTCGGAAGAGGCCGAGCATCTTACCGCCGCCGCACCTACGATGACGCATCAGGATTCTGTCTCACGGGGACAATACCTGACTACCATCATGGGATGCAATGATTGCCACACCCCGAAGAAGTTTACGAAAGAAGGACGAATGCAATTGGATTCCACCCGACTGCTGTCCGGTCATCCGGCCGACGAAAAGACGCCGGGCATCTCGGACAAGAAGATGATCGCTCCCGGTCAATGGTACCTGGCATCCTCTGGTCTGACTTCCTGGGTGGGGCCCTGGGGCCAGTCTTTTACCGCCAACCTCACGCCGGACCCAACCGGGATCGGTGAATGGACAATTGACCAGTTTAAGAAAGCTTTCCAGGGTGGAAAATTTCACGGCCTGGACAATTCAAGACCTATCATGCCGCCCATGCCGTGGGAGATGTACGCCCATGCCAACGCGGAAGATGTCAGCATGATCTGGACATACCTGCATTCGTTGAAACCGGTGTCCAATGTCGTACCGGCCTATATACCTCCCGGCAAGTAATGAGGCAAATCGAAAGTCGGAGCCTCCAGACGGTAAAAGAAAAAGTCAGCGCATCCTTGCTGGCTTTTTCTTTTTCAGGTAATCCATATCTTTCGTAAATGACCATCCTGCTGCAGGTCCTCATCGGGCTCATTATCCTCATCCATGTCTACATCGTCTGGCTTGAAATGTTTGCCTGGACGACCTATGGACGCAAGGTTTTCAGAAATGTTCCGGCAGACTATTTTCAGCCGACCCGGGTGTTGGCGGCTAACCAGGGACTCTATAATGCTTTTCTGGCTGCCGGGCTCCTCTGGACTTTTTTCATCACGGACCATGTAGGGCAGGTTTATATCCGTTATTTTTTCCTGGGGTGTATCAGCCTGGCGGGCATCTTTGGCGCGGTCACAGCCGACAAAAAGATCTTTTTCGTCCAGGCATTACCCGCGCTGATCGCGCTGATGACCCTGATACTATCGGGATGATCCCGGGTCTCCACTGGCACTTTTGTATCTTACCAATCCTTCTTTCATCGCTTACCCCCCAACCGCAGCGTTATGAAAAAGCTATTGCTCCCGCTTTTCTTTTGTATCACCTCGATCTCTTTGCTGATGGCTCAAGGGAATTGCATCAGCGTCGATCCGGATGCCTGCCGCAACGAATGCCTGCCGGTTACGTATACCGGCCCTCATCCCCCCACAGCCAATTATAGCTGGACCAGTACCTGCGGCGTATTTGAGCATCCCAATCAACAGGACCCGGGCAATCATTGTTTTGTGATCCAGGGAGTCTGCACGCTGCAGGTCATTGTCACCGAAAGCGGAATGAGCCCTGATACGTGTGTCGCCACAGTAAATGTCCATCCCCTCCCGGATGGATTAATCCAGGGCGATACCGTCATTTGTTCAGGCACCTGCGCTTCGCTGATCACCCAGTTTTTCGCCGGCACGCCTCCGTTCACCTATCAATTGGATGATGGCAACTTTGTTAATTTCTTTACTTCCTTCAACCTGGCCGACACCATTCCTGTCTGCCCGGCAGTCACCACCACGTATACGCTGGTTTCCATTACGGATGCCAACCAGTGTAATGCCCAGGGACCATTCAATGAGGTCACGATCACGGTGACAGCGGGCATTTCAGCCTCCATCACGCAAAATGGCAATACCCTCTGCGCGAATCCACCAGGTCAAAACTACCAATGGTATGATTGCGGATTCAATACGCTGGAATCCATTTCCCCCTGCCTCGATATCACCGCAGACGGATGCCATTGCGTGATCGTATCCGACCAACAAACGGGGCTGTGCGTTGACACAGTCTGTGGCAATTTCACTTCCATCTGCGACATCACCTGTTCGATTGTTGCCACAGATTCCATTTGCACCGGGGATTCCGTCCTGATCTCGTATGCCGGCAATGCGCCGGACAACGCGACCTTCACCTGGACGATTGACCTGCCGGGTGTTCCGGATTCCCTTTTCACCGGAACGGACAGTATCTGGCTGGCATACAACCTGCCCGGCTGCTATGCAATGGCATTGACCGTATCCGACGGTACCTGCAGCAGCGAATGCGCGGACAGTGTCTGCGTGTACGATGCCTTCTCCACGGTGACTTTTGGGGACAACCTGGCAACCTGCGACTCCTGCCTGTCCATACCGATCACATTTACCGGAACAGGGCCCTGGGCGGTCCATATCCTGCACAATGGAATCATCGATACGATCACCGGGATTAACTCCGCGGTATACAACTTTACGCAATGCCTGCCGGAAGAAATACCTGTTACGTATGTACTACTTTGGGCAGCCGATGAGGTGGGATTATGTCCACCCATGATCCTGGATGATTCAGTCGTGGTGATCCGGCATGGTGCCCCCGAAGCCTTGATCCTTCAAAATGGAAATGAAATCTGTGCCGCCCAGGCCGATGGCACCTATGAGTGGTATGATTGCGGATACATGCAACTGCTTACGTTCGATCAGTGTTTCAGCCTCGCGGATACCGGCTGTTTTTGCCTGACGGTTTTTACGAGTTTTTGTGCCGACACTGCCTGTGGCGAATACCTGTATACACCATGTGAACTTACCTGTGGTATCCAGGTGGAGGATGCGTGCACCGGGGATTCTGTCGTGTTTGTCTATACCGGCAATGCCACGTCCACGGCCATCTTCAATTGGGCTATTGACGTGCCGGGGTTTCCGCAGATGCCGGTGACCGGTAATGATACGGTGATCCTGGTGTATGATCAGGCCGGCTGCTACCAGGTATCGCTGACCGTGTACGACGCCGGCTGCACAGTGACCTGTACAGATTCAGTCTGCATTACCGGACCGGGCAGTACCGCTTCCATCTGTTGTGATGAAGTGAAATGCGCTGCCTGTACCGACCTGACTCTCACCTTTTCGGGAACAGCGCCCTGGACTGCATTTATAAGCGATGGGAATACCGTCGACACCCTCACGGGCATTCAGACTTCTCCTTTCCTTTACACCGTTTGTCCTCCGGCAGATTCGATGACCGTCTATACTTTATTGGGCGCGACTGACAGCATCAACACCTGCCCGGCAGCCATCAGTAGTCCCAACACGGCCAGCATCACGTTGCATCCCTACCCGGAAGCCAGTATACTCCAGACCGGTGATACGCTTTGTGCTTTTCCGGCCGGTATGCCGGGATATGGCTGGTATGTATGTCCGCAGGGCCCTTACATCAGCAACAGTCAGTGTTTTGTCCCTTCTTCGTCAGGCTGTTATTGTGTGGATGTGAGCACGGCAGATGATTGCACGGACAGCGCTTGCGTGAACATCATCCTGAGTTCAGTTAAAAATAGTACTTCCGGAAGCTTTGCCATCTTTCCCAATCCTTCTGAAGGAATTCTGTTTCTTCGGTATAATGGAAGAGCGCTGTCTCACACACCCTGGAAATTGTACACCCTGCAAGGGGAGATGATGGCAGAGGGAATCTTGCGGGACGAGGAGGGCCAGATTCAAATAGGCAATGGTTTACCTGCCGGCATGTATTTTCTCCGGTTATCAGCCTTACCTCAAGAAATGCAGTTGCAAAAAATAGCCCTGGTCCGTTAACGGTTTGTTGAACCGTTGGTCAAACAAAAAAATTATTTACATCATTTTATTCAAAATCCTGAACCACTGCCGGATTCAGAGGTTACTACCTCTTGTTTAATCAATTTTCATTTTGACAAAACAAATTATTGTTATCGGATCAGGCTTTGCCGGACTTTCTACTGCTTGTTGTTTGGCGCAAGCGGGAGCAGCGGTGACGGTGCTGGAAAAAAATTCCAGCCCCGGCGGACGTGCCCGAATGTTTGAGGCGGAAGGATTCCGTTTTGACATGGGACCAAGCTGGTACTGGATGCCGGATATTTTCGAGCAGTTCTTTGCCCGGTTCGGCAAGCGGCCTTCGGATTATTACACGTTGCAGCGGCTCGATCCGAGCTACCAGGTTTTTTTCGGACCGGGTGAAAAAATGGCTTTACCGGCTGATCTGCGCGGGATCTATGCGCTCTTTGAATCGTATGAGCCCGGGAGCGGTGAAAAGCTCAACCGCTTTTTACAGGATGCGGAATACAAATATAAAACCGGTATGCAGGAGTTTGTCTTCAAGCCTGCGCACTCTCCGCTGGAATTTGCGGAGTGGAAAATAGTGAAGGCCGGGCTGCGACTCCAATTACTGAAAAGTCTGAGTTCCGAGATCCGTTCCCTGTTTAAGGATCCCCGGCTGATCCAGTTGCTTGAATTTCCGGTGCTCTTCCTGGGGGCAACCCCTGAAAAGACACCGGCGATGTATAGCCTGATGAATTACGCGGATATGGTTCTCGGCACCTGGTACCCACAGGGTGGTATGATCCGGATAGTAGAAGCCATGGTCTCCCTTGCTGAGGAGCTGGGGGTAAAATTTATGTTTGATCAGGAAGTCACCGAAATCCGGGAAGGAACCTTGCGCAGGAAACGGGTCCGCACGGCAAGCGGAAAAGCCCTGGAGGCAGATGTGGTGGTTGGCGGAGGAGACTACCGGCACATGGAGGCATTGCTGGATCAATCGAAAAGACAGTATAGCGAACGCTATTGGAACACTCGTGTCATGGCCCCTTCTGCCCTGATCTATTACCTCGGTGTCCGGGGCAAACTGGACGGACTGGAGCATCATAATTTATTTTTCGACCGGGACTTTAGCCGGCACAGCGAAGAAATCTACACCCGTCCCGCATGGCCTTCGGATCCTTTATTTTATTTGTCTGTTCCCTCGAGGACAGATCCGACGGTAGCCCCGGCAGGTCATGAAAATCTTTTCCTGCTGATGCCGGTTGCAGCCGGCCTCGAAGACAACGAGGCGGTTCGGGAACATTATTTCAACCTCCTGACAGACCGGATTGCTACCGTCACCGGGCATAGCCTCCGGGAACGTATCTGCTACAAACGTTCGTACAGTGTAACAGATTTTGTCAGGGATTACCATGCGTTTCGTGGCAACGCATATGGTCTTGCCAATACCCTGGGGCAAACCGCCTGGATGAAACCCAAGTTGAAAAGCCGTAAAACAGCGAATCTTTATTTTACCGGGCAGCTCACTGTACCCGGCCCAGGCATTCCTCCGGCGATCATCTCCGGCCAGATCGTTGCACAAGAAATCCTCCGGCGCCATGCTTGACCTCTACCATGCCACCTGCCATGAATGCAGCCGGCTGATCACCCAGCGGTACAGCACTTCCTTTTCTGCCGGGATCCGCGCTTTTGACCCTTCCATCCGCGCGCCCATTTACGCCATCTACGGGTATGTTCGTTTTGCGGATGAAATCGTGGATACCTTTCATGCATTTCCGAAAGCGAGCTTGCTTCAGAAATTCCGGGAAGACACCTGGCATGCGATTGACGGCCGGATCAGCCTGAACCCCGTCCTTCACGCTTTCCAGGAGGCCGTTCATGCCTATGGAATTCCCCGGGATCTGATTGAATCTTTCCTGCACAGCATGGAAATGGACCTGTTGCCACGTACCTATCAGCTGGAGTCTTATTCGGATTATATCTATGGTTCCGCAGAGGTGGTGGGCCTCATGTGCCTGCGGGTATTTTGCAAAGGGGACGAAACCCTTTATGATCAGTTGAAAGGGCCCGCGAGAAGCCTCGGGGCTGCTTTTCAGAAAATTAATTTCCTACGCGATCTCAAAGCCGATGTCGAAAACCTTGGGCGTATGTACTTTCCCGGGATAGATTTCACCCGTTTTACGCCTGAAGACAAAAAAGCCATTGAACGGGAGATCGAGGCTGATTTCCGGGACGGATACCGCGGCATTCTCGTATTGCCTGCAGAAGCACGGTTTGGCGTTTACCTGGCCTACGTCTATTATTACAATCTGTTCAAAAAGATCCGGCAGACGCCGGTGCAGGTCGTCAAAGAAAAACGGATCCGGGTCAATACCTTTGAAAAACTGCTGTTGCTCTTTCAATCCTCCTTTCGCATGAAATTTAACCTGCTATGAGTACCCTGGTCTTTGTCATCCTGGTTGTGTTGGCTGTCACGGGTATGGAGTTTGTTGCCTGGTTTGCCCACAAGTTTATCATGCACGGCCCTTTGTGGCGCTGGCATGCGGACCATCACAAGAAGGATCACCTGTCAGGAAGGTTTTGGGAAAAAAACGATCTCTTTTTCCTGGTGTTTGCCACGCCCGGCATCGTGTGCCTGGGCGTGGGGAGTTTTACGGCCTGGACATGGCTTCTGCCGATCGGGATCGGCATCACGATTTACGGCATGATCTATTTCCTGATCCATGATGTATACATTCATCGTCGCTTCCGTTGGTTTCGCCATCTTGATAATGCCTATTCCAGGTCAGTCCTCCGGGCACATGGGGCCCATCACGCCCGAACGACCAAGGATGGCTGTGAATCCTTTGGCCTTTTATGGATCAACCGGAAATATGCGAACCGGGCTCGAAAGGCACAATGACTTTACGCATCCCAACTAAAAGCGATCTGCTTTTCAGGCTATTCATTCCCCTGACCGGGTTATTGCTTATCGCCTGGAACTGGTCCCGGCAGACGCCGGCGACGTTTCCGCTTCAGATGGAGGTCGGTCCTGTCGGGCAGATTCCCGTGTTTGAAACCCATTGGCTTTATGCGTTTACGCTGGCCTTTACGGTCAGTTTTCCCATCCTCTTTGGATTTATGACGCGGCCCAGTTTCTACCGGGTCATCCCCGTGTTTTTACTGGCCAATCTGCCTGTCACCTTGCTTTTCATTGCCTGGGATATTCATTTTACCCGCTCGGGCGTATGGGGATTTTCTGCTTCGTACACGACGGGCACCCGGTGGATGGGTTTGCCCTGGGAGGAATGGCTCTTTTTCATCCTTGTCCCATTAGCCTGCACATTTATCTATTGGGCGGTTTCCACTGTACGGGCGAAGTTGCTACCTGAAGGATTGGAAAAGAAGATCAGCGCTGTGTTAGTCATTGCTTTGGTGGTGACAGGAATCACCTTTTGGGAAAACCAGTATACAGCCACAAGCGCGTTTGCTTCGGCAGCGTTACTCCTCTACCTGGTGATGTTTGGCTCCAGTTCTTTCAGAAGCAGGTTTTATTATGCTTTTCTACTATCCTGTATACCCTTCTTTCTGGTCAATGGCATATTGACCGGCATGTTTACTAACGGGCCCGTCGTGCTGTATAACCCGGGTGAATTGAGTGGCCTTCGGCTGATCACGATACCGGCGGAGGATCTGATGTATTCCTTTGTTATGTTACTTGGAAACATCAGCGTATTTGACTATCTCCGGAAGCGTCTCCAAATGCCTTAGGGCCCGGAAACGGACACTTCCCTATTCGATCAGTTCTTTTTCCAGTTTCAACTGCTGCACCCGTTCCCCAATCAATTTTCCCAGGCGAAGTCCTTCCTCGCAGTCAAACCGCCAATGGACGCCCAGGAACACCCGGGAGATTGCATTTTCGCGCGCCATTTCGTCAAAGGAATTGAATGACCGGGGTTTGACGACAAAATCTTTAAGCCCTTCATGGCTTCTGTCTGTGAGCCGGTACTTTTCCCCATAAAGCTCCGTCAGTACTGCAGCGGCAGCGGCGCCCATCATCGCATGCCCGGAGGGATAACTCGGGAAAGACGGGGACGGTGAAAAAGGACGCCAGGATGGATCAATATACTTTTTGATATAGGTTTCCGGGCGTTCCAGGTTGTACGTGTATTTGGAATTCCAGCAGGAAACCATCGCATCATTGAGCGCTATACCTACTTTCAGGTAGGTTTCAAGTGCTTTTTCAATGGAAGGTCTTGACTTTTGAATGACCTGGTTGGCGATTGCCAGCCAATGTCCGGCCGGAGAGAAGGTGAGGCCCGGACGGTCATCATTCCAGAATTCTGCGATCCATTGGTTTTCGGCGGATAAGGGTTTGCTCAGGGATACAATTTCGAGCGCCTGTACATGATATACCTGCGCGGTGGAGCTGGAAAATTCAGGAGTTGGCTTTGCCAGGTAGTCTTCTGTCCGGATCACAAAAGGCCTGACTTTACCCCAATAGGGCAACAAGGCCGGCATGGGAAAATCCGGAGAGGTCACCCAGCGTCCCTCGCCAACCGGCGGAACGTAATCCCGGTCGTAGTTGTGATGATTAGCGCCGTTGCCCAGGCTGTCAGTTGTCGACCAGCGATAAACCGCCTCCGCCACTTCCTGCCCGTAGGCCCTGGAGGTCGACAGGGTGACTTCATCCAATCTTTCCCACAGCCGTTTATCCCATTCAGCCTTGAGTTGATCCCGCCTGGCCCGCAGGTTTTCCGGAGAAGACATAAAATACTTTTGCATCAGCGCCCAATAGCATTCATTGAGTGCCACGCCGCCGTCGAAGTGTTGGCGTTCCGGGAGTCCGGGCCATTGGACCTGGTGAAAATACCTGGCCGCCGGAGAGAAATTATTTTCAAAGCCCGGATAAGCGGCCTGGTAGGCGGCGAGCCCTACATAGCCATACACGCGGGCGGCGACTGGTCCCCTGTATCCCTCTGTATTGACCTCCGCCTGAAGCATGTATTTATTCCACGATACGGCCAGATCCACCAGTTCCCTGGAGTCCAATTTTCCATTCTTTTGACAACCAGCTGGCAAAAGGCCCAAAAAGAGTAGCCCAAACAGCCCGTAAAGCTGCCACCGGGCAGCCCGTGGAAAGGGAGTAAAGGGAATCCGCTGAAGCGAGATCAAGGTTGGGGTGAATTTGGTGTGATGGAATAGGGAAATGGAAACAGCAACACAAAAGTAGTGCCCTTGCCCGGAATACTGTCGAGGTGAATCTGAATATGATGAATTTTTACAATGCTGTTGACGAGGGATAATCCGATCCCTGATCCTTTGATAGCGGAGGTCCGGGGACTCCTGTAAAAAGGATCAAAGACCTTTGGCCTTTCTGCTTCCGGAATTCCGGGTCCCTGATCCGTTACTGCCACCGAACAACGGCCTTCCGGACGGAACGAAAGGCTCACTTTGACTTTCCGGTCCGGGCTGTATTTACAACCGTTATCCATCAGGTTGATCAGTGCGGTACGGAGGAGTTGTTCATTCCCCAGCACATAGGTATGCCCTTCTTCTTCGGGCAGGTTGATCACTTCAAAATGAATGGTGTATTCCGGGTGCGTTTTAAGCAGCATCGCTTTTGCGTGCCAGATCAATTCATCGATCCGGATCGACTGAAAGTGGATGGTGGAATCATCCGCATTGATCCGGGCAAGCTGCATGAGTTTTTCAGCCACCTCATTGAGATCTTTTACATCTGCCAGAACGGACTGGAGGGTATCCCGGTAGTCCTCCTTTGACCTTTCCTTGTCCAGGGTGACCTCCACCTGGGAAACGATCACGTTGAGCGGGTTTTTCAATTCATGGCTGATATTGGACAGGAACATGCGTTGATTGCGGAAAGCATGCTGAATGCGGTCCAGGAGTTTATTGAAGGTGATCACCAGCCTGGACAGTTCATCATGTTGATTGGAGGCTTGCAGGCGATGACTCATGTCGGTTGGCAACAAGGCGTCTACCTGGTTCATGATCGCGCTCACGGGGGAGAGGGCCTGGCGGGCGAAGATCCATCCACCGACTGCCACCAGGGCAATGGCAATAAAAAATACCACGATCAGGATTCGGGTCAGGTTGTTGATATGGAGCTGATCGAAAACGGATTCCGCGATCACGACGTACTGGTCGCCTGCCTTGTTTTGCCAAAGAATGCCGAGGGCTTTGAATTTCCCGTGGTTAAAGCGGTATAGGCCGGCGGCCTTTATGGCAAGGAATGACGATTTGCGGATGTCATCCGGCGCGGGATTGAAGGTATAGAGCCGTTTACCGTCCAGGGAATAGATGGAGATATTCTCCGGGTATTCATTCGAGAGGGGGCTGGACGTCCCGGAGGGTGCTTCGATTTTAAAATCCTTTTCATCGGTTTTGGTCCCTGCCACCATTTCGGCGATGATGAGTGCTTTGGAGCGAAGGCTGTCATAGTACTCATCCTGGAGATTGCGTCTGAACTGGAAATGGACATACAGAAAAGAGGCCACCAGGATGCCCGCGGTGATGAGTATAAACTGGAGCGTTAACCGGAAGCGGATCTGCATAAGGTGGTGTGCGCCGTGGTTGCTTTACATTAGGGGATTGCCGAAAACGAGCCAATGAAGATGCCTGCTGCTATACATCCGGTCATCGGGTTTTCAGGATTCCTTGAGAATATATCCCTGGCCAAAGACGGTATGAATTCGTTTACTCTCGAAGGGTTTGTCGATTTTATTGCGGAGGTAATTGACATAAACTTCTACCACATTGGAGGTGGTTTCAAAGTTAATGTCCCAAACCTTTTCGGCGATTTCCGCCTTTGAAATCGCCCTGCCCTGGTTGCGGATGAAATACTCCATAAGGGCAAACTCCTTCGGGGTGAGTTCAATCTTGATGTTATCGCGGTAGATCTCCCGGGAGGTGAGATTCATTTCAATACCCCCGAAGCTCAGTGTCATTTTAACGGGATTGGCTTCTTTGTTTCTGCGGGAAAGGGCTTTGATCCGGGCAATGAGCTCTTTGAATTCAAAGGGTTTGGTCATATAATCATCCGCTCCTGCTTCCAGGCCGATGACCTTGTCATCCGTTGAACTGAGGGCGGTCAGCATCAGGATGGGGGTTTTAACTCCGATGTTCCGGAGTTTCCTGGTAAAATCGAGCCCGTTCATGCCCGGAACGATGATATCCGACACAATGACATCATACTCCCGTGTTTCCGCCAATTGGTAGCCGGTTTCGGCATCCGTGGCAAAATCCACCTCGATCTGGTGCTCTTGCAGGCCCTGGCTGATCGACTTTACCGCTTTTTCTTCGTCTTCTATCAATAAAACCCGCATGAATACATCCCCTGGTTAATGAAAAATCCTTCTCCGGGAAGGACTTACAGCCTTATTTCTAAGTAAATTTTAAGGCCAATTTACTTATTTTTCGACGGAGCAACGCTTAACTTTGAGGCCTTTCAAATGAAGGAATATCCAGGTTTCACCTAAAATTACCATTTATGAATAACCGTAAACTCTTACTTTTTGCCTGTACCCTGACGCTTTTTGCAGGAATATTTTTTGTTTCCTGTAAGGAGGAAGACGAGCAAACGAATTCCGACACCAACCTGGTGTCCAATTATAGCAATGAAGCCTCTCTCCGGTGGAACACCCTGTTCCTGGAGATTGAGCGATTTGCTGCCGGGTACCGCCCCGGTCCCGCTCCGCGTTCCCTTGGCCTGATGGGACTTGCCTCCTACGAGGCCTGTGTCACAGGTATGCCGGACTACAATTCGCTGGAATCCCATTTCAGTGGATTGAATATCCCGAATGCTGAATCCGGAGTAACCTACCATTGGCCCACCGTCGTCCATAGTGTCTATACGACGATGATGCCGTTGTTCTTCACCCAGAATTATCCCTCGGATGTTACCAACCGTTGGAATGCCCTCGTGAATGAACTGAACGATAAGTACCTGGCAGAGGCGGGAAGCGAGGTTTTCAACCGTTCCAAAGCTTATGGTCAATCGGTTGCCCTGGCTGTTTGGGATTGGTCCACCACGGATCCATACGGTCATGAAGCCTATAAAAATCCCTTTGGCAACTACACCACCAACGAGACTTATGACTGGCAAGCCCATTATAATGGCCCGGGCAACTGGGAACCTACTTTCCCCGGCCCTGGCGCCGGTATGGGACCCTACTTTGGTAAGGCCAGGACTTTTGCCATCACGGAGCAGGAAAAACTTTGTCTTCCTCCCGCCCATTATTTCATGGAATACAGTGAAAACCCGAATTCGGAGTACTATGCACAGGCCCTCCAGGCTTATACGAAAAACGCCCAGACTGATTACCAGACCGAATGGATCGGTGAATTCTGGAGCGACGACCTGTTGAACCTCACGTTCAGTCCCGGACCGCGCTGGGTTGCTATCGCCAACCAGGTGATCGATGCAGAACATGCCAATCTTGAAACTGCTTTGGAATGTTATGCCAAGGTTGGGATGTCCCTCAATGATGCCGCCGTCGGTGCCTGGTATTCCAAATACTACTACAATATCGAGCGCCCCATCACTTACATCCGGAAGGTGATTGATCCGAATTACGTTTCCAACCTCGACAATCCATTGACAGGTGATAAGAGCGTCGTTCCATCCTTCCCGGCATTCCCCTCTGGTCACTCTACTATGGGTGGTGCAGGGGCAGAGGCTCTGGCCAATGTGTTCGGATATACCTACAGCATGACCGACCGTTGCCACCTGGGCCGTACGGAATTTGAAGGCACGCCCAGGACCTTCAGCAGCTTCCTTGAGATGGCTCAGGAAAATGCCTGGTCACGGGTATTGCTGGGCACCCACTGGAGAATGGATTGCGATGAAGGCGTGCGTTTTGGTACCGCGATTGGCCGGAAGGTCTGCTCGCTGCCCTGGAAAAAATAAACATGATAGATTTAATCCATATCAGGAGACCGCTGGATATCAGCGGTCTCTTTTACTTTTAGGCCCTAAAGAATAAAAAATGACACACATACGATTTGTTTTTACTTTCCTCCTGCTTTCGCTGATGGCCTGTAAACCCGAAGGAGAGGAAGTGGTCCAGCATTATGTGACCGGCGAGATATCCCGCACGCATACGGAAGTCAAGGGGAAAAAGCAGGGCAAGATGACGGACTACTACCGGGACGGAAAGATCAAAGGGGAGCGCCTGTTCGAAAACGACCAGCAGGTAGGCCGGTCCGTATTTTACTATCCCAGCGGGAAGATCAAAGAAGTGCAATATTTCGACCAGGGGAAAATGCACGGCGGCGATACGGTGTACTACGAACTCGGCAATCCCCAGTTTCTGCGGACCTTTGAACATGGAAAGTTGCATGGCTACATCCGGAAATGGGCGATGGACGGGACCGTCACCTATGAAGCCCGTTATGCCCACGATACCCTCGTGGAAGTCAAAGGAGAGCCTGTTCATCCGGACACCCTGATGAACAAATACTAAAGTCCTTCCTTACCGAAGCGCGATATACTCGACCTGCAGGGAGTTGCGATCGATCCCCAGGTATTGTTCGGGCGGTTCCTCGATGCGCTGTAAAATGCTGTAGGCATTGAGGAGGAACACTTCACTGATGGGGGTGTCGGAATCCAGATTGAAGGTGTTACGCATGACAATAAACAGAAAGTCCGCGGAGACATCATATTTCCGGAGGCTCTCGTATTTATTGCTCAGGTCGATCACCCCTTTCTTCTGGAGATCTTCCAGCGCATGGGTAAACATATCTTTCACGTTGGGCTTGACTTTGTAGCCGAGATTAAAATCGATCCGGAATATCTTTCCCTTGACGATCTCGTAAAAATCATATTCCTGCTGGAAAGGAGTCTCTGTTTCATTGAAATGGAGCAGCCAATAGGCGTCTGCCCGTTTGGGTTGTTTCTGGTAGATGGATTTGAGGATTTGTTTCTCCATCCGGTGGATGGAATAGGCGCTGGTGAGGTAGACAATATTCGTCGCGTACTTGGGGATTGCCAGGTCATTGCTGACATCCGTAATGATATTCTCATACTGGTGGACATCGACAAATTTCTTTTTGCGCAACAGGAGATGTTTCGCCATGTAATGCATTACCATCAACAGGGTGAAAAGGAACATCAATGCCATGGTAAACCCGGCACCATGGGCCAGTTTGTGCATATTGGCAGACAGAAAAAAGATTTCCACGGTTAGGAAAAGGGCGGTCAGCAGTCCCGTGCGAATCCAATCCCAATGCAATTTCCTTCTTAAATAGAATAACAGGAGCAATGAGGTAGTGATCATCGTTACGGTGATCGCCACTCCATAAACCGCTTCCATGGCCAGGCTGGTCTGAAAATACAGGACGATCACAGCGGAACCGATAAACAAAATATGATTGATCACAGGGATGAATATCTGCTGGCGGTGTTTGCTGGGATATAGGATCTGGACCCTAAACCAGGTATCCAGTTTGACGGCCTCACTAATCAGAGAAAAAGAACCGCTGATCAGGGCCTGGCTGGCCACGATGGAGGCCAGGGAAGCGATGACGACGCTGGTTCCGACAAACCAGCGGGGCATGAGTTCAAAAAAGGGATTGAGTCCATTGAGGTATTGGCCTTCGAGCGTACTGAGCGCCCACGCGCCCTGACCGAAATAATTGATGAGCAGCGCGGATTTGACAAAGATCCAGGTAACCTGGATATTTTTTCGTCCCACATGGCCGAGATCCGAATACATAGCTTCCGCTCCGGTCACGCAGAGAAACACAGCCCCTACAATGACCCAGGCTTGCGGATGCGTCGTCAGAATTTGATACGCATACATGGGATTAATCGCCTCGACGATGCCGGGGTGTTTGGACATCGCGAAAAGCCCCAGGATGGTCAGCATGGAAAACCAAACCAACATGATAGGCCCAAACGATTTGCCTATCTTATCTGTTCCAAACTGCTGGAAAGTAAACAGCCCGATTAAAATCACGATGACAATCGGGATCACGGGGACATTATCATTCAGCGTTTTCAAACCTTCAACGGAAGCTGTGAGGGAGATCGCCGGGGTGATCATCCCATCAGCCAACAAAGCGGAACAACCCAGCATGGCCACATAAATGGTCCATTGGGGTGCAACTCTTTTAATGAGGGAATATAAAGAAAGCACGCCACCTTCACCATGATTATCCGCCCGAAGGGTAATGATAATATATTTGAATGTAGCCTGAATAGTCAGGGTCCAAAAGATGCAGGATAAACCGCCGTACACTAAATCCCGGGTGATCACATTTTTTCCCAGGAGGGACGCCATGACATAAAGCGGAGACGTTCCGATATCCCCGAAAACAATCCCCAGGGTGATCAGCATCCCGGCAGCTGTAATCTTTGTATGCGCACTTTTCATATTCAATCCTTGAGCAAGCCGGAAGATGAGGCGGATCATCCCGATACCGGGATTTGCCCTGGCTACGGCCTTCCAAACAAAGAGGACAAATATAGGTAACTCCCCATCTTGTTGGATTTCGGGAATAGCCATCAAAAGATAATTTACCAGTATGCGCCCCGGGCCTGGTAACCCTCATCGAAAGACCTTATTTTGAGTGAATGTCACGACCAAACATATCCTGGCTGATAGCCTGCATCCCCCTATTATGTCTTATCCTGGCTTCCTGCCAGTCGCCCCTGGCCGGGCTGGCGTGGTTGCCCGGACATTGGCACATGATGAAGCCTGACGGATCCCTGCTGACCGAAACCTGGAGAAAAGAAAGTAACCGTCTGATGACCGGCGAAGGATGGAAGATCCACGATGGGGATTCCACATTTTCAGAAAGCCTGCGGCTGATAGCAGAAAAACAAGAGGTATTCTATGTGGCTACGGTCCCGGTTCAAAATAAAGGCGAAGGAGTCCCCTTTAAACTGGTCTCACGCCAGCCGGGACGATTCATCTTTGAAAACCAGAGCCATGATTTTCCTCAGCGGATTATCTATACCCGCCGGCCAAAAATTGCCCTCTATGCGCAGGACAGCCTGTACGTGCGGGTTGAATCTTTGGACGGGAAAGGGCTTGATTTTCACTTTGCCAGGCTGAAAGAAAAAAGGTGATACACGGGGTATCACCTTTCTGCTTTGAATTATTCGCCTCCGTCCTGTGCCATTCGGCTGACGGCATATTGACCGACGATTCGTCCCTGTTGTTCCCCCGCATCAATATCAAACCGGTAATGAATACCTCCATATAACCGGGAGGCCGCTGCCTCTTCAGCCCACGCATCGAAGATGGCCGCTTCGGAAGGAAACACATGAGCCATCACCGTAGCACCGGCCGCAGAAAACATGGAATGCCCTGAAGTATAACTCGGGAAATTAGGCGTACCTAAGATCGTCTTAAATCCAGGAATCTCCTGTATTGGTCTCGGATAATGATAGTAATACTTGGCATCCCAGCAGGCGATGCCGGCATCTTCCATAGCCATATTGAGGTATGCCAGGAGACGTGCGGCCCGCAACGGATTGAATTTGTATTTGATGATGTAGTCGCAGGCAAAACGATTCCAATGCCCCGGCGGTGTATATGTGCCCAAACCATCCGACCAGAAATTGGCAATTTTTCGCTGTTCATTGGTCAGGTTATCCAGGACATCTTTCAGTTCATTTACTGCCGTGTTAAACTCAGCAGAGCCGGGAGCCGGCGGCGGCCCGGGCCTGACACTTTCCACGCCGGGGACAAACCACAATTTCACTTTGGAGAAGAAGGGGGTGATTCCGACCGGTCTTGGCGGTGTTTCCTGGTTGACCCAATGCCAGCCCCAACGGGCTTCCGCCGCATCCCGGATTGAATCCGAAACCGGCCTGGGGGTTTGCGCATTTTTCATGCCGTCACCGGCAGCGCGCATGCGGAAAACTTTCCCGACAGCCCTGCCCAAAGAATCGCCCGCGACAATGTCGCTCTGGACGTTCAGTCCTGCCCATTTGAGACTGTTTTGATGCTCCAGCGCTTTAGCCGCGATAAAGTCTTTTTCAAGGGGAAACATGGCGGACAGAATATCCTTTGATACGGCAGCAATGACAGCGCCTTCAGCCGGATATCCGGGCAGGTTATTTTCGGGCAGATGCGTGACAATCGAGGCATCCGCGTTGAAAGGAGCAGGGCGATTGAAGGTGTATTTGTAGTGCCAGGCAGCGATCAACGCATCATATTGAGCGGCCGCCCAATAAGCAAACATACGGCTTGAGTAAGGCGGATGTGCAAATGGAAAATTTGGATAATTGCCCGGATTGGCGGGATCCGGAACACTATAGCTGCCGTCCGGATTGGGTGCCGGTGCCAGGTTGTATTTGGCACTGAGTTCGCGCGCGATCTCATTCCATCGGATAAGCCCGTTGCCCCCCCAATAATCGATCGCCGCCTGCTGTTCGCCGGTCAACTGGGCAGCCGTGTTTTTTACTTCCTGCACTTCCGCAAGAAACTCAGCCGAACCTGGCTCTGTCGGAGCGGGAATTCCAATTTGGGAACTACTGGTCAACAGGTTAGGTGTCCAGTCCCCGCCATCCTCATCCAGGGAAGCAAACGTATACGGATCAAATGCGACGTATGTTGGGAGATCCTCATCGCAGGAAACCATCCACAAGGTGGCGACCACAGCAAGGGTAATAAAAACAGGATTGAATTTATTTTTCATAGATTGATTTTCTAAAGAGTGGAGATTACATCAGGACCTGGCCACCCCTATTGGATGGTTTCTTTTTGCCCGGAGTGAAATAACGTATGCTGGTACGTCAGTCCTGCCGTGAAAGCGGTAGATTGTCCTACGTTCCTTCCGGTAAGGATCTTGCTTCCGGAAACGATAACGCCCATGCCTTTGATAAAGGGCAGAAAATAATGGATCTGTCCTCCGACCCGGGTAAAGACCATCTTATTGGATGGAAAGCCGGCATCCTGGCGCCGGATATCATGTCCGCCATAGGAGTTGAGCCCGTCATAGGTGAAGTCCACATTGAGGGTATTATCGAATAACCAACTGCCCAGGGTGCCGCTATAGGTCAATGCGTTGGGCATATCGACTTTATCCGAGTAGATACCCTGCGTCGTGTAATAAAAATCGCGTTCGATTTTCGCGTTGCCACGAACCTGATAGGAGGCTGTCCCCCTGACATACAGGCCCATGTTCAACTGATATTGAAGGATGCCGCGGACCGACAAATCCATGCATCCCATCCCCAGCGAAAACGGGGCATAGTCTTCCAGGTAATTGGAGGTCGGGACTGTAAAGCCAACCACAGGATGTATGGTGAACTGACCCGGGCCGGCCGTCAGGTCCACGGCCTTGATCTTGACAAAAAGGCTGAGATCCTGAAATCCTGAAACGGCTTTGAGCTGGCCTCCGCTTGCTTCTGAGCGGATCCAGGGAAGCATGGCCAGGACATTAATCCGGTCTGAAATCCCGAAAGCAAACATCGGTGTTATACTTTGGCGGGTCAGCGTACCGATGTTGCCATTGGTCCTCTTCAGTGTGCCTTCCCAATACTCATCCCAGGAGTCATGGGTATACAGCGCTGCCCAACAGACATCTCCTTTTGGCATTATGAGGGCATCAGTTGGTGTCTGTGCTCCTGCCGGAACACACCAGGCCACCAACAAAGTAAAAATAAATAAAATGTATAATTTATTGATCATGAGAGAATTGGGTAATATTTTTAGGAAATACCGATAATCGGCGGCAAAGATAAGTTCAATGACTAATAAAAACTTTCTTTTAAGCAAATTCTAAGGAGTTGAAAATCAATACGCTTAGAAAAAGAAAAGGGCTGTCCTCGGACAGCCCTTTGCAAAACCCCAATATAGAAAATCAACTCTTTGAAAAACGATTCCTTTCGTTTATGCTTCAAAAATGAGGCGGGAACCATGTTCCGTCAAAACCAAAGGGGATCAACGGGGCAAAATCGGTCCCCAGCCGGTCTTTTTCCTCAACTTCCCAAAAGCCATTTTTTGAATTCCGGGGATCTTTCCTTGCTCACAACGGCATCCTCCTCGGTCGGAGGGTTGATTTTAAGTTTGACTCTTGATTTCGAATAGGCGACCATTTCCTCGATAGATTCCATTTTTACGATAAACTGGCGGTTGATCCGGAAATAATGAGCCGGGTCCACCATCTGTTCGATCTGGTCCAGGCTTTGATCCAGCGGATAGCGCTTATTGCCCGGCAGCACGGCGAAGCTGATCTTGTCCCTGGAGTAGAAATACGCCACCTGGTCCAGGTCGATGAGCTTGATGGCCTGTCCCATCTTAACCAATATGCGCTTATGTCTTTTAATAAAACCGGCGGCGGCCAGTTTTTGCATGAGAGACTCTTCCTCCTCTTCGGATCTCGGCTTCTTTTTGATTTTTGCGATCGCCTGCTCCAGTTCCGCCAGTTTGATCGGTTTGAGCAAATAATCGATGGCGTTGACTTTGAACGCTTTGAGTGCGTACTCGTCGTACGCGGTCGCAAAGACAATCGGGGAATGGACTTCTGTCTTGTCAAAGATCTCAAAACTGGATCCATCGGCCAGGTGGATATCCATGAGCACCAGGTCGGGCGCCGGGTTCGTCGCAAACCAGGAAACCGCGGATTCAATACTGCTGACGGATCCCAACACTTCCATTTGCGGATCTATATCCGAGAGCAACTTTTGCAGCCGCCGGACGGCAGCTTGTTCATCTTCAACAATAAGGATTTTCATGTTCAGGCGCGTTTGATGACAGGAATACGGACTTCAAATTGGTGTTGCCCTTGATGCACGATAACCTTTCGGTCACTCAGGAGCTGATATTGTTTGATAATACTTTGGAGGCCAAACTGGGTGGAGGGTTCAGGCTTCAGCTTAGGCTGGAGGCTGTTTCGCACAGTGATGTATTGATCTTTGTCCACTGTGATGTAGACATCCAGCGGGTACTGTTCTGAAATGATATTGTGCTTGACGGCATTTTCCACCAGGATCTGGAGCGTCAGTGGCAGGATATACCCATCCGACGGCGGTGAATCCATATGTAAACGGAGATGCTGGCCGTACCGTTTTTCCAGCAAATAGGTGAAGGACCGCACCACCTCGAATTCTTCCTCCACCGTGATGAATTCCTGTTCCCGGTATTGCAGGATACTCCGGTAGAAGTCGGAGAGCTTCTCCACATACTCGATGGCCACTTCCGGCTGCATGGCATTCTCGTCAATCAGGGTGATGAGGGTATTGAAACTATTGAATAAAAAGTGCGGGTTGATCTGGGCCTTCAGGGCAGCCAATTGTGATTCCAGCATTTCCTTTTGGAGCAATGCCTGCCGCTCTGACCTCTTTTCCCTTGCTTTGATGATCCAAAACAACAAACCACCCGCCGAGAGTGTCGCCAGGCTGATAAACCAATATTGCAGCCAGAATGGCTTGCCGATCGTAAAGGAATAAGAAGCCAGCGGTTCATCCAGGAAGAAATTATTTTCCGAGGCTTTCACCCGGAACGTATACGTTCCGGGGCCCAGGTGCGCATAGGAGGCCACGTTATCCTTTGATTCTT
Organism: uncultured Saprospiraceae bacterium; assembly: GCA_964617515.1. Lineage (GTDB taxonomy): Bacteria > Bacteroidota > Bacteroidia > Chitinophagales > Saprospiraceae > Opimibacter. The sequence continues at coordinate 38,869 of CAZTXO010000006.1, read as the reverse complement.
TCCATTGGAGGTCGTACCCTTCGAGGATATAGAGGTATTTGACCGAAGAAGGCGAGGTATACCAAAGTCCCACGTAGTCGAAGGTGAAATAATTCTGGGCATGCGAAAAGGAATGCCGGCTGGCGAAGTCAATGGGCTGTTCGAATACCGAGACTTTGGTCAATTGGGTCCTGGGATGAATACTGAGTTTTTTCCTGGTGGCAAAATATTTAAACAACACATCCCGGCAGCCCACATAGACATTATGATCCCGGTCGGCGGCAATGGCGTTCAACCCCGGTTCGATCTTTTTAGCCCCGATCTCTTCGGCATAATACATGAAATGTCTCCGATCGGGTTCCATGACATCGATCCCCTTGGTGTGCGCCATCACGATATCCCCCGTGCCGGCTGGCCATAAAGAGGCGATGTTGAGATTTCCCAGACCATCTGCCACCTGGAGCTGCTTATACGCGGAACCGTCAAATTCGACCAGTCCCAAATCGGGTGTATTAAACCACAAATGCCCGCGATGGTCTTCACAGACCGAATAGACCTTGCGCAACCGGAGCGAGTCCGTCCCGGCGAAATGCATCACCCTCGACCCCTTCACGCAAAAGGCTCCATTGCCATCCGTGGCAAACCAGGTTCTGTCCTTGCTGTCCACATACACCTGGAACACGAAATGAAGATTGGACTGCCATGGATCCTTCAGCAGGGTAAAGGGCTCTTTTGGTTCTGACAGAATATTTTTACCGGCAGGAAATGAAACCACCCCTTCGAGTGTCGCGATCCAGATCTCGGCGGACGACATGGCCATGGACATAATCGTGATACCCCCTTTATCAAAGATTGACCCGATCTCCACGATCCGGTCCCGGTCCGGATCATACACAAACAATCCTTTATCCAGGGTGCCGATCCAAATCTGGTGGTATTGATCTTCCAGCAGGTCGGTGACATTGAGCGGATACCGGGGGGCCACTCGAACCATCTGCGCAGGACCGGAATTATGATTGACAAGCCGATAGAGTCCGTTTTTCGCGCCGATCCAGACCTGGTCCCGCTGATCCACAAACACGGCCTGAATATCCCCCACCTCGCAGGCCAGGGATTCAAACGGGCGAAAAGCAGACACCAGTCCTCCTTCATTAAACGTGATCCAGATATTTCCCTCCACATCGGACAGGAGATCGGTGATTCGGCTGATGTGGAAAGCCTGCAGATTGTTGAGATGCCTGGGCTCATTCCATTCCTTCCGGTACCGCCAGACACCATGAGATACGGTGCCAATCCAGAGTTCTCTTCCATCAAACAACTCGAGGGCGGTAATTTCATCCTGCATGGGGGCTTGCAGGAGCGGAGTGATCCTCTTCCTTTGCGTATCGTAAAGGACAACACCCGATTCAAATGTGCCGATGTATATATTACCGGATGAATCCGCTTTGAGTGCGGTGATAATCTGATCCGGCAATCCCTCCTGCAACCCCAGTTTTTTCACGTGTTTGGTTTCCTTGTCAAAGGAGCAAACGGTGATGCCGTCATCGGTACCCAGCCAGACTTCCCCATCCGGGGTTATCTCCATGGCGTAAATATCATTGCCGGACAAACCATCATCCAGATTAAAGTTAAACAGCCTGGAGCCGGAATATACATAAACACCTTCCCCATAGGTAGCAAACCAAATTTGACCAGCAGGATCTTCCGCTATACCGGTGATGGGTTTCTGTGGATGTCCTTCCTGGGGTTGAAAAGCGTGGACCATTCTCGTCTCATCCAGGTAGAAAATCTCTCCGCTGGAGGTACCGACCCAGATATGGCGGAGATGATCTTCGGCGAGGGATGTCACCTGCAGGCCTGTTGCCGTGCCAGGCAACTCCACCGGCCGGTAATTGACCCCATCAAACCTTGCCAGTCCCTGTTCCGTTCCGAGCCACAACATGCAATTGCGATCCTGCAGCATCGCGAGAATGGTCATGCCGGAATTGGCATCCCCTAAATCGTGTTGGATAAAGCGGGGTTCCTGCGCGATGGCAGCAGCCAGCCATAAACCCAATTTGGCAGCAAAGAGGCAGCGGAGCTTCATGAGCGGATTACAAAATACTGCGAAACGCACCCAAACCAGCGCTAAGAATCCTTGATTCCACCCAAAAGAGGGGATGAATGGGCTAAAAGAGGAGATGAACAAATCCCTTTGTCCGGCTTTTCGAAAGGACCTAAACAAGGAAAGTAGTGAAGTAGGGGCAGGGTCCGGCGTCAGTAAACGGATATCCTGGAAATAATGCGTTGATCCAGGGAAACCAGGTAAATGCCTGCCGGCCAGCCGTTGGCATCTACTTCATGGTTGCCGGCTTCTAATGGGCGGGACCATAGGGTGATCCCCTGGAGATTTGTCACGGAGACGTTTCCTGGTTGGCGAAGTTCCAGGTAAATCCTTTCATGAGCAGGATTGGGGTTGACTTCCAATGGTTTTCCGGATGCATCCAGGCTGGAAGCCGATAGCAAATTGTCCGTGCTGACCTGATCGATACAGACATAGGCCGGGGTATTCATGCCAAAGACACCGACATCACTGGAGGTAAGCGTGATCGAGAGTGAATCGACTTCGCCCAATTTGGTCAGGTCCACATACCGCCATTCCCGGAGGATAAAATCTCTGGAATTATCGGCAAACCTGTAATCCGCGAGATACACATCAATACTGTCATCCGCGAGAACACCGCCAGCATACTTTTTGATGGTCATGCGGAAAAAATCAGGATCATTGCCAGTCTCTCCGCCAAATTTTTTGGCGAAGCCATCTCCGTCCCGGATACTGAGATACGCATACGTACTGTTGGTAACATACATGCCGATCATTGGTTTTCCGACAGCGTTATACCGGAGCCGGACCAGGGCCGGGTCATAGATATAGGCTACCGCGTAGGCGGAAGTACCCTGGGCTCCGTGGCCCACGATGGCACTGTATTGATTGAGGAAGCCCGGTGTCGTGGTATTGGTATCGGCCGATATCGCCCATCCGGACCAAAAATTGAAATCGGGATCGTAGTAATTGGGCAATTCCAAAGAACCGCTCTGGAACCCGTCTTCGGGATATGCATTGTTAATATATTCTCCCGGTCGTAAACCAAGATTCTCGAACCCTGCAATCACCTGGCTGTTGGCCATCGTGACAGCCAGACAAATAACGGAAGTGAGTGCCCACTGAAAATTTTTATGCCGGATCATAGCCCTGTCGAGTTGTAACAAATGTAGTCATTCCCGGGCAAAAAGGATACGAAAACTTATCCTGTGTCGCCTTCCCGTTTGTGATCCGTATCAAAGCAAAATCCGGATTCCGAATTCAAAGCCCCGGCCGGGCATGGGTCTGCGTTCGATCAGCCTGTATGGAACATCCCAGACATTATCGGCTTGCAGGTAGCAGGCGACCAGCCATCTGGTGGCACCGAATTGATACTCCATGCCTGCGGAAGCCACATTACCGGCTTCCAGGTTCTCATTTATTCCCGGCGAATTCCCAAACCAGTGGTGGCTGTAATACCCCGACCAGTGGGCATTGGCAATGCTCAGCCGAACCATGCCATTTTCGACCGGAATATAGAAAAGCTGATCACCGGCATGGATCATGATATCGGACAAGGAATCCCCAAACTCGGACCAGGTCAAATCCAGTGCGGTTTCCACGTGGAGTTTCCAATTCCGGAAGGACCACTGACCATCGGCACGCCACTCACATCCATGGCTGTTCACCTTGGTCACATTGACGGGAGACCAATAGGTACGGATATCTTTTACCGGCGGCATCCACATGATCCATTGGTCCAGCGTACGGATATATCCCGTGATCGATGCATGCCCTTCGAATCGCGCTTGGCGGAGTTTGTAATGAAGCCCGGATTCAAGCGTCCAGCCACGTTCCGGCACCAAATCCGGATTACCTCCGGGTCGCCAATACAGATCATTCATCGTGGGTATCCGGTAGTTGCGGGAAAGGCTTGCTTTCCAAATCAAATGATTCCAGCCTGACCACTCGGCCGAAATATCCACCAAACAAGGAGACCAAACATTATCTGTCCGTTCTTCGCGCAACTGAAAGCGCCAGAGCCATTGCGGTCTGATCCACCGAAGGGATGCAAAAACCGCTTGTTGGTTCCTTGTTTTTTCCTCCAGGTAATTGTCCGACCGGGCGGTTACACGCTCCGTGTATACGCCTGCTGCCAGGTCCATTTCCGGACCAAGGGGTAAAGCTGTGCCTGCTTCCGCCAGCCAGGTCCGGAAGCGATTACTTGTGTACAGGAGAATGAGCGAATCCTGGTAATCGATCTTCTCATCGAGAAACGCCGTCTTGATCTGCCATTTTACTTTGTTTCCCGTAAAAGACCATTGCAGCGCAGTCCTGAGGTTCTCATCCTGCTGCGCGGCCTTACTGGTGGTTTGTGTTGAAGTTGGGGGTATTTGCCGGTCCGCGTACTGACACCATACCCTTCCGGTTATGTTCTGTTGCTCGTTGAGCGTCCAGCGGATTTCCTGCAGCGCGCCCTGGTCGAGGACGTGGTGGTTGGATTGGAACTTCACCGGCAGATCATGTCCCGGTTTGTAACGGTAATTATTTTCCGCATCCATTGAATAGACTCGCGTGGAAAACCTCAGATTTTTAAACCCATATGCCAATCTCACCATACCGGACCGCTGATCCCAGCTCCCCCCGGATACTTGCAGCAACGCCTGTGCTTTCGACTCCAGTGGCGCATTATTGACCGAGATAAGTCCGCCGATAGCTCCAGATCCAAAGGCGGCACCATGCCCTCCGTAATGGATCGAAGCCTGATCCACCAACCAGGAAGGAATGAGGGCGAGGTCGATCATCCCGATCATCGGGTTGCGCAACGGGATTCCGTTCCATAGCACCTGGGTGTGGGAAGCGCTTCCTCCGCGGATGCCGAGGGTGGCAAGCGTACCGTTTCCATAGGAGCGTATGTACAAAGGCGTCTGGGCAGCAAGCAGGTTAGCCAGATTATGCTGTCCTGATCGCAGCAACCATGTTGTATCGAGCGATTGGCTGTGTTTCCCCACATCGGTAAAATCCATCCGCTCTGCTGTCACTTCGATTTCCCGGAGCAGTAAGACCGTGTCGGTCTGCCCGATGGCAAAATGGAAAAACAGGCACGCCGTAATCGTGATCAGACAGGAAGGATGGATGTAACGGGTGTTCCTGAACATGAGCCGGATTCAAAATTAGGATTAAAATAGCGTTTCCCTCTTCAACCCCAATTACCGGGGATCCTCATCCGGCCGGAATGACGTAAAGTCGTCCATCTCCGCACCGCTTCGCGCACACTGATCCCATCAAAGCCTGCTTTTGTCGATAAAATCGGACACCTGTGCAACCTCTGCCCGGAAATAGCAGTCTAGTAGCGTGACTTAATGAAGACCAAGATGAAAAATCTGCTTATTTCCCTGTTATTGTTAGTTACCTCTGTCATGACCCTGGCCGCACAGTCCGCGGAAACCGGGCTTCGAGGCAAAATCGTCGATGAAAACCAGGAGCCCGTCGCCTTTGCATCCGTTGTCTTGCTCCAGACCTCCGACTCCTCGATGGTCAAGGCTGGTTACTCGGAAGAAGACGGTTCTTTCCTGTTTGCTGACCTGCCCGCCGGCACCTATTACGTGAGTATATCCTTGGTTGGTTATGACACCTACCGGTCCCCTTCCCTGGAAGTGGAATCCGGCCACATGATCGCCGTGGGCCAGATCCAACTCGCTCCCTTTGCCACCCAACTGGGCGAAATCGTCGTTGCTTCCACGAAGCCTATTATCGAAGTAAAGCCGGATAAAACCGTTTTCAATATCGAAGGGTCGGTCAATGCGATCGGCAATAATGCGCTCGAACTGCTTCGAAAAGCACCCGGTGTCGTGGTCGATAACAATGAACGGCTGATGCTAATCGGAAAATCGGGTGTGAAAATATACATCGACGGAAAGCAATCCGTCCTGGGCGGAGATGACCTGGCCAATTACCTGAAAACGATACAATCTGCCCAGGTGGAATCCATTGAAATCATTACGCAGCCTGGCAGCAAATATGAAGCCGAGGGCAATGCGGGGATCATCAATATCCGCCTGATCCGCGATAAATCCCTTGGGACCAACGCCACCCTCAGCCTGGAACACAGCCAGTCGACCCATGGCCGGAGTAATGCGAACCTTGGCGTCAATCACCGTACTTCCTCGCTGAACCTATTCGGCAATGCCAACTACGCGCATGGTGATAATGAAAATTACAATTCTTTCGAGCGTACCACACCGGACATCTTTGCCGCACAAAACAATAAAGGATTCAACGCGTGGAACAACATGTCCCTGCGTGCGGGGGCAGACCTGACGAGTGGAAAAAACGCCACGATCGGGATTCTTTTTGACGGGTACATGAATCAGGAGGACTGGGGTTCGCAAGTACTGACGCGGATTTCGCCGGATCCACAAACCCCGATAACAGAACTCCTGGAAGGATTCAATAACATCGATCAGTCCCGGGACAACTACAATTTCAACGGGAACTATCGTTTTGACAACCGCCTGGGAACGGTATTAAACGTGGATGTGGATTATGGTTCGTTCAGCAGTGAAGGTGACTCTTATCAGCCGAACTATTATTACGACGCCGTCACCGGGGAACTGACGGATACCCGCATATTCACCGCGAATACGCCGACCCAAATTGATATCAGCACGCTTAAGGCAGACTATGAAAGACCGTTTTGGGGAGGCAGTTTCGGCGCAGGCGTAAAAATCGCCCTTATCCATACGGATAACACTTACCAATTCTTTGATATCCTGGACGGGCATCCGGTTTTGAATACCGACCGGTCGAATCAATTCACTTATAATGAAAACATCAACGCCGGCTATATCAATTTCAGTCGTCAATGGACAAAAGTCGGATTTCAGTTTGGCCTGCGGGTCGAGCAAACGGATTCAGAAGGGAAACTGACAAGCCTGAACCCGCAAAACGGGGAGACTGTCAACCAATCCTACGTGGATGTATTTCCGAGCGGAGGTCTCACCTACCAGTTGAATCAAAAACACAGCTTCCGTCTCAACTACAGCCGCAGGATCGACCGCCCCAATTACCAGGATCTCAATCCGTTTGAGTTCAAACTTGATGAAATCACCTTCCAGAAAGGAAATCCATTTTTACGGCCACAGTATTCCAACAGTATTTCCATCAGTCACACCTTCAATTATACGCTCAATACCACCCTGACCTACAGCCGTACGAACGATCTCATGGCCCAGCTGACCGATACCACCGGTAATACCGGGGCTGCTTTCATCCGGACCGAAAATGTCGCCCAGCAGGATCTCTATTCCATCAACGTCAGCTATCCGTTTGCCCTGGGCAAGCGGTGGAACGTCTTTGCCAATACGAGTGTCATGAATATGCACAACAAGGCGGATTTTGGTGACGGCAAGATCGTGGACATCGACGCGACGACTTTCAACATCTATATGCAGCACTCTTTCCTGTTGCCCAAAAAATTCACCCTGGAAATTTCGGGTTGGTACAATTCTCCCGGTATCTGGGGAGGCAACTTTGCCACGGATGACATGTGGAGTGTTGATGCCGGCATCCAGAAAAAGGTCTTCCAGGACCGGGGCAATCTGAAACTGGGCATCTCCGATATATTCCATACCCAGGAATGGTCCGGGGAGAATAACTTCGGGGGCCTTGCCATGAAGGCGATGGGTGGATGGGAAAGCCGCCAGGTCAAGCTGAATTTCACTTACCTGTTTGGCAATACGGAGGTGAAGGAGCAACGGCAACGGAGTACCGGCCTGGAAGCCGAAACGAGACGAATCAAATCAGGGAACTGAGGTTCCCTGATTTTTTTTGGCTAGTCACGTGTATTGATCAGAAAGACACGTACTTCCTCGATTTTTTTGCCGGAGACTTTCTCTATCCGGAACCGGTAATCATCCATTTCAAAATCAGCGCCCGGCTCCGGGATATTCCCGAGGGTCATGACGATGTATCCTGATAACGTCTCATACTCACCTTCCGGGAAGCGGAGCACCGGGTATTTTTCATTGAGGTAATCGATTTCCAGCCGGCCGGAGAAGAGAAATTCTGTCCCGCTGATCTGTTGCTCCACGAACTCTTCTTCATCGTGTTCATCCTCGATCTCACCAAATATTTCTTCCGTGATATCCTCGAGGGTAATGATCCCGGCCGTACCACCAAACTCATCGACCACCACCGCCAGGTTGGTCTTTTGACGCCTGAAAATCGTCATGATGTCCAGGACGCTGGTCACTTCCGGAATAAACCGGATCGGGATGATCATTTCCTTCAATGACCTGGGCTCCTTCAACAAAGACTGGTGATGCACATATCCGAGGATGTTGTCAATGTCCCCTTCGGAAACCAGGATGCGCGAATGGCGTGATTCCATAAAAACACGTTTGAGTTCCTCCAGGCCGTCCGCCATATCCACATGGACTATTTCTGTCCGGGGCACCATGCATTCTTTCGCCTTCACGTGTTTCAATTGAAGGGCGTTTTTAAACATATCGGCTTCCAGTTCATCCTGGTCCCTGGAGAGCGACCCTTCAACAAAATCCTGCAGGTCGAGGCGGGTAAAGGCTTCTTCAATATTTTTGACAGGAGCGCGCAACATGTATTTAAAAAGAAAATTGGAGATAACCATCATCATCCAGGCCGGCAACCGCAGGATCCAAAGAAAGAAGACCATGGGATAGGCGACCAGGAGGAGGGATTTGTTGGCAAAGAGGCGAAAGATGATTTTCGGCAGAAACTCACCGATCACCAGGATAACCATCGTGGAGATAATGGTGATCACGACGAGGCGCAGCACTTCGGAGGACATCCATCCCGTCAATAAAGGCTCAATCAGCCTTGCCATGCTATAGGCAAAGATGACCAGAACGATATTGTTGCCGACCAGCAGCGCGCTCAGGAAGGCTTTTGGATTTTGGTAAAAACCCGCAATCAGTTTGCTTCTCCGCGTGCCTTTGTCCCGCTCGATCTCGACCCCGAGCTTGTTGGCCGTGACAAATGCGATTTCGGTTCCGCTGAAAAAGGCGGATAACAGCAACAGCAGGAAGATCAGGAGGACTGTGGAAATCATCAGCAGGGCAAAAATACGGAAAGTGATGCTGGTGGGTACAGCGGCAAAAGGATGAAAGGAGCCGGGAAGGCGATTGTAGGTTTATACGATTAGGGAATTAACCGTTTAACCAGTTAAACAGTTAAACAGTTAAACAGTTAAACTACTAGGTGCCTGAAGCAAGAAAGCAATAGGAACCAGGGCGGATTTACCTGTCATTGGTTTTTCCAGGCAGCTTCTGCCGGTCCCCGTTGTCTTGTTTTTCATCCACATAGAGGTCACCGGATACGGCATGGAGTTCGCGGCGGGTAAACGAATCGTTGGACTTAAACCCGTAGCTGTAGATAACAGATCCGTCAGCTTGGGTGATCTTGACAAAGCGGTCCGTGTAAATCTCCCTGGATTTATCGTCCCAGATCAGTTCGGGGCCGTCGAGGCGCTCACCGCGATCGTTGCGCAGTACAACGTTTCTTTGCACCACCACCCGTTTGCTGGTCTGGTCCCGGTGTGCCGTCTCCGATGTCAGCCAACTGCGGGGTCGCCCGTTGCGATCGAAAAAAGTCACCTCGATACCCTCCGGAAATTCTTCGTTGATCCCGTACTTGGTAAAGACGCGCCGCATGACCGGTGCTTTGAGATTGAAGAGCTTGTAGCTGCTGTCTGTATAGATCACGTCGATGTTATAGGCTTCTTCCGCATTTTGAATAGCGGACGGAACATATTTGGAGAGATCGGGTACGTCGATCACGCAGGCAGTGAGGGTCATCGCGCATACCATCGCCCATCCGTATTTTCCCGATAAAAAATCCATGCTTACCGGAGTACAGTAATCGTGCCATTATAAACAACCGGAATCCCGTCGAGGAAATCCACTTTTGCCATGTAGGCATACACGCCCGGATTGACGGGTTTACCGTTGGCAGTTCCGTCCCATCCCAGGGAAGGATCATTCAACTCGAAATGCTGGCGTTCCCAGAGCAAACCTCCCCAGCGGTCAAAAACCTGGAAGGAAGCGACTCCTGTGGCGGCATTATTTCCATAGACCGTTGCCAGGTCGTTGACGCCATCGGCATTGGCGCTGATGACGTTGGGGATATATATCGGCTTATACACTTCCACGATGATCAAAACGGAATCCGTGGCCACACATCCGGCGTCATTCATGATTGTGACCTGGTACCAGCCGGTCGTGGGAGGTAACGCCGTTGGATTGAGCAAATCGAGGATAGTATTCCCGTCGAAGGTGAGATAGTCTTCCTGGTTCCAGAACACGGAAGAGGGCAGTCCCGGCACGGGCACGGCGTGCAAATCTGCATAATCCCCCAGTTGAACACGAATCGTATCTCCGGCTTCCACATCAAAAGATGTTGCGGGCAAGATGACCACCTCGGTCTGGTTTTTGCACCCTTTCTCATCCTGGATACACAACGTATAGGTTCCGGGAAATAAAGACGGGAAAACCGTGGCGGGCTGATAATTGATGCAATCCAGGCTGAATTGATACTCCGGCGCTCCGCTGATGCCGACCCCCTGGATATAACCGGAAGGCGTCCCGGGACACAATTGATCCTGCACATTGGCGGTTACAGCAAGTGTACTGGTGTCTGCACAGCAGGGCTCAATATAGAAATCGAGGATATCCGTGACCACACATCCTTTTTCGCTGGTCACAGTCAACGCCACTTTTTTAGGACCAAACGATTCATATACGACGGACAATGGGCCCGCCGTGGTATCAAAGGTGGGAACAGCACCTGCTCCAAAATTCCACAGGTAATGGACTATGCTGTCTGTAGGCGCCGTGGATTCGTTGTCGAAAATGATTGTCTTATCACATTCAAACGCCTGCACGGCGGTGATGTCAAAGGCGGGTTTGGGTCCCTGAAACGTACTCGTTCCTCCCCAGTCGATTGAAAAACCAAGACCGGACTGACTGAAATTGTTGACCATCAGGGCATAGCTATGGCCGGCGACAATATCCAGGGCTGCCGCGAAATTGTCCTGGGAGGCGAACTGGCATCCCGCTGGCTCCTCCAGGTCGGTATCTCCCACTTCCAGCCCGGTAGGGCCATTACATCTCCGCCAGTTGCTAAAGGGTTGTCCGACATTTTCGCCGGATGCCATACAACGGAGTTCCATTTTGTTAGCGCAATCATCCAATCCGCCGGGAAGCTCATAGAGGACAAAATCAATATCGTCGGATTCGAAACCCGGTTGATAATTATTGGGGGTAAGGGTGAAGGTAAGGGTACCTGAAGTTTCGCAGGTCCATTTATACCATGCGGAGCTGAGTTCCTGGGTTACGCAGGTGGTGGATACACCCGGGTCCGGAATACCGATACCTAAAAGGGTATCGACCGCGAAGGAAGACTTATCACATAACACCACGGCCTTGCTGCAATCCGATTGCGGATTGGGCGGAGGGATAAAGCCCCGCATGCAAATCTGGAAAGTGCCCGGATCGAAATGACCGGTATTATCATCCTGGCCTTCCACGAGCAGGTAATAGACTTTGCCGATAATGAGACTTTCCACGGACAATTCTACCTGGTTGGTCACTGAGCCCAGATTACATCCCCGGAGTTTGAGGTTTCCGCAAGGACCTTCAAAAACGGCAATGGCGGGCCGACGGAGGGTCCCCAGGCCAAAGGCCGCCCCGGTGACTTTGATATAAAGGGCGGGTGTTTCAGGGATAAAGGTGAACCACACCTCATTTTTCACATCCAGGAAACAATTGACGGGCGGCAGGACCCCGGTATAGGGTGTAGCATTGACATTGGTGAACTCACCTGCGGCGCTGCACCAATCATCTGTCTTCGGCAGATGGATGGCAGTCGAACAATTATCGTTTACCGGCTGGGCATCCAGGGAAAAATGGAGCCCTGCCAGCAGCAAAACCATGTATTGGATCCTCATTCAGGTGCTAGGTAGGTTCAGATATTAGATACGAAATTAACAATAATGTAGTCTGCCGGTTGGCGGGAAAAGAGGCCAAAACGGGGAATGTAACAGTACTTTAACGATTCAGAAGACGGATTGTAAAGGGTTTAGGTTGGGGAATTGGAAAAATGACGGTCAGCTAACCGATTCGGGGTCCGACTCCCTTTAAGAATGAAAAAATGAAGGGTCAGAAGCGGTCAAAAAGCAGAACCGGAAATCCTATCTTCGATCCATGAAATACTTGCGTCATTTGCCTAATGTGTTGACATTGAGTAACCTCCTCATGGGGACGGTGGCTATCCTTTGGGCGGTCCGGGGAAGGTATGAAGTGGTTATGTTCCTGATCCTCGGGTGTCTGATCGCGGATATCCTGGATGGTGCCATCGCCCGTAAACTCGGTGTGGACAGTCCATTGGGGGTTCAATTGGATTCCCTGGCCGATATGGTTTCCTTTGGCTTATTGCCGGCCGTCCTGATCCGGATGATGCCCATCTATGTGATGGGGGACAAGCTGAATCAATATGTCCAGATCGGCCTGGCCTCCATGGTGGCGGTGTCTGCGGGATTACGCCTGGCACGGTTTAACCTGGATACCCGTCCCAGGGAATTTTTCTGGGGGCTACCCACACCCGCCGGAGGAGTCATGATAGGCGCCATGGGCTGGGCATTTTTCCTCAGCCGGGATTACACGGGCAAATATGAGCTGGTAGGCTGGATCTGTGTTTGCGCCCCGGTCTTTCTGACCCTCCTCTATAACGCTCCCCTAAAACTCCCAAGCCTGAAATCTCCCAGGCCGGGATTGATCACCATCGGGGTGATTGTATTGATCGCCATCGTTCTTTATTTTATTATCGGCCCGATCAGTATAGCCGCCGGGATCGTTTTATATGTCTTATCCGGTCTGTTAAACCTCCTGTTGAAATGGTATTAACCGGGAGATTTCGCCGCACACCGGTCGTCAAGGGTCGTTATCCGGAAAATTGATTCTCTTCGGCTCCAGGGCGATAAACCCCTGCTGTCATAAACCGGAGTTGAAGTAACTTTACCGCATGAAATTCAAAGCAGAAATCAACGTCATGCCCCATAAGGAATTGCTGGATCCGCAGGGCAAGACGGTTGCCCGCAACATGGATCATGTCGGCATTGCCGGCGTGCAGGATGTTCGTATCGGCAAGCACATCGAGATTGCCCTGGAGGCTCCTGACCTGGAGGCTGCCAAAGCGCTGGTCGATCAGGCCTGCCAGAAATTCCTGGCGAATCTAATCATGGAGACTTATTCGTTTGAGGTCAAGCCAGCCTGACCGTGCTCTATCTTGTCCCCACGCCGATCGGAAACCTGGGCGACATCACCTATCGCGCTGTCGCCGTACTGGCAGCCGTGGACCTCATCCTGGCGGAAGATACCCGTGTCACAAAGCGTCTGTTGGATCACTACGACATCAAGACCCCTTTACGGTCGTATCATGCCCACAATGAACATCAGACCACTGCGCAAATCCTGGCATTACTCAGCGAAGGAAAAAAGATCGCACTGGTCTCTGATGCCGGCACGCCCGGCATATCCGATCCCGGCTTCCTGCTGACCCGGGCATGCCGGGAGGCGGGACATCAACTGACGGTTTTGCCCGGTGCTTCTGCCTTCGTACCTGCGCTGGTGGGTTCGGGATTTCCCTGCGACCGTTTTCATTTTGAAGGATTCCTTCCGCACAAAAAAGGCCGTAAAACGAGATGGAACTATCTGGCCTCCATCCCGCATACCCTTATCCTGTATGAATCTCCATACCGCCTCGTCAAATGCCTGGAGGAAATCACGGAATACCTGGGACGGGAAAAGCGCGTCTGCGTGGCCAGGGAAATTTCAAAACTGCATGAGGAATTTCACATCGATGCTGCGGGAGCACTCCTTGATTTTTTCCAATCGCATCCTGAAAAGGTAAAAGGGGAAATCGTCGTCCTGATCCGGCAGGACTGACGCATAGAAAATAATCACACGTGCAGTGGTCTTTTTTCTGTGGCATCCAGGGCTGCCTCCCTTATAGCTTCTGTGAAAGTCGGGTGCGGATGGGATATTCGGGCCATATCTTCCGCTGAAGCTTTAAACTCCATCAGGGCGACCGCTTCCATAATCATGTCCGCAGCGCGAGCGGCAAACATATGGACCCCCAATATTTCATCCGTTTCCTTATGGGCAATGACCTTGATCAATCCTTCCAGATCTCCGCTGGCGCGCGCCCGACCCAGCGCCCGCATTGGAAACTTACCCACTTTGTATTCGATACCTTCTGCTTTAAGTGCTTCTTCCGTTTTTCCGACAGAGGCTATTTCGGGCCAGGTGTATACCACGGAGGGGATAAGCAGATAATTGATATGCGGCAGTTGCCCGGTGATAGATTCCGCCACATAGATACCTTCCTCTTCCGCTTTGTGTGCCAGCATCGCCCCACGAATCACATCGCCGATCGCATACACACCGGGTTCGTCTGTCAATAAATGTTCGTTCACGACAATCTTTCCTTTATCATCCACCTTTATGTTTGTATTCTCCAGTCCCAAACCCTCTGTGTACGGTCTGCGACCGATGGCGATCAGGCAATAATCCGTTTCGATCTGCACAATGTCCCCACCTGCCCGTGGCTTCATATCCAATTTAGCCCCGGTCCCGGATCCCCTGACCGACACTACTTCATGCGCTAGATGGAAGACGATGCCCATTTTCTTCAACGAGCGCTGCAGTTCCTTTGCACAATCGGAATCCATGCCGGGCAGGATGCGGTCCAGGTATTCCACTACTTCCACTTTTGTACCCAGCCGGGCGAAAACCGAGCCGAGCTCCAGCCCGATCACACCTGCTCCGATGATCACCATGTGCTTCGGCAATTCCCGGATCTGGAGAGCTTCCGTAGAGGTGATAACCCGGATTTTATCATATCCCATGGAAGGCGGCGTGACTGGTTTCGATCCGGTGGCAATGATCACGTTACGTGTTTCCAGGAGCTGCTCGCTTCCATCGGCTGCCATGACCCGTATGTGATTGGGGTCTACAAACGATCCATGCCCATGAAAGACATCCACTTTGTGTTTTTTCATCAGGAACCTGACGCCATCACAGGTCTGCTTCACGACTTGTGCTTTCCGGTCGATCATCTGCGACAGGTCAAGGGTCACTTCCCGGGCGAGGATCCCATGCTCTTTAAAACTATGCAGGAGCTGATAGTAGTGCTCTGACGAATCCAACAGGGCTTTTGAAGGGATGCATCCGACATTGAGGCAAGTGCCGCCGAGCGTCTCATATTTTTCGACGATAGCCGTCTTCAGTCCCAATTGCCCGGCACGAATAGCTGCCACATAACCACCGGGACCTGAACCGATAATAATCAGATCATACATCAGGCAGGCGGATTGTTTTGTGGTGGTTTAGGTCCCCCGTCAGGCCTGGGCCCCCGGTCTTTATTCTTATTCCTAAAGCGTGGCTTGTGTCTTTTCTGGCCACCGCCGGGGGATTTTGCATTGGCTTCACCTTGTCGCTGCTGTGCTTGTTCCCCCTGGGGAGAATCTTTGCGGGGCTGATCCTGTCGCTGCCCGCCTCCATGCCTGGTATGCTCGGGTCGTTGTTTTCGGTGCTCACCCGCACCCTTCCTGTTTTCCGCGGATGCTCCATCCTGCTTTTGGCCGTGTCCTTTCTTCCTCTTCTTTTTCTTGCGCTTGTGATCGGGCAGTTCGATATCACCCGTCACATCGGCGAAATCCAGTTTTTCTTCCTCCACTTCAGTATTTGGATCCTGTAACTGCTCGGGATATTCCCCTCGGAGGTTTTGTTCCAAAATCCATTTCACTCTTTCCAGCGGCAGGGCCACCAGGGTGCTCCTTCCCTTCTCCATCTCCATATTGTAGTACAGCAGCCGTTTGAATATATCCACCTTGATCAGGGAAGCGGCACCGCCTTTGTATTTTAATTCATCCGCATCTTTAGGAAACTCATCCATCCCTTCCATATAGGTGTCGAGCTCATAATTGAGGCAGCATTTTAGCCGGCCGCATTGCCCGGAGAGTTTTACCTGGTTGATGGAAAGATTCTGGTAACGGGCCGCATGCGTGTTGACGGACTTAAAATCGGTCAGCCAGGTGGAACAGCAGAGTTCACGGCCGCAGGAGCCGATGCCCCCGATCCGGGCAGATTCCTGGCGGGCGCCAATCTGACGCATTTCGATTTTTACCTGGAATTCCTTCGCGTATAAGCGCACCAGTTCCCGGAAGTCTATACGGCCTTCGGCGGTATAGTAAAAGGTAGCCTTGCGCCCGTCGCCCCGGTATTCCACATCACAGATCTTCATATCGAGTCCGAGCGTATTGGAGATCGCCCGTGCCCGCACCATGGCCTGTTGTTCCAATCGTCGAAACTCATTGAGTCGTTCGATGTCGCGATCATTGGCTACCCGGAGAACAGGATTGGTGACCGCTTGTTCTTTGACCCGTTTTTTCTTCATCTGGAGCCGAACCAGTTCACCGGTCAGGGAGAGGACTCCGACATCATAACCGGTACCGGTATCGACCACCACGACATCCTTCACCTGGGCCGGGTTGTGCGGATGATTGCGATAGAATTCTTTCCTCGCGCCTTTTTTAAAACTGATCTCGACGATATCCGTTCCTGTCGGATCGTCAAAATCATAGGTGGCGAGCCAGTCATGGGTATTGAGCTTATTGCAGCCCCCGGTGGCGCAATGGCCGGTATTCTGGCATCCGTTGGGAGATCCGGACTGACAAGTGGAGCAAGCCATAGGTTATACGTTACTATGTTGTCGGCGGGTAACCGCCAGGTGATTTTTTATATTCAAACTTATCGACAGCCAGAGCAATTTGGTATTTGCATTACGGCTGATTTTTTCGAACCCGGATTCCAGCCATTGCATCAGGCTGTACCAGATATCCGGTGAAAAATGCGTGCTCAGGTATTGCATCATTTCCGCTTTCTCCGGCTGACCTGCGCGGTTGATATCCCCGCTGTAGGCCCAAACCAGTTTTTGGATAAAAGAAATGGCAAAGAGGGCGAATTGTTTTTGTTCTTCTTTTTCTTCGGCCCCCATCTTATTGGACCAGGCTACCAGGTCATTACCGCGCCGGCTCAGCAGGGCCCTGAACCACACGGTCATTTCATCCATATAATCCAGCACGTTATTATGCACGAGGGACAATGCGCGACCCATGTCGTTGACGGATTGTTTGGCCAGGAGGGCCGCTTTTCCCGGCTCGACTCCATATTCCTTCACCAGCAATTGCTCGATTTCCGAAACCGGAAGGGGTGGGAAATAGAGTTGCATGCAGCGGGAGCGGATCGTCGGCAGGATTTGTTCACGCTGATTGGAAACCAGGATAAAATAGGTTCGGGGTTGGGGTTCTTCGATCAGTTTGAGCAACCGGTTGCCTTCTTTGGCCAGAAACTGGGCCATCCAGATGATCATCACTTTACTTCCGCCTTCATACGCTTCCAGGCTGAAATGCGAAGTTGCCTGCACGATGTCTTCTTTGTGGATATCCACTTGCTTCCCTTCCACCTCGGCGTATTGCGTCCACTGAAACACATTGAGCCATGGATTTTCCCGGATGGCTCCACGCCATGTATCATAGAATTCGGTACTGAGGGATTTTGCTCCAGCCAGGGGAAGGAGAAAATGAAGGTCCGGATGCATGCATTTTTCGGCCCGGTGGCAGGAGGGACATTGTCCGCAGGCCTTTCCATTTTGTGGATGTGTACAGAGGATATCCCGGGCGAGCGAGAGGGCAGCGGGCAGGATGCCATGACCGGGCTCCCCGTAAAACAGGATGGCATGGGGTAACCGTCCCTGTTGCAGGATGGTATCCAATTGCCCGCGGATGACGGGTTGGCCGAACGATTCGAAACGATTCATACCTGACCTGGTCAGGTAGCGCCAATCCAATTCAATATTGGTTCATCGAGTGGTGAGGTTTCCGGGGTGAACAGGTGTCGCCAGGATCCATCCGGATCGATGGCGTATTTCTGAAAATTCCACGTCACCTCATTATCCGAAACGCCGTTTTGATCCCGGCGGGTCAGCCACTGATAGAGCGGATGAACCGGCCGTGACCGGATATTTATTTTTTTACTCAATGGAAAATTGACCTGATACATCGTCCGGCAAAAGGCAGCGATTTCATCATCGGCCAGCGGTTCCTGCGCGCCAAAATCATTGCACGGGCACCCCAGGATCGATAGCGTATGATGGTACGTTTCAAACAATTCTTCCAACTGTCCATATTGCGGGGTGAAGCCACAGTCCGATGCCACATTGACAATCATCAGTTTCTTCCCCCTGAAATGATGTAAATGAATCGCTTTCCCATTGAGGCCCTCGATACTGATATTGTGGATCGATGCCACCTAATGTGATAGTTTGCAGGCAAAGGTAAGTGAAAGAAGCCAGACCGGGGGAGGCGGACCGGCATCCCCATTTCCGCCTACCTTTGCGGGCATGATCTACCAATTTGGTGACTTCATCCCGGTAGTGGATCCCACGGCGTTTGTGCATCCCCTGGCAGCCGTGACCGGCCATGTGGTCATCGGCAAGCATGTGTACATTGGCCCCGGGGCGGCGATCCGCGGCGACTGGGGCGGCATCATCCTGGAAGATGGATGCAACGTGCAGGAGAACTGTACGGTCCACATGTTTCCAGGTATCACGGTCCGGCTCCGGGAAGGGGCACACATCGGGCACGGGGCGGTCATCCATGGCGCCGAGATCGGCCAGAACAGCCTGATCGGCATGAATGCCGTCATCATGGACGAGGTGGTTATAGGAGAAGAGTGCATCATCGGGGCGCTGACCTTCATCAAAGCCGGTGCCCAGATACCACGGCGCAGCCTGGTGGCTGGCAACCCGGGAAAGATAGTCCGGGAAGTAACGGATGAGATGATCCAATGGAAGACAGAAGGCACCAGACTATACCAGGAATTACCCGAGCTGTGTTTCAGGGGACTCAGGCCCGTATTGGCCAGAACCCGGCCCGGTGCGGAACAGCCGGAGGAGGATACCCCGCAAGGCGGCTACAGGACCTGGAAGTCTTCAAGGAAGCCGTAATGTCTGCCTGCTGACATCGCTTCGCTGCTAAAATCCTTATTTTGCATCCCATATTTTTTCACGCATCAAAGACCTGACTCTGCTATGAGATTACGCTTGCTGCCTTTCCTGGCATTTTACTCCCTGTTGTGTTCCCCGGTTTTTCTTTTTGGTCAATTAAACATGGTCCTGCAGGACAGCATGCACTACAATGTCGGCGTCAACGACGTGTGTGGCTGGGCTGCTCCGGATGGCCGGGAATATGCGCTGGTTGGTTTAAATACCGGCGTCTCCATCGTCAATGTGGACAGCACCCCGATCCAACAAGTGGCATTCGTCCCGGGTGTCGACAATCTCTGGCGGGATATCAACACCTACAGCCACTACGCCTACGTATCATCAGAAGCGCAAGTCGGCTTGCTCATCATCGACCTGCAATACCTGCCGGATTCGGTCAAAACCTATATCTGGATGGATTCCCTGCCAACCCCCAACGGACCCAAGCCTTTCAAAAAGGCCCATACGCTTTGGACGGATAAGGACGGACGGCTTTATCTCAATGGAAGCAATCTCAACGGTGGCGGCGTCATCATCTGTGATGTGAAATCAAATCCCACCGATCCTGTCTTCCTCGGGTACTGCCCGGCGATTTATTCCCACGATTGTTATTCACGCGACAGCATCGTGTACAGCGCTGAGATCTATGCGGGTAATCTTTCGATCTATGATGCGCACGATCCGCAAAATATCACCCTCCTCGGCAGTGTGCATACCCCATATGAATTCACGCACAATTCCTGGTTATCCGACAACGGCCGGTACATGTTTACAACGGATGAGCGGGCCAACAGTTTTGTGACCTCCTATGACATCAGCGATCCCGCCAATATCATCGAACTGGACCGTTACCGGCAGGCATCTACCGACGGCCTGGGCAACATCCCGCACAATGTGTATGTGTGGAATGATTGGGTCGTCGTGGCGTATTATGCCAACGGCACCATTCTGCTGGATGCCAACCATCCAGACAACCTCGTCGAAGTCGGCAACTTTGATTCGTTTCTTGGACCGGATGGCGGATTTCCCGGTGTATGGGGCACTTACCCATGGCTTCCCAGCGGCAAGATCCTTTCTTCCGATCGTAACAACGGGCTGTTTGTATTTATTCCCAATTATGTCCGTGCCTGCTACCTCGAGGGTTCAGTCGTTGATTCCGTCACGCATCAGCCACTGGACAACGCGGAAGTGACAATCCTCAGCGATGAGATCCTGTACCCACAGACGACCAAACCGGATGGCACTTTTAAAATGGGTAAGGCCATCCCTGGTCAATATACCGTAAAGGTGACCCGCCCCGGCTATTTTGATAAATATGTCCCATTTGATTTTGTCAATGGCGTAGCGCTCAATCCTGTCATTGAGCTCAAACCCTTCGCCGCCTATACGATCGGCGGTAAAGTGGTACAGGCGGAAGATCAAACCGATGTACCGTTTGCCAAAATCATCCTGATTGGTTCCATGGGCACATACGAAACGACCAGTGATGGAGCGGGCAACTTCGAGATCCCGGCTGTTTTCGATGGGACATACCAGCTTCAGGCAGGAGTATGGGGTTATACCTATGAAGGGGTGATCGTCATGAATGAACCCAAATATGTGGCGGTCGAATTAACGAAAGGGTATAAGGATGATTTTGACCTGGATTATGGCTGGACTGTTTCGGGCACGGTGACACAGGGAGCATGGGTCCGGGAAACACCTTCCCTTTCGTTGCTGGGGGACACCTGGCCCTGCGGAAGTCCGGGAGATTCACCGGATGACATCGGTCCATATGCTTATTCCACCGGACTTTCCGGATCACTCGATGTGGAAAATTCTGAAGTCAGCGGCGGTACCACCTGGCTCTCTTCCCCATCAATGGATCTGACAGGCCTGGTCAATCCGAAAATCACCTTTGATTACTGGCTGTGCGAGTTTCCGCCCAATCAATATGACGGCCTCTTCGCATGGGTCACCAACGGCACCGATACCGTGCTCCTGGATACATATGATAACGACACGATCAGCGGTTCATGGCGACACCAGTCGTATGAAAACCTCACATTGCCGGCACCCTGGGACCATGTACAATTCTTATTCAGCGCGCAGGACACCACGTCAGCGAGTAATTTTTACGTGCTCAAGGCTCACCTTGATCGGTTTGAAGTAGTGGAAGGCTCGCTTTCCACCCATGATGGTCCATCCAGCAATCTCTCCATTCGCCTGTATCCAAATCCCCTGACAGGAGATAAAGTGTTCTTTCAATCAGCCGGAAGCCTGCCGGATGAAAGGATGGAACTGGTCATTTCAGATCTGCAGGGCAGAATCCTGTATACAGATCAACGGTATTTCTCCCAATTGGAAAGTGGCCTTGGGATCCACCTGCAGCCAGGCGTTTACCTGATCCGTATCCGGGATCTGGAAGGGCATACGGGAACACAGAAACTCATCGTGGCTGATCGCTAAAATGAAAAACGGGTCCCGGGGGCCCGTTTTTCATTTTATTCCTACCCTATCTTTGCCGGATGCACGTACTGGAAAATTATATTGCCGGTCAATGGACTCCCGGTGACGGAAAGGAGACCACGCTGGTCCATGCCATCCATGGCCGGCCGATCGCCTATTCGCGGTCCGGCGGTGTGGATTTTGAAGCCATTCTCGATTACGGCCGAAAAACCGGCGGACCTGCTCTGCGCAAGATGACCTTTCATGAACGCGGCCGCATGCTGAAAGCGCTTGCACTTTACCTGCATCAGCGAAAGGATACCTATTATCCCATCAGTTATCAGACCGGTGCGACCAAAGCGGACAGTTGGGTGGACATCGAAGGAGGTATTGGCAATTTATTTTCCAATGCAAGTCTGCGGAAACGATTTCCCGATCTCCCGTACCATGTGGAGGGAGAAGCGGTTCCCGCTTCCAAAAACGGCAAATTTATCGGGCATCACATCATGGTGCCGAAGCAAGGCATCGCCGTCCATATCAATGCGTTTAATTTCCCGATATGGGGCATGTTGGAAAAAATCGCTGTCAATCTCCTGGCGGGTGTTCCGGCGTTGGTCAAACCCGCCACGATCTCCTCTTACCTGGCGGAGGCGATGTTTCGCGATATAATCGCTTCCGGTATATTGCCTGAAGGTGCTGTCCAGCTACTAGTCGGGTCCGCCCAGGGTATACTCGATCATGTTCAATCGCAGGACACGGTGACTTTTACGGGATCCGCCTCGACCGGCAAGTTGCTCAAAGGGCATCCCAGGGTCATCAGTGAGGCGGTATCCTTCAACCTGGAAGCCGATTCTCTCAATTGCAGCGTATTAGGGGAAGATGCGGTTCCCGGCACTGAAGAGTTTGATCTTTTCATCAAAGAAGTGCGGAAAGAGATGACCCTCAAGTGTGGTCAGCGGTGCACCGGGATACGGCGAGCCCTGGTACCGGCAAACCTGCTCGAAGATGTGCAAATTGCCCTTGGAAAGGCATTATCCCAAACGGTCATCGGTGATCCCCAGGTGGAAGGGGTCCGCATGGGGGCTTTAGTCAGTAAAGCGCAAGTGGATGAAGTGCGGAGCCAGATTGAAAAATTGCTCAGGGAAACCAAAATGGCGTATGGAAATCCTCATTCCGTAGAGGTGGTCGGAGCTGATCCGGCCCAGGGCGCCTTTTTATCCCCGATGGTCCTGGTCAATGAAGATCCCCTTCGCTCCAACCTGGTACATGAGGTAGAAGCCTTCGGGCCTGTCTGTACGCTGATGCCCTATCACGATCTCGACGAAGCCATCGAAATAGCCAGGATGGGAAAAGGATCGCTTTGCTCTTCGATCATCACCTACCGGGATGCCCTGGCCAGGAAGTTTGTGGTCGGTGCCGCATCCCATCATGGCCGTATCCTGGTCCTCAACCGGGATTGCGCCAGGGAAAACACCGGGCATGGATCCCCACTGCCGATGCTGATCCATGGCGGTCCGGGCCGGGCCGGCGGAGGCGAGGAAATGGGAGGCATGCGTGGCGTCCTGCATTACCTGCAGCGCTGCGCCGTCCAGGGAACGCCGACCACCCTCACGGCAATCACGTCCTCCTACCAATACGGGGGTGCTTACCTGGATCCGGGCGTTCATCCCTTCCGGAAACATTTTGAGGCTTTACAGATCGGGGATACGCTCATCACCCACAAACGAACGATCACCGAATCGGACATTATCCAATTTGCCAATGTGAGCTGGGACCATTTCTATGCGCATACCGATACCACTTCCCTGGACGGAACCATCTTTACACAACGTGTCGCGCATGGGTATTTTGTCCTGTCGATGGCTGCAGGTCTGTTTGTTGATCCGGGTAAAGGGCCCGTGTTGCTCAACTACGGGCTGGAAGAATGCCGGTTTACAAAACCCGTATATGCGGGCATGACGCTTGGTGTGCGGCTGACGGTCAAAGAGAAGGTACCGGTCGATCCAAAGGATGAAAACGATGTGCCAAAAGGAATTGTCAAGTGGCTGGTGGATGTATATGATGAAACAGGTGAAACGGTTGCCATCGCGACGATCCTGACGATGGTGGCGAGGCAGGGGGCATCCTGACGGGGAAGGAAGCCTGCCCCTATTTCCTTTTTGCAATGAGTTACGAATGTCCAAGACACCCAGTATAAATGAAAATGGAAGGTTCTGTTACCACGGTTGTACAAAATCAGATAGCGACCATCACTTTTAGTCATCCGGCGCATAACAGCATGCCGGGTTACCTGTTGGCTCAATTGACGCAGGAAATCAAGGCGGCGGGTGCGTCTCGGGAGGCATTGGTGGTGGTGCTGCAGAGCGGAGGCGACAGGACGTTTTGCGCCGGAGCGAGTTTTGATGAATTGATGACCATCCAAACCGCAGAGGAAGGCAAGGCCTTTTTCCTTGGTTTTGCCAATGTCATCAACGCCATCCGCCAATGCCCCAAAGTGGTCATCGGTCGCATCCAGGGCAAGGCGATCGGTGGAGGGGTTGGGCTTGCCGCGGCGGTGGACTATTGCATGGCTACGCAGTATGGATCGATCAAGCTGAGTGAATTGGCCCTCGGGATAGGCCCGTTTGTGGTCGGACCGGCCATCGAACGAAAGGTGGGTCTCAGTGCCTTCAGTCAATTAGCTATCAATGCCACGGAATGGCAGACCGCATCCTGGGCCAAAGACAAAGGGCTTTACCATGAAGTATTTGAAACCATCCAGCAACTGGATGCTTACCTGTTGCATTTTACCGAAAAACTGGTGCGTACCAGCCCATCCGCCCTCCAGGCACTGAAGCAGGTATTGTGGCATGATACTGCGCATTGGGATGTCCTCTTGGATGAGCGTGCCGCCATCAGCGGTCGCTTGGTCATCACAGCGGCTGCCCAGCAGGCTATCAAAATGGCAAGGCTGGCCTAGAATCCCCCAAAGAGGGATTTGAAGTCCGTCGCAATGCCAAAACGCACGGCGAAATCCTCATACCGGTAATCCCTCCATGATGTCACAAATTCGATCCGCATAAACCGGAATACATAGTTGAGCGCATATCCCAGCTCAGCGTATTGCTTAGACTCCGGTGTGAGGAGGACGTTGAAGATTACGTTTTCCCGGATTCCCTGGCGGCGGAAATAGTCCCATTGGGTCAGACCGAAGCGCCGGAACTGGTAGTTGAACAGCCCAAACGCATATTCCTCCCGGGTACTAAAGCGGTAGTAATCCAGCATGCGGAAAGCGCTAACCGGGTTAAACGGTGTGGCGATCATCCGGTTGCCCGGAAAATGAAAGTAATCCGCGAAATATTGCGGCCTGGTATCGCCCATAAACTTCCCGGCGCCGATATTCATGCTCCATACGCTGCCGGCGCCGATGGGCCATTTGTATTCGAAACCGGCCGTCACCAGGTCAAACGGATCATACTCTGCTTTCCATCCCTTCCGGTAGCGAAGCGTCAGTTTTGGAGAGGCGTCGAATGATTTTCGTTTAGTTCCCCGGTTTACTTTATATATCCAGAAAGGCCTGATCCAGACTGAGAGGTCACTGATCAGTGCCTTATGTTCGCCAAGGTCACCGGCGAGGTTTTCCACATGGTAAGGATCATTGGAGGTATAGAGTCGTTTTTTACTGTCAAAAAAAACGAGGTCGGTATTGTTCTCCAATGGTTGACGTTCGGCATATTCCCCGCTGAGTTGAAAACCTACCGCATCGGACCATTGCTGATCATAGTCGATCCGGTAAAACTGTTTTTCGTATTCCTTCAGATAATTGCGATTGACCAACAACGTGTAAAAGGAATTGGCCCAGGGGGATACCGGATAGTCTTCGCTAAACTGTTGCGGCATCTTGCCACCGCTGAGACGAAGGTCCCAGTGTTTTCCATAGAGCCGCAATTTTCCTTCGTAATTGACTGCCTCCCTGGCGAAATTGTAGCGCACCAGCGGGCCTGCTGCCCATTTTACATCATGCTTGCCATCATTGCCCAATTCGAGCTCATACCCCGCATGAAAACCATCCACGGTATTGAAATTAAGCGATTGAAGCGGGCTCCTGAGTTTGAGAAAGTGTTTATCCCCCAGGTCATACCGTCCACCGGTCACCAGATGACTGAGCTGAAACTTGCTTCTTCGTTTTACGTTGGTTGCAAATCCTTCGTCACTCAGTGTGATGGACACGGTATCCTGTGAACGGTCTGTTTCTTTCTCTTTCAGATCAGGCGGTACCCTGGAGATGCTGTCCTGCCTGGCGTAGCCGCGCACCTCATAGGCTGTCAGGGGCATCGGCCGGATGGCGTTCCAGTACAGGGAGTCCCTTTTATGGGCGCTGGAATCCACCACCTGGGTGGATGCATGGCCAATCGCTATCGTGTCCACATCCGGCAACGCTTCAATTTCCTGGCGCTCATATTCCTTCATCATCTTTCGCAGCTGTTTGACGCTGAGTTCCTCACCGTTGGACAAGGCAGTCAATCCGTCTTTAAAAGAATGGTCATTCCATTTCGCTTCTGCTGCTTTCGCTTCTTCCTTTTCCTTTTTGGCATCCAGTACTATCACCGGCACTTCCAGCTCGGGATTCAGTTTCACCTGGTAATCTTTCAACTGTGCGAAATACCGGTATTCAAATCCAAAGCCGAAGACATTTCCCCCGACGTCATAGATCTCATGCACCGGCAACCATACGCCCGGCAGGACCGGTTCGAAACGCTGCTGCATGGCAAATTCGATTCCCCAGATATAGGTCGTCAGATCCAGGCTGTGAATGCTCCAGACATTGTCGACGATATAGATCACCCCTTCAAACACCTGGTCCCCTCTGCCGCGCGGAGTGACTTTGATTTTATTGATGACCTGGTTTCCTTCCTGTATGTAGCCGAGGTATTCGAACCGGTAATGCAAAAATGCATCTGGGGCGAGGGGAGAAATAGCCGTTACCACTTTGGGTTCATAAAAACTGCTGTAGATAAAACCCATCGGGCTGGTGTTGTTATCATCCCCGACCGTACGGATCGAAATCACGGTGTCGCGGTATTGATCAGGTCGGATATAATGGAGCTTACTGACCGATTCCTGGGTGAAAGCGACGGTTGAATCGATGCCTTCTTCCGCCAGGGCTTTATTGATTTTCTTCCGGAAAAGGAACGGCACCTTGAGCAACCTGCCGCTACCCTTGACGTATACCTGGGCATGGTACTCGTCTACCTGCATGGAGTGATACTTGGCTTTGGCGATCGCCCGGCGCATGATTGTATAGGCCGGGTCTTCCCCGCCGGCGGTCACAACGGCTTCCGGCAGGGCTACGGCCTCGGGGATCATCCTGGCATTAAAACGGATATAGGATCCGGTCACCTGGATCGTCGTGTCCAGCGGACTGTATCCGAGGTATTGAAAACGGATATGATACTGGCCGGCGCTGAGGGTCAATTGGAAATCTCCCTCAATATTGGCGGCGGTCCCGGTGGAAGATCCCACCACGCCAACGCTGGCAAAACTGAGCGGTTCTCCGTCCAGGTCCGTAATTTTTCCCCTAATGCCTTGTGCCAGAGCGGCATGGGAAAGAAAAAAAACAATGAAAGCCAACAGGGAAGCAAGGACGTTCGGGCCGTTTACCCTGAGACAAGAGGTGGGCAGATGAATCATGGGCTAAAGATATTTTGCCTAGACTCAATACCTGGGCACTTTGTTACCGATTTAAAATGAATTTAACCTTCGGCAACCTGAAAAGAAGTCCTATTTCAACGCCTTGTATCTGCGGGCCACTTCCTCCCAGTTGACCACGTTCCAGAAGGCGTTGACATAATCGGGACGCCGGTTTTGATAATGAAGATAATAGGCATGTTCCCAGACATCCAGTCCCAGGATGGGGGTTCCGCGCAGGGCGCTGACGTCCATCAGGGGATTATCCTGGTTGGGGGTATTGATGACGGCCAGGTGTCCGGCAGCATCCACCATGAGCCAGGCCCAGCCGCTGCCGAACTGTGTGGTGGCCGCGCGGGTAAACGCTTCTTTGAATTCGGCAAAACTGCCGAAACGCGATTTGATATCGTCCGCCAGCGTGCCTGTGGGCTCGCCACCTCCTGCGGGGGACATGATTTCCCAGAAGAGGTTATGATTGTAATACCCTCCGCCATTATTGCGCACAGCGGGGCTCTGGGAGGAAACCTGCCCGAGGATTTCTTCGATAGTCCTGCCTTCCAGGCTGGTGCCCTGGATGGCGGCATTCAGGTTGTTGGTATACGCTGCGTGGTGTTTGCCATGATGAATTTCCATGGTACGGGCATCGATATGCGGCTCCAGCGCGTCTAACGAATAAGGCAGGGAAGGAAGTTGAAAGGCCATATTATTTTGATTTGCCCCCGACCCATCCGAGGGGACGGAGAAAGTGATTTATTTTCATTAACCGATTACCCGGCTGATAGTTTCGGGAACCCCGAAAATACCAGTTTCCGGCGGATAGTGACAATGCCTTACCTTTGTCGTGCGGAGCGGATGCCACTCCGTCCAAAATCCATCTCCAACCCTGCCCTTTCACCAAGTCATCCATCATCATGAAACAAATACATCCTTATCTGATTTACCTGGTTGCGCTTTGCTTTCCAGCCATTTTCCTGACCAGTTGTGGCGATATCCAGCAGGAACTTTACCTGAACGCCGACGGATCCGGCAAACTGGAAGCTTCCTTTGGGCTTGGCGAAATGATGAGCATGATGAAGGGGTTTGATGAAATGAGTGGGAAGGAGGACACGGTCCCGGATGCTGAAGCGGATGAAATCGATACCACGCAGGCCGATGCACCCGCCAAAGATCCCATGCAAAAAATCATCGACCGGGTGACAGACCCGGCATACGCGGTTGATTTCGATACGCTCATCAATCTTTACGATATCATGCCGGACAGCATCAAAAAGAAGGAAAACCGGCCTGAACTGGTAAAACGATCCGCCCTCCGTCTTCAATCTCCGGCCAAGAGCAGCGAGCTCACAATTGGCATCGTATTGACTTTTGCTAATCAAAATCAATTGAAAGACATTATCAACCACCTGGATACCATTGACGGCAAAGAGTTGGCCATGGGCGGAAGCACGGGAGGTTTTCCCAAAGAGTCTTTCACCCCTTTTGAAGCGGACATGAAAGCCGGATGGATCCGTGTGGACAGCAGTGATTACAGGGGGTTTGCCGGGGAGATGAGTACGGGCATGCCGGAGGATTCCACTTCCAGCAGTGAGGATATGGGGATGATGCAGATGATGTTTGGCAACTCGAAGATCAAATCCATCATTCATGTGCCGGGGGAAGTGCTCTCCTGCACGAATAAAGACGCGCTCATCACCAAGGACAATAAGGTGATCATTGAACATGATTTCATGGATGCCTTCAAGCAGGGGAAACTCCCCGGATATACCATCCGTTTCAAACCCAAAGGCTGATCCTGATCCCTGTCTATACCGGTCAGGCCGGTTTACCCGGGGCCGGGAAGAACTTGTAATCGAGCGAATATTTTCCGGCTCCTGTGATGGTGAGGATAACGTATATAAACAAGTAGAGGAGCGGGCTTTCATATTCATAGAGTTTGCTGTTGCCCCAATTGAGATCAAAAACGATCACGCCCATCGTGATCAACAGGGGAATAGCCGCCAGACGGGTAAAGAGGCCAAGCATCAGCAGGATACTGCATACGAGTTCGGAGAAAACCGCCAGGCCGAGCGAAACGGCAAATCCGAGATGGAGGAAATCGTAGAAATCTTCAGCATATTCTCCAAAGTGAACCAGTTTGTCCCAACCATGGATATATGCCATCAGGAAAGAAGGGCCGAAACGGAGTAAAAAGAGGCCGGCATCCGCATAGCGACCATGGGACATGGCCTGGAGAAGAAAATTGAAGGTTTTTTTCATGAGGTGGTGTTTGATGGTCAAAGGTGTGGCGGAAAAATACGGAATCAGGGCTTTGGGGACGTGGTTGAACGCTCTTCGGAATCACCCGGCGGGAAAAACGGCAAGAACATATTATAATTTTTTTTACTATATTGAAAGGCCCTTTACCCCAATGCACGGTATTCCTCCGTCCCGTGGCCGTGTCCCACCTTCCACCGGTACCTACTGCCCGCCATTATTCTCCTCAAGCCCCTTTGCTACATTTCTTCCTGGCACCCCGGCCAAAAATATGGCATAAGGTTTGACATATTAAAAATAATTTTAATATGTTTGTCCCTAATTATAATGCCCATGATGCTCTTTTTGTTCCTTTTGCTGATCCTTCTTTGTATCGGCAGTGAATACATGTCCGCCCATTCACGATGAAGCCGGTCCCTGCCAGAGGATATCCTTGATGTCTCCGAGGTGGGCAATGATGTAATCCGGGCCTGGATCCAGCGGACAGGGCTCCTGGTCGGGATTGTACCAGCAGGTATGATAGCCGTAGGCCATAGCCCCTTCGATGTCGGCAGACAAGCTGTCCCCCACGACTAACACTTCGTCATGCGCGGGTCCACCGATTTGCCGGTGGACGTGCTCGAAATAACCGCGCTGCGGTTTCGAATGCCCGATTTCCCCGGCGATGACGATCACGTCAAAACGGAGGTGCCAGCCGATCATCTCCATCCGGTTACGCTGCACGATGGTCATGCCATTGGTGATATAGCCAAGGCCCACCTTGCCCTCCAGTTCATTCAGGATTTCACCGGCTCCGGGCATGAGGTAGGGTTTTGTCCCGAGGCGAAGCAAATATTCCTGCTGGGTGGCCACCGGATCCAACGCTAACTGCCTGTAATCGAAATACCGCCGGAAACGTTCATATACCAGTGTATCCCGGTTGATGAGCCCCTGTTCGTGCTCCAGCCAGCACTGGACGTTGATGCGCTTATAATCCGCATACATGCCTTCCTCCCATCCATACCCATGGTCGGCTAACACCTCACTCAGCGCCTCTTCACTCGCTTTGTCGAAATCAAACAGCGTGTGATCCGCATCAAAAAGGACCCAACGATACCTGGCCATACCAGGGCAAAGATACCCCTCCGCCCGATGTATCTTCGCCGCATGAAGGGATTTCTTTGGATCCTCCTTGGCACCTTTCCTTTATGGCTTAGCGGCCAGGACACCATCCGCCTGCCCTTGTTTGGCATTGATCTGAAGATTCTTTACATGGGATCGCCGCACGCCGGGGTGATGCTGTACAATATGCATGACAATGAGAATACCTCCGCCCTGGCCGGTCGCGTCATCAGCCGGAAATACGGCGGGGAATATTTTGAACTTCTGCATACGGGTAAGCGGTTACTTTCCTTTGCCCTGGGCGAAGATTCGGTGCACGTGGATCCCAACCGCATCTACACGGACACCGGGATCTGGATCCAGCTCCTCAAAAATGACATTGCGGATACGCTCGTCTTTGACCGTATCGCCCGCTGGCGTGATTCCCTGTTGACCATCCTGAAAATCCAGGACCGGGAACTCGTGATTGCCCTGCACAATAACACCAATGAAAAATACAGTTTCCAAAGTTATCAAGCAGGCGAAGAGTTTGAAAACGAAGCGGAAGCCCTGTACCAGGGCAAATTACGGGATGTCGATGATTTCTATTTTGTCACTGACCCGGGGATCATGCACGCGCTTGATGAGGGACGATACAACATTGTGCTTCAAAACAATACCCTGATGACCGATGACGGAAGCCTGTCCGTATACTGTGCCCGGGCCGGGATTCCGTATATCAACGTGGAGGCGGAGCATCACCATCTCATCCGGCAGATCAAGATGCTGATCTACGTGTTTCAGCAGCTGCTGACGAAGGAATGACGGAAGGCGAAAATGGATAGGTGGGGGATTGGTAAGTTGTTTATTCGTTTATGCGTTTATTCGTTTATGCGTTTATTCGTTTATGCGTTTATTCGTTTATGCGTTTAAACGATTAAAAAGTTACACAGTTACACAAATAAACGATTAGAAGATTAGGAGATTAGACGATTAGG
>CAZTXO010000006.1:0-7167 GCA_964617515.1 uncultured Saprospiraceae bacterium | reverse complement strand
ACAGTTAAACAATTACACAATTACACAGTTACACCAATAAACAACCATGCCGCTCCCGGCTACTTCACTGCTTCGTACATTTTAGTCACTTCCTCCAGTGAAAAATTTCCGGCCAGGCCGGTCTGGAAAATAATCTCTTTCTCCCCGATCAATTTGATCCGGCGGAAATCATACTCAATCACCATGCTGTCCGGCTGGATGCTGTAAATAAATCCGGTATCATCTTCACGGATGACTTCTTTGAAAAAGGGCGCCTCGCGCACCGTGGCCAACTGGCGCAGTTTTTCTCCAGCGGCATCCTGGCTGGAGGATATAAGTTCGAAAAGCTGCAGGTTGAACGCCTCCCCTTTCATGATCGTGATATCCCGCATGATATGGTAATCCTTCACCTGGACCACCGCGCTGTCCGGTGCGAGGATGGTCAGCGGGATCTGGTAGGGATGCAGATCCAGGGGTTTAAGTGATGGGGTTTCAGAACGGCAACCAAAGAAGAAAACGAGCGCCGGAAAAAACAACCATAGCACCTCCAGGGAGGCAAAAGGCGCAATGCCCTTCTTCTGGAAAGCACTCCGGGTAAGCCGCTGTGACCGTGCAAGAACACTGTGTCTGGTGAATGGCTTACCCTTGCCCTGTTTGTCAATCATTTTATCCGTGGTTATCCAAAGGTAGGTAAATCCCTCCTCGTCCGATTTCCTGCCCTTTTGATCGATTCTCCTGCTATTGGACTTGACATACTGACAAAACCATGATATATTTGTGATATCATTTTAATATCAAAACCACGAACCATGGAAAAAACAATTAAACCCCTGTCCGGCTACCTGATGCTTCTGGTTGCCTTGGCCTTGTTGGCAGGGTTGGTCTATACTATTGTATTACAGGCCTTTATCCTGATGATCCTGGCCGCTTTGCTTTTATTTTTCATCATTCTGCCGGGATTTTTTTACATCAATCCCAATGGCTCCCGGGTAATGACGCTATTTGGAAAATACGTTGGGACCGTCAAGGACAATGGCTTTTTCTGGGCAAATCCGTTCTATACCAAAAAGGCCGTCTCCCTCCGGGCGCGGAACTTTGAAAGTGAGCGGGTGAAAGTCAACGACAAGCGGGGCAACCCGATCCTGATCAGTGTCATCACGGTCTGGCGGGTGATGGATACCTACAAAGCCGCTTTCGAAGTGGATGATTATACCAGCTTTGTTAAGTTGCAGAGCGATGCGGCGGTCCGGAACCTCGCCGGGCAGTACAGCTACGACAATTTTGATGATCATTCGGAGATCACGCTCCGCTCAGGCATGCAGGAAATCAATCATGCGCTGGAGGCCGCCCTCTCCGAAAGACTCTCCATCGCCGGTATCGAGGTCATGGAAGCCCGCATCGGTTACCTGGCGTATGCCGAGGAGATAGCCGGGGCCATGCTGAGGCGCCAGCAGGCAGAGGCCGTCGTAGCGGCCAGGTTTAAAATCGTCGAAGGAGCCGTCAGCATGGTCGAAATGGCACTCAATGATCTTGCCGGCAAAAAC
Organism: uncultured Saprospiraceae bacterium; assembly: GCA_964617515.1. GTDB lineage: Bacteria > Bacteroidota > Bacteroidia > Chitinophagales > Saprospiraceae > Opimibacter. Next base: position 5,644 of record CAZTXO010000006.1, on the reverse strand, counting down.
ATCATTGAACTGGATGAAGAAAAGAAGGCCTCGATGGTAAGCAACCTGATGGTGGTCCTCTGCAGTGACCGGGATGCCACCCCCATCATCAATGCTGGTTCAATCTATTAACCAGGCCCCGGACCTCCGGCCATGCTGCCTGACAACCTATCCTGATGAAGAAAAAATTTGTCCTCCGGATCGACGATGACGTCTATGATGCCCTCGAGAAATGGGCTTCCGACGAATTCCGCAGCATCAACGGGCAAATCGAATGGTTGCTGGTCCACCAGCTCAAACTGAATGGCCGATACAAAAAGCAGTTTCCGGGATTGAAGGACAAAAAGGAGGACCAGGAAAAAGGCGGTGTATAATCACCGCCTTTTTCCTTTTTAGGTTTTCACTTTAATCGTACACCCGATAGCTTTTGTTTCCGCGGGATCCGGATTATTCCCGGCCTTTAAGGCCGCGATGGCATTCTCCAGGTAACGGACCGAAACCTCGGAGGGATTCTGGGCATTGTCATCGATAGCCCCGATATACCGGACGTACCGGTTGGCATCGAGCAGGAAGACATGCGGTGTCCGGGTCGCGCCGAAGCGTGGATAGACCTTTTGCCCTTCATCAAAGAGATATTTGAAAGGAAATTTCTTCTCCTTTGAGCGGGCCACCATGGAGGCGAAATCATCGCCGGGTTTCACATCCGGGTCGTTTGGGTTGATGGCCACGACAGGGTATCCCTGTGACGCGTACTTGTTGTGCAACTCAATGATACGGTCTTCATACATCATGGCATAAGGACACGTGTTGCAGGTGAAGATCACGATGTAGCCTTTCACGCCTTTATAATCCGCGAGCGATACCAGGGTGCCATCTACATTTTTCAGGGAAAAATCGGCTGCCTGATCGCCCACCTTGTAGCCATCGTCTACCGGTGCGAACGCGCTGATCAACGTGAAGGTCAACAGGGTGAGGAGCACATGACCGATTCGTTTTTTCATAGGTTATAGGTTTAAATATGGTTTTAGTATTGCTTGTAACTCATCCAGCCGGTGAAAAGTTCGCTCGTAAAACTGCCTCCGGGTTCCTTTGTACACCAGGGTGGCCGGCAATGCCCCGGACCAATCGGGATGGATGTCCCCGATCCAGTAGTTAGAACGATTATCCTCCAGGATAATTACCCTGTCCTCCATGTTTCGCTCCCGGACAAAGGGCTGAAGTTTGACCAGGTAGTCTTTGCGGAAGTCCAGGGAAACAAAGAGCGTTTTCAGTGGCTGTCCGGCATACACCGAATCCAGTGCCGTAAAATAGGGCATTTCCTGAACGCATGGGGTACACCAGGTGGCCCAAAAATTGACCACATAGGTCGTGTCGTTGTCCAGGTGGAGGTAGGGCTTCAATTGCTCATAATTCAGTACCCGGATGGCCAGCGAGTCGGAAAGCCCATCCCCCGACAACCCCTGTTGCCCGGGATTTCCGGCAGGCCAAATCCAACTGAAGATCCAAAGCCAAATCATACCTTAAGGATAACCCGAAACGGGCAGTCAGGGGTACAGCCAGCGGGGTTTATAACATTTTTTTAACGTGGACCGATGCGGGAGAGAAAGATGCCAGATGCCAAGCGTCTGGTGGCTGGAATCTCAATTCAATTTATACTTCAGCCCAAGCGCATCGAGATCTTCAATCAGCCCGCTGGCGGCTTTGACCCGGTTGGATTTGGAGATGAGGCCGAGGATAAAGTCATCTTCCAGGTCGTAAACCTGGAGCCGCAGCTTGTGCCGGCCTTTATGTTGCTCACACAGGCGGTCCAGGCTTTCCAGCAGGAATTGATCCAATTGATCAATGGATATCTTGACCGTGATGGACTTGGTCAGCTCCTCCCCGATCGAGGCGAGCATGCGTGCGGAGGTGACGCGGAATTCATGTTCCTGCCCGTTCCAACTGAGCTGATAGAATCCTTCCAAAAACAAAGCCTCCCCCACCGTAAAAATATCCTTGTACTTCTTGTAGTCTTCATTGAAGAGCCGCAACTCCAGTGACCCTCTGAAATCCTGCAGGGTAAAGATGCCCCATCCGGTTCCCTTCTTGGTAATGCGATGATCTGCCGCTGTCACGATGCCGGCAACCTTGAGATGTTTGTCTTTATAGACGGTGACCATGTCCAGCGGGCAATTGGTGAAATGCTCGATTTCAAGCCGGTAATCATCGAGCGGATGGCCGGACATATAGATGCCCGTGATCTCCTTTTCCTTCGTCAGCTTTTCCATCAGCGACCAGGGAGCGACAGCGGGGAAGGCCGGTTCAGAAAACATCTGCATCCCCTTCGCGCCAAAGAGGGTCAATTGCGACTGGCTCTTCTGCGCCTGCACGGATTGACCATACCGGATGGCATGCTCGATCAGGGATTCATATTTGTCGGTTGGAGCAAAGTACTGGGCGCGATGGGTGCCATCGAAACAATCCATAGCGCCTCCCATGACCATCGCTTCGAGCGCTTTCTTGTTGACAGACTTCAGGCTGACGCGTGAGGTCATGTCAAAGATACTTGTGAAGGGTCCGTTCGCCTTGCGCTCCTGGATCAGATCTTCACCGGCGCCTTCGCCCATATTTTTCAGCGCGGAGAGACCAAACCGGATGGCCCCTTTCGCGTTGACCGTAAAATTGATATTGGATTCGTTGACATCCGGAGGTAAAACGGGAATGTTCATCCGTTTGCATTCGCGCAGGAAGAAATTGAGTTTGGTGATATCGTGTTTATTGTGCGTGAGCACCGCGGCCATAAATTCGGCCGGGTAATGCGTCTTCAGCCAGGCGGTCTGCACGGACAAAACGGTATAGGCCGCGCTGTGCGACCTGTTGAAACCATAGCTGGCAAACTTGGACATGACCTCAAAGATGTCCTTCGCCTTTGTCTCATCGACGCCTTTGGCCACCGCGCCTTCCACAAAGATCTTGCGGTGTTTTTCCATCTCATCCGCCTTTTTCTTGCCCATGGCGCGCCTCAGCATATCCGCAGCCCCCAGGCTGTATCCCGCCATGATCTGCGCCGCCTGCATGATCTGTTCCTGGTAGACCATGATGCCATAGGTCGGCTTGAGTATGTCCGTCAGCCATTCGTGCGGATACTCCACCGGCTCTTTCCCGTGTTTGCGATTAATAAACATCGGGATATAATTCATCGGGCCCGGCCGATAGAGCGCGTTCATCGCGATGAGATCTTCGATATTGGTTGGCTGCAGTTCCCGCAGGTATTTCTGCATGCCCGAAGATTCAAACTGGAAAATCCCGATCGTCTCCCCTTTCTGGAATAACTGGAATGTCGTCGGGTCATCCAGCGGAATATCGTCGGGATTCATGACTTCCGTTTCTCCTTTTCGTTCCGCGATAATTTTAAGTGAATCTTTGACGATGGAGAGTGTCTTGAGCCCCAGGAAATCCATTTTAAGCATGCCGGCGGACTCCACGACGCCTCCTTCAAACTGGGTGACCAGCAATTCCGTTTCCGAGGACGTGCATACGGGGATGTATTGCATGATGTCTCCCGGGGCGATGATGACCCCGGCGGCATGAATCCCTGTATTCCGGACGGTGCCTTCCACTTGTTGCGCGAGCCTGAGGATTTCTCCTTCCGAGGTATTCTGTTGTTCGATTTCCCGGAGTTTGCGGATGTTTTCGAGGTCACGGGATTGGGCTTCCTCCTCTGCCTCTTTCCCGGGTTTGAATATCCTGGCGAGTGTCGTACCGGGCATCGCGGGTATCATTTTCGCCAACCGATCTGTTTCGGGTAACGGAAGTTCGAGGACCCGGCCCACATCCCGGATCGAAGATTTGGCGGCCATGGTGCCAAAGGTGACGATCTGGGCTACCTGGTTACGGCCATATTTGCCGACCACATAATCGATCACGCGCTGCCGGCCCTCATCATCAAAATCAATGTCAAAATCCGGCATCGATACACGTTCCGGGTTGAGGAAACGCTCGAAGAGGAGGTTGTACCGCAACGGATCGATGTTAGTGATCATGAGGCAGTACGCGACAGCCGATCCCGCGCCGGAACCCCGGCCCGGGCCCACGCTGACATCCATCTGGCGGGCAGCCTTGATAAAATCAGCGACGATGAGGAAGTAGCCGTTGAATCCCATCTTGTCGATGACGCTTAACTCCCAGTCCAGCCGTTCCCTGACCTCCCTCGTCAATAGCGGATAACGGATCTTAGCTCCTTCATACACCAGGTGCTTGAGGTAGGCGGTTTGATCTTTAAATCCATCCGGCACGGGGAAATTGGGCAGCAACACATCGCGGACCAGGTTCGGTGACTGGACTTTATCAAAAATCTCGTAGGTATGATCCAGTGCTGCCGGTATATCGCTGAAGATGGCATTCATCTCCTGCTGGCTTTTGAAATAGAAGTCGGTGCTGGGAAACTGGAAGCGGCCGGGTTCGGACATTTTCTTACCGGTATTGACACACAATAAGATGTCATGCGCCCTGGCGTCGGATTCATTGATGTAATGGGCATCGTTGGTCGCGATGACGTTGATCTTGTATTTCTTAGCAAAGCCGAGCAGGACACGATTGACGTCTTCCTGGCTCATGCCGGTATCATCAATGGATTCCAGGCCGCGCTGGCGCTGTAATTCGATATAATAGTCCTCGCCGAAAATATCCAGCCACCAGCGCAGGAGTGACTCTGCCTTTTCGATATCGCCTGTCAGAATGGTTTGGGGAATCTCCGCGCCGATGCAACAGGAGGTGGCGATGAGCCCCTGATGATATTGGAGCAGGAGCTCTTTGTCGATACGCGGGTACCCGCTGTAGGTGCCCTCAATAAATCCGAGCGAACAAAGTTTGGAGAGGTTTTGATACCCTTCCTGGTTTTTGGCGAGGAGGAGTTGATGAAAGCGATTGTCGCGCTCCCCTTTGGAAGGCTGAAATTGCCTGCGGTGCCGGTCCTCCACGAGGTAGAATTCACAACCGACAATCGCTTTGAGGTTGCGCTTTTTGGCTTCGGTCACGAACTCAAACACACCGAACATGTTGCCGTGATCGGTGATGGCGATGCCTTTCTGGCCATCTGCCACGGCTTTATCCATAAGTGCGGGGATATGGGAAGCACCGTCCAGCAGGGAGTAATGGGTATGGTTGTGGAGATGGATGAACTGTTGCAACGACAGGGAGGTTTAAAGGATAAATATACGGGAGTGAACGGCTACCGATCACTCCGAAGGTCATCCTAAAATGTCGAAAAGCCCATGCGCACATTTGCGACGGGCTTTTTCGACTAAGGTCTCAAAATAAGAAAACTACATCTTTATACCGGGCGGCCTGTGCCGCTGGAATGTGCTGAATGTATCTAGGTAACGAACGGGCCAGGCGTAAAGTTTACTATGTATGGAAAAAAACTTTAATGCCTGTGGGGTTCCTTTAGTGCCCTTAAAGATATAAAAAGGGTGCCGAAAAAAGACGGGATTTTTACATTATAAAAAATTGTAATGTTTAAAACATTATAGTTAAATGCTATATAAAAATCAATCCGTAGTCTCCGGTTCATTTCGGCAGCGTTTTCCTTCAACTTTTCCCAAAATATCTATCTTCGCCTCCCCAATCGTACCCGCCCGGGTGCTGAAATTGGTAGACAGGCATGTTTGAGGGGCATGTGTCCGAT
>CAZTXO010000005.1:0-99948 GCA_964617515.1 uncultured Saprospiraceae bacterium | reverse complement strand
TTAAACATTTAAACACTTAAACAATTAAACATTTAACCCACCCATCCATCCCTTGAAAACTTCCCCCACCCGCATCCTCGGCATCGATCCCGGCACCAATATCCTGGGCTTTGCGGTCATAGAGACAACGGGGGACCACATCCGGGTATTGGAGCTGGGCGTACTTCATCTCCGGGAAGAAAAAGATCCGCATGAAAAACTGAAAGAGATTTTCCTGGAAGTGCAGGAAATCATCGAACGCTACCTGCCCGGCGAACTCGCGATCGAAGCGCCGTTTTTTGGTAAAAATGTCCAATCCATGCTCAAACTCGGACGGGCCCAGGGAGTCGCCATGGCCGCCGGCATCACCATGGGTTTGAACATTACGGAATACAGCCCCAAAAAAGTCAAACAATCCGTGACCGGAAACGGGAACGCCGCCAAAGAACAGGTGGCGGACATGTTGTGCCGCATGCTGACCATCAAACCCGGCAAATTTCCACTCGATGCGACGGATGCATTATCGGTGGCGGTATGTCATCATTTTCAACAGGGCAAGCCTGCCTCCAAAAAATCCTCGTGGAAGGCTTTCCTGAAAGACAATCCAGGGCGGATCCGTTAGCCTATTATTTCTTCTTTTTTTCCGTATCCTCGTCGTCATCCTCCTCCTTGATATCCCGGACGAGGTCATCTACCTCTTTGGTGGCCTTTTTCAATTTATCCAGGTTTTTTTCACGGGCGCCACCACTTTGCGTCAGGTTGGCCACGGGCATGGTACCATCGCCCTTGAATCCCTCCTCGCTAAACACAAAACCTTTCTTGTCGGCATCCACGTAAATCGTATCCCCTTCGGCAAACTGGCCGGAGAGTACCTGGATGGCAAGTTCATTGACGAGTTCCGTCTCGATGACCCGCTTCAGCGGCCGTGCCCCAAACTGCGGATCGTATCCCAGGTCTGCCAGGAGATTGAGCGCTTTATCGCTGACCTGGAGCGAAAGCTCGCGATTGCCCAGGTTTTTCTGAATTTTCTTCAATAACAACAGCGCGATTTTCTTGATCTCCTCCTTCGTCAACGGGAGGAACATGATCTTATCATCGATCCGGTTGAGAAACTCCGGACGCAGCGTTTCCTTGAGCAGGTTGAACACTTCCTCCTTCGTCGTGGCGATGATGTCGGCCCGGTGCGCATCGCCCATTTTCTCCAGGTCTTCGAAGTTTTCCAGGATGACATCCGAACCCATGTTGGAGGTCATGATGATGATCGTGTTTTTGAAATTGGCGATGCGCCCCTTGTTGTCCGTCAGCCTGCCGTCATCCAGCACCTGCAACAGCACATTGAACGTATCCGGGTGCGCCTTTTCAATCTCATCCAGCAGCACGATCGAATAGGGTCTCCGGCGCACGGCTTCTGTCAGTTGGCCGCCTTCATCATACCCGACATATCCGGGAGGCGCGCCGACAAGTCGTGACACCGCGTGCTTTTCCTGGTATTCACTCATGTCGATTCGCGTGATCGCGTTTTCATCGTCAAAGAGCACTTCCGCCAGCGCCTTGGCCAGTTCCGTTTTTCCCACACCGGTCGGGCCCAGGAAGATAAACGAACCGATCGGCTTATTGGGATCCTGCAGTCCCGCCCGGCTCCTGCGCACAGCATTGGACACCGCCTTGACCGCTTCTGCCTGTCCGATAAGCCGTTTGCCGATCTCTTCTTCCAGCGTGAGCATCTTTTGCTTCTCCGTCTGCATCATTTTTTGCAGCGGGATGCCCGTCCATCGCGACACCACTTCGGCAATGTCATCCGCCGTTACTTCTTCATTGGTGAAACGGCTATCCCGGGGCAATGCATGCAATTTGGCTTCCGCCTCCTGGAGTTTGGTCTTTTCATTGACCAGTTCGCCATACCGGATCTTGGCCACGAGCTCGTAATTCGCTTCGCGCTCCGCGACGGTAGCCTGGTGCTCCAACTCCTCGATATGCTTTTTGATATTCTGGATGGAATCCACGAGCTCTTTTTCATTTTTCCAGGAAGCCTTCAGTGTATCGAGTTTTTCCTGGGTATTGGCGATCGTCTCCGTGAGGACTTTTAGTTTTTTCTCGTCTTTTTCCCGCTTGACGGCTTCACGTTCGATCTCGAGTTGCCGCAGTTTCCGGTCTGCTTCATCGATCTCCTCCGGCATGCTGTCCAACTCGAGCCGGAGTTTGGCGGCAGCCTCATCGATGAGGTCGATGGCCTTGTCCGGGAGGTGACGATCAGAAATATACCGGTTGGACAATTCGGCGGCCGCGACAAGCGCCTCATCGAGGATGGCAATCTTGTGATAGACTTCGTATTTGTCCTGGATGCCACGCAGGATAGAGATGGTATCTTCTACAGAAGGTTCATCGATATAGACGGTCTGGAAGCGCCGGACGAGCGCCTTGTCCTGTTCAAAGTACTTCTGGTACTCATCCGCGGTCGTCGCGCCGATGGTGCGCAATTCTCCCCGGGCCAGCGCGGGTTTGAGAATATTGGCGGCATCCATGGCTCCACTGCCTCCGCCGGCCCCGATCAGGGTATGGATCTCATCGATAAAGAGGATGACCTCGCCATTGGAACTCTTGACTTCTTCGATGACGGCCTTGATCCGTTCTTCGAACTCTCCTTTGAATTTGGCTCCCGCGATGAGGGCGGCAATATCCAGCACATAGATTTGCTTGGTCAGCAGGTTTTCCGGTACGTCCTTTTTGACGATCCGCCAGGCGATCCCTTCGACGATCGCGGTTTTTCCGACACCCGCATCCCCGATCAGGATCGGGTTGTTCTTTTTGCGGCGGGAGAGGATGTGCAGGATGCGCCGGATCTCGTCATCGCGACCGACGATGGGATCCAGTTTGCCATCCAGGGCCCGCTGGTTGAGGTGGATACCGTATTTCTTGAGCGCGTTGTATTGGTTTTCGGTGTTCTGGTCACTCACTTTGCGACCTCCCCGCAGTTCTTTAATGGCTGCCTTGAGCCCTTCCAGGGTGGCGCCCTGATCCTTGAGGATCTGGGCACCTTTGCTGGATCCTTTCATGATGCCGAGCAGCATGATTTCGGTGGAGATAAATTCATCGCCAAATTCAGCCAGCCATTTTTTGGCCTCCGTAAGCGCTTTGTTGCTGTGGTCGGTCAGGTATTGCTTATCCGATCCGGTGACTTTGGGATAGCCGGCAATGGATTCGTCCAGGGCTTTGACCAATTGGGGTATGCTGACGCCCACTTTTTGAAAGAGAAATTTGGCGCTGTCCTCACTGGCTTCGAGGATCCCTTTGACAAGATGGGTCGTGTCTACGGTCTGTTGGTCCAGGCTGGCGGCGAGACGTTGGGCCGCCAGGATGGCTTCCTGTGCATTGATCGTGAAATTGTCGTATGTCATGGCGTTTAGTTCGGTGACACAGGCTTTTAGCGGGTCCGTGTCCTTTCTTTTTTGAGTAACAAATTAACAATACTGGGCGGTAAGAGTTCCCAAACCTTCCGGCTTTCCGGGAGGTTAGATTTTTTTAAGGGAAATATTTTTTATATCGGCGGAATATATATAAGTAAAAAGTATATATCTTGTCCCTATCCCAATCTGATTTTGACCTTCGCTCGCGAACACAGGGCGCAGGTGGTTTTTTTAACAGTCGAAAAGTCGAACTGCATTCACCTGATGAGAACCATAATTTTATCTTTGCCCCCCGTTAACCCATGGCAGTTCAAACCAAGCGTCATTACAAAGCGAACGGTAAACTTCTCCTCACCGGCGAATACCTGGTGCTGAACGGAGCCGTGTCCCTCGCCCTGCCATGCCGTCTTGGCCAATCTATGAATGTCCAGGAGCGTCCCGGCAGTGAAATTGTCTGGAAATCTTACGACCGGAAAGGAAATCTTTGGTTTTCCGGCAATTTTGATCTCATGGCGTTCGATCCGATCGAATCGTCCGACCCTGACATTGCCAACAACATCCAGCAACTTCTCAAAGCCGCCTGCCGCCAAAACAGCGAATTCCTTTCCCAGTGGCGTAAATACATGGTCGATACTTACCTGGAGTTTGACCGCGACTGGGGCCTGGGCAGCAGTTCCACCCTCGTTTGGTGTGTTGCTCAATGGGCGGAGGTGAATCCCTACATCCTCCTGTTTGACACCTTTGGTGGTTCCGGCTATGATATCGCCTGTGCCGATGCCGACGGACCGGTGCTGTACCAGTTTTTGGAGGATGAACTCCATATCGATGGCGCCGATTTCAACCCCTCTTTTAAAAAACAGTTGTTTCTCGTCTATCTGGGCCGCAAACAGAACAGCCGGGAAGCGCTCAAAAAATATCATCAATCCAAAGCCGGCCTGAATGGATCGGTGGATAAAGTATCCCGCCTGACGGAAAGCATCAATTCCGCCTCTACACTCAAAGAATTTGAATCGTTGGTGGATCAGCATGAATCCCTGGTATCCGATATCATCGGGTTGCCCACCGTCAAAAGCAAAGAATTCCCGGATTACTGGGGCTCCATCAAATCGCTGGGCGCCTGGGGCGGTGATTTCGTCCTGGCAACCACCGATCGCACCGAGGAAGAGACGCGGCAGTACTTTAAAGGAAAAGGGCTCGAGGTCATCTTCCGGTATGATGAGCTGATATTGTCCTGAGACGTCAGCCGCACCACAGCATCCCTTCCCCTGCTATAATCGTCCACGGATATTCTCCACCGGCATTTCCATGCTTTCCGCAAAGGGTTGCATGGCATTGAAGATCCTGAAGGCATCGGCGCTTTTGATGTCACTGCGATGAAGGGGCCTCGGGACCAAAATTCCTTCCGCGATCAGTCTTTTCCAGGTTGTACCTGCCAGTAATGGTTGTGACGGGGTGTACCAATGTCCTCCTTTTCTGAAAGCTATATTGCCGATCGAGGTATCGAGGATCCAACCGGCGCGGGTCATGAGGATATCATCCGCCTCTTCACGCCGGGCAAACAGATCATCGATGACAGCCCGGTCCGCATATTTGAACCGGTACTCGTATCCATCGGGGACTTCTGTCAGCAGGAGCGTTTGCACCGGTCGCTGCGCGTAGGGAGACGGGATCAACGTATAGCCCGAGGCATCATACAGGACCGTGCATTTGATCGTCCCCGCGGACGGAAAATGCTGCGTGGACAGGATTTCCTCCAGATGGAAAGGAATCATCTCCGGTATTCTCGCGGCGAAGGTATCTGTCACCCGTCGCTGGTGCCATTCCAGGTGCCGGGGTATGCCCTCCCGGATACAGACCGTTTCAAGAAACCGGGACATAGACTTTATCCAGCATTTCCCTGTATTCGAGCGCGGCAACACTCTGGTAGGTGATCCCGCCTCCGCTTTTGTAATAATAACGTTCTTCCCTTTGTTCGATAAACCGGATCATCACGGCACTGTCGAGGTTTTCACCATCAAAATATCCAAACACGCCGGTGTAGTATCCCCTGGGTTCCGGCTCCGTCGCGTGAATAATTTCCACGGTACGTTTTTTAGGCGCTCCGGTCACAGAGCCGGCCGGCAGCAACGACTGTAAGATGTCCCCGAGATGATCCCTGTAACCGGCCGCCAGTTGTCCCCGGATGGCGGTACTGCACTGCAGCAGGGTCTTGCCGGATGTTTTGATCGACGTGATATACCGGTACTTTTCGACAATGACCTGGTCCGCGACGATGCTCAGATCATTTCGCAGCAGATCGACTACAGTGGCGTGTTCTTCCTTTTCTTTGATGTCGTGCAGCAGGATTTGCTCGGCGCCTGGAATAGCCGCGTCGATGGTTCCTTTCATCGGGTAGGTGCGGATCACCCCATCGGTGATGGACACAAATTGTTCCGGGGAAAAAACGACAAACTTTCCCGGATACAGCAGTTTGTAAGGGGCCCGCGCAACGCGGTAGATGTTTTCCAGGGATGTAACCCCGGCAACGGGCGTCGTATAACAGAGATTGAGCAGGTAGGTGTCACCAGCCTGGATGGCTTCCATCACCCGGTTAAACCCTTGCTCATACAATTCAAATGGGACGGGAGATTTCAGCAACTGTATTTCCCGCGGCATATCCCGGTTATTGATGGTCTCTCCCGCCAGGCCTGGAAGGGTATAGCGCAGACCGAGTGCACGCGCTTCGTCTGCCGGAAATACGTGGGGATGGAGCAAGTCAAAATCAAGGATAAACAGGAATGGAGTGCCGGTCCGGCCGTACGTGTTCATCGCCGAGACCCAATCCGCGGTATGTGTTCCGTTGTCGTGCACGGTGACGGATGCTATCCCTTTGCCTTCCGGCAGGTGACCTCCAGGCGGTGGACGCCCGGCACGGTATCGACGCGCATGTACGGCTCGATGGTCCAGGTGTAGGTGCCGATCTCCGGAAAGGTAAATTTTTTCTGAAGCGGATACGTCAGCGCGCAGGTCTTTCCGCTGCATTGACCTGCCCAGGAACCATCTGCATCGACCATTTCGAGTGACACGACGGACCTGATTTCCTTCCCGGAAGGGAAAACGGTGGTCGTCTGCACATACATATTCGCAAACGGATAGTCAGCTTTCCACCGGAGGTCAAGATCCAGGGCATACGCCGTCGTGGTATCGGAGGCTACCAGGGTGAGCGATTTTTTGTCCGACACCACCCAGCGGTCATCAGCCCAGGTCCAGCTTTCTTCGGCGATGATGTCTTTTTTGCAGGCGGTCAAGAGAAAGAAAACCGCGAAGAGGGCCATTACGCGTAGTGGGAACAAATTCCGGTCACGGATACCTGATCTGCAATGCCGGGGTAAACTCCGGCAGGCCATGCGGACGTCCTTCAGGTTCAACTGAAATAATCTTTCATCCGTTCGAAAAATCCTTTCTCCGTTTTGCTGGGTTGCGGCTTGAAATTGGGGGAAGCCTGTAATTTTTCCATCATCTTCTTTTCCTCATCGCTCAGCTTCTTAGGCGTCCAGATATTCACATAGATGAGCTGGTCCCCTTTCCCATAAGCCTGCACGGACGGAAGGCCTTTTCCATTGAGCCGGAAGATCTTTCCGCTTTGGGTACCCGGCGGAATCTTGATCCTGACGGGTCCGCCGAGCGTGGGGATATCCACCGAGCAGCCCATGGCAGCATCCGGAAAACTGAGATAAAGCTCAAAGATGAGGTTGTTACCATCCCGTTTGAGCTCGGCATGCGGTTTGATCTCAATGGCGATGAGGAGGTCCCCAGGAGGCCCGCCTTTGATGCCCGCGTTGCCTCTCCCGCGCATGGTCAGTTGCATGCCGTCTTCCACCCCGGCCGGGATATCCATATCGATCAGTTCGTCTTCCAGTGTACGGCCTTCGCCCCGGCATTTGGGACATGGTTCAGTCACGATCGAACCGGTGCCATGACATGTCGGGCACTGCGTGGTCGTCTGCATCTGGCCCAGGAAGGTGCTGCGGATCTGGCGTACATACCCGGAACCGCCGCATGTCTGGCAGCTCTTGGTCGCGCCATCTTTTGCGCCGCTTCCATGACAGGTCGTGCACGAAACCCGTTTCTTGACTTTGATGGTCTTCTTGACACCTGATTCCACTTCTTCGAGTGTGAGCGTCAGTTTGATCCGGAGATTGCTCCCTTTTTGTCCGCGGGCACGCTGCTGCGTGCTGCGGCCGAAAAAGGATTCGAACGGGCTGTCGCCGAACACATCGCCAAACTGGCTGAAGATGTCATCCATGGTCATGCTCTCGGCGCTGTGGAATCCGCCCTGTCCGGCCATGCCGGCATGTCCATAGCGATCGTACCGGGCACGCTTGTCCGGATCACTCAGGACCTCGTAGGCTTCAGCGGCTTCCTTAAATTTTTCTTCGGCAGCTTTATCATCCGGATTTTTATCCGGGTGAAATTTCATCGCGATTTTCCGGTAGGATTTTTTTATCGCTGATTCATCTGCATCCTTAGGCACTTCCAGGATTTCGTAGTAGTCTCTTTTACTCATGTGCTCATGTTAATTGCCCACCACCACTTTGGCGTGCCGGATGATTTTATCATTAAGGAAATAGCCTTTTTCAACGGTGTCGATCACTTTGCCTTTAAGGCTTTCGTCCGGCGCGGGGATTTCGGTGATAGCATCGTGCCATTCCGGATCGAAGGGCTGACCGTTGCTCTCCATGATTTTCAATCCGACGGCTTGCAGGACATTGTACAACCGGTTATATACCAGGGATACGCCTTCGCTGAATTGCTCCCCGGTCTTGGGATCATCCGCACTCTTTTTAGCGCGATCAAAATCATCCAGTACGGGCAAAAGCGCCAGGATGACATCCCTGGAGGCCGAATTGAGCATATCCAGGCGCTCCCGCATGGTACGCTTCTTATAATTTTCGAATTCAGCCAGCAGGCGGAGTTGCTTGTCCCGGAGTTCAGCAATGGTCGCGTTCAATTCTTCGCTGTCATCACCGGCATTTTCAGCGGCAACTTTGGGAGAAGGTTCCCGGTCCGGATTCGCCTTATCAAAGTCCATGATTTTCTCCCCCTGCCCCAGGTCCTCCTGCTCCAGTTCGGTACCGTTGGGTTGATCTATATCCTTCTTTGCCATGATGATTGATTTTTCAGCTACCAATGGACCGTCCGCGGCCCTGTGGCAGATTCAAAACACAAAAGTACTGCCATACGGTTCATTTAGGACATTTTGGCAGTACACCCGGGATTTTCCTGTAAATGCGGCAGGGTATTAGGTGGATAACTCCCTGAATGTCAGGAGTAGTGGCTCTATTTTTTCAGCCATTTCTCCGCTTTAGTCAAAGCGATAGCCTTAGCCTATTTCTTTTCGCCGATCCTGCCCCGAAGTAACCGGGCGACCTCATCGAGAGAGGGATCGACCGCCATGATGACCCCTTCCGGATTGATCAGAAATTTGGTGGGAATCTGCCTGACGTGATAAGCTTTGACCACCGGGGCATCAAAGTCTTCCTTGGTCACTAGCTGGTATGGCCATACCAGGCCATCCTCCTGAATGGTCCGCATCCAATTACCCTCATTCTTTTCGATCGCCACGCTGACGATCTCAAATCCCCGTGCATCGACAAAGGTTTGAGCATGGAGCTCTTCATACAAGTCCACCAACTGTGGATGGGACTGGCGGCAGGGCATACACCAACTGCCCCAGAAATCAACCAGCACATAATACCCTTGCAGGTTTTGTAACGAAAAAAGACTTCCGTCCGGCAACTTGCCGGAGATTTCCGTGGCCTTATCCCCGGTGATATTCTTGGGCTTCAGATAGAGGTACCGGCCTCCGAAATAAGCGGTTACAATCAGGAGACTCAACCCGGCAGTCCATAGTATGTTCTTCATGCAGTCCTCTAAACGCTCCGGGGGCAAAAATGATTAAAAAATAACAGCCTAACATCCGGAACAACCCGGGACCCGCATTTCCTGTTTACCAGGATGAAACCCGCCCCGATGACAATACTTGTATTTTGCATCATAAAATATACCCCGTATGGACATGTTAAGCATTGATCCGAAGGAAACCCCCCAAAAGGATCTGCACCAATTCATCCTGGGCACTGTAGCTCCGCGGCCCATTGCGTTTGTCAGCACCCTGGATGAAGCGGGAATACCCAATCTGGCTCCGTATAGTTTTTTCAACGCCTTCAGTTCAAACCCGCCGATTGTCGTATTCTCCAGCAATCGGAGGGCCAGCAACAATACCACCAAAGACACGTTGCATAACGTCCGCGTCAGCGGGGAATGCGTGATCAACGCCGTCAATTACAGCATCGTGCGCCAGATGGCCGTCGCCTCCGTGGATTTTCCAAAGGAGGTGAGTGAATTTGAGAAAACGGGCCTGACACCGATTCCCTCCGACCTCGTCCGTGCCTTTCGCGTAGCCGAATCGCCGGCTCACCTGGAATGTAAAGTGAAAGACATCCTCACCCTCGGAGAAGGCGGCGGGGCAGGGCACCTGATCATCTGCGAGGTGGTCCGCATCCATGTGGCCAAACATGTATTAGGAGAACGTAACCGGATCGATCCGGACAAAATGGATCTCATGGGGCGTATGGGCCGCGCCTATTATGTCCGCTGTCACGGACCTGCTATCCATACGATCGTTCAGGAATACACACCGGTGACGATCGGCTATGATCAGCTGCCGGCCCATATCAAAAACAGTCCCGTCCTCACGGGCAATGATCTTGGAAAACTGGCGGGACAGGTCACCTTTCCGGAAGAAACGGAAATGGAAGCTGTCAAAAATTCGGAAGAAGTCAGGACAGCGCTTGCCCAGGCGCATCCGCAGGAAGCCTTGCATTACCTCGCCAAGACCTGTCTCGATAAAGAGGAAGTCAGGAAAGGGTTTAGCATCCTGATGCTTTAGTCTCTCTTCCAATCTTCGTGATGAAGCCCCATCGAAGGATCCTCCAGGGTCCGGAATCCATGATGCCCGAAGTAATCGCGCTGTGCCTGGATCAGATTGGCCATCGGGTGACGGAGCGAGGCTCCGGCGATATATTGTGAGGCAGCGACCAGGCATGGGGTGAAAATCGTTTCTGAAGAGGCCACCTGGATGATTCGCCTCAGCCCGGGCCAGCCGGAAGCGATGATCGGTTTCACCTGCGGATGCAGGATGAGCTCATCCTCCCAGTCCTGCCACAAGGACACAAACTGGTTCATCAAAGCGGAACGGATGATGCATCCGTTTGTCCAGATCCGCGACAGTCCGGGCAGGGAGATGTTCCATTGATAGTGGCTGGAGACGGCGCGGATGATGGCGTATCCTTCGTGGTAGTTGATGATCCTCGAAAGCTGGAAGGCTTTGAAAATATCATTGGTACTGACGGAAGTCCCTTTTTTCGAAGCGGAAGCGGACACTTCATCCAGGTGTTGCCGGATATGTCTTTGGGCGGAGAGGTACCGCGCATGCAACGCGGCTGTGATCATCATGGCCGGTATACCAAAAGAAGCGGCAGCCTGCACGGCCCAGACACCGGTGCCTTTATGCCCGGCGCTGTCAAGGATCGAATCGATGACATAGCGGTCCCCGTGTTTCTGACGAAGGATGGTAAGCGTGATTTCGAGGAGATAGCCATTGGCCTCTGTCGTCTTCCAGTTTTCCAATACATCCGCGATCACATCCGGTGTCAGCCCCATCGCCCAGCGCAACAGGGAATATACTTCCGCCAGCAATTCCATCTCCGCGTATTCAATGCCGTTGTGCACCATCTTGACAAAGTGACCGGCCCCTTCATCCCCGATATACGAACAACACGGGCTTCCATCGATGGCCCTGGCAGCCAATGCCTCCAGGGAAGGGCGGGCCAGGTCATAGCCTTCCCGACTTCCCCCCGGCATGACGGACAATCCCATCTCCACGCCATCGATACCTCCCGAAATGCCGCAACCGATAAAGTGAATGCCTTTTTGTTTGAGTTCCCAAAAGCGGCGCGTGGTGTCTGCATAGTGGGCATTGCCGCCATCCACGAGGACATCGCCGGATTGCAGCCTCGGGACAAGCAGGTCTATTACTTCCTCCGTAGGTCCTCCTGCATTGACCATGAGGTAAATGATCCGGGGTCCGGCCAGGCTTTCCACAAATGCACTGACCGAATCAAATCCCTCGGCCTGTGCCAATTCAGGATGATCGCGGATAAGATCACGGGCCACATTTTCTTCCTGGCCATCCACATGCCGGTTATACAGGGACAGCAGAAATCCCTGCCGGGCCAGTCGCCTGGATACGATCGAGCCCATGATCCCGAGGCCCACGATACCAACCTGCCTGCTCATGCGCTGCTCATTTTTGTTCATGTGGCAGAAATACCAGGCTGCCTTTTTCTCCAAGGAGCACCAGGCAACAATACTGCGGGGCAGTTCCGGTGATTTTGGCTTTGATCTCTTCCACCTGTTCGATGGTCACGAGGCCCTTGATGTAGAATTCTTCCAGCGTGGAGATGTTGACGGACCAGTTGCCTGCTGATTGAAAACGATCGGCAATCGGAAGGCCGACATTGACTTCCTGCTGGTGAAAAATGAAGACCGGGTATTTCGAGATGCCCTCCCGGATGACCCCTTCAAAGGCCTCTTCCATGAGGTCATGGTAATGTTGGATATCCGCGCCGAAATGTTCGATATAATCAGACTCCCGCTTCATGGCTTCCATTGGAGCAAAGCTATGCATTCGATATGATGTGTGTGGGGGAACATGTCCACCGGTATGGCCCGGACAAGTGAATAGTGCTCATCCAGCATCCTGATATCCCGGGCCTGTGTCGAAGGATTGCAGCTTACATAGATGATTTTCGGCGCTGCCGCATGCAGCAGATGGCGTATGACTTCGGGATGCATGCCGGCCCGAGGAGGATCTGTGATGATCACATCAGGTTTCCCGTAAGTCTCAACAAATGCCGGATCCAGTATCATTTCCACTTTCCCTGTCACCAACCTGCAATTGGACACGCCATTGAGCTGCGCATTGACACGGGCGTCCTCCACGGCTTCCCCGATTTGTTCGATGCCAACCACCTGTTTGCATTGATCGGCCATATAGATGCCGAGACTGCCGACGCCACAATAGAGGTCGTAGACTGTATCGGACGGCTGAAAACCCGCCAGCTCCTTTGTCAGGCGATACAGTTGGGAGGCCTGGCGTGAATTGGTCTGAAAAAAGGATTTCGGACCAATATGAAAACGGACGTGATCCAGGGTCTCGATCAGGGTAGGATCGCCATACACGTGGCGGGTTTCGAGGTCATGGATGGAATCATTGACTTTGGTGTTGAGGCAGGTATGCATGGAGATAATCTGCGGAAATTCCCGGGCAAGCCCCTGTACCAGGATATCCAGCCACTCCGGCATTTCCATCCCGACTACCAGGACCACCATGACCTGACCCTGCGTATTGATCCGGATCACCAGGTTGCGCAGGAAGCCGGTCTTGTGGCGCAGGTTGAAAAAGGGCCATTGGTTTTCCTGGCAAACTTCTTTTGCGCGCAGGCGGATCGCATTGGACGGATCGGCCTGCAGGTAGCAATGGGTAATGTCAAGAACTTTATCAAATGCGCCTGGTAAATGAAAGCCAATGCCGTTTTGATCGGTCAGCGTATCCCGGACCTCCATTTCTTCCCGGGTCAGCCAGCGCTGATCACTGGCCGTGTATTCGAGCTTGTTACGATAATACCGCTGTTCCGGCGCGCCGACGATCGGCAGGACCAGGGTGGTATCCAGGTTGCCGATCCGCTGAAAGGCATCGTGGACGGTTTTTTCCTTGAAATGCAATTGAGTCGCATAGTCCATATGCTGCCATTTGCATCCTCCGCAAATGCCGAAATGACTGCAAAAAGGTTCGGTCCGGTAGGCCGATGGGGTGGTGATGCGTAAAGGTTTGGTGATAAACATCCCCTTCCGTTTTTCAACCACGACGACATCCGCTGTATCGCCGGGGACGACATGCCGTACCAGGATGATACGCCCGTCTTCACACCGGCCGACTGCCAGGCCTTCATCGGCTGTGTCGATGATGCTGACATGATGGAATTCTTTGCGTTCGCGTTTTTGCTTCATTTGACTACACTGCTGCAGCGATGCGGCAAGCCATTCGCTGTTTTCCAGAGGCGATCACTTTAACACATTGCCCCTTTCTCCCTCAACCCACTTCGATTCCGCTCAATACTTCGCCTGCGTGTCGCTAACCGCAGGAGACTTAAAAGCTTTTCACCTTTCCTAATTCCTACTTCATCCACCTTCTCCGCCTGAGGCGGATTCGGCGGATGCCATAATTCATCATTACATTCCCGAATTCTTCCTTCCGCCTTTCACCCCTTTATACCATTGCCCCACCGCTATTCCTGTGCCGGCCACATGTCACAATGCCTGATGACCTGGTTTTGAAGCTTTTTCGGGTTTTCAACAATCTCATAGAAGCCTTTGAGATACTCGACCACATGGCGTATGGATCGTTCATCCAGTCCCGGGATGCGGTAAGGCAACTGAAGGATCTTTTCCTTTTGGTCCAGGAAGACCTGTAATTGCTGCCGCACTTCCTCCTCCGTGTGGCACCATCCCTGGTAATATCGAATCGTTATCACGGAGAGGTTGAGGCTCTCATGATGCGCCGCGTAAGGCGCGTTGACGAGTCCGGAATAATCAAAATCGTACGGGATCGTCTGCAACAATGGCTTTCCGGGTATGCCGATAAACTCGAGGTTATGCCGGGTCGGGATATACCAGTCGGTATTGCCGATCATAAATTCGAAGAGGCAGGCCCGTAAAAAACTTTCGCGATCCAACGCCGCATGGTTGATGATGGCCGTCTTGATCTGCCGTCCCTGCAGCCGGTCGAGGAGTTCCTCTTCATTTTCCACCAGGAAGGCGGTGGCGGACGCATGCGCCTCTGATCCGTCCGGAGCGAGGTAGTGCATCCGGACAAGGCGGGTGGAAAAGTAATAGGGCGACACCAATTCCCAGATTTTATAAGCCAGGTATTCCCGGAGGAGATATTGATCGTATTGGTCGGATTCATGACAGTGGTGCACGATGTCCATCTCATTGAGGGAACACAAGTGATACTGATCAAGTCCGGATTTATCGATTTTCAGCTTCAGCGGAGGCAGGGAGCAGATATTGAGACGCATGTGGCCCCGCGTACGTACTTTGGCCGGCAGGAGCATGGAGTCCCGGGGGGTCAGCATACACTTGACGGAAGCCGGGACATAGGCCTTCTCCTTTTTTGTTTTCTCCAGTTTGCGCCAGTCCAGGGTCAGGTAGAGGTCGGCAGGCTGGTCCCGCTCCAAGGTGTGGAGAAAAGAAACGGGTTGCGCAAATACGTGGCTGCCCGAAATCCAGATCAAGAGGAACAGTAACCACGCTTTCATCGATGCAGGGAGCTATGAGGCAAAGTTGAAAGAAAATTCCGAGAAGTTGGGTTCTTCCGGGAGGCTTGTCCAGGTGGTTTGCTCCCGGTGTTATCCGCTCCAACCTGCATGCGCCAGTGGCCCAAAGAGTTTATATTGCAGCCCTCCAGGCGAGCCCGATGCATCCACAAGTCTCCATCATCATTCCCTTTATCGATGAATATGACTACCTCCGGGAAGCCATCGCTTCAGCGAACCAACAAGCGCTTGCTTCATCTGAAATCATCGTTGTGGGCAACCAGGCCTTGCCACCGGACCAACGACGATTGGATACACCGGCTGGCCAGATCATCTTTCTTCATGAGCCGGTTCCGGGTTCCGCCTATGCCCGCAATGCCGGCCTGGCCGCGGCAAAAGGAGACTGGATCCAATTTCTCGACGTGGACGATCTGCTTTTGCCTGGTAAAATCGTCCATCAACGGGAAGCCGGCGATGCAGATGTCATTGCTTCACCCCATCTCTTTCAATTTCTGGACGGCAAAAAAGAAAAATCAAAATGGCTTCCTGCTGATGTTTGGGCAGGCCTGTTGAACAGCGGCCTGGGATCCACCTCCTCCATGCTTTGGAAAAGGGAATCCCTGCTGGCAGCGGGAGGATGGAATACGGCGTATCATAGCCACCAGGAATATGAACTGCTGTTTCGAATCCTGCAATCCGGTGGTACCATCCTTCCCGTCGACGGGGCTGAAACCCTGGTCAGGCAAAGGCCATCCGGTTCGATTACCCTCCAATCCAAATCCATTCGCCCTCTGGAAGGTCTCCGGCTCCGGGAAGCGATGTGGCATTACCTGGTCCGGGAAGGAATGATGACATCGGAAAGGGAAAAAGCCTTTTTACAATACATCTTTCGGCAACTGCGCGGCTTATATCGAACTAACCCGGGCCTGGCTGTTGAAAAATATCACCGGTATTTTGACGATAAGAATTTTATCCCAGATGAAATACCTATTCCGGGTTATACGCTTCTGCTCCGCGTATTCGGATTTGAACGGACAGAACGGTTGATCAAAACTTTTCTCTCCTGGAAACAATAGCCGGCATGCAGGGCCGCCTGGCCGGGATGTAAAGGCTATTTCTCATTTTTGCCAGGTACATTCACAGATTGGATGCAGGTACTGATCTTTCCTTCCTGGTATTTTCCCGCGGGTACGCCCGAGATTCCGGGCCGCATGTTCCACCATTTGGCTGGCGGGTTGCGGGAATCCGGTCTCGATGCCCGGATTTTTTATCCCGATTATTCGCCAACAGGACCGCTCCTCAAGCGGAGCCAATTTGAAACCGAAGCGGATGTGCCGACCTATCGCGTCAGGCGTGGATTTCCGCCGCGGCAAAACGCATTTTTGTATCGCCTGTGGGTCAATGCCTGTGTCCATGATTTGACCCGGTATTGCAAGAAACACGGCAGACCGGATGTGCTCCATGCCCAGAGTTATATGGCCGCCTCTGTCTGTGCCCGGCTGCAGAAAGAAATGCGCATTCCCTATGTCTATACGGAAAGACTTTCTTCCTTTTTGACCGGTTCCGTCCCTTCTTTTCATCTCCCGTTTTTTAAAGACATTTTCGCCACCGCATCCCTCGTGACCTGTGTCAGCCCGGGCCTGGCAGAGATCCTGGAACGCCATCTACCAAAACCAATCCGGATCGTCCCCAATTTCTTTGATGAAGCGCTCTTCTATCCGGATCCAACCGTGAGCAAAAACGAAATCTTCACCTGGGTCAGTGTCGGTGAACCTGCCCAAATCAAAGGGCTCGATCTTCTGTTGCAGGCTTTTGCCGCCCTCCAGCAGGTGGTGGGGACGGCAAAACCCATGCGCCTGGTAATGGTGGACCGGATCCCCGAACAGGCGGAACTGATGAAACAGGCCAACTCCCTGGGTATCGACCACGACATCACCTGGACTGGCCTGCTACCGCAAAAGGAAATAGCGGATATCCTGCGCAAAAGTCACGCGCTTGTATCTGCCAGCCGGGTGGAGACTTTCGGCAAAGCCATCATCGAAGCTTTGGGCTGCGGGTTGCCCGTCGTGGCCACCAAAACACCCGGAGCCTCTTTCATTTTAAAAGGGAGCAGAGGCGGTTCAGCTGCCTCCGGAGAAATGGAATCATCCGGAAAATCCGGTATGCTGGCGGAAATAAATAATGTCCCTTCCCTCACCCGGGCCATGGGGACCCTGATGAGTGGATACAACCAATATCAAGCGCGTGAAATCCATGAGTCCGCCGCCAGGCGCTTTGGTAAAAAAGTGATCATCCATCAGTGGATCGATATCTACAACAACCTGTCCGCATGATCGTGCAACGGAAACGATGGATGACCTACACCTATTTCAATCCCTCCCCGGGTTGGAACTGGAGCAGGACGCACTTATTCTCCACGACAAGGAAAAAAATGGCGGGCATGGTTCGTGTTCCGTTTTCAACCCTGACGGTCGATTTGCGGGATGAACATTTTTTGGAAAAATGGTCATCTTCCACACGGGCGAAAATCCATCGTGCGCAGGGAGAGCACCTGGCCGTTGACCGGGGCAACTACCTGCTGGTGGAAATCCTTCATCTTTTCAATTCCCGTGTCCGCGCGAAAGGTTTGTCCGGGTATGCGCCAAACCATTTTGATACGTTATTTCCCCTCGAGTGTTCGGCTATCTATGTCGAAGGGGTGATGCTTTGCGGACATATCTGGCTGGTGGACGCTGCGGAAAAACGGGCCTTGCTATACGTCAACGCGAGTAACCAAAGTGGCGAACCGGATGATCGCCCGCTGGTCGGACGGGCACATTACTTCCTCCTGTGGCAGGATGGTTTGTACCTCAGGCAGATGGGCATACAAATCCTTGACCTCATGGGATACGAAGCCGATAGCCCGGACCCGGGCCTGCGCGGTGTCTATCAATGGAAAGCAGGCACGCATGGACAGACAGCGATGCTGTATCATTATTATCCGGGATGGTTTTACCTGTTTCGGAAGTTTCGTAATATGCTGACCGGATGACCCGCGACGAACGCATACGCCTCTACACGCAACTTTGCGAACAGGGTAAGATTCCTTCCCTGTTCATGCAGCCGTGGTGGCTCGACGCAACCGGCCCATGGGATGTGAGCCTCGCCATCCGAAACGGGCAGGTTGTCGGTGCCATGCCCTATGCCTTTATGCAAACACTTGGTTTTCTCAAGAAAATAGGGATGCCCCCCCTGACGCATCATCTTCGCTTATGGCTGGACAAACCGCCGGACATATCGGATCATAAGTGGCTGACACGGGAAAAACAATTTATCTGGCTCCTCATCGATGCTCTGCCGCGGTATGATCTCTTTTCCATGGTGTTTGCGGAAAACAGTTTTGACAACTGGCTTCCCTTTCATTGGAGAGGTTTCCGGCAGGAGATGCGCTATACGTTTGTCCTGGACAGGACATCCCCGGATATCCTGGATCAGCAGATGAACCGCAATCTGAAGCGAAGCCTTCGCCTGGAAGGGTATAAGGTCATGCTGACGCGTGAGGTCGCGGCCGGCGATTTTTACGGCATGTGCCGGCACACGTATGAGCGGCAAAAAATCCGGATGCCGTATCGTCAATCCTTTTTTGAAAAGCTGGACCGGGCCATCACGGCGCATGATGCCGGTATCAAACTCGGCCTGCTCAATCCATCCGGAAAACTGGTGGCTGTTTCCTACCTGTTATGGGACCGCGACCGGGCGTATTATTTCCTCGCGGGGGACAATGCCGAAGGGCGGGACAATGGCGCCAGTATTGTCCTGTGCCGCCACGCCTTGCGGATTGCCTTTGAAGAAAAACAGCTGCCCGCCTTTGATTTTTGCGGCAGCATGATCGAGCAGATCACGGAGATGCGCCGCCAGTTTGGCGCCAGGGCAGTGGGGCTGATGAAGATTTACAGGTCCCGGTGGAAAGTGCTGGATATGCTATACACGCTGACGCGTTGATTTTTAATTGTGCAAAGCAAAGCTTTGCTGTCACCACGACGCCGATCAATCGACGCCGAACAGGGGGTTCTTGTTATTCTGCTTTCTTTATGATAAGGGTAGCCTGTCGTCCAGCCTGCAGGACGTATACACCAGGCATCAATCTTGAAACATCAATTGATCCCTTCGCCAGGATACCTCCCTGAACATACCGGCCCTGCAGATCAAACAATTGATACGGGCTCAAATCCGGGATGTCCTGCATGATGAGCAGTTCCCGGCATGGGTTTGGGTAGACGTTGAGCCCGGAATGAATGTACCCCGGGCCCAGGGAGGCGGCAGGTTCGTATTCAAATGCTCCGATGTCCGGTAAACCGTCTATGTAACGCGGATCATACAGGGTGGTATCCACGTATTCCAAAGCGGCATCCAGGGAGTACCCCCGGATATACGTATTCAAAGAAGTACCCGCATTGACGGCGGATGAAAACTCCAGCAGGTGATAATCATATGTGCCGGGTGCGACAAAACCGGCATCCGCCACTACAGGATTGACCAGGTTGTTCGAAGAATCAAGAAAGGCAGGAGTTCCCTGGATCAATCCGGATGGTTTTGGTCCTGCCAGGATGTTGTTTTTCAAAAACAAGGTATCTGTTCCCGCGGGCAACTGGATAAAATTGCCTGTTGCCTTTTTGTTGATGCAGGTGTTGAAGGCCATCCAGACATTGTGGGGTCCTGCATTGACCAGGCCTTCCATCCCAAAGCCAAAGAGGTTGCTGTTGGCCGAATTAGGCCCTTGCTCGATTATATTCCCCACCAGGACAGCCGTCCCTCCATTGGGTAAATCGATCGTCCGGCTATCGGCTGATGTCAGGTTGCCGATATAATTGTACAGAATGAAATTATTGGCTGCCCGGCTCTTGAGTTCATGTCCTTCCGCGATGGCGTTGATGGAATAGTTGTACCGGAAGAGGAGGGAGTCGATGCGGCCGATATAGACGTTATGCTGGTAGCCCGGATTCTGCACACTGCCGTTGTTGAGAAATACATTGTGCTCCAGCCTCACGGTGCAGATTCCGAGATTTCCTCCAAGGATACCCATCTCGTTGCCGGTGAAATAACAATTCGTGACTGTGAGATCACAACCTTCCTGGCGAATGCCCGCCCCGTTATGATCCGGAACGGCCGCCTGGGCAAATTCGATGTTGTCCACATGACAATCTTTTCCACTGATGACGAAGATCGCCTTGCCGTTGGCGTTGTTTGCCAAGGCAGCTCCCGCCTCCAGTCGTGGCCTTCCACCGATACCCTGGAAAAACAGGTTGTTCTTATTCCATTGGACCTGCGGGTGATTGGGGTATATAGCAGCGTCTATGAAAATGGTGTCGCCGTGGCTGACCAGGCCGCTGACGGCCCCCGGTGTCGTGTAGGTACGGGTGGGCCCGACATTCCAATGCGTAGCGCCCAGGCTGTGCACCATGAGCAGGCTGAGACAGATTATAGAGATTCTCATCTTCCAAAGATAGAAAGCGACCCTTGCGCCACCGCTGAAGCTATGGCGGCACGCGGTCGACTTGGCTCAAGGCAAGAAAAGGAATTAATCATCTAATCATCTAATCGTTTAATCGTTTAATCGCATAAACGTTTAAACGTATAAACGGTTAAACAGTTACACAGTTACACAGTTACACAGTTACACATATAAACATTTACCCTACCTTCCTGTCATGAAAAAAATCACCCTATTTGTCCACTGTTCCCTGGATGGGATTGCTGTCAGCCCGGACCGGGGGCTCGACTGGATCTACATTGATGACGTGATCTTTGAATTTGCGGGAAACATGACGGCGGCCTCAGATGTAGCCCTGTATGGGCGCAAGACTTACGAGATCATGGAAGCGTACTGGCCAACGGCGGCGGATCAACCCAATGCCTCCAGGCATGACCGGGAGCACGCAGCGTGGTACAAGTCCGTGCACAAAGTCGTCATGTCCCGGAGCCTGCAGGGCCATCATGCTCCCGATATCCAGGTCATCGGCCAGGACTTGCCGCGGGAGATCAACGCGCTTAAACAATTGCCCGGCAGCGGCAACATCCTCATGCTGGGAAGCCCGACCGCATCGCATGCCCTGGCGGATCTCGGCATGATCGATGATTATTGGCTTTTTGTCAATTCCGTAGTGCTCAGTGAAGGGATTCCCGTTTTCCGGTATGGGGCGGGACGTAAGCGTCTGCATTTTGTGGAAAGCCATCCCTATACGGGAGGGGTTGTTGCTTTGCATTACACGAAAGCAGACTAGGCAGTAATCCTGTCATAGCTTCCTAAGGGCCTCCACAACTTCCGGATGGCCGATCATAGCCTTTGCATATTCGTACGCCGGATCACTCAACACACGGGCGAGCGCGGGCGGTACCATGTTGGCACCGCTATGGTTCGTGTATGCATTCCACACAGAATCGATCACGGCATTGGAAGCATTGATTTTATCCTGGATGATGAATGGATCGATCGGCGTGCCGAGAAGCAGATCCACGACTTCCTGGTACCGGATGGGATAGGGTAAATAGATCCGGATAAAATTCTCCCCGAATTCATTCCGGCAACGGCTTTCCAGGGCGGAGGGCAGGACATCGATATTGGCCACCGTGGTCAGGATAGCCAGCAATTCCCCGGAGGTCAGTTCTTTCTTCGTGGTGATCGTATCACCCAGCAGGTAGCGTATATACGCCTCTTTGGAATTGATGATCAGAATCACTTTTGTCTGTTCCGGTGACACCAATGGCGGATGTGTTTTAGCCACATACTCATGCAGGTTGAGCAGACTGAGCAGGCCGCTGTTTTCAAAATAACCTCCATCCATAAAATGGCCCTTGCCCTTTATCTCGGCGGACGGACTGAACAAGGGAAACCGCTCCGTGGTGGACGTGGCATCGAAATACCCGATGGATTTCCGGCCCACTGACAGGATATCCACCGCTCCCGGGAAGACGCTGTTGAAATCATCCGGCGTCACGGAAAAGGCGACACCATACCGGCCATGGGTGCTGGTGGTATTGCCGATCAGGGCAGGAGCCCCCGATAACGAGGTGGTATTGAATCCTTTTTCCCAATAATCACGGAAACTCGTGCGAAGCATCGAATCCCGGAGGACCTGATCGGGTTGAATCAGGGAGGCATATTCCCGCATGGCCCTGGCTGCACGGTCCACGTGGTTGAAGGAATCCACCCCCGGGCACATCTCCCGGACAAAATCATAACCCATCAGGTAAGAGGCTTCGATCGAAAGGATGTTATGCCGGCCGATGGTATCGATCACGCGTTGCCTACGGGCGGCATCCGGGTATTCGGTTCGTATCGCGTTATACAAAGCCAGCCCCACAAATCCGCCGGATACACCGGACATGGCGATGGTGGATGGGAAAAAGGCCGGGTCCTGCTTTTCCAATTGGTCCATCATCAGCATCGTCCAGACGGAAGCGCGCAGACCGCCCCCATAGGATGCCACCCAATAATGGGTGTGTGCGGTGCTGTCTTTGGCATCAAAACGATCCAGATAATCGTCCAGTCCTACTGTCACCGGATTTTGACCAACCGGCCAGAGGACATGCAGGCCATTGCCGGCTTTCCCGGCGAATATCATCCAGATCAACACCAATGCCGGAAGCAGGGGCGCATAGGTGGAAAAGAACCTGCCCAGCAACCGGACCCAGGGCAGAGCAGGGTCATGGCTGCCGGGTGACCGGTAATAGATATGATGCTTGAGGAGCAGGATGAAAAAACCGTAATAGAGATAAAAAAACAGCAGGATCAGCACCAGCGTATTGACATAGGAAGGCTGGGCGGTGGTCATCAGGATGACCACAAAAGAGATCCATCCTGCCGCCGAATAAAACTGGACATAGGCCAGGTCATCCTGGAGCCGGTGGACCCAGATCCAGCGCCAGTACCACGGTAGGATATAAAAGCTGAACATCTTTCTCGAATGCTGAAAGCATACATAGAAGACCAGGCCAAACAGGGTGGCCAGCATCAGCCACAGCCCGGTGATGTTCCATTGACCGGCGGAGCACCATGCCGCCGCCAGGGTGCATGCGACCATCGCGAGGAAAGACACGATGGTGCACCAGAGCAATGGTCTGATGCGCGCTTCCCGGACGAGGCTCCTGAGTGCCTGCTGGCGGGAAGCCGAACCGGCTGTGTGGATGGCTTGAGAAAAATGTTCCTGGCGCTCGGCAAAAAACGCCTCCCATCTTTTCTTGGCGCGGTATGCCCAGGAAAAAAGAAAATAATAAGCGACCACGAGCCCTTCCATGATATGCAGGACCGGCAGTTCCGTCCAGCAATATTTGCGGTAGATAAACAGCAGGGTGTAGATCCATACCAGTAACAGCAGGCTCCCGGTGTTCTTCCGGAAATTCTCAAAAAAGGGCGTCGTGTTGTATTTGGATTGTCTCACCGGCATTTTGGCATATTCCCGCGCATCCGTGCCGGGTCCGTCATAGGTATAGACGATAAAGCCGAGACCCAACCACCGGCGCAGCGTTGCCGGTTCCAGTCGCCATTTTATCTTTTCATTGGGCCGGGAACCTTTCTCGATATAATCGGGGTAGTGGGCGCAGGCCATGGCGAGGACCATCAGGATCATCATGCCGCCGATGATATTCATCCCGCTGCCGAGCAAGTGGATGATCACGGTACTCCCCTGATCCACGCCGGTGGAGAGCAGGAAGATGAGCAGGATGATCAGCAGGGAAAACCTGGTGGCTTTGATGGCAAAGCGAATGTCGGCCAACCGAGGATGTATATAGCGCGTGTAGAGGTGTACCAGGAAAAAAAGCAGGAAAATCCCATAAAAAGCCGTCTTGAGTCCTACGACGCGGGTGATGGGAAGAAATGAATGCCATTTATCTTCCCGCAGCAGGTAAATCGTGTTTTCCAGCCAATCCAGACCGAGTGCGGCCACCATCGCGGCCAGGGTCAGCACATGAAAAGCATTCAGCTTGCCATTGCGTCTTCCTGTCGTATCCGTCATGATGCGGAAGAGAAGGTATGCGACGATGGGTGCCCAGAGAAAATCCAGCAGAAAATACAACCTGTACCAGGCGAGGGCCAGGTGGTTGTCTTCGAAGAACCGGATGATCCGGTCAAAATGTTCCACATCGGGAAACTGGGGATGCAGGATCACTTCATTATAGCCCGGGACTGAAAAAAAATCGGCGGCAATAACGATCAGGATGGTGAGTATGCCTGCCACCCAGAGGTGCAGTTTCATGTAAGGTTTTTCTAAAAGGGACATGGCGGGGTCGGGGTTAAGATGAACGCTTAAAATCCGGACCCGGGAAAACGATTCACTCACACAGTCAGCGCGGCAATCCGGCTAATGAAAAACGATGGGTTGATGCAACGAAAGGATACAGGGTACTATCAATAGGAATTAGGGTGTGTAGGTAATACTGGTTTCGAATATAATGAATTCTGCCCGGAGATGGGTGCTTCGGTTGCGCCCGCTACAAGGAACGCAAGATGGAAGACGGAAGATGGAAGACGAGAGACGAAAGGCGAAAGGGGAAAGGTGAAAGGTGAAAGGCGAAAGGTGAAGGACTCATTAGGATAAGGGAGAAGCAATTGATACGATGGGCATAGAATCGGCGCTTCCCGGGTGGGGAATATCCGGTTTGTAATGGAAATCTCATTCCAATCTATATCCGCTTCTGCACGCGTGGATGTAATACTGAGGCTGTCATGCGTGAGTGCGCCAGTGGAATATTTGTATCGATTCAATCGAAAATGACTCATACACCTGTGTACGGGTATAGGAAAATCGACAGGATGGTTACCCGCGAGGGATATTTCGATAACGCCAAATAAATTGCCTGGTTATCAATAATAATGTCCTATATGGATTGCGTATATTTAGTTGTCAGCTCCAAGAATTGGGACTATTGAATCAATGAATTATAAGAATATGAACCATTCTGCCGGACATCATGCACGATAGTTTAATAACCTACATCAATAGCAAGCTCACGACAAAATTGACGGATGAGGAACGCCATTTGCTCGTCAGCGTTTTCAAACCGAAAAAATTCCGCAAGCACCAGTATTTGTTGCAGGAAGGGGAAGTATGCAAGTTTGCCGGATTCATTGTAAAGGGAGCCTTTAAGCAATATACGGTTGATAAAACGGGAAAGGAAAATGTACTCGGTCTGTATATTGAAAACTGGTGGGTTGGCGACCGTGAAAGTTTTATGGTCGGTACCCCATCGCCTTATTTTATTGACGCCTTTGAAGATGTGGATATGTTGATGGTGAGCAGAGAGGATTTTATTAATAAGCTCAGCCGTCAACCGTTTATCAACGAAATGATAAAAGTGCTGACCGAAAAACAATCTTTTAACCTGATAAAGAGAGTTCAGGCAGCACAAACGCTTACTGCAGAAGAGCGGTATGAAGATTTTCAAAAGAGATATCCCGAATTTTTACAGCGGTTTCCGCAACATATCATTGCCTCCTACCTTGGCATGACCAAGGAAACCCTAAGCCGTATCAGAGCCGGTTCCTCAAAAAAGTAGCATGCCTTTTTGAAAAACGTTGACCTAGATCAACGTTTTTCTTTATCACACCTCATCGTTTCAAGCGTTGGGGCCGCCGCATTTTTACATCATTCATTCAACCGATTTTTTAACCTATTAAAAACTAAATCCAATGGAAAAGAATAATTCTTCAAAAGCAATGCACATCGCTTTTTGGGTGGCACAGGTTCTTCTGGCATCGATGTTCCTCCTGTCCGGATTCATGAAAGCATCCATGCCCATTGAAAAACTATCGGCCATGATGCCCTGGACAGGCAGTGTTCCTTCAGCCCTTGTCAGGTTCATCAGTATGGCGGAAATTCTTGGTGGCATTGGTTTGTTGCTGCCTTCCCTGCTCCGCATCAAACCGCAACTCACTGTATGGGCGGCAGCCGGCCTGGCAACCATACTCCTGTTGTCCATCCCCTTTCACATATCCAGAGGCGAAACATCCATGATCGGAATAAACGCCCTGTTCCTGCTCCTGGCCGTATTTGTTACCTGGGGCAGATGGAAGAAAGTACCTATTCAGGCGACCGCCTAATCGCCCATTTTCAAGTCAAACATTGATGAGTAGGCAACACTGTATCCCCTTGGCATATGGAACGAAAACAATTCATAAAAAACGCAGCAGCCATGGCAACCTTCATAGGGTTAGATGGAATATCCACAATAGCATCTGCCGGTAATTCCGGCATCCATTCCGGGGAAGGAAATGTTGACCACATAACATTTGGCGCTGTTCATTTGAACAATACGAATCTAAAAGTTGCCATAGAATTCTGGACAAACGTGGTCGGCATGAAACTTCGAAGCACATCCGGTGAATTTGCTGAATTCGGTAGTGAAAGCGGCACCCTGGTGGTGGTACACCAGGCGGCAAGATCCGCTTTCGAGGAAGGGTACAGCGGACTTTATCATTACGCCATTCATGCCCCCAACAAGGTTGAATTTGCGCGAATGATTCAGCGGCTCATTGATAACCAATATTCCTTTTCTCCCGTCGACCACACCATGTCGAAATCAATCTATCTGAGAGATCCGGATAGTGTTCTGCTTGAATTTGTTCTGGAAACACCTGAAAGGTTCAGACGGGTTATTTCAGTGAATGGACTTTTTATGGAGGATACTGACGGAACCATTCGTGGTGCTTCAGATGCGCTGAATGTTTACGAACAACTCAAAGCGCTGCCTGATAAAAACATGGACGTTTCGGTGCACCCGGATACCAAGATTGGACACATTCATTTCTATGCGGGAGATCTTGATAAAACCAATGCGTTTTATCAAACTCTTGGTTTTGTTCAGTTTAATTATTTAGCTCAGTACAAATATGCTGATGTGGGTGCGGGAGGAGCTTATAAACACCGTGTGGCAATGAACAATTGGCATGGCGTCAACAAACCTGCTGCTCCGGAAGGCAATGCCGGATTGCGGCACTATACCATCGTTTTCGCATCCCCCACAAAATTACATGAAGCATTGAGCAAAGTCACTACCTACGAAAAAAGGGAGGACGGTTACTGGCTTACTGACCCATCGGGAAATAAGCTGTGTCTAAGCTCAAAATAGGTGATGATGAGATCATTTTATGTAACCGCTCTCCTGCTGGCAATCATGTTCAACGTATCGGCACAGGTGGTTGATTCATCAAATACTCCAACTTTTACGTTGCAGTATTTACTTCGTAATCCCACCCAATCTACTCAGCAGCCACCTGTATTGTTCTTATTTCACGGTGCAGGCGGTAATGAGCAGAACCTTTACACCTTTGCGGATCAGATCCAGGGTGAATGGCTGATCATTTCTGTCCGCGCACCTATCACCGTTTCTGAGGGTCGTTACAAATGGTATGATGTGAAAATGGTTGATAATGAAATCACCATAAACTTTCCACAGGAAGAAGAGAGCCGGAAAACAGTACTAAAATTTATTGATGAAATCACAGCGTTTTATCATGCCGACCGCCAACGCGTAGTCCTTGCAGGATTCAGCCAGGGAGCCAACATGGCTTCCGTTGTCAGCTTAACAGCACCCGACAAGGTTTGCGGCTTTGCCATTTTCAGCGGTCGGTTTATTGACGAAATAAAACCACTAATTGGCCCCACTGATTCGCTGAAATCAGTACGATGTTTTCTTGCTCACGGCAACCAGGATTACCTGTTACCTGTTGCTTATGCCAGGGAAAATCAGCAAATGCTCCAGGACCTTGGCATTCCGGTAAATTATTCGGAAGACGCTGTGGCTCATTCTATCTCTCCCAAGCAGTTTAAAGACTTCCTTCTTTGGTTGAAGAAGCTATAAAAAAAGCGGGACATGGGGTGACATGCCATTGTCTCTACATTAAAATTTGATCCGGATGAAACGTCTGTGATAGCACAACATCTTGCAATCCTTCGAATAGCAGGAATAGTACATATCCGGGAAAAAGCAAGCTCTATTTATTATTTCATTGATACAGAAAGCATCAAAACTATAAATGACGCAGTCGTTATGTTGAGCTAGTAACCAAGGTGCATATAACAAAAACTACCCTCCAGCAGGGCTAAACGAATTGACAAAGACATCCTTATCTTTGAAAGAAACCAACCACTGGTTGAAGACAGATTCCCGGCAGCTCTGATGCCCGCAGGTAATGTGGGCGTTGCATACTAATTTTAATCTACCATGATGAGCAACTCCTTTCTTTTCCTTTTCCTGTTATGCGGCATGTACCTGCTTTCCTGTTCCCGTAACGCCCAAGACGGTCAAACCGCTCCGGATGCTCCCGCCTTTGACAAAGAGAGTGCAGCATCCTTTATCGACAGTATGAACGCTGTTTTTTCCGCTGCCTTACGTAAAGGCGACTCCACCGCTTTAGCGTCGCTGTACTGGCCGGATGCTGAATTGCTGTTAGATAATAGTGAGCCCGTTAAAGGATCAGGAATTATCCATACCTGGGGATCACTCATACGCCTGGGCATAACGAAAATGACTTTTACCACCACTGACATCACCGGAACTCCGGGTTTTATCATTGAGACCGGAGCGTATGAGATGAAAGATCAAAACGATGCCCTGGCGGACAAAGGCAAGTATGTGGTTGTCTGGGAAAAACGGGATGGGCAATGGAAACTTTACCGGGACATCGGTTGCACAAGCTTACCGTCTTCCAAATAAATCGCTATAATCGCTGCCGCGCCTTGTCTCGCCGCGCATGGGGTCTGCCTTTCGAAGCGGAAGTAGCATCCAGGATCCTATCATCGGCCATGCCTCCCGGACAACCACCATCTTCCAGATAAAATACACCTGAGATGAAAATAGTTTATTGCCTGCTATTCATTCCCTTCGCTACAAGAGCCCAGACCAATCCGATAGACTTTTCATCTGCCCTGACCGTCATAGATGCATTAGACAGCCTGCAAAAGACCATAGCGGTTTTTCCTTTTGATGACATGTCCAGGTACGATTGGCATTACCTGCCCCCCAGTCTGATTCCCCGAAGAGGTGTTTGTTTAAAAGATTTAGACAGCACCCAAAAAAATGCTGTATATGCCTTCCTGAAGAATTTTCTCAGTGACAAAGGATTCTCCAGAACGCAGGACATCATGCATAATGAGTATTACTTAAAAGCATTAGAGCCGAACATGATCCACCGGATACCTGAAAACTATTATTTAGCCTTTTATGGCACTCCGGGAGCAGACACCGTTTGGGGATGGAAATTCAGCGGGCATCATCTTGCGCTTAATTTTACCATAGTCAACAGCCAATTAGCCTTTACCCCCGTTTTTTTTGGCGTTTATCCTGCTGAAATAAAAGAAGGATCCCAAAAAGGAAGGCGAATCATCCAGGACGAAGAAGATATTGGCTTTGAATTGATCCATGATCTTACAGCCGATCAAAAAATAAAAGCCATTTTCCTGCCTGATGCCTTTAGTGACATCGTTACGACCAATGCCATCCAGGTAGGCCCTCTTGACCCTGTTGGTATTTTAGCGAAAGACCTGACCTATCCCCAAAAAAATATATTAACCAGGTTAATTGCTGCTCACCTTTCCACGATGCCCACCCCCTTAGCAGCGAGGAGAATGGAGCGGATTGCTGCTGAAGATTTCAATCAAATAAGATTTGGCTGGGCAGGAGGACTGCTGAAAGGCGTGCCGCATTATTACCGGATACAGGGGAAGTCTTTTTTAATCGAGTTTGACAACACTTCCCACAAAGCCAATCATATCCATATCGTATGGCGTGATTTTCATGGTGATTTTGGTGTTGATCTTCTGCAGGAGCATTACAAAAACAGCAAACATCATCACCAATAGCACCAGATGATACGCCTCCTGTAAGACCATTCGGCCGCTACCATTACCCTGTCCACCGAGTGGCTGATGGGCATCATCTCCATTTCCATAGGTTCATCCAACATCGGTGCAACGATTGCACTGTCGCGTTTCGCAGGTCCCCGCACCGCTGCCAGGTTCCCTGTTTTCGGAAATTGTATCAACATCCTGCTACTCTCTAATCGT
The DNA here is from genome assembly GCA_964617515.1 of uncultured Saprospiraceae bacterium. Lineage (GTDB taxonomy): Bacteria > Bacteroidota > Bacteroidia > Chitinophagales > Saprospiraceae > Opimibacter. The sequence continues at coordinate 70,104 of CAZTXO010000005.1, read as the reverse complement.
GCCGCTTTGCCCGAACAATTTTGGCTGGTTTCCTCTGGCTTACACCTTCCTCGCCTGCCTGACACGTCCATAAAACAAACCAAATCGCCAACTACTGATTCTTTCAGCCGCACTAAACTTATTCATTTTCACCCCGCCTTCGCCCGGGAGGAGTAATGGAAAGCGTGTTTTCAGCAGCGCTTTTACTATTTCAGCTGTCGCCAGGATGTTTTTTTCCTATATTTAACAACTTCTTTCTTCCCGCACCACATCATGATCTTTGAACAATATTCTCTTCCGGCCCATCTTGAAAAACATATTGCATCCATCCTGTATCTCAAGGATTTCATTCCCGACCATACCATAGAAAGAATTGTTCCGACGGGACATGTCTTTGTCATTTTTGAATTTGACCATATTCCCCGCTACACCTATGACAATGAGACCTTAAAACCCCTGAAAACATTTTCAAAAGTCTGGGTTTCGGGAACACACCGGAACTTCCTTTCCATATCCGCCCATCCACATTCCGAAATGCTTGTCGTCCAGTTCAAGCCTACAGGAGCATTTCCTTTTATCCATTTGCCTGTTCAGGAACTGCGTGATAAAGTGGTTGCCGCAGAAGAAATTTTCGGAAAAGAAATTTTGGCCGTCAGGGATGAGCTTCTCCAGGCTCAATCGCCCCAGGCCAAATTTGAGCTTGCCGCCACCTGGTTAACCAATCGATTCGACAGCAAGAAAGAAGCTCCGGCATACTTACTGGCTTTTACGGAACGCCTTCAGAAAGAAGCGGTCCCGAACCTAAACACAATCATTGACAGCTACCCTGCGACACAAAAGCAGTTGATCGCGCACTTCAAAAAATATGTTGGACTGACCCCGAAATATTATCTCCGCATATTACGGTTCAATGAAATCCTCAAAAAGATACATCAAAAAGAAAAAGTACCGTGGACCGAAATAGCTTACAGTTGCGACTATTCGGACCAATCCCATTTCATCAAAGAGTTCTTTCTCTTTTCCGGTTTCAATCCCCAGGAGTTTATTAAGATGGAATTCACCCGGGAGCAAACCAACTTTTTTCCGTTGGACAGAAAAGGTTAATTTTTTACTATCCGCGCCCAGCCAGTGCGCTCACCTTTGCGCATGGCTATGCCCCTCCTTCCCTTCAGGAAGAAAAGGTTAATTTTTTACAATCCGGTGGAACAGAGGATACCCACTTTTGCCGCCACAGATTAAAATCGAACAACATGAATTTTGCCGATGCCCTTCAAACCCTGAACTGGCCAGCTATCCTGGTCGCAGCCTTGTCCACTTTCCTCCTCGGTGGAATCTGGTATTCCGTATTTGAAAAACCCTGGATGGACGCCAACCATTTTACCCGGGAGGATTTAAAGAAAAGAAAAATGCCGGTGGTGTTTGGGCTTTCCTGCTTCTTCGCCTTCCTGATGTCCCTAAACCTGGCTCTCTTTATCGGCAAAGGCGATTTTGCCTTTGGAACTACTGCCGGATTGATGGCGGGGCTTGGCTGGGTAGCCCTGGGCATCGCCATTATTTCCTTGTTTGAAAACCGGTCCCTGAAATATGTTTTAATAAATGGGGGCTACATGATGGCCTCCTTCACCCTGATGGGAGCCATTTTAGGAGCGTGGAAATAAAACTGAACCTACCATGGAAAAAGGATTACTCGCGAAAACCGGAAAACCGCTGGCCCATTGGATCAACGTAGTCCGGCAATCGAAAATAGAAAAGCACAGAGCGATCATCGACCTGCTGAAAGCCGAACATGGTTTGACGTATGGTTATGCCAATTTTGTTGCGCTGAAAGCAAACCAGGCTGACGCAGCTTCCATTGCCGTGACGGATCTATTGAGCCATCAGTATAAAGGCAAGGAGGAACTCAAAGTCATTTATGAAAAGTTGGTGGCAGAAATGATGAAGTTCGGAAGCGATATAACGATCACGCCAAAGAAGGATAGCGTAAGCATCATCCGGAAAAAACAATTTGCCCTGATTAAACCCGCCACTAAAACCCGAATCGATTTAGGCCTGAAATTCAAAGGCAAACCGACAACCGTCAGGTTGCAGGATTCAGGTCCTTTTGGTTCCATGTGCTCGCATCGCGTCGTATTGACCTCCGTCAAAGAGGTGAATTCAGAATTGTTGGGCTGGCTGAAAGAGGCCTATCAGGGTGCCACTTGAGGATTCACAGACAGGTTGCATGACATTCCCAGGCAAATACTATCCAGTCCTCTTTCTCATCTGCTTTAGTCTTGTGGGTAAAGCACAAAATCCTGATCAGGGGTCTTCTTATCTGATCATCCGGAACATCCACGTAGTGGATGTAATCGCCGGTAAAATAGTGCCCAACCAGGTTGTGGTGGTTAAAGACCAGTTCATTTATTTTATCGGCGACGCATTTGCAGAAAAAGTTTCTGCGGATATCAAATACCTGGATGGGAAAGGAAACTATTTGTGCCCGGGACTGTGGGATATGCACTTCCATTTGTGCTGGGATGAAATCAATGACACACGTTTATTTCCTGCGCTGTTAAAAAATGGAATTACCGGCATCCGTGATATGGGTGGCGATTTAACGATCATGAATGGCTTTAAACGCATTTCAACCAATTTCAAACCGGACATATACGGAGCAGGTCCCATGATTGACGGCAATCCGCCGGTTTACCTGGACTTCTCCCTGGCTGTGGACAGCAGTACCAACATGACTGCAGTGCTTGACAGCATCCGAACGCAGGGTGCTGATTTCTTCAAAATTTATTCTCTGCTCCAAGAGAAACCACTACGAGCGATTTCCGCGTACTGTACACAATATCATTTTTCCTTTGCAGGTCATCTTTCTGAATTTATTAACCCTGAAATTTCCATTTCCCTGGGCCAAAAAAGTATTGAGCACCTGAACAGGCTGGATATCATTTGGGAAGAAAACAAAAACCGATTAGATAGTATTGCCCGCCTGATGATAGAAAACCACTCTTTTCTTTGCCCGACACTCATCATCTATCAATTGAAAACGAAAATCCGTGACGCCTCCGTCGTGAACCTATCTTACGCAAAATACATTTCCGACCCGCTCATGCGTGAATGGCAAACCGGTTGGGAAAAAAGATTGACCAGGCATACCAAACTCGGAGACTGGAAGAATTTGAAAAGAACATTTCAATCGCAATTGCGGTTAGTCAATCACCTGCAGAAAATGGGTGTGCTGATTTTAGCCGGAAGTGATTTTGCAGGAATGCCTTATGTCTATCCGGGGATTAGTTTACATCAGGAACTCCAATTATTGGTGCAGGCAGGACTGACAAACCACGAAGCATTGAAAACCGTCACCCTCCACCCGGCGCTATTCATGGGTAAGCAAAATCTTTACGGCTCTGTATCCGTCGGAAAATATGCCGATCTGTTAATCCTGAAAAAAAATCCACTTACCCGTATTGACCATCTGAAAACGATTGAGGTTGTTATCTCAAAAGGCCATCCTTATGAAATTCATGAATGATAAAATCACAGGCACAATTGGCATGAGCCCCCGTTTGCGCTGACAGTCGCCCGGTTTTTAATATTCAGCCGTTTGCTTTATTCCCCGCTTCGTTTTGATCAGCTCGCCAGAGGCATCTTCTCCTGCCAACCCCTCTGGTTGGTCGACTCAGCGGGTATGACCAGGAAAAGATATTTCCCATTTCCTCACGCCCACACCTTACACCCTTCCGTGCAATTGGTACAGATCGCTATCTGGTCCCGTCCCCGGAGCAACTGCTCCCTGAACCCGCGATAAGCAGTTCCTTTCCAGATGTCGATAAAGGACTGCTGCCGCAAGTCGCCGAGACGGTGCGCGGCGTCTTTGTCAAAACAACATGGCACCACCATCCCATCCCACGTGATCACACACGCGTGCCAGAGCTTCCAGCAATGATTCAGAAGCTTATTCTTCACGGTCCATTTACCGCCAGGTAAAGGTGCGTAGCGGCTGTAGCGTGCTTGCGTAGGGATCAGTTCATTGCCGTTTTCATAATCATAGACCTGGGCGGTCTTGAGTTTGACTTCATCCACACCGATTTCCCTGGCGAGGCGTTTCACCTCGGCGATCTGGTGTTCATTGGGTCGCACGACCAGCATCTGGAAGACGATGTGCGGTGTCGCGGAGTGCGCTTCCCGCTTAGCCTGCACCAGGTTGCGGGCTCCCTCCAGGACGGTTTCCAGGTGACCCTCCCGGCGATATTGTTCGTACACTTTCTGCGTGGCGCCGTCAATCGAGATGAGGATGCGATCTAATCCCGATTCCACCGTACGCCGCGCATTCTCCGGATGCAGAAAATGCCCGTTGGTGGAAGTGATCGTATAGATGCCTTTCCGGTGCGCATACCGGACCATGTCCAGGAACTTCGGGTGGATATACGGTTCACCCTGGAAGTAAAAGATGAGCCAGGTGATCTTCCGGTGCAGTGCATCCAGGAAATTCCGGTAAAAATCGTCTTTCATGTTGCCCGTATCCCGCGTAAAGGACCGAAGCCCGCTCGGGCACTCCGGGCAACGCAGGTTGCATGCCGTGGTGGGTTCGATGGAAATGGTCATAGGTGTCCCCCACTGGATGGGTTTGCCGGTCCACCTGGTCAGCTGGTAAGAGATCCAAACAGACAACATGTTGACGATTTTGGCCGTCGTCAGTTTGGAAAGGAATCGCCTGGTATCCTGCCAATACACCATCCGTCATTGAACCGCTTCAGCCAGATAATGCGTCCTGGCCACCTGCAGGTGGTGCAGCACATGCCCCGCGATCATGTATGGATAGGCCGTGGCCCGCACCGGCTTTTCACTGGCGATCCCCATGCGCATGGCCATGTCATGCGTCATGTGCGCACAGAGATAAAGCGTTGAGGAACGGATCGCGTTCCATTCTCCGGCCAGCGCAGGTCCCGCGATCGTGTCATACACGGATCCCTGCACATAATCATCCTGTTCGAAGCCAGGCAGGTGCTGCTGCTCGCCGCGGCTGATACACATCAACCGGTACGCAAAGACGCGCTCGGTATCCAGGACGTGGCCGATCATTTCCGCGAGCGACCACTTGCCGGGCGCATACCGGTGACGGAGCTGATCGTCCGGCAGGCTCGCAATAAAATCATGGAATTCCTGCCGCTGCTGCTCCAGGAAGGAAACGATATCCGTGTCCGGCACAAGCCGCACATACCGGAAAAAATATTCGGCGCAATCGCCCGTGACGGGGCGTGGAAATTTGGGAACTCCTGTGGTGGACATGTGGACTGGATCAGATTCCGGACAAAGGTACACGATCGCTTACCTTTGTGCCGTTATGAAATACCTGATCGTCGGCCTGGGCAACATCGGTGAAGAATACGCCGACACACGCCACAATGCGGGTTTCCAGGTCGTGGACGCCCTGGCCCGCGCCGCGGACGCTTCGTGGAAACCGGTTACACTGGGCAGCATGACCGAAGTGAAACACAAAGGCCGGACCCTCCTGCTGCTGAAGCCCAACACCTACATGAACCTGAGTGGCAAAGCCGTCTCCTACTGGATGCAAAAAGAAAAAATCAACGCTGACAACCTGCTGGTCGTGGTCGATGAGATACAATTGGACCTGGGCGTGATCCGGCTGCGCGGTAAAGGAAGCGACGGCGGTCACAATGGATTGAAAGATATCCAGGAAGTCCTGGGCACCACGGATTACCCGCGTCTGCGGATCGGCATCGGCCGAAAATTTCATCCCGGCAAACAGGTCGAATATGTCCTGGGGAAATGGACGGCGGAAGAAAAAAAAGTACTGCCGGACCTTCTGAACGCGGCCGCTGAGGCGGTCAAAACCTTTGCCGCTATCGGACTGAAACGCGCGATGGATACTGTCAATGCCACGGCCTCGCAGATCAAACCTGAGAATCCTCCCGCCCGGTCTTAAAACAACGTCGGTGTGTGGGGCACTTCCACTGCCGTCCCACAGAGCAAGGCAAGCCTTGCCGCCAGGTCGTGATCAACCCTCCGCGTACCATGGCCTACGCGGTCTTTCTGTGCGACTTCCGCCAGGGCGGATTCGAGATCCAGGTTATCCTGCCGCCGGTAGACGCATTGATTCAATTTGTTGAGCCGGTCCGCGAGATAGATTTGTTCATACTGGCCGGGGGTGGGGCATAAGATGGCGTGGTGCCCTGTCCGGGCAAGGTCCATGAGCGTCGTATACCCGCTCCGGGAAATGACCACGCGGGTTTGCTGGAGAAGCGTGGAAATGCCGGCGCGGGAAAGAAAAGAATAAATGAGCAGGTTTCCCTCTTCCCGGATGACTTCATCGATGTCCGGTCTGCCCCGGACTATGGCGTAGTGTCCCTTCATCGCGGACAACTGTTGTTTGACCAGCGTTTCAAAATGAGTACGCTGGGGTTCCGGTCCGGAGAGGATGGCCACCGCGTCAAAACGTCCGTCAGCGGGTTGGCTGTTCAATTCCGAAATGATGCCGAGATAATACTTCGGGATCGGGCTGGTATCGATGTCGGTCAGTTCGCCGGTGATGTTGACGGGTGGTGGCAGGTCCGGTATCCATATTTCCGTAAACCGCTTAAACCAGGACCGGATCTGGCGGCGGATATAGACGTCCAGTATTTTCTGTCCCGTGAATACCTGTAGCTGGTGCGTGATGAGGGCGGAAGGCTTATCCGGCAGATAACATCCGTAACGGTTGTCTGAAATGATGCAGTCGATCTGGTGCCTCTTGACGATGACTTTGGTGAGTTCGTGCTCCTCGCGCATGGTCCGGAGCATGCTGGGGCCGTGTTTAAGCATGTTGTAGGGCATGAAGCGGCTTTCGTACTGGATGCCGTAGCCGGGCAACTGGAGCACCATCTGGCCGGGCAATTCTTTGCGCAGCATGGTAAGAGCTTCCCCATCGGAGGCGCAGAGTACCTCATGACCCTGGGCGATATAGGTCCGGATGACCGGCAGTGACCGGCTGGCATGCCCGAGACCCCAATTCAATACCGGAAAAAAAATCTTCACGCCTGCAAGGATGGATGATGATAGCAAAATGCCGGATTCATCCCGAATATTACTTTTCTAAGGTAAAAAGAAAATCAAAATAGGATGAAGCGGCCAATCCGGCGGATGAATCAGGCAAAAGAGGATCCCGTAAACTTGGGCTTCCACGTGAGGGCGATGAGCCGGGACCGGTTCTTTGCTTCCTCTGCCACCATTCCTTCAAACAATTCGTCGACCGTCTCCTGAAAGAGCCTGAGCCACCGGTCAAAATGCGCTTCGGTCAGCGGCTCGCGTTGATGCACCCGCCGATGCGCTTCCATCGGATTGCCGCGATAGGTATCCTGTCCCAATAAAAGAAACTGCCAGAACGCATACATCTTCGGAAGATGATGCTCCCAATCCACGTCCACGACATCCGTGAAAATATACCCGATGACATCGTCCCTTTTGACTTTGGCGTAAAAGGTATCCACCAGGTTTTTGATGTCGTCTTCGGAGGTGATGTCAGGTTTCAAGGGACGGTTAGGTGATTAGGCGATTAAACGAATAAACAGTTAACCAGTTAAACGATTAGACGATTAGACGATTAGGCGATTAGGCGATTAAACGAATAAACAGTTAACCAGTTAAACAGTTAACCAGTTAAACAGTTAACCAGTTAAACAGTTAAACAACCCATCAATACAGCCTGATCTCATCATTGTTCTTATCGAAAAACTTGTACTCATGCAGGCTGAAATCCGTATTGGGGCCGATCCTGATCCAGCGCTGGTTTTTCCACCACCATCGCATCTGGAAATTGGGGAAGCCCTGTTTCAGGTAGGCATGCAGGTAGGGATGGACTTCGAGCCGGACGGATGTTTTGGGACGGCTTTGGCGGATGTACTCCAGGTCGCGTTGGATATCGTCCGTGATGAGGATGGTCGGATTGACCTTACCGGTTCCGTGACAAGTGTAACATACTTCCGCGGTATCGATCTTGACTTCCGGCCGCACGCGCTGGCGGGTGATCTGCATGAGTCCGAATTTGCTCAGGGGCAGGATGGTGTGCTGGGCGCTGTCCCGCTTCATCAGGTCCTTCATGTGCCGGATGAGCTCGTTTTTATTCTCCTGTGAGCGCATGTCGATAAAGTCGATGACGATGAGTCCGCCGATATCGCGCAGCCGGAGCTGGCGGGCGATCTCTTCGGCAGCTTCCATGTTGACGGCGATCGCGGTGCTCTCCTGGTCCTTGCGCTGCATCTTGGGTCCGGAATTGACATCGATGACGTGCATCGCCTCTGTGGATTCGATCACGAGATAGGCGCCGCTGGGCAGGGTCGCCGTTTTGCCGAAGGAGGATTTGATCTGCCGGTTGACGCCATAGGTGTCAAAGACGGGCTTCTTGCCTTTGTAGAGGGAGATGATATCCTTTTTTCCCGGCGCGATGTTTTCCAGGTATTCCTGGATATTGTCAAAGATGTCCTTGTCATTGACGATGATGTTGGTAAAATCATCGTTGAGCATGTCCCGGAGGATCGAACTGGTCTTATCCAGTTCGCTCAGCAATTTGGCGGGTTGCTGACGCTTATAGAGTTGCTTGTGGATCTGGCTCCATTTGTCCAGCAGTTCCTTGAGTTCTTCATGCAGGTCGGCCACTTTCTTGCCTTCGGCCGCCGTGCGCACGATGATCCCGAAGTTTTTGGGACGGATGGATTCCACCAGGAGTTGCAGGCGCTTGCGCTCCTCCTGGCTGCTGACTTTTTTCGAAACGGCGATCGTATTGGTAAACGGGGTGAGGACGATAAACCTTCCGGGAATGGTGATTTCACAGCTCAGCCTGGGGCCTTTGGTGGAGATGGGTTCCTTGAGGATCTGAATGAGGATGTTCTCATTCTTTTTCAGCACCTGGTCGACTTTGCCTGTCTTGAGGATTTCCGGCTCAAATTCAAAGTTGTCCAGCAGGGCTGTCTGCTGTTTGCCGGAGATGCTGTCTTCCGTATACTTCATCACCGTACGGAGCTTGGGGCCCATGTCGGTGTAATGCAGGAAGGCGTCTTTGCGGTGGTCGATATCCACAAAGACGGCGTTGAGGCTGGGCATGATCTTTTTGATCTTGCCCAGGAAAATATCTCCCACGGAGAAATTGGTCTTGGTCTTTTGCTGGTGGAGCTCCACCAGCTTCTGATCTTCCACTAGCGCGATCTCCACTCTTGTCGGAGACCCCTGGACGATGAGTTCTTTGTCCATAACAATACCCTATATGCTCGATGGCATATCGTCAGTCCTTATCCGGAAAACATAACATCAAAACCACTCGGGACACGACCGCGCCCCGGAGGGCGAGGCGGAAACCAGGCATTGATTGTCGGCAATAGGGTATATCGTTTTTGTTGCAGCGATGCTATACCGGAGGCAGGCCATTAGGATCCTATGACACACAGGGAAGGAGGATGGGAACAGAATGGGCACTGGACTTCCGGCAGGCCTTTCGCTATTGTATGGCCAATATCCTGGACATCGGACTGCGTTGATGCCGTTTGATCAAAATGCTTATCTGTTCTTCTTCTTATGTCTGTTTTTACGCAGACGCTTCTTCCGCTTGTGTGTAGCGATCTTATGTCTTTTTCTTTTCTTACCGCAAGGCATACGCTAAAAAATTATATTTTTTAAAAATGAATGTCATGTCATTGTTTGGTCGCACACAGGCTTTTCAGCTTGTCCGCTTTGTCGGCCTGCCCGAGGGACGTATAGATCTCGATGGCCAGGCAGGCAGTTTTCCCGCTTTTCGGATCTAAACGAAGGGCCTGTTCAATTCGTTCGGTAGCCCGTTCGTATTGTCCTGTCCGGAGGGCGAGCCTCGCCAGGTGAAAGGGCGGCAGCGGGGAATCCGGATAATCGCGGGCCAGCTGGGCCAGCATCTGGATGCCTTTCATCGGAGTATCCGGCAAGGGCGCTTCGATATAGCACAACGCCTGATTGATCCGGTGGTCAACCACCCGGGGCTCGAGCGAAATGGCGTTTTCGAAACATTCCAGCGCTTCATCGCGCGCGAAGGATAGTTTTTTATCCCCGATTTCCTTGTTTGCCAGGGCAGCGGCATAGGTAGTGCCGGCGATGGACCAGCTGGATGCTGACTTGTCGGTTTCCGCCACCATCCGGGCATACATCCCGGCCAATATCGGTTCTCCCAGGGAAAACCAAAATCCTGAAAGCTGCTTTTGCAGGTGCAGGCGCTGGGAATCCTGATCCACATGCTGCAACTGCGCTTCCAGCGTTTCGAGATAGACGGTTTCTTCTTCTTTCAGCTGAGGCCGCACTTCTTTTTCCAGTGAAGCGATGTCAAATTCTTTGGTAGTAAGGGCTCTCGACTTTTCGAGGGCTTTTTGCGTGGAGGGTTTGGTATCAAACCCGAAATAGAGAAGGCCCGTAAGGGCAATGGCGCCGACGATATAGAGGGCCTGCTCGCTGACCTTCACCCGAAAGACTATTCTTCAGGTTTTACGCCATCCTTTACCTCATCCACAAAAATCTTGGCCGGCTTGAAGGATGGGATATAATGCGCCGGAATCTCGATGGACACATTGTTTTTGATGTGCCGTCCGACTTTTTTTGCTCTTTTCTTGGTAATAAAGGACCCAAAACCGCGGATATAGACATTTTCACCCTTGGCCAGCGAGATCTTGATCTCGGTAAAAAAGGTCTCCATGGTCACCAGGACGTCCACTTTGGGTACACCGGTTTTCTCGGCAATGATGTTGACTAAATCTGCTTTTCTCATTACTCTGATTTATAGTAGGTTATGCTTTTTCCAAAGCAATTCGGGAGGGCAAAGTTCTAAAAATGTTCCGATTTTGAATCATGGGGTTACATATATTTATTTTCCCCATGGGTTCATAACTCCTTGTCTATGAGGATATCTCTATTACCCGTGCCGATTCCCGACCCAGCCCCAACGGCTTCGCCCGGGATACCGCCCACGTAATGCACTACCCCGGAGTGCCGCCTCTTCGTCAGCCATCGCCTCCAAAAAACTATCTTCGCCTGATGATTCAGAGCATGACCGGTTACGGGCGGGGTGCGGCACTTTACCAGGATATGCAAGTGCTGTCGGAGATCCGCTCCCTCAATTCCAAAGTGACGGATTTGCGTATTAAACTGCCGGTCAGCCTGGGAGAAAGAGAGATAGACCTGCGGAACCTGGTCCTCCAACGCACACAACGCGGCAAGATCGAAATGACGGTCTCTTTTGAAGGCGATGTGGCGATAGACGATATCGACTTTGACAAAGGGCTGATCAAAAAACATTTTCACCAGCTCCAGGAGATCGCCGCGGAACTGGGGGTAGGTCCCGACCAGATCCTGCACGAAGTGCTCAAGCTGCCCAATATCCTCCGCACGGGCGCTACGACCGAGATTGACGATGCCCTTTGGCAGGCGATCCTGGAAGCCGTCAATAAATCGATTGATCAACTGATCGTTTTCCGGGAGAATGAAGGAAAAAGCCTGTATAATGATCTTCATCAATCCGCTTCCGCCATCTTCCGGATGAGCGGGCAGATCGACGTGCATGACCAGGAACGGCTCACCTACGTCCGGACCCGCATGAAGCAAAAGCTGGAAGAATTTGCCAGCGGCGAACAGGTCGATCCTAACCGTTTTGAGCAGGAACTCATCTACTACCTGGAGCGGCTCGACATCAATGAAGAAAAAGTGCGCCTCCAGCAACATTGCACTTTTTTCATGCAGACGCTGCAGGGCGACCTGGACATGAAATCCAAGCAACTCAATTTTATCTCCCAGGAAATCGGCCGTGAAATCAACACGCTGGGGGCCAAAGCGCAATGGAGTCCGCTCCAGCACCTCGTCGTCAGTATGAAAAACGAACTGGAGAAAATCAAAGAACAACTGGCCAATATCGTATGAGCCTTTCCGGCAAGCTGATTGTCTTCACGGCTCCCAGCGGTTCGGGTAAAACGACCCTTGTCAGACACATCCTGTCCGCCATTCCGGAAACCGCTTTTTCCGTCTCCGCCACCACGCGTCCCAGAAGGTCGCACGAGGTGCATGGATGCGATTATTATTTTATTTCCGAGGAGACATTCCGGCGCTGGATCGGATACGGCGCATTTATCGAATGGGAGGAAGTGTATCCGGGCCAATTCTACGGCACCCTCCGCACTGAGATTGACCGCCTCCATCAATTGGGCAAGCACGTCCTCTTCGACGTGGATGTCAAAGGGGCCCTGAATATTAAGCGCCTTTTTCCCGCCGAAACACTGGCTGTATTTATCAAGGTGCCCTCGATGGAAGAACTCGAACACCGGCTGCGGGCACGCGGGACAGAAACCGAGGAGGGCATCCGCAAGCGCCTCCAAAAGGCGCGCCAGGAGCTGACCTTCGAACACGCGTTTGATGTCACCCTGCTCAATGACCAACTGGATCGCACGATGATGGAAGCGGAAGACATTGTTCGGAAATTTTTACTTTAGTCCCATGCCTTTGCTGACGACACATGGGATTCAGATCGGGGTAGAAAGCCAGTTTCAGCCCGGCCATTCTTTTCCGCACCGGTCACAATACCTCCATGTATACACCATCCAGATCACCAATTACAATGAGTATTCTGTTCAGCTGATATCCCGTCACTGGGATATCACCGAGGCAGATGGAACCCGTAAAGTAGTGGATGGCGACGGCGTGGTTGGCGAGCAGCCGGTGATCGAACCGTCCGCCATTCATTCCTACAGCAGCTTTTGCGTGCTGGCCTTCCCGATCGGCATGATGTCCGGCTATTACCACATGATCCGCCTTGACACAGGGGAGGCATTCACCGTTGATATCCCCGAATTTAAACTGGTCATGCCGGATGTCCTGAATTAGGATGTCCAGTCCGGCCTTGAGTAGTCTGGCGTCTGGCATCTAAAAATGTGTCCATCCCTGCGCGGTGAGTGGATGAATCTGTCCACCGCTGGTGTGCAGTTTCAATCCATCTTCCTGCCGGGTCATCTCGCCGATGATATAGACACTGTCCATGTAGCGAACCTTTTCCAGGTCCTTCGGATCCACGGTGAAGAGCAATTCATAGTCCTCCCCGCCATGCAGTGCGCAGGTGATTGGATCCAGGTGAAACTCCAGGGCTTGCATCCGGGCTTCATCATGGATGGGTACCTGGGCTTCCTCGACAAAGGCGCCGGTGCCGGAGGATTTGCAGAGGTGCATCAGGTCGGAAGCGAGTCCGTCGGATACATCGATCATCGACGTGGGTTTCAACCCGACTTTTTCAAAATAGTGGACGGCTTCGAGACGGGCTTCGGGTTTGAGCTGGCGGCCGATGAGATATTTTTTTTCATCCAGTTGCGGTTGCGTTCCCGGGGCGGACAGAAATACCTGCTTCTCCCGTTCGAGCAGTTGAAGGCCCAGGTATGCCGCGCCCAGGTCACCGGTCACACATAAGATATCGCCCGGCCTGGCGCCGTTGCGGTAAGTGATTTTTTCAGGCGGAGCTGTTCCCAGAGCGGTGATGGAAATCGTCAGTCCTTTGGGGGAAGAAGTCGTATCTCCCCCGACCAGGTCCACCTCGTACAATTCACAGGCGGTGCGGATTCCTTCATACAATTCATCCACCGCTTCGACAGAAAACCGGTTGCTCAGGGCGATCGAGACGGTGATGTGTTTGGGGATGGCATTCATCGCGCAGATATCGGAGAGGTTGACGATGACGGATTTGTACCCGAGGTGTTTCAGCGGATAATACATCAGGTCAAAGTGAATGCCTTCCACCAGCATGTCCGTCGTGACGATAACCGGTTGCCCGCCATAATCGAGGACCGCCGCGTCATCCCCGATCCCTTTGATTGTCTCCCTTCGCCGAAGGGTGAAGCGCGCGGCCAGTCGGTCGATCAAGCCGAATTCACCGAGGGTGCTGATATCTGTCCTTGGAACTTGTTTCTCGCTATCCATAATGCCCGAATAAACGTGTTGTTTCTGTTTTCAATACGAAAATCTTCCTCTCACTCTCTCGCTTTCTCGCTCTCTCACTCTTTTACATTTGGCCACAAGCCTTCTTCCGGCAAAGGCGCCACAAACTTTCTATATTCTTCCCTGGCCGGATGTTGCACCTGGATCGAATAGGCATGGAGATCGATGGAGCCATCCGGGTTGGTACGTTTCGATCCGTATTTGATGTCCCCGCGGATCGGGAGACCGATGGCGGACAACTGGGCGCGGATCTGGTGCTTTCGGCCGCTGATGAGATCGATCCGCAGCACCATGAAATGGTCCAGTGACTGGACTATTTCGTAACTGAGCACAGCTTCATCTGCGCCCGATAATGGAGCTGCATGCGCGGTGGTTACGTTTTGTTTTGAATCGTAGGTCAGGTAATGGTGCAATTGCCCGGTGGCCGGAATGTCCTTTGCGGGGACGATCGCGAGGTAGATTTTCCTGACTTTATTTTCCTCCCATTGCCGGGCCAGGTGGGCCGCTGCGGTTTTGGTTTTGGCGAAAACGAGTACGCCGCTGACGCGCCGGTCAAGGCGGTGGATGAGATAGAGATCGCGGTGCGCGTAGGCCATGGCCATGCGGTGGGCGCTGGTGTCTCCGGATGGATCTTGTTGCGTCGGAAGGCCTGCGGGTTTGTTGAGCACGAGTAGGTGGTGATCCTTGTACAGGATAAGATCACTTATTTTTTTCATGCTCCCGTTTGACCTCTTCATGATGGATGAATATATCCGGCTCCTGCGGGGGCGGGAGTTTCTGCGGGGGACGAAGGAAGTACCTGTAAAACAGGTAGATGCCCAGCAGGAAAAGGATGAATTTCATACCGGCAAAGGTATTGCAAAGAAACGGATCGGGGGGCAAGGGCAGGTCGGCGAGTCCTGGCTGTATATATGATGAAAATATAATATGAGCCTTTTTCCTATATTTCGCCTTTGTAACCTCCCAAAGTGAACTCTCCACATGGTCCAGCATACGGTCATTGACTCCCCCATCGGCCACATCCGAATCGAAGGCTCGGAAAACGGCATCTGCCGCGTTCAGCTGATGGTGGATGAACCGGTAGACACTTCAGCCGACATACCGGATTACCTCCGGGATTGCGCTGACCAGTTAAAAGAGTACTTTGCCGGCACCCGTAAAGAGTTTGACCTCAGGCTCGATTTCGGCGATGCTCCGCCTTTTCACCAGGAAGTATGGAAAATGGTCCGGCTGATCCCCTATGGCCGTGTCCGCACCTATGCTGACATCGCGGAGATAATCGATCATCACAATGCCTTTCGTGCCGTGGGGCATGCCAATGGCATGAATCCGCTCCCGATCATCGTTCCCTGCCACCGGGTCATCGGCAAAGACGGGAGCCTCACCGGGTATTATTATGGATTAGAGGTCAAGCGATGGCTCCTCAGCCATGAATCCCCTGGCCAGTATATGAAGCAGGGAGACCTGGTCGAAGTGTTGGAGCTTTCCTAACGGAAGGTGCCCGGCGGTCAGATTCCGGAGAGGTAGATACCAGATGCCAGACGATGAGATGCCAGATGGGCCCTACACCGCCTGGCGTCCTACCCAATGACAAACTTCACGTATGTAATTTTTCTCCCCTCCGCCAAATGCTGCGTCTCATAGAAAGTCTTATGCTCCAGCACCGGGTCATAGAGCGGACCGCTGTAGATATCCGGATTGGCATACAGGACATGGCATCGCGGATCGGCATGAATCACGTCCAGGGTAAAATCATAGAGCAGGTACGAATCGGTCTTGAGATGAAGGATGCCACCGGGCCTGAGGATCTTCCGGTACCGTTCGAGGAAAGGGGCTGAGGTCAGCCGGCGGTTGGGCTTCTTTTCGAAAGGATCGGGAAACGTGATCCAGATCTCGGCAATCTCGCCGGGGGCGAAAAAGTGTTCAATAAACTCAATGCGGGTGCGGAGGAATGCGGCGTTATGAACAGCCTGCTCCAATCCTTTCCGGGCGCCTTTCCAGATGCGGGCGCCCTTGATGTCGACCCCGATATGATTCCGTGCGGGATCCGCCTGGGCCAGCGCCAGGGTATACTCCCCTTTACCGCAGGCCAGTTCAAGCACAATCGGGTGCTGATTTTTGAAATAATAGCCGGCCCATCGTCCTTTCAGATCTTCGGCATGCGAGCCGTCATTGGAGACCCGGAAGCCCTCTCCCTGCACATGCTCGAAGACGTTCGGAAAGGTGGCCACCTCCGCAAATCGCCTGAGTTTGCTCTTACGTCCCATGGCGGCAAAGCTAAAAGGATACGAACAACCGGATAAATGCCTTCTTCCGTTTAAAACACGCTTTTTTACATACTTTCACGCCGGTAAACATCTCCTTCAGCAGGGCATGGCTAAAAAACCCGGGAAATCAGCCAACGACCTTCTCTTCGAACAGGAAATGCTGCCGCACGTCGGGGCCCTGCAGACATTCGCTTACCACCTGACGTACAACCAGGAAGATGCGGATGATCTTGTCCAGGAGACCTATCTGAAGGCCTACCGCTTTATCGATAAGTACGAAAAGGGAACTAATGCCAAAGCATGGCTGTTTAAAATCCTCAAGAACGCCTATATAAATGAATATAGGAAGAAGGTTAAACAGCCCTCCAAAGTTGATTTTGAGGAGATTGTCACCTACCACGATACGGATGATGATCACCTGACGGGCTATAGCGACCTGCGGGAAGAGATTTTCCAGCACATGATGGGGGATGAAGTGACGATGGCGATCAACAGCCTCCCGATCGATTTCCGCACCGTGATCCTGCTATGCGATATCGAGGGTTTTACCTACGAAGAGATCGCGAGCATCATCGACGTACCCATCGGCACGGTTCGCTCCCGGTTGTTCAGGGCGCGCAACCTGCTGAAAGAAAGACTGACCGATTATGCAAAAAAGCATGGCTATGTGGATGTCCGCGGTCAGAAACGAAGCCAGCGACTGAAATCCTCTCCCTCCCACGAAACCGAAGACGAAGAAGAATAATACCTGGTTGATGACAAACGGAATGAATTGATCCTTTCATCTTAAGCCCTGACCGACTCAGGAATGTTAAACGCGGAAACATGAAGCACATCAACGCTCACACCGATTTGAAAAAACAGGTCGAAATGTTTTTCGACCAGGTCCTCGATCCCCAGTCCCGGGATGAGTTTCTCCAAAAAGTCAGCAGCGATCCGGCTTACCAACAGGCCTACCAACACGAACTGACGATCCGTGACAAAATCAAACAACACATTTACCGGCCGGACAATTCTTCCCAACTCATCCAGGCCATTAAAAACCAGATCCGGAAGCCTTAGGCTTTTATATGGCGCAATGAGGACACAGAGGGATTAAAATGTTGCTTTATCCCGAATCAACCTGGTAATGCCCTCCCGAAGTGATTTAACCCTGAAATTGATCAGCAAGCCAACCTCAAGTTTGGCGAATTTGAGATAGGTCAGCACAATTTTGGGGATGACAGGAGTGATGGATTCCGTGCTTTTAATTTCCAGCAATACCTTCTTTTCTACGATTATATCTGCCCGGTATCCCTCCCCTGAATCGTTATCATCATAAAAGGCATGAATGGGATGTTGTCTTTGGTAGGGGATCCCCCGTTTTTCCAATTCGATGCAAATGGCTTTTTCGTAGATAACCTCAAGGAGTCCTGGCCCTAACTTGTTATGGACTTGAATGCAAATGCCAATAATTTCAGAAGTGAGTTCTTCATGTTTCATCTGGTAAAGGATGATCGTACCAAAAATAAGAGCTGCCACAACACCAATCAACTGATCCTGTTTTTATTATTGTGGTTAATAATTTTGACAAGAATTCTTCTCCGTGACCTTCGTTGCCTCCGTGAGAAAAAAACTCTGCCATTAATCCCCTAATTTTGGAGTATGAGAAATGCTGTGGTGATTTTGTTTCTGTTGCTACACGTGGTGCCGGTCCTTCTTTCGGCCCAGGGCATCACGGTCACCGGCCAGGGGTATGAACGGCATGCGGAGATCCGGTGGAATTCCTATGCCGGAGCGGATCGCTACCAGGTGTGGAGAAAAGGTCCAGGGGATCCTGCCTTCAGCCTGCTGACAACCACACAAAAACAATACTGGCTCGACTGGACCGGCGTGGGCACGGGCGGGGACAGGTCCTATGCGTACTTTGTCCGTGCGCTCAATGTGCCGGGCACGTTGATCCAGTATTCGGATACGGCGGACATCGTGGAATCTTTCATGTCCGATGACCAGTTCCTGGACATGGTCCAGCAATCCACGTTCCGGTATTTCTACGATTATGGTCACCCCGCCAGCGGTATGGCGCGTGAACGCTACAACAGTGGTGATGTGGTCACGACCGGTGGCAGTGGCTTTGGCATCATGGCACTCCTCGTCGGGATTGAGCGTGGATGGATCACCCGGGAAGCGGGCGTCAGCCGCATGCTCAAGATCGTCTCCTTCCTGCAGATCGCGGACCGGTTTCACGGGGCATTCCCCCATTGGATGAATGGCCAGAACGGAAACGCCATTCCCTTCAGCACGTTTGATAATGGGGGCGACCTGGTCGAAACCGCCTTCCTGATGGAAGGCCTGCTTTGCGCCAGGGCCTACTTTGATGCGGATACACCGAAAGAAAATACCATCCGTGAGGTGATCACCTCCTTATGGGAAGCGGTGGAATGGGATCACTATTCGCGCAATAACTCCGGCGTATTATACTGGCATTGGTCACCGGATTACGGATGGCAGATGAATTTTCCCGTCCATGGATATAATGAGGCGTTAATTATGTACCTGCTCGGGATAGCATCCCCCACCCATCCAGTGGATGCTTCCTATTATCACACCGGTTGGGCTAAAGCGGGATATGTGAATGGCAACACCTGGTATGGCACCAAGTTGTTAGTAGGCCCACCGATGGGTGGTCCGCTCTTCTTTGGTCATTATTCCTTCATGGGTTTTGATCCCCGTGGCATAAAGGATGCCTATGCCAATTATTTTTTACAAAACCGAAACCACACGCTCATCAACCGTTCGTGGTGCATCCTGAATCCTTTTCATCACGCGGGCTACAATGAAAGTACCTGGGGACTCACAGCCAGTGATGACCCGTGGGGATACCTCGCACATGCCCCCGGAAGCCCCGCGGACAATGGCACCATCACCCCGGCAGCCGGGATACCATCCATGCCTTATACGCCTGCAGAAAGTATCAGCCTGCTCAAGAACCTGTACCGCACCTATGGCGAACACATCTGGGGTGAATACGGTTTCACGGATGCCTTCAATGTAAAGGAAAACTGGTACGCGGATTCCTACCTGGCAATCGACCAGGGACCGATCATCAACATGATCGAAAATTACCGCTCCGGGCTCCTATGGTCACTGTTCATGTCCAATCCGGAGATCCAGCCGGCACTGGACGCTATTGGTTTTGTGCCTGATTCAACCGTCGCTACTACGGATCTAAAGGAAGCAACATTTGAATGGAGTGTCTTTCCTTCGGTGACCGATGGCATGATATCGGTTAAGCTGGAGGATAATTCCCATCACTCCGCTTATTCCGTTTCCCTCGTGGATCCTTCAGGCAAAGAAATTTTACTTCAGGCACGCCAACTTCAGGGAGATGGGATCGACCTGGATGCTTCTCTGGGAGGACGCTTGCATGGCTGGATTTGGGTCGTGCTGACAGACCAAACCGGCCATCGGGAAGCCATTCCGGTCTGGATCCGCTAGGCACGGACAAATAAGTGCCGGTGGCACGATCAAAAATTCCATCTTTTTTCATTCTCCCCATGTTTAATTACAATTCCTTATAATTTATACTTACCTCTTATTGCAGACCTTAGAATAAAAGTTTTTTATTCTGTCCGCGATTTTGCCCCATTCATCCTTTTCTGCTCTCCGGCGAGCCTTTATTCTTAAGGTGCTTTTTCTAACTTAGTGGTTCATCCATTTTAACACATTCATCTAATTACATCCGATATGAAAAAAGCATTACTCTTCATTCTTGTTTTCACCTCCTGGACCTCGATCCGCGCCCAGGTCACCTACGAAGATTTCGAAGGTGGCACGGCAGATATCGCCTGGGCCGGGCTCAACGGTATTTACAACGGCGTCGTGGCCAATCCGTTCCAGGATCCCGTCAACGCCAGTCAGTGGGTTGGTTCGTATACCAATGATCCCAGCTTTGATTTTTGTTTTGCCCTTGGCACGCTTGGCAGCCCCGCTGATCTGAGCAAATTCAACCTGATCAAAATGAAGGTCTATTCCCCCATTGCCCCGACCAAAGTGCTCTTCAAGTTTGAGGGCGGTGGCAACGCCGTGGAAATGTTCCGCGATATCACGGTGGCGAATCAATGGGTGGAATACAGTTTCGACGTCAGTGCCGGAGCTCCTTACACGGGTCTCGACAAAGTACTGGTCTCCTTCAATCCGTTCATTCTCGGCAGCACCGAGACATTCTACTTCGACGACATCGTGGGTTATGAAGCCCGCGAGGAATATGAAACCTTTGAAAACGGAAACGCGCTTCCCTGGAACGCACTGGACGGCACCTTCAATGGTCCCGTGGCCAACCCGGATTCAAATTCCGTCAACGGTTCGGACAATTGTGGCCAGTATGTCAAATCCGGTACCCATTCGTATAGCCTGTTATTGGCTGACCGGGGCACGCCTTTTGATTTAACCATCCTCAACCAGTTTCATCTGAATGTCCGCGCGCAGGCACCTACCCAGGTACTGCTCAAACTCGAAGGAACCGGCGGCGCGATCGAAAAGACGAAGAATATCGGACTGACGAACGAATGGCAGGATTACACATTTGACTTTTCTGCCGCGGCAGACAACGGCGGTTTGAGCAAAGTCATTCTTTTCTTTGATCCGGGCGTCGAAATGAGTGCCGATACCTACTACTTCGACAACCTGGTAGCCTTGCCACAAGGTCCGTGTAAAAACGTTACGCCGGATCCATCCATCATCGATGACTTCGAGTGCAACCGCAATGCCACCTATGTCAATGGCTGGGACAGCCTGAGTGTCGTCAACAACCCGGCTCCCGACGCGGTCAATACATCTGCGAAGGTGGGGAAATATGTGGACCCTGTCACTGAACAATGGGCTGCGCTCCTGCTCGATCATGAAAATCCAATTGACCTCAGCGTCAAAAATCAACTGAAGGTCAAAATCTGGTCACCCCGTGTCGTCCCCATCCTGTTTAAACTGGAAGGGGGTGCATCGCCTGCGAAAGAGATATGGATGGATGTTCCCGAAGCCAACGCGTGGGTACAATATGAAATTGACTTCAGCGGTGAAGCGCTCAACAGCCATAAAAAAATCGTGCTCTTCTTCAATGCCGGCCAGGATCCCCAGGCTGGAGATGTCTACTATATCGATGACATCACCTGGGGTGAGAAGACCAACTTTGTACTGGAAGATTTTGAATCCGGAGCCTTCCTGCCATGGGAGCCCCTGGATCAACAGACGGTTTTACACGGCACATTTGACGTGATTGACAACCCGGATGCATCCGGCGTCAATACTTCCGCCAAAGTCGGGGAGTACAAAAAAGGAACGTCCGCTTTCAGTACCCTGGCTGCCGTAGCGCCCGGGATCATTGACATCTCCGCCAGGCCACAATACAATCTCGATGTCTGGTCCGCCACGCCGGGTTCTGTGATCCTGCAACTGGAAAGTGTTTCCAGCGGCAACAAGGAAGTAGAGCGGTCGATTGATGTCGGCGCCCAATGGACTACCTTATCCTTTGACTTTACCGATTATCAATCCATCACCGACTGGGCTTCTATCCGGCTGATCTTCAATCCCGGTGTTGCTGAAGAAGGTGCCACGTTCTATTTCGACAACCTGACGCAAAGTGAGCGCACGGTCGATCCCTGTGAAGGCACCGTGGAGATTGCCAACATCATCGATGACTTTGAGTGCCAGCGCAATCATGCACCGCTTGCCGGAGCTGAATATCTTTCCGTAGTCGGAAATCCACAGGTCGACAATGCCAACAGTTCTCTGTATGTGGGTCTTTACAAAGACCAACCGCATGAGCCCTGGGCCGCTCTCTGTTTTGACTTCTCCGATGGTATTGACTTGTCGGCGTTTAACCAGCTGGCCTTCCAGATCCTGTCACCGGCCGCCGTGCCTGTCCTGATGAAACTCGAAGGTGGGTCCAGTCCCGCTTCCGAAATCTGGACCGCAGTGACCACCCCTGGCCAATGGGAAACGCTTTCGGTTGATTTCTCCAACCAGGAAGGCATGGATCACCGTCGTGTTTGCCTCTTCTTCAATGCTGGTGTGGATACGGATTCGGAAACCGATTACTATATCGACAACGTCCGGTTTGCCCATGCGCCCTTTAACGGCTGCATCATGAACTTTGACGAACCGGCCTTTACCTCCACCGTATGGCGGTTCTTCCCGGCGGATGATTCCGGCGAATTCGAATTGGTCGACAACCCGGATCCCAGTGGCATCAATACCAGCGCCAAGGTGGGTAAGGCTGTTGAAAAATCAACCTCCGGTCAACCCTGGCAAGGGATGTATACCGATCTGCCTGCCATTATTGCTTTTGGCAGCGACAAAATCGTCAAGATGAAAGTTTGGTCGCCCCAGGTGGCTTCCGTGACG
This sequence comes from uncultured Saprospiraceae bacterium, assembly GCA_964617515.1. Taxonomy (GTDB): domain Bacteria; phylum Bacteroidota; class Bacteroidia; order Chitinophagales; family Saprospiraceae; genus Opimibacter. The sequence continues at coordinate 47,518 of CAZTXO010000005.1, read as the reverse complement.
ATGAAAATTGAAAACAGCACGGCTACCCCGCCAGCGCCCGGATCGGGTGACAACACGGTGCCCAACACGAAAGCCAATGAATGGGAAGAACTGAGTTGGGACTTCTCCACCACACCGATTACCGACAATGGGAAATATATCCGTGTGACGCTCATCTTTGATATCAACAATATCCCGGCCAATGATGTCACCTATTACTTTGATGACATCCAGTTGACGGGTGGGGAATGCGGAACGGTCAGCATCGGTGGCGGCCCACAAAAGCCCCGCAACCTGACGGTCGCACCGAATCCGGTGACGGACGAACTGCGCATCGATGAGCTCGGCCGTATTGCTCGCCTGGATGTGATCAACCTCTATGGTCAGCGTCTCGCCAGCATACAGACGGAAGGCGCCAGCAGTGCCTATATAAATGTAAGCGCCCTCCAGCAAGGAGCTTATGTGCTGACAGGCTATACCGCCAAAGGTGAACTCGTAGCTATTTCGCGCTTTGTCAAACTCTGATACTTACAGCTTTAGAAAACGGGGAAGGATATGCTTCCCCGTTTTCTTTTTTAGGCAAGGGCCGGTGACTTTGCTGGTGAGCCTTTTCCTCCTCACGGATTGTCAAACACCGGCACAACCGGAAGCCCGGAAGGAATCCGTACCCTATTCGCTCGAAGAACTTCAGTGTAGAACCTTCCACTACTTCTGGCAACTCGCGGATACGGTGCATTACCAGATTCCCGACCGGTACCCGACGCTTACGTTTTCTTCGATCGCGGCGACGGGCTTTGGCCTGGGCGCGTATATCGTCGGCGTGGAAAAACAATATGTTACCCGGGAGCAGGCGGCTGAACGGACGTTAAAGACGTTGCGTGTACTCTGGAATCTGCCCCAGGGACAGGAAGAAAAAAATGTTTCCGGGTATAAAGGGTTCTTTTATCATTTCCTCACGCTGGATAAAGCCGTACGGTTCAGGGATGTTGAGCTCTCCTCGATCGATACGGGTTTGTTGATGGCGGGCATCCTGGCAGCCATGTCCTACTTTGATGCCAATAATGAAACGGAAAAAGCCATCCGGGAAACGGCGGATCAACTCTACCGTCGCGTGGAGTGGGACTGGATGATGAATGAGCGCGACCTGATGTGGATGGGCTGGCACCCGGAAAAATCGAATAATGCCAATCACGGTTTCATCCCATCCGAATGGAAAGGGTACAATGAAGCGATGGTGTTGCTGATCATGGCGATCGGATCCCCGACGCACCCGGTAAAACCGGCAGCCTGGACAAAATGGTGTGAAAGTTATCCCTGGGCCGAGTTTAAAGGACAGACGAACGTGCAGTTTGACCCGCTCTTCGGCCATCAATACAGTCACCTGTGGATTGACTTTAAAGGAATCCAGGATCCCTACATGAAAGAGAAGGGGATCGATTATTTTGAAAACAGCCGGCGTGCCACACTATCCAACGAGCAGTATTGTGTTGATAATCCGTTGGGCGCCGTAGGATACCATGCACATTGCTGGGGTCTCACCGCGTGTGACGGACCGGGTGGTGGAAAAAGAAACGTGAATGGAAAAGACTGGGTATTTTTTGATTACCGGGCCAGGGGAGCCGCCAGTGTACAGATTGTGGATGACGGCACGATTGCCCCAACAGCTGCCGGTGGTTCTTATCCTTTCGAACCGGCTTTGTGCGACTCCACGCTGCATTATATGTGGGATACTTACTACCAGGACCTGGTGGGTGAGTTTGGCTTTAAGGACGCTTTCAACCTGACGTACACGGATGACCAGCATCCGCACGGTTGGTTTGATATCGATTACCTGGGCATCGACCAGGGGCCGATCCTGTTGATGACGGCCAATCACCAAACCGGGATCCTTTGGAATACCATCCGTAAAAATCCTTACATACAAGCCGGATTGAAAAAGGCAGGGTTTGAAGGAGGTTGGTTGGATGGGCAAAACTAACTACCAGACTTAATACGTACCGGTTGTAGCCTATCGATCTCAGGGATTGATTGTGTTTGTGAAGCCGCATTGTTGAAGCCAGCCGGGATGGATCGAACCATGAAAAGAGAAGCGATCAGGCCACTTGCTGTTAACCCTTTCCTTTTCCTACCTTAAGGCCATGAAATACACGAAAGAAATCAACCTCGCTTTTGTCCTTTTGTCGACCCTTTTACTGGCTTGTAACGGGGGCCCGACCAATGAGTCCGGCGCAGGTAATCCCTATGAAAAACAAGTAGACAGCCTGATGGCACTCATGACGCTGGATGAGAAAATCGGCCAGATGACCCTCTTCACGACCGATTGGGGCTCAACCGGACCCACCATCCGCGAAGGGTACGAAGAGGACGTACGAAAAGGCCGTTGTGGCGCTTTGTTTAACAGTCATACGGTCGCTTTCACCCGCCATCTCCAGGAAATCGCGGTCAAGGAAAGCCGCCTCGGCATCCCCCTGATCTTCGGGTATGATGTCATCCACGGCTACAAGACCATCTTCCCCGTTCCGCTCGGGGAATCCTGCAGCTGGGATCTCGACGCCATGGAACAATCCGCCGCTATCGCCGCCGCAGAAGCCGCCGCCGCAGGCCTCCACTGGACCTTTGCCCCGATGGTCGATATCTCGCGTGATCCGCGCTGGGGCCGTGTCATGGAGGGTGCAGGCGAAGATCCTTACCTCGGCGCACTCATCGCGGATGCGCGCGTGAGAGGATTCCAGGGTTCCAACTTTGATCAGGCTGACCGCGTCCTGGCCTGCATCAAACATTTTGCCGCCTATGGCGCTCCCACCGCGGGCCGTGAATACAATTCGGTCGAGATGACCGAGCGCACCTTCCGCGATTTCTACCTGCCCACCTATGCCGCCGGGGTCAAAGCCGGCGCCATGACCGTCATGACCTCTTTCAATGATCTGGACGGCATACCCTCCTCCGGCAACAAATGGTTGCTGGAGGACGTGCTGCGAAAAGAACTGGGCTTCCATGGATTTGTCGTCACGGACTATACGAGCATCAATGAAATGGTCAACCACGGCTATGGCGAAGATGAAGCACAAGCCGGTGAATTCGCCCTGCATGCCGGGGTAGACATGGATATGCAGGGTTCTGTGTATCAACGTTTTCTAAAGGCCTCCCTGGAGGCAGGACGCGTGACCCAACAGGAGATCGACCAGGCGGTGCGCCGGATCCTCACGGCCAAGTTTCAATTGGGGCTTTTCCAGGATCCCTACCGCTACTGTAATGAACAGCGCGAGAAGGAGGTGGTCTTTTCCGCTGCTCACCGCGAAGCGGCCAGAGCCATCACACGAAAATCCATCGTCTTGCTGAAAAATGAGAAGAATACGCTGCCGCTTTCAAAACCAAAATCCATTGCCCTGGTGGGCCCGCTGGCCGATTCACGCGCGGACCTGATCGGTCCCTGGAGCGGCGCCGGTGAAGGCGATAAATGTGTCAGCGTGCTGGATGCATTGAATGAACGGGCCATGAACGATGGCTTCGTCCTCCATCACAGTAAAGGATGTGAGATCCTGGGAGAGGATAAATCCGGGTTTACGTCCGCGGTACGCGCCGCGCAATCATCGGACATCATTCTGGCCGTGATGGGCGAATCCAAAGAAATGAGTGGCGAGGCCGCCGCGCGTGCCGATATTTCGCTGCCCGGTGTACAGGAAGAATTGGTCAAGGCACTGGTGGCCACGGGTAAACCGGTGGTGGTCATCCTGATGAACGGCCGCCCGCTGGCGATACCCTGGATCGCTGATCATGCCGCCGCCATCGTGGAAACCTGGTTTGCCGGCACGGAAGGCGGACATGCCATCGCGGACATCCTGTTTGGCGATTACAATCCTTCCGCCAAGCTCACGATGACCTTCCCGCGTCATGTCGGACAGGTGCCGATCTTCTACAACGAGAAAAATACGGGAAGGCCCTATGATCCCAACAGCAAATGGAATACCCGGTATATCGATCTGCCCAATTCGCCTCAGTACCCGTTTGGATTCGGACTGAGCTATACCACTTTCACGTATGACAGCCTCATGGTCAATAAGACCGATTTCACCATGAAGGATACGATCATCGCTACCATCCGGATCACCAACACCGGTCAGCGGGAAGGAGAGGAGATCGTGCAATTGTACACGCGGGATGTAGCGGGGAGTGTCACGCGTCCGCTGCGCGAATTGAAGCGTTATGCCAAGGTCAAACTGGCGCCGGGCGAATCGAAAAACGTTATTTTTAAGCTGACCTCCGGTGACCTTGCTTTCCACACCGCGGATATGTCATTCAGAGCCGAACCCGGACTGTTTTGGATCATGGCTGGCCCCCATTCCGGTCAATTAGAAAAACGCGAGTTTCATTTAACGGAATAATCCCATTGCTGTGTAAACGTATATCATTTCATGTCGACATACTGCTCATGATGAAAACAATTCCATTTTCCAAATTTCTATTCCTTGTGCTCCTCATCCCCGCCGGATTATGGTCGCAGGTCACGGTCACAGGCACTGTCCTGGACGCGGCCAATAACGAACCGCTGATCGGGGCTACTGTCCTGGAAAAAAATGCAGAAGGCGGCACCATCACCGATCTCGATGGTCACTTCACCCTGATCGTGACCGGTGTCGATCCGGTTCTCATCTTCCGGTACACCGGGTATGGCACTGTCGAAGTCAAACTCGATGGCCGCACCGTGGTGGATGTGAAACTGGCAGAGGAGGCGACGCTGTTTGAGCAGGTAGTCGTCGTCGGGTACGGGATCCAGAAAAAGAGCGATCTCACCGGCGCCGTTTCCACGGTCAAAGGAAAGGACATCAGCCGCGTGGCTACCGCCAATGTCGAGCAGGCCCTGCAGGGAAAAGTAGCCGGCGTGTATGTCGCGCCATCCTCCGGATCACCCGGCGCAGGGGCTGTCATCCGGGTACGCGGAACCGGCACCCTCAACAACGCCAACCCGCTGTATGTCATCGACGGTATGATCACTTACGATGCCTCCTACCTCAACCCGGAAGATGTCGAAAGCATCGAAGTGCTGAAGGATGCCTCTGCCGCCGCGATCTATGGCAGCCGGGGCGCCAATGGTGTCATCATCATCACAACTAAAAGCGGTGCGTCACGGGAAAAGGCAATCATCTCCGCGTCCGCTTATTATGGTGTCACCCAACTCGGCCGCCGGATCGATGTGCTCAATGCGGCAGAGTTTGCTTCCGCCTACAATGACCTGCGCGGTCAATCCTATTTTCCAAACCCTGATTCCCTGGGGGCAGGCACGAACTACCAGGATGAAATCTTCCGGGATGCGCCCGTATCCAATTATACCTTGTCGGCCAATGGCGGATCCGAGCAATACCACTATAATTTCAGCGCCAACTACTATTCCCAGGACGGGATCATTCGCTATTCGCATTTTGACCGGCTGACCCTTCGCCTCAATGCGGAATACAAGCTCAATTCCTATCTCACCATCGGGCATAACATTGCGCACACCACGTTGCGCGAAGATGTCGCCCCGGATGTAGTCAATAGCGCGTACCGGATGCCTCCTGTTTTCACTCCACGGGACACTTCGGGCGATTTTTCAGACCCCACTTTTTTCGGCCTGGCGATCGCCAACCCCTCCGCGGATCTTTTTTACAAGCACAACAATCACAACTCCGGCAGCCGCCTGTTTGGTAACCTGTATGCCGATGTTCATTTTTTGAAAAATTTCACCTTCCGGACCAATTTCGGTATCGACAAAAACAACCGGAAATCGAAATACTTCGAACCCAAATTTGAAGTCAGTCCTTCGCAAAGAAATGGCAGTGACCGTCTGTCTGCCGGCACCAGCTCCGGCAATGACTGGATCTGGGAGCAGACGCTCACCTATGATAAAACCTGGAAAGATCATCACCTCACTGCCCTGGTTGGCTACACGGCCGAAGAAAGAGCCGGTGAATTCCTGGGAGGCAGCCGGGAAAATTTCCCTGGGACGGCGGATGAACTTTTATTTCTATCCGCGGGAAACGATACGACCCAAATGAATTACCAGGGGGCTAGCGACGAGGCGCTCAATTCGAATTTATTCCGGGTAAATTATACCTGGCGCAATAAGTATCTCTTTACCGTTAGTTGGCGGATAGACCGGTCCAGCCGGTTTACACAAGCAAACCGTACCGGTAATTTTCCCTCGGCCAGTATCGGATGGAATCTCAGTGACGAATCGTTTATCCAATCCGTTAAATGGATCGATCGCCTCAAGGTGCGGGCCAGTTATGGCGTATTGGGCAACCAATCTTCAGCCAGCGCTTATCCTTCAACAGGTGCAGTGACGAGCGGCTTGTATGGCGTCTTCGGTCCCTCGGAGAGCCTCAACCAGGGCGCGACGCTGATCTCCCTGTCCAATGCCAACCTGCGCTGGGAGACTTCCCGCCAAACCGATTTCGGCATGGAAGCAGCTTTATTTAACGGCCGGCTGGAGGCAGAGGTTGATTGGTATAACCGCTATACCTACGATATCATCGCCGCGGTTCCCATACCGGATTATGTAGGTTCACAGGCAGATCCTGTCGTCAATACGGCAGAAGTGAAAAACGTGGGATGGGATATCAGTCTGAAATGGCGGGAAGGAGGCACATTTGCTTACAATCTCGGCGTCATCCTCTCCCCGGTGACCAATACAGTGGAAAAATTGGCAGAGGGCCGGAATGAAATTTTCGCTGCTTTTCTCCAGGGCGAGCCTGCCACGCATACGGTCGTTGGATTACCCATCGGCGCATTTTATGGCTATCAGGTGGCCGGCATCTTCCAGACACAGGAGGAAATCGATAACAGTCCTACGCTGGGCGGAGAGAAACCCGGTGACATCCGGTATGAAGACACGAATGGAGACGGGGTCCTCAATGGAGATGACCGTGTCTATCTGGGCAGTCCGATACCAAAACTGTCGTATAGTTTCACCGCGGGATTCGAATGGAAGGGTTTTGACTTCAATGGTGACCTCGTCGGCGCCACCGGGTACAAAGTCTTCAACGCGAAAGAGACATTCCGCTTCAGTGTCTATAACTGGGAGAAACATGTGGTGGACCGGTGGACGCCCGATAATCCTTCAACTACCGAGCCTCGCATCACCAACGGGGGTTCCAATTACCGGGTGAGCGACCGGTTCCTGGCAGACGGTGATTTCCTCAGATTGAGGAGCATCACACTCGGATACACGTTACCAAAGTCTATCACGTCCAAAGCTTCGGTCGATAAATTCCGGATCTATGTGACCGGCTCCAATGTGTGGACAAAACAATCCTATAAGGGCTATTCCCCTGAGTTTCCCAACGGAGGAAATGCCTATGAAGTCGGATTTGATTTCGGTGGTTATCCCTTGTCTAAATCATGGCAGGGTGGCGTTGAAATCAATTTTTAATTCCTAAAAGAAATCTATACGGGATCATGAAAACATTCCTTTCCCACATCACGAATCATCCTGCTTTCCGCTTGCGCCTGGTGGTGCTGCTCTTCACCGTTTCGATCCTGAGCTGCAGCCAGGATTTCCTCGAACGCAAACCAAAAGGCCAATTGACCTATGATACGTTTTTCGAAACACAGGATCATGCCATCTGGGCGACCAATGCCATCTATCAGCAATTTCGCAACTGGGAGATGTGCGCTTTCCCCTGGATCGGGCTGACGGATATCCTCAGCGACGATGCGGACAAGGGCAGTACGCCCAATGACGCACTCTATATGCTCGAACTGGATGAGTTCACATTTGATGCAACTAATGCGGCCGTCTCCGGCGCCTGGCAGGGATGTTATCACCTGATCTTCCGGGCTAATCTCGCCATTGACAAAATCCCAGACATCGATATGGACCTGGCATTGAAGGCCCGTCTGGTCGGCGAAGCAAAATTCCTGAGAGCCTATACCTATCTGCGCCTGGTGCAATGGTTTGGCGACGTGCCCCTGGTGGACCGGATCCTGACGGATGACGAGTATTACAACCAACCCAGGGTACCGAAGGAGCAAATCTGGGCTTTCATCGAACAAGACCTGCTTGATGCCATTGATGTACTGCCGGAAAAATCGGAATACGCATCCGCGGATCTCGGACGCGCCACCAAAGGGGCTGCCCGTGGTATCCTCGCGAAGTTATACATGGTGGAGCATGACTTCACAAAAGCGGCCGAGCAATGTGAGGCGATCATTACTTCCGGTAAATATAGCCTCCTGCCCCGTTACGCCGACAACTTTATGGCCGTTGGTGAAAACGGTCCGGAAAGTGTGTTTGAGATTGGCGCAGTAGCGGAGCAGGCGGCCGTTGCAGGTCCCGGTGCTACACCCTACAACATGATCCAGGGGGTTCGCGGCGTACCCAATCTTGGATGGGGATTCAACCGCCCAAGCGACGATCTCGTAGCCTCCTATGAACCGGGGGACCCGCGTCGCCAGGCCACGATCATCTATGTGGGAGAAGTACTGCCGGATGGATCCACCATCGTTCAGGATAACCCGGAAATCCTCAATGAACGCTACAATCAAAAAGCCTGGGTGCCTTCACATCCCGGGCTCCAGGATAATGGTCCCGGTAATCTCCGCTTATTGCGGTACGCCGATGTTCTCCTCCTCGCTGCCGAAGCACAGAACGAAATCGGGAATCTTGGCAAGGCCCGGGAATACCTCAACATGATCCGGGCCCGCGCACGCGGCACCAACAATTTCATTTTGAAGGATATCACTTCCAACGACCAGAGTGAACTACGGGAAATCATCTATCACGAGCGGCGGGTGGAACTCGCGATGGAGCAACAGCGGTGGTTTGACCTGGCGCGGTGGGGGCGGATTGCGGATGTGATGGCGCCGTTAAAAACCAATTTCGTCGCCAGCAAGCATATCCTCCTGCCCTTGCCCCAGGCCGAAATCGATCTGACAGGAGGGATCCTGGTACAGAATAACGGGTATTGATTTAGTGCAGAATGCAAAACGCAGAACGAAGAGCGCAGAATGTAGTGCGTAGAGGGCAGAGCGCAGAGGATTGAGGGATGGCAAAGTCAGCCACCTCTTTAATTTGTGAAAAATCTTGGCAGCGGATTACGCCTTTTTTATCATCAGGAGGTTGTGATAAAAGGCAATAGCCGCTATTCCTTCATTTCTTTTTCCAACCGGAACTTCTTCTTTAATCCATTCCGGCGCATTGACGGAATGAATACGGCTGATGAAATAATTCATCGCTGACGGAATGGTATCCATATCCACCGTACTGCCTTCAAAGGAGGGCCAGTAGGATGTCTGCGTATCCTCGATCACATAATATCCGCCGGGCTTCAGGAGGGGAAACAACACTTCATAGCTGGCGATGATATGGGACTGCCGGTGGCTGCCATCATCGATGATGATATCAAACGGGCCTTCCGCCTCGTTGACCTTTCTTAAAAAATCCCCATCTGCCTGGTTGCCCTGGCAGGTCCGTAGCCTCGGTTCCTGCAATGCGGATTTGTCATACAGATCTATTCCCGTGATCCTGCCCTTTGGAAAATAGCGCTTCCACATCCGGAGCGAATTGCCTCCACGGTCGGTTTTGGCTACACCGCCGACCCCGATTTCAAGCAGGCGGACGGGCTGATAGCGCAAGGATTGAAAATATTGCTCGTAGACCGGCGTATACTGATGTTTTCCCCATTTATCCGTTTGATAGATTTTGGCCAGGGACGTGAGATCGCTGTTGCCCCACCAGGCCAGGCATTCCTCGCGGATCCGTTTCAAACGCCAATACCAGGCCCAGGGCAGGCGTGAACGGATGAATTCTTTCCAGGCATGCCCCCCCATGTGTGATCAGCGTTTACTATCCTCCTCTTTCATCAGGGAGGAAAATCGATAATCATCCCGGTCGTACTTGCCCAGGAAGAGATGCCGGTTTTTGATGAGGTCCTTATCCATGAGCAGGGCCAACGGTTTCAGGACTGGTATTTCCTCTGCGACCAGTTTAAGGATGGCCATGATGGGGATAGCCAGCACGATGCCGCCGATACCCATCAGCGCTCCCATGATGACGATGCCGATGAGGGCAAAGAAGGGATTGATGCGGACACTGGAGCCCACGATCTTGGGAGTGATAAAATTCGCTTCCAGTTGCTGGATCACCACATACATGATCACCACCGCGAAGGGTTGCCAACTATGCTCGTAGGTGGCCAGTGAATACAGAAACGGCAACAATCCGCCAAGCGTCGTCCCGATATAGGGGATGATGACAAGGCAGGCAGCCAGCACACCCCAGAAGACAGCATGCTCCACGCCGATCAGGAGTAAACCGGTGCAATTGGCCACAGCCAGGATAATGACGACGGTCACCATGCCGGCCAGGTAGCGCTGTATCAACTTGACGGATTGCCCGAGGACCGATTCCAACTCCTCGCGCTTGTCCTTGGAAAACTGGATCATCAGGAAATCGTGAAACGCGTCTTTGTAAATCAAAAGGAAAATCGTGTAGATAAAGGTGAGTGCCATATTGAACAGGAAACCCGCGCCGCTGCTGATCCCGGCCCCGACGTATTCGACAGGCGCCTGGAGGAGTTTGCTGATCATCTCATCCATGGATTTCTGATCCGCCGGCATGTGGACATAGGGAACGTTCTGATCGATAAACCGGAGGACGGATTCAAGACCGTATTGCAGCTGGTCCTGGATGGAGGTCATGTCGGCAATGATCTGGATAAGCTGGTATCCAAAGAGAAACCCAATGCCTCCGACCACCCCCAGTACCAATAAGACACTGCCGGTGATGGAAACAGATTTGTAGGGGATATACCGGAAGATCCGCCGCTCGATCGGCATGAGCAGGAAGGCAAAGAAAATCGCGAAAAGGAAAGGGAAGAGCAGGCCTCTGCCCTCCAGGAGAAGAAATCCGCCTCCCAGGATCACGATCAGGAGATAGGCGGCATTCCGGAGCCATTGCATAGTAGTACCTTCGTTAGTGTGACAACGGGGAAAATTACACATTATCTGGTTACACGGTTCAATGTGCGGATGGATGGATTCGGCCCGGAGTATTTCGATCCTTCGTCCAGGACACTGACCTGGGAAAACGAACGGATCCCGCTTTTTGAGCATTATTGCGCTCCGTCGGTCAATGCGCAATCGCAAAAGGATTTCACCTGGCTCCTGTTTTGTGATCTCGAGACGCCCCTGGCGATCACCGAAAGGATCAAAAGGGCTATCGACCCGTCGGTGCGCTATCAGCTTATTTTCACTACCGGGTTTGGGGATATGCTGATCCAGCTTCGCCAGCTTTGTGCTCATGCCCCGGCTCTCTATGTCATCACGACCCGGCTCGATAACGATGACGGCATCAGCGTGACCTTTATGGAAACCGTCCGGGACCACTTTATCGAGCAAGACAAGACCATCTTAAATCCATTGGGCGGTATGCATTACCATGTCACCAAAGGCATATTGACCTGGCACCGGTACAGTTTACGCAATTCGTTCATGAGCCTGATCGAAGTGAAAAAAGAACCGGAAAACATGCGCACGGTACTGGGGTTCCGGCATCTGGTGCCGGACCCGGACATGCACATCATCAATATTCCGGCTCCCTATTTGTTTTGGATGACCCTTCACCCCCACAATGCCGCCCTGCGGCGTAACCTCGGCTGGCCGGTGCCCGTCCGCGCCATCCCGGCACAGTATGGCATCGATCCGGCATGGGTTCGCATCCATTTCGGGAAGACGATGCTTTATATCCTGCAATGGTTGCCGGTGGCATTGATCCGGAAATTGGGTTACATTTCGAAGACGCAAATGTCCTCCATGCAAAGGCGCTTTTTTTCCAAAAAGAATCTGACAGACCTCACATGAAACCTTCCTTTACCCATTATCTGATCACCCGGTACAATGTACCCCTTGAAGGATGGGAAAAAGACAGGCAGGGTGCTTCGACCCGCGACGAAGCCTGGCTGGAGCACCGCCTGAAGCTGTTCAGGACCTATTGCCTGCCCAGTGTGCTCGCGCAAACGGAAACGCAATTTACCTGGCTGCTCTACGTGGATGAACAAACCCCGGCAATGTCAAGGAAAGCCTTATCGGAAACGGTGAAACCCTATACCTTCATCCGGCTCAAACCTGTAGATGGATATGATGCCTGTCTGCGGGATATAGACCTTTCCCTGAAAGAGGCTGAATCAGCCTTTGTCATCACCTCCCGTCTCGACAATGACGATGCGCTCGGCCGGAATTTTATTAAAACGGTGCAGGCCCATTTCGTACCGAACCCCGGAACGATCCTCAACCTGCTTCATGGGCATGGCTATGACCATGCGCATAACGTGTTGACGCGATTGCGCCACATGCGGTACAATCATTTTACCAGCCTCATCGAAGCGCGCCATCCCGACGGCGGTCATAAAAGCATTCGCGGGTTCCCGCATGATGTGATCCCTCCCGGATGTACGGTAGTCGATATCGAATCGGACCGGAGTTGGCTCAAGCTCTTTCATCAACGCAATCTTAAAAGTGCTCCCTTTGGAATGCCGGTATTCGTCAACCGGGTGGCGGAGGACTATGGGCTGAGGAAGGATAGCCTCGAAATTAATCTGCTCAATACGGTGCGTTATGTGGCTTGGTGGCTTCCGGATGGTTTGAAAAGAAAGGTGTCAGCCCTTTTCCGGCAAAAAAAGTCTTCTCCCAGGTAATCTAAGGATTCACTCATCGCATGACCAACCTCCCGGCCATTGATTTCTGTATTTGCACGCATGACCGGTTGCCTTATTTGCGGCGGTGCCTGCATGCTTTGCTCCCCCAGGTCTTGGGCACCCCACACAGTATCACCGTGGTGGATAATCTTTCCCCTCCTGAAGTGCGTGCATACGTGAATCAGCTCCGAAATACGTATGCTTTCATCCGGTATATGGTTGAGGGTACAGCCGGATTGAGCCGCGCACGCAATACCGGTTGGACCTCCTCCGGGTCGGAATGGATCTTTTACCTGGACGACGACTGTCTTCCCGACAAAGATCTGGTCCGCGCTGCCACTGAAGCGATCCTTCAATTTGATTTTGAAGCCATGGGCGGACCGATTCATCCCATCTTTGAACCGGCTAAACCGGACTGGGTGCCCGAAGGCTTCGGATCATTTTTACTTCGCTATCAGCAGCCAGCCTTGCTGGAAAAGGAATTTCTGCGGGGAGGATGTTTCCTGGTCCGGCGATCTGTCCTGCAACAATTAAACGGATTCCGCGAGGATCTGGGCATGACAGGCAGGAAGGCAGCGTATGGAGAGGAATTGGAGTTACAACTGCGCATGCGCCGGAAGGGTTTGCGGATTGGTTATATCCCGGGCTTACAGACAGGACATTATGTACGGGCTGAAAAGCTCAACTTAGCCTGGATGTTACATGCCGAGTTTGCCAGGAGAAGGGATAAAATGGCGATTGAACCCGTAAGTCTTTCCCTGGCCTCCTGGCACCTGCTGCGGACCATAGCGAGCCGGCTGTACCAGGTTCCGGTTCAATTGTTCCGATGGGGCCTACGAAGACAGGTACCGCTGAAGCGGGTATTTTTTGAGCTGGCACAGCCTTTGGCCTATCGCTATGGTGAATGGAAAGGTGCATGGAAGCATCTTCGGGAAAAAAAGGATACGTATGCCGGGGTCCAATAAATTGGCAGGGATAGTGGCAGGCGTATTCCGCTTTTGGTCGGGAATGCTCCGGTCGTTGTATTCGCCTTCGCGGTATGCCATCAAACGGGGATATATCCACCGGGGCGAGGTGGTGCTGCATGATGACCTTGACAGGAAAGATGAGTATCAAAAAGCTGTCTATGAGACCGCGGCCCGCCTCATGGCAGATCAGGGCTGGCAGCATATCATGGACATTGGTTGCGGTTCGGGTTATAAGCTCATACAATACCTGGGGGCATATAAAACACTGGGCATCGATTTACCCGCCACCATTGATCGTGTCCGGGCAATCTATCCCGGCCGCCAATGGCTTTCTTCAACTGATTTCGATCCGGCCGCTCACGAAACGGATCTGATCATATGTGCCGATGTGTTGGAGCATGTGGCAAACCCGGATACCTTCCTGCAACACATCCTGGGGACGCGGGGATGGAAAAGGATACTCATCAGTACCCCGGAGCGAAATCTCCGCCGCGGATGGTTTCACTATGGTCCACCGCCAAATCCCGCGCATTACCGTGAATGGTCGCGATCCGAACTGTTACGCTTTTTATCTCCTTACCTGAAAATTCTTTCCGCTGAAATCGTGGACCATCAACATCAAACCTTGCTCGTCACGGCGGAACCTGTGCATACGAATCATAGCTGAGTGTCGCAATTTTCCCTCTTCTGTTGAGCGTCGGTTAACTCCCGATTGTTATCGGGATTCCGGCATCCTCCAATCTTTGATTTGACCCTACGTTCTGGTGTCTTCAATCTTTGATTTGACCCGTGCCCACCCGCTATTTTCACCATACTCACTGCCAAATAGTACCAAAAATCACCAGCCCTACTTCACTTCCCTCCACGAATACTCCACGAGCATGCCTTTGTTGATCGGCGGGAGATGGCCCGAAGGGTAGAAAGCGCCCGGCTCCACTTCGAAAGTGAGTATGTTTTTTACCTCATCGGCGAGGTCCCGGCTCACCCAGACGGAAGCGCTGACAAAATACATCTGCGCATTGAGCGGGATCTTAGGGATAACACATTCGAGTACCGCTGTCCCCTCTAGACGGGCGAGCGAACTGTCGGTGATCGTATTGCCCGCCATAAACCAGAGTTGTCCGTACATATCGTAAAATTCCAGTTGGATCACCACGTTAAACACCTCGGTGACCTGTGCCTTCAATTGCAACTGGAAACGGACTGCCTGTCCCGCATGAACAGATCGCACGGATATCCCCTCTTCATCCTTCAGATCAATACGCTCCATGCGCAGAGCGCCTGATCCCCTCCGGTCTTTCCGCTCTCTGACCGCTTCCCCTGCATGGGATTCATAGTGGCTCACATAGTGCTGAATGGTCTCATCGATTGAACCGGAATATTGGATATGACCGGATTCGAGAAAGATACCGGAACGGCATAGCTCTTTGAGATAGGCCATCTGGTGACTGACGATCAGGATGGTCCTTCCCTGCCCGGACACATCGAGGAGTTTGTCCATGCATTTTCGCCTGAAGGCCTGGTCCCCAACGGCCAGCACTTCATCGATCAGCAGAATATCGGGTTCGAGATGGGCCGCGACGGAAAACGCCAGTCGGACATACATGCCCGACGAATAGTGCTTGACCGGCGTGTCGACAAATTCGCGGACACCGGAAAATTCGATGATACTCTCGAGTTTCCGGGTCACCTCTGCACGCTTCATGCCGATGATGGCGCCGTTGAGATAAATATTCTCACGGCCCGTGAGTTCCGGATGAAATCCGGTGCCCACTTCGAGCATGCTGGACAAGGTCCCATGGATGAAAATACGCCCCGAAGAGGGATAGGTAATCCGGGAGAGCAGTTTGAGTAACGTTGATTTACCGGCACCATTCGGACCGACGATGCCGACGATATCCCCCTGCTCGATTCTGAGCCGGATATCCTTTAACGCGTAGAAAGATTCCCGGTGCCGGGCGGAACGCTCAAACATCCAGCCGGCCAGGCTGCCTTTGAGA
This sequence comes from uncultured Saprospiraceae bacterium, assembly GCA_964617515.1. GTDB lineage: Bacteria > Bacteroidota > Bacteroidia > Chitinophagales > Saprospiraceae > Opimibacter. The sequence goes on along the minus strand of CAZTXO010000005.1, from coordinate 31,900 downwards.
TCACGTTTCCGCAAATGGCCGCGTTGGTAACGTTTGGAGACATCCTCCAGGACGATGGCGGGATAAGAGTCGTGCATGTCCGGTCAGATGATGTCTGCGATGTATTGTTCCATATAGATAAAGTACCAGATGCCGGTCAAAAGCGTGATGAGGATAACGACTCCGGCATACCAGAGTGATCCTGCCTCAAAAGGCGTCTGAAACAAAGACCAGCGCACGCCCTCCATGATAGCGGAAAGCGGATTGAGATTGTACGCCCAGCGGTACGCGGGCGGAACAAGCGAAGCACTGTAAGCGATCGGACTGATAAACATGCCGATCCGCAAAGCGAGGGGAAGTATGTGATTGAAGTCCCGGTACCGGATCGTCAGCGCCGATACCCAGATCCCAAAAGCCAGGGCGGCGATAACGGTCAGGATCGTCAGCGGGAAAATCCAGAGGATCTGCCAGCCCAGCTCAATACGGTAGACCAGCAGCATCACGATGAGCATTCCCAGCACGATGACCAAATCCATGATCGCGCTGACCGCTTTGGACAACGGGATGATCAGCCTGGGGAAATATACTTTTTTGACCAGGGACTGGGCGCCGATGATCGAGCCTCCCGCATCGCTGACCACCCGTGAAAAATAATTCCAGACATACAGTCCCGCCATACTGAAGAGCAGGGGCGGCACCGTCTGCGTATCCACACGCGCGATGACACCAAAGACAAAATAGAGCAGGATGACGCTGATCAGCGGATTCATCAGGGCCCAGGCAATCCCAAGGACCGTCTGGGCATACCGAACGCGGAGATCGCGGTACGCCAGCATCCGGAGGAGATCCATGTAGTGGAAACATTCGCGTATGCGTTGCCAGTACTGTGGGGAAACGCCGGCTTGTAAAATGGTTACCTTTGGCATAGCGCTATTACATCAAAACATCCCTGCGAAGGCCGTCAACGCGTGTAAATATAGCATATCCCCATGTTTAGCCATTACGTCATCACGCGATTCAATGTCCGCATTGATGGTATGGGGCCGGAAAAAATCATCTCCCCTCCACTCGATGCATCCTGGCTCGAAGAACGACTGTTTTATTTCTCCCGGTTTTGTGTACCATCCCTCCAGCAACAGACGGAAACCAACTTTACCTGGCTGGTTTACGTGGATGCTGAAACACCGGCGCCTGTGCTGAACAATCTGCTGGCGCTCCGGACTTCATTGCCGCACCTGGAGTTCCTGCCCGTAGTGGATTTTGCACATATGCTATCGAGCCTACGGGAAAGAATGATGAAAAGCCCGGAACCGTACATCATCACCACCAGGCTTGATAATGATGACATGGTCAGCCGTACGTTTATAGCCTCCATCCAGGCGGCGTTCCGACCGGCTCCTTTAACGGTCATCAATTTTAATGCAGGCTATGAGTACGACATACGGCTGGGCATCGTCAAAAAATGGAACGAACGTTTCCACAACCAGTTTATCAGCCTGGTGGAGCAACGGGATACTCCGGAAATCCTGACGGTCTATGGGTTTCCGCACTGGCGACTGCCGGAAAAGGCAGGCGTGATCAACCTGGACGCTCCCGCCGGATGGATGCATCTGCGTCACCGGGGCAATTACAGCCCGGATACGTACAAGGGTATTCCGGTTTTTTCAAAAAGGGAAGTGAAACCATTTCCCGTTGAAATAAAAATTTCGATGATCCAATCGATCCGGTATGCCCTGGCCTGGTTCCCGCGCATGGTGGCGCGCCGTTGGCAGGCCCGCAAGAAGCAATCAGGGCTACCGGACCAGGATTAATTTACCCCAGTCCCGATCATAAAAACGGGCGTCACCGCTCAGCGGATGGCGGTCGTAATCCACTTCATTTTCATCCCTGGCTACGAGGTGATAGAAATATACCCCGGCGGGTAAAGGGCTTCCGTTTTGATCCGTTCCGTCCCATGCATACCAGGTCGGATGTGTTCCAACAGCCAATGGGCCCAATTCCTCCTGGCTGATCGTCCGGACAGGCACTCCCGAAGCGGAGATGATTTCGATTTGATAAAAGGCGGGTGACCCTTCGCCGGTCAATGTATAAATAAACCGCGTTGCATCCCGGAACGGATTGGGAAAGTTATACAGGTGTGAAATAGCCTTGTGATGAATGACTTCAAAGGAAACGAAGTAAGCATTATCGCCTGCCGGATTGCCTGAAGCATCATGCGCCTGAATATGAAGTTCATAAATACCCTCTTCGAACAGGTCGGGGCGCAACTCGGCTACCGCGATATTGGGTCCTGCGCCATCCGCGGGAAAGAATGACACCCATGGCTGTGTAAAGGAAACATATGCCGGATCATGCGCGGAAGGGAACTGCAGGTAAATTTCAAAGATGGTTGTATCCCGGAGCAGGGCATACGCATTTTCATCGTGGAGACGGATCGCGATCAGCGGTCGTGCGGCGACGATATCGCCATCCTGAATATGGAACCCGTCGAACGTAACGTCCAGCACCGGATTTGCTTTGTCGGTGATCACATGCATCGGCAGGACGCCGATATTGTTGGCATAGTTCAACTCCGGGATACTTCTGCCCGGATTGATCTCCGTGAAGACCTGGTAATCACCGGACAAATCGGCCGTGTTTCGCGTAAATGAAACAGGGAGATAGGTATTGGGTGCCAGGTGCAGAATCGTATCCCGTAATTCGATGCTGGATTGCTGTTCTCCGCTGATCCGGAGCGTAAGGGGAATCGAATCTGCCGGGATATCACTCAGGTTTTCGATCACCGTGGCCAGGCTCATGGTTTCTCCCTGGTATAAGGTGTCCGCGACAAATAAAAACCCTATGTCGGGATTGATGACAAGCTCCGGGAATCCGTCATACAAAACGCGCCAATATTGGAGGGCTGTTGGAACAAAAGAAACCGTGTCCTCGGTCGACAAGGACAACTGGAGGTAGGGATATTGACGTGCATCGATCTCCGAGATATTGGTATCCTTTGCCAGCAACTGGTTTGAGATCCAAAGCGTGTCCGTGAGATCCGCCGACAAAGCCCAGGCCTGCATTGTATCCGTACCAACGGAATCGATTTCCCGGCCCTTCACATCCCACTGGATCGAATACCACCTGGAAGCCGGCCCGACCAGGGTTGAAACAAACATGCCCCGGGGCAAAGTCTTCAGGATATCATAACTCAGCGAGATCACATCCGAGGTATCCGCCGCGATGACTTCCTGGATGCCTCCCATACCTTTGCGGAAACTCACGATATAAGGTTTACTGCCGGATTCGGCCAGTGTGCGAATGGCCGATGTGGGGAACTGGTGTTCGACCAGGGAGAAAATACTCTCCCCAAACATCGTTTCATCCTCCGTCCATTGCTGCGGAAAATAGTCAGGCCGGGCCGGACGCTGATACGTGTATAGAAACACGATCGATCCGTCCGGGATGGTATCACGGATAAAATGGATCAGCGCCTGACGGCTTTGGGCTACGTCCGTCCTGTAGGGGAAGCAACGTATAGCATAGGAGAGGTTATTGAATGAACCATAGCGGCCCGGATTCGGATTGAACATGAATTCGCCGGTGACCGGATCCACCACCACCACAAAGACATCTACTTCATTACCCGTGAATTTGGAGAAGAATTCGGTGTAATAGACATTATCGATATACCCGAATGGAATGCCGCCGGTCTCCGGATGCTGATACCGGTTTAAGATCCTGAAATTGGTAGCGGATCGGTCAAAATCGAAATTGTGCTCGAGGCTGTCGGCCTGGACCTGTTCGAGTACGTCATCTGTGTACTGATAGAAATGAGACTGGTTCCAGCCCGGCGGACTGGTGGCTTTATACAGGAAGGAATGGCGGCTCCAGAGATATCCCTGGTTTGGCGAAAGGCTGTCATAGCTGACACGCCAGTAGTAAACTGTATTGTCGATCCAGTTGAGCGGCGGACTCCATTTGAGCAAAGCGCCATGACCTGGAAATACTTCCCGGATCCGGAGCGGGCTGTTAAAGAGGGCCGTAGTATCCACTTCGAAGTGAATATTTTGGGGAGAAGCGAAGGCATTGCTGCTGGAGGCGACCAGGACCGGTGCCTTATTGACAATCGCGTAATCATCCGGATAGACGGCCGTGACGACATTGCTCAGCAGCACGATCTGGATTCCTTCCACACCAAGGTTATCGCGGAGATCATTGTTGCTTTCCGCGTCCGGAGCCGGGAGCTCAGCGATTTGTTGGTCCGGATCCACGGAGATGAGCAACCGGTAGGATCCCGGCTTCAATCCGGCAATCATCGGCAGGCGATGACGAAGGATGGATTCGAAACGGTCCGCTGAAAATGTATCCTGCAGGATCACGGATTCGGAACCATCCGGGTATTGCAACTTCGCCCGGCAGGTTGTCTCCTGCCGGAGGTTACGGCCGATATTGAAAATGGAGAACTGCAGGGTAAAACTATCCAGTGCGGTATTGAGAATCTCCGGCGTGAGCGAGACAGAAGCACGGTCGACCAGGTAATCCGGTCCGGGCAGAGGATTGACGCGAAGGGCGGGGTCTCCCTGGAAAGTTTGCTGCTCCAGTAAAAAACGGAACGGATTAGAAACTGTGTACCCGACTTCAACAAAATGGCTGACCGCCTGCAACCCATACAGGATAGATTCGCCGAGCGTGCTTCCATAGGCCAGGTTACCGATATAGTCATACCACGGCCGAGCCCAGGAAACAAGCGCGCCTGGGAATTGTGAACCTGATCCGGAGATAAAGGCAATCGCCCCTTCGTCCGCAATCTGCACATACCGGTCACTCAGGCTGTAGTTGGTCCCATGTATTTGTCCGGCACTGCAGCCCATCGCGCTGAAGATGGGATAACGACCCTTGTTGTTCCACTCGGCTGCATCATTGATGGTAAACTCAAACGTGCTGGCCGAGGAATGCCCCAGGTAATTGAGGATACTGCAGCCGTCATGCAGCAATTTTTCAATCTGCTTGGACTGGGATTCCCCGATGATATCAGAGGATTCTTTTTGAAAATGGTATATCCTGGCGCCAAAATCAGACGCAGCTAATTCCTCTCCCAACTGGTCCAGGGTTGCCCGGAATCCAACTTGTTCATCTGCCGTTTTGCCCCCGGCGATATGCATGACATTTTTGATCCAGGACTTATCCCCGAGTGTCTGGGCTCCCTGGGCCACCGCCATATCGTGTTCTCTGACTTTATCCAGGTATAGATGAACCGCATCCCGGTTTGTGGCCGCAAGCCGTCCGACCGGGTATCGGGGCACCAGGTCCCAGACCGTGGCGGCAAGCAGGTTGTCCCCACCGGGGCGTCCAAATGTCGGGACAAAGAAATAAGGCTCCCAACCCCCACCGGCATATCGGGACCGGTTGTATTCGATGGCCCGTCCAACGATGAAAATCATCTTGGCAGAGGTCCAGTGGCGGTGGATGAATTCCACAAAATTGCGGATGGCTTGCGGATGTTTTTCAATCCCATAGCCAAATTGGTCGTAGAGATCGAGGATGGAGTATGCCTTGGCCCGATAGTTCCCTCCTGCCGGGGACATACGGTACTGCACATAATCGCTGGAAGTCCCCGGATCCATGAGATCCGGATGTGTAATGATGATGTACTCTGTATCATCAGCTGTTATGTCCGTAAATCGTTTTTTGGTTAACGCACCGATTGGTCGGACCTGGGTCGCGGGATCCAGCATGACAATCGTGGTCGCCGTGCTGGATTTGGGCCAGAGAAAATGCACCTGATTTTGCCCATTGATTTCGGCCATCATGCGGTACTTTCCATCCGCAGTATACAGGATGGGGGATGTACCCTGGTGATGAAAAGCATCCACGACAGCGTACACATCTGCTCCTGCTGTCGGAAGTGTCATGGTCATCACCGAAGCATTGGCGGCAGAGACAAGCCGCGGATAGGTCAGGGTCACTTCCGCCAGCGCAAGCCTGCTCAGCGCGTTATTGCTGTTGATTTTTAACTGATTGCCGGACAGCAGGGAGGCAGAGGGAACGGTGAAAAACGTATCGATGATCTCGATGTCTATGGCGCGGAGCGTAAAAATGAGTTGCTCGTTCCAATAAACAGGAAACGAATGGGATTGGTAATTGGCGGAGGCAAATCGCAGATGAACAAGGGCATCCGGCCCCGAAGAAGCCGGATCCGTCGCCGGGATATTGACCGTGCTGGTGGCCTCCAGCCCTTTGCTGAAGCCTTCGCCATGAATGTAACTGGAGTAGGATACGGCGCCCCCGTCCGCCACCGGAAAATAGGGGTCATGCAGGGAAGTCGTGAATACCTGTTGTTCCGTATGAATGTAAAAGGGAATTGGGGCGGGAGGATTATTCAGCACGTTTGGCACCTGGATGACCCGCAACGGTGGATCCGTCCCTTCAAACTTGAGATAATATGGGCGCTGATCGGTATAGAGGCTATGCAGCGGATTGAGCATATCGGCTTGTGGATGATAAAAGAGGAAACGATCCATTTCGCCACGATTGCGATAGCCGAAAAACTCGATATAATCATCCGGGCCAAAAGCATCATCGGTGCTCACAAAAACAGGTACCTGTTGCCCTAACGAATACAATCGCACCGATTGTCCGGTGACCTGGCCCGGATCGATACCGGCACCCTGAAGATCTGATGCCGTAATCCGGTAGACGCCATCCTCCGGGATGGTAAACCGATAGTAATCCTGGTCGTAGCGGATCCACTCAGTCCCCACAAGCGTATCGGGACCCACAACCATCTGGGCCGGGATCCTGGACATGGAAAAAAAAGAAAGGAGGAGAAACAGGTAAACCTTTGTTCTCATACACAATTGTGTGGGACTGAAAATAGTCTTCAAAGTTAGCCTTTCGGGGGCAAAAAGACAAGAATGGGCCTGGTGGCAGGCCTGACAATCAATCAGGTATGCCGGATGAAAGGCAGGATCGCCTGCAGGAGACCAGCCGGATTGTCCGCATGAACCCAATGACCGGCATCCGGCACAGTCACCAGGCTTGCTCTGGGAAAAATCTGGAGGATAGCGGGCATGTCATCTTCCCCCACGTACCCGGATCGGGCTCCTTTCACAAATAGAACGGGACCGAGATATGGATGGAAGTGTACAATATTGGCCATCAGCTCCGGATAGGCATGGATGATGCCGGGCATATTGGCTTTCCATGCCAACCCCCCCGATTCGGTGCGGGAGATATTTTTCATGAGAAATTGTACCGTGGATTCATCCGAACCCAGATAGCGACGCAATACCGTTTCGGCCTCCTCGCGGGAGGTAACGGCACCCGGATCCAGTGCCTCGATGGCCGCCATGACAGTTGCATGATGCGGAGGATACACCCTGGGAGCAATGTCGACAACGATAAGCTTGTCGATGCGCTCGGGATATTGGACGGCCATTTGCATCGCCACCTTTCCGCCCAGCGAATGCCCCAGGACGAGGATGGATTCCAGTTCGAGATCATCCGCGAGTTCCATCACATCCGCAGCCATGATCTCGAGGTTCATGACGGGATCATGCGGGGACCGGCCATGATTACGAAGATCGACCAGGATGGACAGGTATTCGCTTTCAAGCATGCGCGCGATGGTCCGCCAGTTGTCTCCGAGTCCAAACAGACCGTGGAGGATCATCAGGGGCGGCCCGGAGCCATAGAGTTTATGATAAAGTTTCACTTGTCGCTATTCCATGATAGAAACCGATTCACTTGGCCATTGGTTGTCACGCGGCTAGGTTGAATGCTGATCAATCCACGCTTCCACGTAGTCTTCTTCAAATCCTCTGCCGATGGCAAACGCCGCCAGTTGGCGAAACACTTCCTGCCGGTCGGCTGATGAGACTTCTCTTCGCCTGGCTTGCATCAGCGTATCCAACTGTTCCAGATAGTCATCTTCCGCAATGGAGGCCAGGGATCGATCGATCAGGGTGTCTGGTATTTCTTTTACTTCGAGGTGGTGCCGTATTTTATTTTTACCCCACCGGTAAAGATTCCATTTTTCTCTCACAAAATTCAAGGCATACCGGGCATCGTCCACAAATTTTTCCTGGTACAGGACCTGCAGGATTTCTTCTGCTTCTTTTTCGCCGACTTCCCATTCCCCCAGTTTACGAATGACATCAGCGGTGCAGTGCTCAGTTCTTGCACAGTATTTCATGATTTTGGAGAGAACCTGGGTGTGCATGGAGACGGGGGTAGAAGTGAGTGGTGAATTGTGAATTGTGAATTGTGCGTGGTGAATAATTATGGGGAAAATATATTTCGTTTTTGTTCAGGTACACCCTTCCTTTCGTTATGACGTCTTCTGCCTTTCCTGTCTCTGCACGAGGACAAGCGGTTCATCTGGCGAGAGATGCCCAATGGTATCGATGACGAGATAATAGCCACCCCCGCCGGCACCACAGAGCTTGACATGCACTCCCGGCCGGGCAGACAGCTGATCCCATTTGTCCCGGACGGATCCGGGTATCATGGGCTCAAAGTATTCCCGCTGATAACCAGAAATCACCGCTAAACAATCGGCCAACATGACGTCAACTCCCAGGAGATAAAAATGAATGGCATGTTCCACCACAGGGATCAACTCGCGATGGATGCTTCGTCTGAAATCCTCCCGTTTCATCCATTGTTTGTAATCGTTGACCAAAGAGCCGGTGGTCCTGCCCGCGCCGCTGTCGAGCAAATAGATGTTCCATCCTTGTGGCCACCCGGGATCCGAGATGCAGGAAAACACGCCCGCGGGATCTTTCAGTACCGCCTGGTCCATATAGGAGACTAAGGGATCCATCCCGGAACTCGTGCCATGAAAATAGGATTCCATCTGGGCGAGAAAGTCCGATGCCCCCATTTTTGCGGTAGGTTGGTCATCGGCGACATATCGATCGTAAAGCGCGGCCACGTATGCCCCTGAACTTCCCACGCCATATCCCCAGGGCATATCCGACACAAAGGACCAACCCTCCGACAAGTCTGATTCCATTTTTTCAAAAATCATTTTTGAAATCAGTCCTTTCTGCATCAGCCATTCGAAATAGGGCGAAGGTTTTGGGGGATCGGCCGCCTGAAATTTTTCCCAATGGCCGCTCCAATGATGCAGCGGAACCGCCAGGGCCTGCGAGCCGTGGAGTACCGTGTATTCTCCAAACAAAAGCAACTTAGCCGGATAGATGCGTGACAAGAGGAAAGATTGAGGATTACCGAGGATCTAAAAAAGGCTTCCAGTCTGTGCTGTCCGCCACCGCTAATTTCAGGATTTGTTCACAATACGCCGTCAGCGGTATCCACAGAGACTCAAGATGCGTATTGAACATGTCTGAAGCGATGATGTGTGTACCGGCATCCGGCAGCGCGACCTCCCGCTTCAGCGCGGCAGGAGTGCCAAGTTGTGCATACATCTCCAGCATCCGGGGTACCGATACGACATCGTCCTGGTGTTGCGCATCCTTGTAATAATAGGCCATAAAGACAGGGTCATGAATCTGCCGGAAGGTGGCAGGAACCATGGCCGCGTTGATCATCGCTTTGAGCGTGACCAAGCCTTCGATGCGGTACCGGGTGTACCAGTATGGCGTTGCTGGTGGTGGCGACTCCCATCCATAATATTTACTGCCCATGATCAGCCGGGCGAGTTGCAAACCCCAGGGCCGGATCAGCAGGGAAGATCGCGGATCATGCATATCGATATTGGGGGATAACAGGATGTGGGCAGCGATCAAACCGGGAAAAGAAGCTTCAACATACAAACCCAATGTACTGCCGGTCGAACAGGTCATGAGGATAACGCTGTCCCCTATCACGCGGCCCACGGAAATAGCATCGAGGGCGGACTGCATCCAGGTTGCCGCGTCGACATGCAGCATCGGATCTTCCTTCACCAGGCCATGCTCTGCCGGACGTGCCAGGAAAAGGTTGCATCCGTACCGGTGCGCGATAGCTTCATGGATCGGATCCCCTTCTTCCTGGGAAGCGCCGTTACCGGGCAGATAGACGATGCAGTACCGGGTCCTCGCATAGGGCTTCGCCCAGATGATCCTCGCTTCATTATCGGGTCTGAGCGGCAGGGAGGATTCAGTCCGGCGGATACTGTCTTCCAGCAAGTTCAGATCAGGATTGGCCGGACGAAAACGAAGGGATGAAAAATCCGGCTTCTCTGCCCGCGGACCCAAAAGATAGGTTATCCCCAATACCAACACGATGGATCCGGAGACTATCCAAATCCTTTTACTCCTGCTCATAAATCTTTATGCCTTTCCCAGTAATTCTGCTCTTCGATTTCCGAGAGGATCTGCAGGTAATGCTCATAGCGAAGCGGGGACAGGCTGCCCCCCTCCACGCCGAGCCGGACCGCGCAGCCCGGTTCGCCGCGATGCAGGCAATCCGGGTATTTGCAGGCAGAAGAGACGGCAAAAAATTCACGGAAATTGTGCGCCACATCCATTGGCTCCAGGTTGTTAAAAGAGAGCATCTTGATCCCCGGCGTATCGATGATATATCCGCCTGTCTCGAGCGTGAACATTTCCGCAAAAGTGGTCGTATGCTGTCCCTTGCCCGAGTAGTCCGATATTTCTTCGGTCTTCAGTCCGAGCCCGGGTTGAATGGTATTGACCAGCGTGGATTTACCCACTCCGGACTGGCCCGCGATCAGGGTGGTTTTGTCTTTCAGTTTATCGATGAGTGCCGCAATACCGTATCCGGTCAGGGAGGAACAACTCATCACTTCATAGCCAATGTCCTCATACATGACTTTGAGCCCGCCGAGAATTTCCAGTTCCTCCTCTCCGAGCAGATCATGTTTATTGATGACGATGATGACCGGCAGGTTGTGCGGTTCGGTCATCAGCAGGAAGCGATCGATAAAACCCATCTTGAGATTAGGCTGAATGATCGTCGTCACGAGCACTGCCTGATCAACATTGGCGGCCAGGAGGTGGAGTTCATGTTTTTTACGCGGAGACTGTCGGACGATATAGTTTCGCCTTGGCAGGACCTCTGTGATGATACCCTTGCTCAGATCGCCGGGCTCGAATTCCATTTCCACCTCGTCGCCGACACCAACGGGGTTGGTCGTCTTGATGTCTTCGAGACGTAGTTTCCCGATGATCCGGCAGGGAATGAGGCCCCTGTCCGGTATCCGGACTTCGTGCCAGCTTCCCGTGACTTTGACGACTGTCCCTTTCATTCAGAAGCGTTGTGCGGGAATGAAAAATTCAAACTGGTTAGCATTTCCAAATTGCCCGGACAACAGCCGTGCGTAGCGTATTCCCACCGAAACCGGGGGAAATTTGAAATCCAGGATCATTTCCATTCCTGCGCTTGTCATTTCTTCCTTGTTGGCAGCACCCCGTACGTACGCCATGTCAAAGAAAGGCTGTAAGCGAATGCGGCGGGTATAGAAAATATTGCCCAAACCACGGTCCGGATACCATACCGGAAATCCATAGGTGATCCCCAGCCGGTACTGCTTCTCTCCTTCGACATAGGGAAATCCTCTTGCCCCGGCGAAGCTACTGTTGAGTTGCAACGAGCCTTCTTCCAATTCCTGGACAAGGGCTTCTCCCTGCACGTGAATATAATGGGAAGGCGTGAAAGACGGCAGGGCCAGATCCGTGGCCAGATAAAGTTGCGAAATCGGTATGCCGGAGACCTGGTGTGAAAAACTGACATCGAGGCGCTGACCCCAGGTGGGCATGGATTGCCGGAAGGCCAGCTTACGGCTGTTGATCAACACCAGCCTGGAATGGAGATAATTGAAATCATAGTTCTCCCCGGGCAATTCGGGTTTGAGGCTTCGAAAACCGGCGCTATAGGTGGTGGAAAGCAACAGCGTCTGACTGTATACATGATGCGTAAAGCGCAACGGGAGCGCGATGCCTCCGTAGATCTCATCCAGGTACCGCTTGTATTGCCGGTCCTGGTTGTCCCGCAGCTCCCGGGTATTGCGACTGATACCAAAGGTGAGCTGTGGATAGTACATGCTCAGGGTGACCCCGAGATAAGGGCCTTTTGCTTTGGTGTTCCGGTTGTAATCATACCCGGCTGCCAGGGAAACCGTGTTGAGTTTATTATCTGACCTGGCCTCAACGCCCCAGACAGGATCGTTGGCTGTGACAATCCAGCTATGAAAATGAACCGGTTCAGCCCAGGACGAATAGCGACGGACCTCAAACCCTTCTGTCCGGTCCGGTTCCTGTAACAAATCCCTGCCTGCCAACCCGCTGAAGTCACGGATGCCATCGGACAGGCTGGTCAACTTCCATTGAGCCGGATCGCCCGGTAGCATGACGAGTTTTTTCCCGTTTAGCCGGTATTCCGAACAGAGGATGACGTGGTGAGCCGGATCCCAGACAGGGTCATAATGCGTATTGTTGCCGCTGCTCACCTGGTAGAAGAGACCGTCCTGCTGATCCACGGCAAAAACCTGGTTGAGCATGCTTACGCCGGTGGTGAGCAATATCCAACGACCGAACTCAAAGGGTTTCCCCAGGATGGAATAACTCTCCTCCGTCAGTTTTCTGAATTCACCCGTGAGGATATCCTGCCGCAAAAGGCACATCTGACCTTTTGCGTTTCGGGCCGTGGCGATGACGGAAGTGCCATCCGATCCGAAAACAGGATAGCCCAGGTAGCGATTTTCCGGATTGGGCAGTTCGCGAAGCAACGTACCGGATACGGCATCGAGGATACGCAACGTGTAGTGACCAGTTGCACTCTCATGCAGGGCGACAATCCGCGTTCCCTGCTCATCCAGGGAAGGCGTAAAATATCCCTTCTCCGGCCGGATGATGCTGCGTTTCTTTTTTTCTTCATCGTACACGACGATCACGCTTTCATCTTTACGCAGCCAGCGCGGATCAAAGCGGAGTTCCGTCCAGACAAAACGGTGATGGCGATAGTGGAAATAGGAGTCCTTTTGCCAGCCCATGGAAATGATCCTGGTGTGGTTTCCGCCGGGATCGATCCGGTAGATACCCGTCGTGCGGTCGAAGGTGGTGATCGCGGCATAGACATTTCCATCTTCATCCACGACAGGATAGGTCATATCGAAATAATCCCGGTCGAAGTCCTGCTTACGCAATGGTATGGTGGGATAACGGACATCCGGCACGCGGAGCACATTGCATTCATCCCGGTAGCAACGCATGGCATCCAGGTAGAGCCCTTTATTCGATTTTCCATAATAATCCCTGACGAGTCCCGAAAAGGGATTGAACAGGTGCTTAAACCTGGGGGCATGATGCATGATGGTATCCCAGGGATCTTCCCCGAAAAATTGATTCCCATAGGTGATCATCATATAGCCGAGGGCGTAATAGTCCGGTGTAAATTCCTTATAGGATCCGTTGCGGACCTTATAATAATCCCAGGGATCCCCTTCCATCGCTTTTTGGAAAAAGGGAAGCGTAAACTGGCTCAGCCTGCCCCGGCCCTGCGAAGTCCACTTGGTTTCCGTGAGGACGGCATCTCCTTCGCGGTACCAGTTTGGCACGGAGAGCGCATAGAAACCACTGAAGACAAGATCACCAAAAATCAATTTGACCAGGTGACTGATCCCGGTATTCGCCGCATTGACTTGCTGGACATGCCGGTATTCGTGCAGGGCTAACAGATCGGTCCAGGGCAGGGATCCGAGTTCGAACGGATTCTCGTGTGGCTCCAGGTAGAATTCAGAGACATAGGGCGCCAAGCCCACATAGCCGTTGGAAATATTGGTTTGAGGTTGCAGAAGTACAGCAATGGGTTTGTATCGCGAATGAGCGGTGATCGGATCCGTGGCAGCCAGCCTCAGCATCAGGGAGGCAACTCGTCTTGCTTTAGTCTCTTCCCCTTGGGGGAAGAGGACATCCAGGCTGTCATGATGCAGGCGCATCCACCGGACATGACTGGGCAACAGGCCATGGGATTGCGCGAAGGTGGATCCGAAGCAGAGGAAAATGAGAAGAGAAAGAACGGCTGGCCTCGCTCTATACATTCAGAGCAAAATTGTGGGAGTGAATGGTACCGGCCATATCGATCATCCGGGTAGGATCCTGCTCAAACGCATGACCGATGACGATAACGTCAGCTCCGGCGGTGAGATTTTCCTGGACTTGCTCCGGGGATGTAATGCCGCCACCGACGATCAACGGAATAGCGACCGCCGCGCGGACGGAGGCAATCATATCGGCGTGGACGGGCCTGGAAGCACCGCTGCCTGCATCCAGGTAAATCATTTTCATTCCCAGCATTTCCGCAGCCATCGCCGTGGCGACCGCGATATCGGGTTTGTGATGGGGGATAGGCGTCGTATTACTCATGTACTCAACGGAGGTCGGCACGCCTCCATCGATCAGCAGGTAGCCGGTAGCGATCACTTCCAGCGGGCTCATCCGGAGATAAGGCGCGGCGATGACATGCTGACCGATGAGCAGATCGGGATTCCGGCCGGAGACCAGGGACAGGAACAATAGGGCATCCGCCTGTGCACTGATCTGATACGTATTGCCCGGAAACAGCACCAGGGGAATCTGGCATTTTTGACGGATGTAGCGCAGGCACTGATCCAGCTGGGGATTGACGAGCAGACTTCCGCCCACGAAAAAATAATCCACCCGGCAGTGAATAGACAACTCAATGACCTGGTCCAGCTTGTTGAGACGCATCTTATCCGGATCGATCAGGACCGCCAGTTTTTTGCGGCCTGCTTTCGCGGCTTTGACGAGATCCGTGTAGAGGTGGCCTCGGGTGGGTTCCATTATTCAAAGATAAAAACTTAGGAGAAGGCCAGGGCGGAGGGCAAGGAATAGGTTGGGTATCAAAAAGGATGCGGGTTTGAAAAACCCCGTCAGGTAAAATGCTTGAGCATCCTGACTTCTTCTTTGGTCAGCGGGCGGAAACGGCCGCGCGGGAGATTTTTTTTCGTCAGGCCTGCATAATAGGTCCTGTCCAGCTTGACCACTTCGTACCCAACGTGTTCAAAAATGCGGCGGACAATCCTGTTTTTACCGGAGTGCACTTCGATCTGAACCTCCCGCCTGGTCATTCCCTCCATATAGTGCAGGCTGTCCGGCTTGATAAACCCATCCTCCAAAGTGATTCCTTCCCGAATGGCTTCAAACTCTTTCAGCGAAAGGGTTCTGTCCAGGGTCACATGATATACTTTAGGCACCTGGTGACTGGGATGGGATAGTTTTTTGGTCAGTTCACCATCGTTGGTCAAGACAATCAGCCCCGAAGTGTTCCGGTCAAGCCTGCCGATGGGATAGATGCGTTCCGGGATTTTTTCCGCGATCACATCGAGTACCGTCTTCCGGCCACGCTCGTCCGAGGCCGTGGAAATGACATTGCGCGGCTTGTTGAGCAGGTAATACACCAGTTTATCAACCGGTTTGATCCGGCTTCCTTTGAAGGTGACCACATCACTTTCCTGTACCCGATACCCCATCTCCTGGACCACTTTTCCATTGACGGTGACATGCCCCTGAAGGATCAGGGTGTCCGCTGCCCGCCGGGAAGCAATTCCCGCATGGGCGAGATATTTGTTGAGTCTCGTCCCTTCTGACTCCGCGACGGAACCTGGTGCCTCTTTCTTTTGCAAAGGTTCGCCTGTCGTACGGGGAGGCGGGAGGTGGTCATGACTCTTGCTGATTCGATCGTGCCGCTGATCCGGAGGCATGTTCTTTGTACCGGCCTTTATCTTCCTTTTAGCAGATTCACCTGACGCTGTTTCACTCTTTGTGTTTTTCCGATCGGGCTTAGCCCGTCTATCCGTGCTGGCGGTATCCTTACCGCGCCAATCCGGTTTGGTCAAAGAGGGCCTTTTCGTTTTGCGTGTTCCTGCTTCTTCCTTTCCGGTTCGTTGTTGTTTTACGGCCGGTTTCCCGCTTTTCCGTTTTTCCGCTTTTTCGCCTGTCCGGGATGACTTGTCGCCGGATGGCGTGACGCCAGATAAGCCTTTGGACTTACCTGTGGCGGGTGATGGCGGCTGCTTCCTCATGATGGCAAAGGTAGTAGAGTATGGTTTACGGGGTGATGGCGATTAGGTGAGAAAGGACGGAATTGGGGTTAAAAAGGTGATGAAGGTTAAAAAGCTTATAAAGGTTATCAGGTTGATAGATCCTTAATCAATTCCTATAAACCCCATAAACCCTATAAACCCTATAAACCCTATAAACTCTATAAGCTTTCTACCCTTCAAAAGCTTCCTGCCTCCTACAACCCAATTCCCTTAAAAAGGTATCGGTTCATCCTCATCGTTGATCCTCGACGGACGCGTGATGATTGCGTTGTACGGGTCGGCCCCTTTGCCGGAGAGGTCGCTGAAGAAATCATCGGAGGGATCGGTAAACTTGGCAAACTGGCTGATAAATTTGAGATTGACCGTACCCAGGGCACCGTTCCGGTGTTTGGAGATGAGAATTTCCGCCTGGTCTTTCGAAATCGTGGGATCCGCTTCCATCTCGTAGTAATCCGGGCGGTAGATAAACAAAACGATATCGGCATCCTGTTCGATAGCACCCGAATCACGAAGGTCAGAAAGCTGCGGGCGCTTATTGCCACCCCGCGTCTCCACGGCGCGGCTCAGCTGGGAGAGCGCGATGACCGGGACATCCAATTCCTTGGCCATCGTCTTCAGCGCGCGGGAGATCGTACTGATTTCCTGTTCACGCGTTCCTCCGCGCTTGGTATCCGGACCTGCTGACATCAACTGGAGGTAGTCAACGACGATGAGTTGGATATCATGGTGCATTTTGAGCCGGCGGCATTTTGCGCGAAGCTCGAAGATGTTGATCGCAGGCGTGTCATCAATATAAATGGGCACTTCAGCAAATCGCTCGACTGCACTGTTCAGTTGTTGCCACTCATATTCTTCGAGTTGGGCGTTACGTAATTTCGAGCCCGGGATCTCGGCGACCATCGACATGAGACGGTGGGTTAACTGCAGGGCCGACATTTCGAGGGAGAAGAAAGCCACCGGACGGTTAAAGTCAAGGGCGGCATTGCGTGCCAGCGCCAGCGTGAAGGCGGTCTTACCCATACCGGGACGTGCCGCCACAATGACGAGGTCAGACCGTTGCCAGCCATTGGTGATGCGATCCAGTTCCGTGAAGCCGGAGGGAACGCCCGTGATGCCTTCCACTTTTTTCGACAATGCTTCGAGTTCCTTTTGCGCCTTCACGGCCAGGTCACCGAGCCGGGTATAGCGGCGATTGAGGTTCTTTTGGGTAATGTCGAAGAGGTTGCTTTCCGCCTCGTCAAGCATCTGGAAGACGTCTTTCGTGTCCTCAAATGCATCACTGATCGTCGTGGTACTGACCCGGATAAGTTCGCGCTGAATGTGTTTTTGGGCGATAATGCGGGAATGGAATTCGATATTGGCGGCACTGGCAACTTTATTGGTCAGTTCCACGAGAAATCCGACACCGCCTACTACTTCCAGGTTGCCTGACTTTTTCAGCGCTTCGTGCACGGTCAGGATATCCACCGGCTGGGAGCGTTCGAAGAGGCGGATCATTGCCTCGAATATGATGGCGTGGGGTTTCTTATAAAAACTATCGGGTGTCAGGATATCCAGGACGATGGCCATGGCATCCTTGTCCAGCATCAGGGCACCCAGGACCACCTCTTCGATCTGGGTGGCCTGGGGTTGCACTTTACCATATACCAGGTTGGTGAGATCATTGTCGGTCCGGATCGGTTTGAGCCGGCTGCCGGCAGCAGGAGAAGAGTATGGAGTAGGGTCGGCCATGTTCGCTAATCGGTGATCCGTGATCGGTGATCCGTGATCGTAAAGGTGAAATCCAATGAATTGGTTTAAAAGGGGCTCAAAACTAAACCGGTTGGGAGGTTTATGCCAATCCCCGCAGGTGAGCTGTCCTCCCGGAATGTGGAGAAAGCTGTGGATGAGGATGTTAGTAAATAAGAAACGCCCCGAGCCGGTTTCTAAAGTACGTATTAAAACAATAGAAAATGTGAAAAAGTGCCAATACTATAGCGGAAATGGGGCGAAATGGTTTCTAAGAATTATAGGGCAACCATTTAAAAACAGGTGCTGTTTTAAGGCTTCGCGTCAAATTCGAAAAGCGTGACTGAACATATGGGTAAAAAATTACCAGTGTAATTGGTATCCGGCTGGCTTAAGACCGGGAACTGGCTTAGGCCCCCGGATCGCGATGACATGTGAGAAAATAATATATAAAAAAAATAAAATCTGTGGGAACGGCATGGGCGATCCATCCATCCTTTCCTGGTCGACTAAACCAGGTGGTTTAGTCGAACGATTTCAGTAACGGAATAAATTTTCCAACCTTTCTGGAGGACATATCGTCTTACGCGAAAAAAATACGACTATGAAGTGGCTCCCCATCTGTTTAGTGTTTTTGATTACTTCACGTGCCAGCGGACAATCGATGGGACTTGCCCTGGAAGGTGCTGCATGGACGGGCGTGCAGGAATATCCGGTCAAGGGAAGAACCGGGCTGCTCATCAAACAGACCATCACCTTCGGCGAATTCAGGACCCTGGAAATCGACCGATCCTGGACGAAAGGAACCCAGGTGACGAAAGGAATTACCCAGGGAGTCCCGACTGACGATTTCTATAAAAAGATCATCACCACCGACATCACGCATAAGCGGCAAAAGCTCTATTTCGCGCTGGGGAATCTTTCAGGTCATTCCTGCCAGGCCTTTTGCGCAAGTGAAATGCATGTCCGGGATTTCAATATTGGCCATAATCCCTCGAGTGCGTTCAACCTGTTGCTTGATCTGGCGGGGCCTGGGGTAGAGTCCTCCAATATATTTTACGCACGGATTTTTGAAGGCGATACGAGGGATACCTGGGACCTCTTTCTCGACAACGAAGCCGCCATGCGGCATCCGAAGAAATACATTGGTTACCTCGCCAAAAACGCTGAAACGTATTACGCCGTTATACCCTACTCCCGGGTGAAAAGTAAAAAAGGGAAAGTAGGAACCATGCCTTTCGGGTCCGCTGGTTTCGAGATTCGCAATATAAACGGGGACGCCGTGGCCGCCGTATCGATCATCGACAAAGGTATCATCTACCTAAAAGAAACCGATCCCCGTGAGCGCCTGTTGCTGGCTACCCTATGCACCGCCATTTTGCTAAGGGAAGAGGATTTGTAAAAACCGCCCGGCAGGTAAGAAGGCAAGAAAGGTTCAATACATGTACAGGGGAGATTATTATTGGTTTAGGCAATTTGCTGACTTCTCACATGCTCACTTTCCTTGCCCTGAGCGTACTTCCTGTGTGCTCCGTCGCTGAAGCTTTGGCGCAAGCGATCGAAGGAGGCGCAACTTCGTCCTCCGAAGGCCTGGTCCAAGAGGCGCTTTCTCACCAAACCTCTCATGAAGCGCGCTTCCCCCAAGTACAGATCTGCCGGCAAAACAAGTTCATTAACCTTCCCTTAAAGGAACGCTCACCCGGATATCCCATAAATGGGGTAAGTTCGTAGTCGAATCAAGAGACACATGAAGAAAATCCTTACGGGCCTTACCTTATGGGTGGTCTTTCTATTCCCGTCATACAGCCAAAACAACCCCGCCTGGCAACAAAAAGTAACCTCCACCCTGCTGGATAAAACCCGTGACGGTCAATCGGTTCCGTTCCTCGTCCTGCTGACCGAACAGGCCGATGTTTCCGGAGCCGACCGGCTCGAAACCAAAGTAGCTAAAGCCACCTATGTCTTTCAGCAATTGAAACACACGGCTGACGGGTCCCAGCAAGAAATCAAAACATTCCTGGAGGAACATCAGATACCCTTTGAATCCCTGTTTATCGTCAATGCCATCCGGACAGAAGGCAATGCTGACCTGATCCGCCAACTGGCCCTGCGCAAGGATGTCCGGCGCCTCCTGGACAATCCTGCCCTGCACTTTCCGGAACCGGCTGAATGGTCGGCGCCCTCACCAGCCAAACCCCGGGGCCAGATCGAATGGGGCATCGACAAGATCAACGCAGATGAAGTCTGGGCTTTGAGCTTCCGTGGACAGGGTGTCGTCGTGGGCGGTGAAGATACCGGGTATGACTGGACACATCCGGCTCTCAAGAAGAAATACCGGGGCTACGACGAAGTCCATGATACCACTGATCATAATTACAACTGGCACGATGCTATTCATACGACGAGCCCCCTCAACAGTGACACCCTCAATCCCTGTGGCTTCAATACCCTGGCTCCCTGTGACGACAATAGTCACGGCACCCATACCATGGGGACCATGATCGGGTCCGATGGGGAAAATGAAATCGGTGTCGCTCCGGATGCCAAATGGTGCGGATGCCGCAACATGGAACGCGGCTGGGGTTCACCCTTCACGTATCTCGAGTGTTTCCAATGGTTTCTCGCGCCGACGGATCTCAGCAACCAGCATCCGGATCCCGCGATGGCGCCTCATGTGATCAACAATTCATGGGGCTGTCCGAATATCGAAGGATGTGATACATCCAATTTCGAATTGCTACGCATCGCCGTGGACAACTTACGAATGGCCGGAACGGTCGTCGTCGTCTCCGCCGGTAATGACGGCAGTGGATGCAGCAGCGTGGCTACCCCGGCAGCCATCTATGACGGAAGTTTCTCCGTGGGCGCCACAGCGATCAATGATACAATTGCCGGTTTCAGCAGCCGCGGACCGGTGACGGTCGATGGCAGCAACCGGCTCAAACCGAATGTCTCTGCACCGGGCGTGGGTGTCCGTTCGGCCCGTCCTGGCGGTCAATATGGATTTGCCTCCGGCACGAGCATGGCAGGACCACACGTGGCCGGCGCGGTGGCGCTGATTATTTCCGCCAATCCCGCTCTGGCAGGCAAGGTGGAGATCATCGAGCATATACTGGAGCAAACGGCGGTACCCAGGACGACTGACCAGGAATGCGGAGGTATCCCGGGGACAGAGATCCCCAATAACACGTATGGATACGGACGGATCGATGTGCTGGCTGCCGTGCAGGCAGCGATTGCGCTGATTGGCACCGGGACACAGGATGTGGCCGCTGAAAATTATTTCCACCTGTATCCCAATCCGGTGACCGATCAATTAATCGTGGAAAGCCAGGAGGATGCTGGATCCGTCACTTTTGAATGGTACGATGTTCATGGTACATTGCGCCAACACCAAGTCATCCGTTTTGAAGGCCAGCGAAAGCATACCATTGATGTTTCATCCAGTATGACCGGCCTCTATGTGTACCGGATCATTTCCGGCAATCGGCTGCAAACAGGCAAACTGATTAAAAATTGATACGCCTATCGGCTTTTGCCGTTTTCGTTATTCTCTTCCTGCAGGCATGTGATCCGTTTGTGCAATATAGCCGCACACTGGACAATCAAAGCAGCTATCCCCTCTGGGCCATATACCAGCATACCGGAAAACGGGACAGTCTCCTGTTGCCTCCTTTTCAGAAATCCACGCTCTTCAGGGACGGCGGGCTGGGCCGGGTACGTTTTTTCCAAACCTGTGAATCTTTGGGATCCTATATGGACTTTCAGCTGGCCGTCCAGGACAGCGCTGATCGAACCGTACACCTGGATCCTGGCGTTCCTTCCCATTGGGAATTCATCACTGTCCGCAAAAACCTGGCCGGTGGCGGTATATGTGAATGCCGGTTGACCATAACCGACGAGCTGATTTATTGAGAAATTTTTCGCGGGGAAGCGGCTGACAGAACTGAGCCACCACCCCGATGGAAAGAACGGATGTTGCCTGTATACGCAAAGCCTGTCAACTCCCGTTATTCTGGTATCTCATTCCAGGTTACCATGGCCACGAACCTGTTTTCACGCCAGTCTTCCCTTGTCCTTTTCTATGGCTTGTTCGGACTTTCCGGCATCACCGCCCAATTCCCGGTTTCCGTGGACAGTGTCTTTACGTTCATCCGGTATAATTCCATTCACCGAAACACGGTCGACTGGAAAAAACAGGATATGCTCTTCCGGCAGTGCCTGGCCGGCGGCCATTCAGAACGGGATACGATGCAGTGTTTCGTGGACATCTTCCAGGCTATGGATGATGTGCATACCCAACTTTTTCTGCGAAACGAATATTTCGGTTATTACCATCCTGTTACCGATGAAGTCTATCAGCGGATCAGGCCGCTTGAGGAAAAAGCCCGGGAAAATATCGGGCATCCCAGGATCCGCTTTCTCGATGGGCACATCGTCTACATCCTCCTTCCCGGCCTGATCGCCAACACAGCGGAGCAGATCAACCTGTTTGCCCAGATGCTCAGTGATACCGTGGAGACTTATCTAAACCGGAATGCCAAAGGTTGTATCCTCGATCTGCGCCTCAATATGGGCGGCAACATGTACCCCATGCTGGCCGGTTTGCGGACCCTGTTGGGAAACGTCCCGCTGGCCTACGAAACAGATATAACTAATACGATTGTCCGCAGATGGGAAATCCGCGATGGAAATTTCTTTATCGGGGATGACCAGGTGACGCAACTGCCCGCACGCCATCCGGGTGACCATACAGGGTTGCCTGTTGCGATTCTGACAGGTCCTTATACCGGGAGTTCCGGGGCCATGACCGCGATTGCCTTCAAAGGCAGATCCAATACGGCGTTTATCGGGGAGCCCACGGCGGATGGCTATACGACCTCCAACGGTTATGTTGTTTTCAGCCCTGAGTTCTTGCTCAATTTCGCCACGTACTTTGTGGCGGACCGCAACAAAAACATACACAAGCGGACCGTGGATCCGGATATTTATGTTGCGGGAGGGGATGATTTCGAGGATTGGCACAGGGATCTGAAGATCCGGGAAGCCATACGGTGGTTGACGGAACGGTGAAGAGTGGAGAGTGCAGAAGGCAGCGTGCAGAGTGGAGAAGGCAGAGTGGAGAAGGCAGAGTGCAGAGTGGAATTTGGCAATGGATTGGGCTGATATTTTCAGCACAAAGGAGTGAGGCGAAAATATAGATCGAAACGGTTACCTTTCACCGCATGAGAGGCATATTGATCCTTTTTCTTTGGACGGTGACGGGGATTTCTGTCATGGCCCAGGACCACACGATCAAGGTGATGACTTACAATATCCGGCTTCCGGTGGAAGGTGACGGGCAGAATTACTGGGATTACCGCCGGCACCATGTGTACACGCTGATCAATTTCCACGCCCCGGATTTGATCGGCCTGCAGGAAGCGTTCCGTCGCCAGATCAATGAAATGGTGGCCGAATTGCCCGATTATGGATGGTTTGGTGTCTGCCGGACCGATGGCACCACCAAGCCCAACCCGGACGGTGAATTTTCCGCGATTCTCTACCGGAAGGATCGATTCCGGCTCCTGGACGGCAGCACATTTTGGTTATCCCGGACACCTCACCAGGCGGGATCCGTTGGGTGGGATGCTGCTCTTCCCCGCATCGTGACCTGGGCCGAGTTCCAGGACAAACTTACCGGCGTGAACTTTTATCACTTCAACACGCATTTTGATCACCTGGGCGACACCGCGCGGCTGGAAAGCGCCAGGTTGCTTTTGCATTGCATGGATTCCATCGCCGGGAAATTTCCCGTGGTACTGACCGGTGATTTTAATTGCACGGAAGATGACCCTCCCTACAAAACGCTGACAGAAGCGCCCAATCCCATCCATGTCAATGACGCCATGCAGGTATCGAAATACATGCACCATGGTCCGAGGAGTACATTTGCGGCCAATTTCAATATCTCCGGTCTTGTCTCCGACCGGATCGATTTTATTTTTGCCAAAAACAAAATGGAAGTGATCCGGCACTCCATTCTTTCGGACAATTGGTACGGGCAACTGGCTTCTGATCACTTACCTGTGTTCGCCGAGGTACTTCCTAAAGGGGAATAGATGTAGCCATTACCCCTCGTTCACCCGATCATCATATAAATCCGGTTTGTAACATTAGTTGCACTTCGAAAAATCTGATTTTCACATCTTTGGCATCTGGTACACGATAACATGAGAGACCGAATCCTGACCGGCTGGACTTTTCAAAGAGCCATCTACGTGATCCTCGGAGGTTTTATGCTGGTGCAGTCCTCCTTCGAAGGTTTGTGGATCGGCATCCTTTTCGGCGCTTATTTTGCGTCGATGGGCGTTTTCAATTTCGGTTGCGCTGCCGGCAATTGCTATGTTCCGCCCGGGCGACAGCCTTCCCGGGAAACGGCCCGGGAAGAATAACGGCCAACCACTCCCGGTTGTGGTAAATTACACGCTTCCTGTTGCCGGTTTCGGCATGAAACAAATCCCCGTATTTGCCTCTTTCATCGTACCTTTCTCCACAGACCCGCATTGCATCCCCGGTTAAACCCGTACGACCCCAAAGAGAAGTAATGAGACGACCGTATTTGTTTCAGTTAACTTCTTAAAACCTTTTTCTCATGTCTACTTCTCTGGTCATCGGAGCGGAAACCACAACCGCCCCCAATCAACGCGCGATCGGTGACGTCATCGCGATGCAACTTGCCTCCATCACGTATTGCTCCCTCACCCTCAATGTCCGGTCCACCCTACACGCAGTGTTGCCGGGGTGGCAGCTCGTCTGGGAACCGGTAAAAGTCATCGGCGGCAATTATGCCTTTATTGCCTACAATGGCGTCCAGTATGTCATCGCCATCCGCGGTTCCATCCTGGAATTCTCCTGGGCGGCCTTCGACAATTGGTTCGAACAGGACTTCAATATATTCCTCCAGGAAAAATGGATTTACACCCAAAACCCCGCGGCGGATCCGAAAATATCGCGCGGCGCGTGGGATGGCTTGCAGGATCTGATGGTCCTGACGGACAAGAATGGCGATACCATGGAGTCTTTTATCCTGAAGAATGCTATTCCGAACGGAAAATTTATCGGTATCACGGGTCATAGCCTTGGAGGGAACCTCGCGACGGTATATGCGATGTACCTGCGCTACCAGATACTTCAGAGCGGAGGTACATTACCGGCCATCTATTCCGTGCTCACCTTCGCTGCGCCCACCTCCTGGAATATCGCCTTCGCGGATGAATTTGATGCTTCGCTGACCAACACCTGGCGTTATTACGGGATCCTGGATATCGTTCCTTTCTCCGCCTGCGATGTGATCGGACTGGGCAACCTGTATCCGCCCCCGGCGCCGTCTGCCAGCTCCATCTATGTCACCTATAAAGGAAAAAACTATACCCTTGCCGAAGCTTTTGATGTCATCCAGGGGCTGATCGCCGCCAGCGAATTGATCAATCAATCCGTCTATGGCCCCGTCAACACCAAGCGGGGAACCGTTCAACTGAATACAAACCTGAAAGAATACAAGATGACTTATACGGATTTATTGGCCAGGTGGTTTGAACAGGCAGGGGAACAACATGATCATAATCACTACCTGGAATGGATGGGGGCTACTGCCGTCAATTGTACCAATTGACGCGAACCTGCCTGCTATGGGACAACCATACCGGTTGACAGCCCGGGAAATTGATCCGTGTCGTCTTATCAGGACATAACTTTTTATGTTTACCCCATGATGCAGCTAGTGCGTACCGATTCCACCCATCCGGATTTCAATACGCTGGTCAGGGATCTGGATCGTGTGTTGGCAGAACTCGACGGGGAGGAGCATGCCTTCTATGCCCGGTTCAACAAGGTGGATGCCATCCGCGAGGTGGTGATGATCTATGAGGAAGGTCTCCCGGTGGCATGCGGGGCTATAAAACCATTTGATCCGGGCACCATGGAAATTAAGCGGATGTACACGATTCCCTCGCATCGTGGCAAAGGGTACGCCTCAAAAATCCTGGATGAACTGGAAAAGTGGGCCAGGGAATTGCAATACAAGCGATGCATATTGGAAACGGGAAAGCGACAGCCGGACGCGATCGGCCTTTACCGGAAGAAAGGATACCGGCAGATACCGAATTACGGGCAATATGCAAGGATGGAGAATAGCGTATGCTTTGAGAAGATATTGAACAAGGATTTATTATCAATTTTTTGAAAATTGCATCATAAAATCCTCACGATCATACGATGGATGTTGATATAAAACGGTAGAATTAGTTAATCGTTCCTCCATAAAGTGATATTCTTCCCTGCGAACAATCATCCAATCCTTCTTGCGAATGAAATATTTTCGTTCATAACGCCCTGGACCCGGTTTTTTAACAACGGGTCTTGGTAATCCTGCAAGTTCGGGATGAAGGGCATGTATGGAATCCAGAAAACGATTATCCCTGTCTGCCATCTGTTGGGTGAAAAAGGTGAGCTGGGTTTGCATGATGCTATAACAATCCTCACCTAAGATTGAAGTGTCGGGAAGGCGCCTGATGGAATCGCCCAGCTGGAGTATGGAGGCATCGCCGGGGCCTTCCCAAAAAAAATCCTCATACAGTAACGAGCATGTTACAAGCAAGATACCGCCACCCGTGGCGATTAACCGGCCCGCTGCACCATACAAGGTCTCACGAAAGGGGCCTTCTTTATAGATGATGGATGAATAGATCCCCAGGGAGTCATGTTCTTTTATTGTAAATTCAGTCGTCCTGGCACTTCCCAGGAAACTCTCATTGACCCAGTGGTAAATGTTCTTCTTACGATCCGCGGCCAGGAAATAACGCTTCCTGACCTGAGAGGGCGGCTCCCCATAATAAGAAGATAATAGCTCCCCTTCATCCGAATAATTAATTAGGGACCGATACTTTTCCTCCGTGGCACAGATGATGTCTGCAGCTGTCTGCGGAAAAAGCGGGAACACCAAATGATTAACCTGCAGGAAAACAAAAAACAACTGGATGTAAAACTTTGCAGCCATGGCAATCCCATGAAGAAGATGGTCAAAACTATTCTGATCAAGTATAACAAAATTATACCTAACTTTTAAATATTGCCTTCTACATCCTAACTCCTCCTTATCCAGTTTTTCTGAACGGTTTCATCTTTATCTTTTGTTGGTGGGCATGGGATATGGCCAATGGAAAATCCTTTGATCCGATGAAATTCCTGCTACGGCTGATGAATTTGGGCTTCCTGATAGCTTTGAGTGGCATGATATTGTCCAGACGATCCGGCCATGGGAAGGAACGCTTCAACAAAGAACCAACTTTATAAGTCAATGGACAAAAAATTAATGTCTTCATTTTTAACGCCTGCCGGTACCGCTTTAATCGAATAAACCCATCCCTTGATCCGTTTATTCACAGTCATGGCGTCAAAAGACCTAGTATTGAAGGCACAAGATCAGCTATACTACCTTTGAGGAATTGGCCGAACATATGGAAAAGTTGCTTCCTGCCAACCTTGGCCGTATTTCTTTTTTTGGTTCCACGGGTTGAAGCAAGGGAGCCGGTATCCCTTTCGCCTCCGGGGTTATTATGCCATATTTCTTTCCCCCAATCCGCCACACCCGATATCAACACGGTCTATATCCCCTTTACCCTGGTAGGACAGCTCATGATGGTAGAGGCCAGGGTGGATACCCTCTCCGGATTATTCATCATCGACACCGGGAGCGAGCGACTGGTCATCAATAAACAACATTACACTCCTGATCCTACAGGCACGCAGATCGTCTCGGCCGGTAATACAGGCATGGTGCAAGCAGTCATCGGGCAATATACCGACAGTCTGCGGGTGGAACGCCTCATGCTCACCCATCTCTACGCGCATATCGTCGATCTTGGCCACATCGAGACCAAAAAGAATATCCGCCTCGCGGGTATCCTGGGGTATAGTGTATTTCGTGACTTTGAACTTTTCATTGACTTCCCGGAGCGCAGGATCGTCTTGTTCAGAACCGATCCGCGTGGCAACCTCGTGGAGCCCGAATCGAAATGGGAACGGCCTGCAGACAGCCTGTCTTTCGTGCTGAGGAAACACCTGATCCTGGTCGAAACCTTGGTCAACGGGGTCAAAGTGAAAATGATCCTGGATTCGGGTGCTGAACTTAACCTGATCGACCGGCATGTCAACCGAAGGGTGCTCGACCATTTCACCATCCTCAAGCGTGTCAATCTGGTCGGTGTCGGGAAAAAAGAAGTCGAAGTGCTGGCCGGAGTACTCCGCGATGTGTCCTGTGGTAATCAGTATACGGAAAAGATGAACACGTTGTTGACCAGCCTGGACGATCTCAACCGGTCCTTTGAAACCCAGGCGGACGGTGTGCTCGGGTATGAGTTTTTGAAAAACCGCCGGACGCTCATCAACTATACGAAAAGAAAGATTTACTTTTTCAATCCGATCAGGCCCTGACGCATGAAGCGACTGTATCGCCATATCATTCCCCTATTCTTCTGCTGGGCAGGAGGCGGCGGTATGCTGTCCGTTGCCCTGGGGCAGGTAGGGAATCCTGCATATCGCTTTGAAGGGGAGGATGTCATTTTTACGTTCGATGTGCGCAATTACGCCAAGGAATTATTGGGAGAAAATGCCCTGAAGGTGGATTTTGCCGACCTGGGGATTTACGAGGTAGCCATCACCGGCCAATTCAATAAATGGAACAAGAAGGGCTGGAAAATGGAGAAGGTGGATGATTTCACCTTCCGTCTCCGGAAGCCTGTCCGGGAGTTCAACGATGCTTTCCCTCTGGAATTCCGCTATATCATCAACGGACGGTTTATCGCTGATCCGGAAGGGGATATCACGGACCCGCGGAGTTTCAAAGATGATTTTCTCGAGGACATTTACAAGGTAGATCTGTCCGTCATCCAGGTCAATGAAAAAGGGAATGTCCGTTTCTTTCTCCCCGGGCATCAAAACAACCAGGTGGTCATCCTGGCAGGCAGTTTTAACGGATGGAATGAGCATGCACTCCGGATGAACCGGACGGAAGAAGGATGGGAGCTCCGTGCCGACCTGCCACCCGGCCGGTATGAATACAAGTTCATCGCCGACGGCGAATGGATGCACGACCCGAAAGCGGAAGAAAATGTGAAGAATGAACACAGCACCCTCAATTCCGTCCTCTACGTCCGCACCCCTGTAACGTTTAATCTCTACGGCTACCCAGAAGCCAGGAAGGTCATC
This sequence comes from uncultured Saprospiraceae bacterium, assembly GCA_964617515.1. Classification (GTDB taxonomy): domain Bacteria; phylum Bacteroidota; class Bacteroidia; order Chitinophagales; family Saprospiraceae; genus Opimibacter. Next base: position 2,934 of record CAZTXO010000005.1, on the reverse strand, counting down.
CTGGCCGGTTCCTTCAACAAGTGGAATGAACGGCGCCAGGAGATGATCCATATCAACAATATGTGGACCACGACGCTCGATCTGACCGGCGGAAAACACACCTATAAATTTATTGTGGACGGGAAATGGATCACGGATCCGGGTAATCCATTATCGGAAGACGACGGGTTTGGGAATATCAATTCGGTGCTGTTTGTGCATTAAACCGATTCCTTACTCAGGATAATGCAATCGTCCCCGTCAAGTATAATTTGGCTTTTCCGCTGATCCTAACCCGGTCGATTTTCATCACACATTTCAGATAGCCGCCTCGCGGAGACAACTGCCGGGCTGTAAGCGAAGTTTTGTTCAATCGCTTTGCCCAATACGGTGTCATGGTCGTGTGGGATGATCCCGTCACCGGGTCCTCTGGTATAGAATAGGCCGGAGCGAAAAAACGCGAGACGAAATCGACATCATCCCCCGGCGCCGTCACGATCAACCCGCAATGTCCCAGGCGCAATACCGCTTGCTGATCAACGTGGCTTTCAGTTACCGCCTGCTGATTGTCGAACACAAACATATAATCCCGTTTACCTCTCCAGGCTTCCAGGATGCGGGCGGTCGTACAGGCCCGCAGGGCCTCCGTGATTTCGATTGGCTGAAAATCATCTGCCGGAAAATCCAGCGTGAGCCATTCCCCGTCCCTGGTTACCGTCAGCATCCCGCTGCGGGATTGAAACCGTATCGCGTCGCGATCATATCCCAATTCACGGAAATAAATGTATGCCGCCGCCAGTGTTGCATGACCACAAAGATCCACTTCCACTGCTGGCGTGAACCATCGAATGCGGAAATCATCCCCCTCCGGCACAATGAATGCCGTCTCCGCGAGATTGTTTTCGGCGGCGATGGACTGCATCAAATCATCTGCTGGCCATTCCCCGAGCGGGACGACGGCCGCAGGATTTCCGCCAAAAAGGCGATCGGTGAAAGCATCTACCTGGTACATTTTCATCCTGTAAAGAAAGGGAAAAAGAGACCCTTCGACTACACTCAGGGCAAGGAAAGTGACCCTTGCGCCACCGCTGAAGCTATGGCGGCACGCGGTCGACTTCGCCTTCGGAGGACGAAGTGGCGCCTCCTTCGGTCGCTTGCGCCAAAGCTTCAGCGACGGAGCACGCACGAAGTACGCTCAGGGCAAGGAAAGTGAGAGTACGTATTAATCAGGAAGAGTGGGTTGACTTCCCGTGGTCCATCGGGGGCAGTCAGGCAAAGGCATAATTTTTTCCCTTAATTTTAGCTAATTAACCTTTCCATCCATCAACCACAAACACGATGTTACCAAGCTACGAAGTCAGGTGGTTCTTTGAAGAAGAGCCGTATGCCCTGGCACAATGGTTTCAGCACAAGGGGATGGCATTTGCAGCGGAATCGCCGTCCCGGAACGATCATTACCTGCCCCTGGCCGCTAAAAAAGGGCTTGGGATCAAACTCCGTGAAGGCAACCTGGAAATCAAGCAGTTGGTGAAATCTTCAGGCCGTAAAAGTTTTATCCTGTTGACGATCACGGGCCGCGTGCAGCAATGGGTCAAATGGGTATTTAATCTGCAGGAAAAAGATCCGGTGTCCACTGATATCATCAGCCGGCATCAATACGACTGGGTGGAAGTGGCCAAGGACCGCCTTGGATTCAAGTACAGCCTGGGCGGACGAGGAAAACGAACGACGATGGTAGGAATCAAAGAAATCGTTCCCGAAGGCTGCCAGGTGGAATACACGCGTATCCTCATCAAAGACAGGATCTATTATTCCTTTGGCCTGGAAGCCTTCAGCGAAACCGGGCGCGAAAAACAAAATTTCAGCAAAGGGTCCAGGCTAGTGTTTAAGGAAATGAAAGAATGGAATTCGGACAAGGTGAATGATTTTATGAAAATCCACCTCGCTCTGAAGGATAGCATGGGCTATCCGGAGTTTTTGGAAAAAATAGCAGGATAAGCCTGCCTGCCCTTAAAAGGATATCGCTACCGATGTCGTGATGGCCACGTCTGTGGAAGTCGTCAAACCGCCTGCGTTCGTAAATATTTCATCCTTACTGCGTATCATTCTGCCTTCTATTCGCCAACAGGCATTGTCCTGTAGTTGACAATCGATATTGAGTGAATACCCAAACGCCTGGAACCCGTTTTCCGTGCTGGTTGGAATGATCACTTCATCTACATCTGCATAATATTCGCCTCTCCCGGTGATGGACCAATGATCATTCCACCTGACCCGGGCGACCAGGACCGGGCTAAACCAGGTGTTGACAGAGGTAGACCCCTTTTCCTTTTGTTCTATACCGATATCAAAACCTGCTGCTACCTGCATGGCCCCGGGGAATTGAAAGAGCGCGTAGAAATTCTGGAAAAAGCGCATTCGCCGGTTCGTCTCCGGCATGTCATTCCCCCAAAACGTGCTGTAATTAAATGTGGTATTGGCATTGGGTGTAAACTTGATTTGCGTCCCCAGGGCGGGTGTTTGATTTAAATCGGGCCGCCGGATCCGCTGCCATCCATTGAGCACCAGGGCGCTCAGGAGCCATCGACGGTTGTCTGCCACATAGGTCACCTTTACCCCGCTTTCATAATAGGGACTGTTCTCAGCCTGCAGGCTGCGGGTGAGCGTCCAGCAGTCCCTCGACACGGCACTTTCAAATCCTAGGTGCGAACTGAATATACCGGCATCGATCCAGAGGTCCTTTCGGGGCGATAATTTATACCCCAGATTTGCTTCATAGCCATTGCGTAATACGCCGGTTTCAGCGACATAATTGGCATTCATATAGGTCCCTGTCGCCAGGGCCAGATTGGCCCGCATCCGGCCTTTGCCATACGCAGCTTTGATATACCCCAGGTTCAGGTTGAACTCATGATGCCGGTTATGACTATAGAGAAAGGCAGGCCGTGTATGGTT